>NZ_WACR01000004.1 GCF_008806325.1 Salibacter halophilus
GTTGCTGTTGTATTCTTTGATCACCTCAAGGTGCTGGCTGTAGCCTGTTAGAGCTGCAACCAACATCATGAAAACTAAAATTGTTGATCTTACCATTTCACAACTTTTTTCGTGGTGATATTACCATCAATATCCTCAATTTGCATTAAATAGACGCCTGAATTTTTTAGACGTAATTGCTTTCTTCTTTCTGAAAGTTGATCTTGTTTGATCAATGAACCTCGTAGATCATAAATTTTGATCCCGGTTATCATTTTGTTTGATTCAATATTATAAAGGCCGTTGCTCGGATTCGGATAAACTTTAATATTATTTCCTTTATCTGTAAGAGTTTTACCGTCAGAACTGATAAAACTGTTATCCTGCAACAACCTCGATTTAAACCAGCAATACCCAAAGATATGACTATCACTGTTTCCGGCATGTGTGGCTGTATCAAAATCGTATTGTTCCTGGAAAATGTTTTCAACGTAGCTCAGGTACGGTTGATAGCCGTTATTCTGCAAATCCAGGAGTGCTCTGCCAGTTCTTTCACTACAGTAGTCACAGGAGTCCTGGACATTGTCACAGCCCATGTTACCATCTCCGTAATAAACCGGGCGGTTAGGATCATTCAGCAAGCTCTGATCGTGATACTTGGCCATGAAAACAGGTAATATAAATGACTCCCCGTAAGGTAGAGGGTTTCCAAAATCGTTATTCTTCAACAGGTTCACTTTGTAGTTAAAGTCATTATAAGTGCTGTTCGGGTTATTCGCTCTTCCCCAATAACAATCACAGGGGTTTTTGTGATAACTGTACAAATAAATGCGATGAGCGATGGAATCAACCAAATCTGCTCGTCTTTGTTCGGTGCGGTAAAGTCCTGTCCAACCATTATCACTGAAATTATCCTGCGTGACGTAATGTTCAGGATAACAAGGTTCAACGAGCTCTTTTAGTTTAGCAGAAAACTCAATTAGTCCCAATAACTTGTCGAGTTCCTGCTCGTGTTTGTCATCTGCTACTACATTATTATTCCACCACTCCCATTCAAACAAATGACCGTCAAAAGCATTATCACATATATTTTCTCCTTCTCCTATTTCGTTACACTCTTCTCCTGTGGCGTTTGTAATGAATCCGTTTTTTACCCTGAATTCAAAAAGATGTAAATTGTAAGCATCAACAATTACTTTGTCGATATAGGAAATACGTCCCTGCGAATCTTTTGGCAAGAACAAGGTATCTTCCCCGTAATCGAGGTATTTCAGGTCTTCAGGATTGTTGAGCCAGGTATCTTCATAGCTGTCGATAAAAGCCTCATTAAAACCTTCGATCATTTCTGTGTAATCGTCATACCAATTCCTCGAATACTCATCGTAATAGCTGTAAAAGCGTCCGTAGTATTGCGGTTTTGTCAATCCGGGAACAGCACCCACAACTTTGAGGTTGTAATCGTTTTTTGCTTTGTAAATGAAGCGCGCCAGGTGCCATTCGAGTTTTTTCTCTTCTTTCATTATATTATCGTAAGGTGTAAAAGGATTATTATTATTTACATCATAATCTTTGGCAGTTTGATCCCCGTCTTTTAGAATACCGGAAACATTGTAGAGGATGATCTCATCAAAGTGATTGTCGACAAGAAAATCGAGTAGTTCATTTTCGCGTTCATAAACACAATCATTATCTTCATCAATTCCAAAAGTTGATCCTACATCATTCGGGTCAAAATAGTATTTGGTTCCACTGGAGTTTGAATCGACAACCGCAAAACCGCCTACCCTGTTAATGCTCTGGTTGACAAAAACAGAACGATAGCGTTTCTTCATGGCAGCTTGCCCGCCAGTGTAATCATCATAGTCCTGTATGCGTTCACCCCACGTATCACCAAAACCACTCATAGTATCATACATGCATTTAAAACTTTCATTGAACGGAGGATTATTCGTTGGTGAAGTACAACTTTGACTTTTAGCATTTATTGCAAACAATGTTAATGCAATAGTAAAGATTCCTATAAGGTGGATTTTGCCTTGAATAAATTTTAATTTTTCGGTATTCATGGGTTTAAAATTTTTGATTAATTGTTCAAAGGTTATAAAAATAAAAACAACTAACAAATTATAAGGGTTGATTAACTTGTTGTAAATGTGTTAGAAAAGGGTTTGTAGTGCTGTGTGATAGGAAGGATTAGCCAATAACTATATGGTCATTTGGTTTTGGATTTTATAAGTTCATGTTAGTGCCGGGAATGTCATTAGGGTAGGGAGCTTGTTGTAATGATTAGATGAGTGGAGAAGGAGAAAATTGGGTATAAAAAAAGGGAACTCAATCGAGTTCCCTTCAAATAATTCAGATCAAAAATTCTTACTTTATTTTACTTTATTGACAACGGCTTTAAACGCTTCAGGATGGTTGAGCGCTAAGTCTGCAAGAACCTTGCGGTTCAACTCAACATTTGAATCCTTCAACTTGCCCATGAACTGTGAGTAAGACAATCCTTCCTGGCGAGCTGCTGCGTTGATACGCTGTATCCAAAGTTTTCTAAAGTTTCTTTTCTTTTGTTTGCGGCCGATGTAAGCATACTGCATTCCTTTTTCTACAGCATTCTTCGAAACCGTCCAAACATTCTTTCTGCGGCCATAGTAACCTTTGGCCTGCTTCATTACCTTTTTTCTCCTCGCTCTACTTGCTACGGAGTTTGTTGATCTTGGCATATTAAATTTCGTTTTTTGGAATTAAGCGGCACGAGGCACTTTGTTCAATTTTGGCTCAATTCCGGGTTTAACATTTTTGAAACCTGACAACTCTTACTTGAGTGTCAACAGGCGCTTGATGTTTGCTTCATCAGATTTGTGTACCAAACCTGAGTGCGTAAGCGCACGTTTTCTTTTCTTCGATTTTTTGGTGAGGATGTGCGATTTAAACGCGTGCTTCCTTTTCACCTTTCCAGAACCTGTAAGCTTAAAGCGCTTCTTGGCACTGGAGTTTGTTTTCATCTTTGGCATAAACTAACTATTTATCTCGATCTGAATTATTTCTTACTCTTCTTGGGCGCAAAGAACATCGTCATGCGTTTACCTTCCAGCTTGGGCATTTGTTCAACTGTACCGTATTCTTCAAGATCCTGAGCGAGTTGAAGTAAGAGCATTTTACCTTTATCCTTAAACAGGATTGAGCGTCCTTTAAAGAACACAAATGCTTTTAGCTTGGCACCGTCTTTCAAAAATTTGACAGCGTGATTTTTCTTAAACTCGTAATCGTGATCATCGGTGTTGGGCCCAAAACGAATTTCCTTCACAACAACTTTTTGCGTCTTTTGCTTGATCTCTTTCTGACGCTTCTTTTGTTCATAAAGGAACTTTTTGTAATCGATGATTTTACAGACAGGCGGATCGGCCTTTGGCGAAATTTCAACGAGGTCTAGCCCCATATCATCAGCCATATTCAATGCCTCTTTCAAAGGCATAACATCTTGTCCAATATTGTCACCAACTACCCTTACAGGATCAGCTTTAATGAAGCGGTTAATCCTGTGCGGATTCTCTTTCTTTCTGCGGATAGGTTTTTTTCTTCTTATGACTAAGTCCTCCTACTTTAATTAAACTTTGTGTTCATTAACCATTAAAAGTGCCGGTTTGTTCCTGCACCTCATTTTGTACGTGCTCGATGAACTTATCTACCGGCATCGTACCAAGATCGCCCTCTCCATGCTTGCGCACTGCCAGCGACTGGCTTTCAATTTCTTTTTCTCCGTAGATGAGCATATACGGGATTTTCTTCAATTCGTTGTCCCGTATCTTTCTGCCTATCTTTTCATTACGATCATCTACGAGGGCGCGAATATCGGAATTATTTAACTTTTTTGAAAGTTCCTCGGCTGCTTCGTTGTATTTTTCACTTACTGGAAGAATCGCAACCTGCTCTGGTGTGAGCCACATCGGGAAGTTTCCGGCACAGTGCTCAGTCAATACAGCGACAAAACGCTCCATCGAACCAAAAGGCGCGCGGTGGATCATTACCGGGCGGTGTTTTTGATTGTCGGATCCCGTAAACTCGAGCTCAAAACGCTCCGGTAGATTGTAATCTACCTGGATTGTTCCGAGTTGCCATTTTCTACCGATTGCATCGCGAACCATGAAGTCGAGCTTTGGCCCGTAGAATGCAGCTTCGTCTTCTTCGATCACGTAGTTGAGTTCTTTTTCCTTAGCTGCTTCAATAATTGATTGTTCTGCTTTTTCCCAGTTCTCTTCAGATCCGATATACTTACTGTGATCTTTAGGATCTCTCACTGATACCTGAGCCGTGAAGTCTTTAAAGTCGAGTGTTTTAAAGATGTAGAGAACGAGATCGATTACTTTTTTGAACTCGTCTTTTACCTGGTCAGGTGTGCAAAAGATGTGTGCATCATCTTGCGTAAATCCGCGAACACGTGTGAGTCCGTGGAGCTCTCCACTTTGCTCGTAACGATAAACAGTGCCAAACTCAGCGTAGCGAACCGGCAAGTCGCGGTACGATTTCGGCTCTGACTTGTAAACCTCACAGTGATGCGGGCAGTTCATCGGCTTGAGCAAAAACTCTTCACCTTCATTAGGTGTATCGATGGGCTTAAATGAATCTTCACCATATTTAGCGTAGTGACCACTCGTTACGTAAAGATCTTTGTGCCCGATGTGTGGTGTGATAACGGGTTCATAACCCGCTATTTTTTGAGCTCTTTTCAAAAACTGCTCAAGACGCTCGCGAAGTGCAGCACCTTTAGGTAACCACAACGGAAGTCCCTGACCAACTTTTTCAGAGAAAGTAAATAGGCCGAGCTCTTTTCCGATCTTTCTGTGGTCGCGTTTTTTCGCTTCTTCGAGTTGCTCGAGGTATTCTGTCAATTCCTTTTTCTTGGGAAATGTGATACCGTAAATGCGAGTGAGCATTTTGTTGTTCTCATCACCTCTCCAATATGCACCGGCAGTGCTCAAAAGCTTGGCAGCTTTGATAAAGCCGGTATTTGGAATGTGCGGACCTCTACACAAATCAGTGAAATTTCCCTGTGTGTAGAATGTTATTTCGCCATCGTTGAGGTCGTTTATGAGTTCCAGCTTGTACTCATCACCTTTTTTGTTGTAATAATCGAGTGCATCTTGTTTGGATATTTCCTGGCGCTGGTACTCATTTTTCTCTTTGGCCAGTTCGAGCATTTTTTGCTCGATTTTTTTGAAATCATCACTCGAAAATTCGTGATCGCCAAAGTCAACATCGTAGTAAAAACCATTTTCAATTGGCGGACCAATACCCAGTTTTATACCCGGATAGAGTTCTTCGAGAGCTTCTGCCAGCAAGTGAGCTGATGAGTGCCACATGGTTGATTTTCCGTCATCATCATTCCAGGTGAGCAACTTGAGCGTTGCATCGTCATCAATAGGACGTGTAGCATCGCGAACTTCACCGTTAACCTCTGCGGCTAACACGTTGCGTGCCAGTCCTTCACTAATACTTTTGGCAACATCCAGCGCTGAAGTTCCTTTTTCCACTTCGCGCTTTGAACCATCCGGTAATGTAATTGTAATCTTTTCCATAGCTATTCGAGGCCGGCAAAGATAGTAAGTTTCCAACGTTTGTAAAGGCCTCTTCTCATCTTTACACGATTGAGTTACGAGGTATTTTCGGTCAGAGCCTGAAAAATATCATTAACACAAACTCTAAAGTTTAGTGATATCGATTGGTTTTGATCGTAAAAGACACATTACTTTTATTCAAAAGCCTGCAAGTCAGTGAGTTTTTTGTAAACACCACCCTGAGCGATGAGATTATCGTGATTTCCGCGTTCTACGACTTCACCTTCCTGCATGACGATGATTTCATCAGCGTGTTGAATAGTCGACAATCGGTGTGCGATGACGATAGAGGTGCGGTTTTCCATCAATTTGTACAGAGCGTCCTGTACAAGTTTTTCAGATTCTGTATCAAGGGCAGAGGTTGCTTCGTCCAGAATCATAATGGGTGGGTTTTTCAATACAGCTCTGGCTATGCTGATGCGTTGTTGTTGACCGCCTGATAACTTTCCTCCACCATCGCCAATGTTGGTGTCGTATCCGTTTGGAAGGTTCTCGATGAATTCGTGTGCATTCGCAATTTTAGCCGCTTCAATCACAGCTTCGCGATCGGGGTTTTCAACTCCCAGAGCAATGTTATTGAACACGCTGTCATTGAACAGAATTGAACGCTGAGAAACAATTCCCATGAGGTTGCGCAGATCTTTGATCTTGTATTCCCTGATGTCTTTATCATCGATGAAAACTCCGCCCTCAATGGGATCGTAAAAACGAGGAAGTAAATCTACCAGTGTGGATTTACCACCACCTGATTGGCCTACAAGTGCGACTGTTTTTCCCTTGGAAACTTTGATGTTGATGTTTTTCAGAACCTTAGCTTCTTCATAAGCAAAACTCAAGTTTCTGTATTCGATTGAGTTTTCAAAACTCCTGATAGGAAGGGCATTTGGCTTGTCTTTGATTTTGTTCTCAGCCTGTAATATTTTTTCGATTCGCTCCGTTGAGGCAGCTCCTTTTTGAATGTTGTAATAAGCTGTTGAAAGCGATTTGGCCGGATTCAGCAACTGTGAGAACATCGCGATGTAGCCGAGAAATTCTTCAGCACTAAAGTCGATTGATTCATCAACGACCATCTTTCCACCGTACCAAACCAAAATAACCATCACTAATGCTCCTAAAAATTCACTGGCCGGAGAGGCGAGATCGCGTTTGCGAAACATGCGCAACATGGTGTTGCGGTAAATGGTATTGATACCTGTGAATTTTTTATCAGCAGATTCTTCTGCATTAAAAGCCTTAAGAATACGCAATCCTCCCAGTGTTTCTTCAACGGTTGACAGTAATTCTCCCATTCTGATCTGGAGCTTGGATGAGGTGCGTTTAAGGCTTTTTCCAATTTTCCCGATTATGAGACCACTAATTGGTAAAAGGATGAAAGCGAAAAGTGTCAGTTCTGCATTTAGCGTCAACATGAAAATGAGAGACATCACAATGCTGATGGGATCGCGAAAGACCATTTCCAGCGAGTTCATGATCGACCACTCGATTTCTTGTACGTCTCCCGTGATCCGACTAATAATATCTCCTTTTTTCTCTTCAGAGTAGAATGAGAGCGGAAGTGCTAAAATCTTTTTGAAAACCTGGGCTCTTATATCTCTTACAACTCCACTCCGAATTGAAGCGAGAAAGAACTTCGCAAAGTAGCGGAAGAGGTTTTTGAGAAAGAATAAAATAGCGATCAATATACAGATGTAAAAGAGTGCTCCCTCAACACCAAAATCATCGATGTAAGGTGTGATTTGATAGCTGAACATCTCCTTTACATAATCAGAACTCAACTCAAATTTCGGACGTTCTGTAACACGATCTGCCCGGCCCATGATGATGGACAAAAACGGGATGAGCGCCAGAATTGAAAGCAGGTGAAAGATTACGTGTAATACATTCGAAAAAACACTTAAAAAAGCGAGTGTTTTGTAAGGTACTATGTACTTAACTATTTTGAGTAAGCTCTTCATTCAGAGAATTTAAACGTTGAGTAATTTCCAGTTCTTAAAAGGGAAAAAGTGTTTTCCGCCATTGATATTTCGCTCCAAGAACGAAAGAAAGCGGTATTTCGTCTTTTCGTGTTTGAACTTTGGCCGGTTTGGCAGTTTGTTGGTTGTGTAATTGAGGCTATCGGCCCAGTTGAAATCTTTCATTTTATCTTTCATCACAGCCGGGTGTGTCTCTTTGAATTTAGGCAGTCCTTTTAGCGGACCGTAATCAAATTCCTGTTCCCGATCTTTGTAGAGTGCTTCGGCCTTGCTGTCTCCTTTGTGAATGCTGTCGAGTGCTTTCTTTTTACTCTGCATGTATCTCGGTGGTCGTACCCAGCCGTAGTGATAAATGTAGGCGTCAACCTTAGCTACATTCAACAGGTAAGAGCCTTTTTGCTGGCGGTAACTCTTACCATCAAAATTCGGAATTCTGCGAAATGATTGTGCTGATTCAAATGAGTGGATATCAGGTTTGTTACGCACAATTCTAATCTCATTTTGGTACCAACCGTGGTGATTGATGTAGTGGTCGTAATCGCCAAAAAAGTGACGGTATTTGAACAAAAGACCTTCAACCTTTTCATTGTTTAAAAGCTCTTCACATCTCGCTTTTATGACGGGTAAATATTTTTCGTGAACCACTTCATCAGCCTGTACATAAAACAACCAGTCACCGGTGCAGTGCTTCATCGCGATATCAGTTTGATGGGCGTTTTCCATTCCGTTTGGAAAAGCTTCCGTATCCCACTCAGTCTCGATGATTTTCAGTTTTGGCGAGTCAATACTCTCGAGAATCTCTTTCGTGTTGTCGTCTTCATCACCTTTGCCTAAAACGAAAATAAACTCGTCACAAATCGGCAAGATAGAAAGGATGGATTCTTTAATCGGGTAATATAATTTCGATACGTTTCGCCCAAAGCTAAAACCGCTTATCTTCATGCATGAAAGATTTTGTGCGAAATTAGGTTTTTTGAAATTATACTAATGCGTTATCAGTACTTTCTTGGTGTAGTTACGGTCAGAGCCGGAAATGCTGATTACGTAAACTCCGGGATTTAGGTCTGCGGGCAAACTGGTTCTGACCATTGAGCCGGCATAGAACGGTTTGCTGTAAACGAGCTGACCACTGAGGTTGTACATCGATAATTCAATTCCGGAGTCGAATGCTTTGTCAATCGTGATTTGTCCACCCGGTGAAGCCGGATTGGGATAAAAGTTGATTTCGTCAGATTCTTTTTTAACGATTTCATTTCCAACAGCAAAAGTTGGTTGGTAAACTAAAATATGATTTCTCGGGTGTACATTTTCTGAGGTAAAGTCGAGTACCTGTCCGCTCTCGCGTTTAACGATAACTTTTCCATTGTTTTCAGTTCCGTGTACTCCAAAGCTCAAAAATGGGTCGAGTGGAAACTGATCATCGGGAATTGTGATAACTGTTGTGCCATCGCCTTGTGGTTCTGACCAAAAACGGAGTTGTTCTCTTTTCTTCCAAAAGTTGCCGTAAGTTTCCATGTCGAGAATCATGTTTTTCTCGCTCAGGTAGTCGAGGTAGAGTTTCATCGCATCAACTTTCCATATTCTGTTGGGGTGGATGAGCAGTGTGACAGGTGAATAGTTGTATTCGTATTGTTTTGTCGCCTTCACCCAGTCTGTTACACCTTCATGGTAATTGTAAGATTCAAATCCGTTTGCATTGTAAACATCGCTCAGTGTCATCGAGATTTCGTAAACGGATGTTGTGCGTCCGCTGAAACTTCTGTTTTCTTTTAAAGGAAATGGAAAACTGTACATGAGGTCATTAGTACTCAGAGAGCTTTCAAACTGGTAATTTTGAGCTTCCAGCGCATTGGCGAGTTTATCGGGGAAGCGTAAATGTCCTGATCTAAATGTTTTGATGCTGACACCGTGATTTGCTTCCAGTATGTTTTTGGAAACTTCAACTTCCGGCATTACATAGCCATTATTGGTGCTGTTGCCATCGTAAAATGGCGTGTAGTTGAATGGTGTTAATCCTGACGGACCCAATGGGAATTCGTGAAAATCATAAAAGTGACCAACGGAGTGGCTGCTGATGATTTGGTTGTAGGATAATAGTTGTTGAACTTCAGGATGGTTTTCCACGTAGAAGTCGCTCATAGCGCTATCGGCAAAGTAACGAGTAGTGATGTTGTAATTTGCTCTTATTCCTCTTTTTAGTTCTTCCATAGCGAAATACTTCATGGTGTCCATACCGGTTCGGCTGTCTACATCGTGAGTAACCATTACGGTGTTGTAGCTATTAGCCGGTGAAGTATGCTTCCAAACAAAGTTATCGATTTCTTTTGCTAGAATCGATCTGATAAAGAGCGGGAAAACATCGGCTCCGGGCTCAAAACCGTTTGAAAAAGTGCGTTCAGCATTGTAGTCGTAATTCAGCATGCAGCGGAGTGAGACATCTCTCAGCGACAAACCAAAAGCATAGAGTTTTCCCTGTCCGTATTCATGGCGAATTACAGCTGGCTTTGACTGATCATTTTCAAAGTAGGCGAGAGGTGTTGCGCCATCTAAATCGTAATGGCGTGAGTAAATTACCTCGGGGTAATCGGTTCTACCGAGTTGAATTTCCTTTTCGAGGGGATCATCAAAATAAGTGAAAAGATCAGGATTTGAGTCAGTATCCCAATTGAGGAAGTAGTTGTTTTGAGTTGAGGTATAATCTGAAATTCCAAACAGGTCGTAGAAATCCGGGTCTTTGACATTGGAGGTGATCACTACACCACCGTTTGAAACATAGTTTGTAATGGAGTCGCGCTGTGAAGAATTAAAAGTTCCGTTTAAAATATCAGATGAGAAGAGAATTGCTCCGTACTGACTGGCATCTCCAATTGATTTTCGCACAACAAATGAAGCTCCTGTCGCGATTAAAATCTGCTTACAAGCGAAAAGGCGTGAATCGTTGTTATTGTTGAGGTGAGTCATGTCGAGCAGGCAAACCATGCTCTGCTTTTGAATGCTATTTTGTGCCTGTAAACTGAAAGTCAGTAGCACAGTTACGAAAGCCAGTAAAATACTTCTCATACGTAATGGATTTAGAACTCAGGTATTGACACAAATACCAGGCCGACTAAAATACGCTTTTCTTCTAACTTACTGAAAGCTTGTGTTAACGGTATGAGCGAAGTTTTTTGGCTGTAAAACGGACTCTAAAGTTTTCTAATTATGGTAATGCCATCTCTAATTGGGAGAATGATCTCGCTTACACGATGATCTTCTTTGACATGTTTATTGAACTTGCGGAGCGCTACAGTATCCTCATCATTTGCTTTTTCATCGATTACTTTTCCGCTCCACAGTACGTTATCAGCAACGATGAAGCTACCCGGTTTCATTTTAGGAATTACTTTTTCGTAGTAATTAAGATAATTTGATTTATCGGCATCGAGGAAAACCAGGTCCCAGTCTTTATCGAGTTCATCGATGATCTCGAGTGCGTTTCCCAGGTGAAAGTGAATAGGGTTATTGGGCTCGTCCAGTTTTAGGTATTTTTTGAGAATGGGTTGTAATTCTTCGTTTTTATCAATGGTGTGAATTTCACCTCCATCTTTTAATCCTTCAAGCCAGCAAAGTGCTGAGTAGCCTGTATATGTGCCTATTTCCAGAATGTTTTCGGGTCTGACCATAAAGCTGATCATACTCAGGAGTCTGCCTTGATAATCACCGGCTAACATCCGTGGATTTAATACTTTAATGTGTGTTTCGCGATTGAGTTGTTGTAAAATTTCAGGTTCTGAGTCGCTGTGATTAATCGCGTAATCGAGAATATCGTGTTCGATGAAATCCATAAATCAATTGTTTGGCTCAAAGATAAGAGAGCTCATTTGATCGGGATTGAAAATGTCAGCTGCAACATCCTGTAATTGCTCGGCTGTGATGGATTCAATTTGGTCGAAAACATCTTCTAATGTGTCAACCTCGTTGTAATTCAACAGACTTTTGCCCATTGCCAACATCGTGTTGAGTCCGCTTTCACGGGCGAGTGAGAGCTGACCTTTTAATTGTTGCTTAGCCTGGTTGAGCTGGATTGGTCCCAGTTTTTTATTTGCTAACTTGTTCAGCTCTCTGTGAATCAGCTTGATTGATTTGTCGAGGTATTTTGGCTCAGTCCCCAAATAAACACTGAATAGACCTGTATCAGCGTAAGAGACAAATGCAGATTCGAGATGGTAAGCAAATCCGTATTTCTCGCTGATGTTGAGGTTTAGCCTGCTGTTCATAGCAGGTCCGCCCAAAATATTATTCAGCAAAACGAGCGCTCTCCTGTTTTCGTGATGCGAGTCATACGCGACATTTCCCATCATGAGATGCGCCTGGTTGACATCGCGTTTACTGACGACTTGCTGTGGTTTGTAATTTAATTTTGAAGGAGACTTTATTGCGTTTCGGTCAGAGCCGGCTGGCGTGTATTTTTCCAGTAGCCGAACTATTTTATCGAGTGATTCAGGTCCGGAGTAAGAAAAAATGATGTTTGAAGGAGTGTAATTCCGCGAGTAGAAGTCGATCAAAGAAGAGCGATTGAAGCGCTTGATATTGTCGAGCGTACCCAAAATATTATGCCCTAGGGGATGATCAGCAAAAAGTTGATCCTCAAAGTCATCGTAAATCTGCTCACCCGGGCTGTCCTGGTAGGCGTAGATTTCATCAATCACGATGAGTTTTTCTTTTGTTATTTCACGATCGGGGAAAATTGAGTTGAAAGTGATATCGCTCAACAACTCAACAGATCGCTGTGTGTGCTCAGCTAAAAAAGAGGCGTGAATAACGGTGTCTTCCTTTGAAGTGAAAGCGTTGAGCTCGCCACCTACATTATCAATTCTGCTGAGAACGTGAAATGCTTTTCTGTTGCTTGTTCCTTTGAAAAGGCAATGCTCGATGAAGTGAGCCATTCCAAATTCATCCTGTTTTTCATCGCGCGTACCGCAATCGATAAAAAAGCCGGCATGTGAGGCAATGCTGTTGTGTTGTTCGTAAACAACGCGTAATCCGCTATTTAATTTGACAACTTCTGGATCCATTAATCTTGACCTTTATTCTTTGGTCGCGGGTTGTTGTGCTTATTTTTATTTTGGTTATGACCGTGATGCTTTTTGCCTTTGTGGTGGTGTTTGTGCTTCGGTTTTCCTTTTCCCTTAAACTTATTTCGGTTATTCCCCGATTTTCGTTTTGGGTCATAACCCGGGCTTTTACCAATCTCCTCAGGCGTTTGGAGCTTTTCAACGTCCTTTTCAATCAGTTTTTCAATATTGTAGTATTTGAATTGATCTTTAGGGTTGATGAATGAAATAGCCGCTCCTGACTTTCCGGCTCTTGCTGTACGGCCAACACGGTGAACATAATCAGCAGGATCATCCGGGATATCATGATTGACAACATGACTCAAATCATCGATGTCGATTCCGCGAGAGAGAATATCAGTTGCAACAAGTACTTTGTAGTGACCAGCTTTGAACTTTCTCAAAATCTCATTTCGCTCACTTTGGTCTTTGCCTGAGTGAATAGCTGCGATGGGGAAGTTGTATTTTTTGAGGCTATTCGCAATGCGATCTACATCGCTTTTTCGTGAAGCAAAAACGACCATTGTTTTCACATCCTGTGTTTTGACAATATGTTCGAGCAGGGCTACTTTATTGTCATCGTAAACAAGGTAAGCCAGTTGGTTGATATTTTCAGCCGGCTTATCAACAGATAGGTTTATTTGTGTTGGGTTGTGGAGAATTTTCTCTGCCAGTTTTCTAATGTTAGGAGCCATCGTGGCAGAGAACATTAAGGTTTGCTTTTTCTCAGGCAACTTACTGTTGAGCAGTTTGATGTCTTCAATAAAACCCATATCAAGCATGCGGTCTGCCTCGTCCAGAATAAAAAAGTCTAATTCGCTGAAATCAGCATAACCGAGACTGATGTGCGATTTTAATCTCCCCGGTGTAGCGACAATAATATCGACACCGTTTTGGATAGATGCTTTTTGTTGTGAGAATTCAGCTCCTTCATTGCCACCGTATACTGCCTGGCAGGAAACATGAGTCCCGTATATAAAACCGATGAGGTTTTGCTCTATTTGCTGAGCGAGTTCGCGTGTTGGCGATAGTATCACACAACGAACTTTACTGCTCTCTTTTTCCAGTAGCTTATTGACGAGTGGAATGAGAAAGGCTGCTGTTTTACCGGTTCCGGTTTGTGCACAGCCAATTATGTCTTGACCTTTTAGTATTTCAGGAATTACCTGAGCCTGAATAGGAGTGGGTTTGTCAAAACCGAATGCGTCTATTGCTGAGAGTAAGTCCTGATTGAGATTGAAATCTGAAAATGCTTTTATTTCCATATTGTATTGATATGCGAAGCTGTATTGCTTCTCTTTTGAATAGTTGAGATTGATGGGATATTGACTCAACTCTTTAATAACTGCTTCAAATGTAAAGAAGCTGTTTTAATTATTCATCAAATTACCAAAACGAAAAAAGGCTTTCTCAATTTGAGAAAGCCTTTGCATTATTGGGAATAATTGTTGGTATCTATTTTGAAACAGGAGCTCCGTCACTTTTGTTCACAGGCATTGTTTCTTCTTTTGGAGCTGGGTCGATGTGACCTTTAATTCTGATAACTTTTGTTGGCTGATTAACAGCGTTAGAAGATATCGTTACACTCTTGTTGATCGGTCCAATTCTCTTTGAATCGTACTTCACTTTTATCGCTGCACTTTCACCCGGAGCGATAGGTTCTCTTGGCCATGATGGCACTGTACATCCACAAGAACCTCTTGCATTCGATATGATAAGTGGTTCAGAACCAGTATTGGTAAACTTAAACTCCGTAGAGGCGTCACCGTACTGCTTCATCTTACCAAAGTCATGTACATTCTTTTCAAATTCGATTTCTGGTCCGCCAACATCCTGTGCGAACAAAGTAGCTCCTGCAAACAATACAAGGCTCAATGATAATAGTAATTTCTTCATAGCTATTTACTTTTTAAAATAGGTGAATACAAACATAAAAACTTTTACAAAACGCATATTATGCTTAACTAATAGTTAACAACGGAACGAGATTTGTAAAATATTCCTCAAATCTAATGATTGTTTTAAACAACAAGTAAATTTGTAATCCTTAAACCCGGAAAAATGAAACTGACATTTTCGTTTAACTATTTTCTCTTAATCATATTGACGGCTTTCTTATTGAATGGATGCTTCCCTAAAGAGGAAAGCGGAGATAGTAA
The DNA here is from genome assembly GCF_008806325.1 of Salibacter halophilus. Taxonomy (GTDB): domain Bacteria; phylum Bacteroidota; class Bacteroidia; order Flavobacteriales_G; family Salibacteraceae; genus Salibacter; species Salibacter halophilus. The sequence continues at coordinate 14,817 of NZ_WACR01000004.1, forward strand.
TCCATCCTCAACTAAAAAAATTGAACTGACAATAGAAGACATTAAAGGAAAAACTGTAACTTACGATTTTTATCAGGTTAATGGAGATGAGCTCGAGTATGTGTCAACTGAAATATCAGATAGAGATGGCAGTACAGTGGTACAGGTTGAAGTAGATCAAGAAGTAAATAACATAATTATTAAAAGAACTAAAGAAGGCGTTGAAAAACGCCAGGTTGTACCACTGAGGAGCAATAAAGAGAATGTTCAATTTGTGTTGTAATGAATAAAAACATCGTAAGACTCGCGATAGTAATTATACTCTTAATACTGTTATTTGTCTTATTCTACGATTGGGGAGAGCCAGATTTACCATTCGGGTTTGATTAATCGAATTTATTCTGCTGCCCCATTCCTGTCTTTGTACTAATTCAATAAATTTGCGCCCTTTAAACGGTGCAAAATGACTGAAATTCCATCAAAATACAATCCGGCTGAAGCTGAAGGTAAGTGGTATGACTACTGGATGAAAAATAACTACTTTCATTCAGAACCAGATGACCGCGAACCCTTTACAATAGTAATTCCCCCGCCAAACGTTACCGGTGTCCTTCACATGGGGCACATGCTCAATAACACCATCCAGGATGTGTTGGTAAGAAGAGCGCGTATGCAGGGAAAAAACGCCTGCTGGGTTCCCGGTACTGATCACGCTTCAATCGCTACAGAAGCTAAGGTTGTTCAAAAGCTAAAAGCTGAAGGAGTTGACAAGCGCGATCTTTCGCGTGAAGAATTCATGAAGCACGCCTGGGAATGGACCGATAAACACGGTGGTATCATTCTCGATCAACTGAAACGCCTTGGAGCTTCCTGTGATTGGGATCGTACCGTTTTTACGATGGATGATATCCGTTACGAATCAGTTCTTAAGTCGTTTGTTGATCTCTACAATGATGGATACATCTACCGCGGTTACCGAATGGTAAACTGGGATCCTGAAGCTCTTACGACAGTTTCTGATGAGGAGGTTATTCACAAAGATATTCAGTCAAAACTCTATCATGTTCGTTACCAGGTAGAAGGTGAAGATGAGTTTGTGACAATCGCTACAACTCGTCCCGAGACAATCCTCGGTGACTCTGCAGTTTGTATCAATCCAAATGATGAACGCTATTCTCACCTCAAAGGCAAACGCGTTATCGTTCCGATTGCAAATCGCTCGGTTCCGATTATTGAAGATGATTACGTGGATATGGAGTTTGGAACAGGATGTTTGAAGATTACTCCTGCTCACGACATCAATGACAAGGAAATTGGAGAGCGTCACAAACTCGAAGTGATCGATATCCTCAATGACAATGGAACGCTCAACAAGGAAGGTCTTCACTACGAAGGAATAGATCGATTTGAGGCGCGCAAACAAATTGTCATCGAACTTGATGAAAAAGACTTTTTGGTAAAATCTGAAGATTATCAAACTTCGGTCGGAACCAGTGAAAGAACAGGAGCGATTATCGAGCCCAAAGTTTCATTGCAGTGGTTCGTTGCCATGAAAAAGCTTGCCGGACCTGCACTCAAAGCAGTGATGGATGATGAGGTAAAATTGATCCCATCGAAATTTAAAAATACTTATCGCCACTGGATGGAGAATGTTCGCGATTGGTGTATCTCGCGCCAATTGTACTGGGGACATCAAATTCCGGCCTGGTATTACGGATCTGACCATGACGATTTTGTCGTGGCAATGACCGAAGATGAAGCGCTTGAAAAAGCGAAAGAAAAATCCGGTAATAAGAACCTAAGTGCCAAAGATCTGCATCAGGATGACGATGTTCTCGATACATGGTTCTCGAGTTGGCTGTGGCCGATGAGCGTTTTTGACGGAATTCGAAATCCTGACAATGAAGAGGTCAATTATTATTACAAAACGAATGACCTCGTTACTGCTCCTGAGATTTTATTCTTTTGGGTTGCGCGCATGATCATGGCAGGTTATTATTACCGCGATCAAAAGCCTTTTGACAATGTTTACCTAACCGGAATTGTTCGCGATAAAGAGGGCCGAAAAATGTCAAAATCGCTCGGTAACTCGCCTGATCCAATTGGGTTGATGGAGCGTTACGGAGCTGATGGTGTTCGCGTTGGAATGCTATTCACTTCACCGGCCGGCAACGATTTGCCGTTTGACGAACAACTCTGCGAGCAGGGACGAAATTTCGCCAATAAGATTTGGAACGCGTTGAGATTGCTCAAGTCGTGGAAAGTCGATGAAAAAATAGATCAGCCTGAGACTGCAGCTCTCGCTAACGAATGGTTCTCAAATCGTTTTACTTCAGTTTTTGCCCAAATTGAAAAAGACTTTTCCAATTACCGTATCAGTGATGCGTTGATGGGAATCTACAAACTCATTTGGGATGACTACTGCAGTTGGTACCTCGAAATGATTAAGCCGGGTTATGGCGATCCTGTTGACGGAAAAACAATTGCTCAGGCTATTGAGCACTTTGAAAACCTGATCAAAGTATTGCATCCTTTCATGCCATTCCTCACTGAAGAATTGTGGCACCGAATTGAAGAACGCGATGCTGATTCTGCATTAATCGTTAGTCAGTGGCCGGTTATTGAGTACAAGGCGAATGACGAAATACTCAACGATTTTAAACGAGTGGAAAAAGTGATTGCGGGGATTCGTACTTTCAGAAAGCAAAATAACATTCCGCAAAAAGAATCACTAAAGCTCTTTGTGAAAACACATGAAGAGTCGAGTTCTCATTTTGACCCGATAGTCGCGAAACTCAATAACCTCGAGTCTATCGAAAAGACAGATGATAAAGTAGAAGGAGCTTACTCATTTGTTGTGGGAAGCAATGAATACTTTATTCCGCTCGAAGGAGCTGTCGATGTCGAGGAGCAAAAAGAAAAGATCAAGGAGGAGATCGACTACATGAAAGGGTTTTTGAAAAAGGTTGAGAAAAAGCTAAGCAACGAACGATTCGTTGAAAACGCACCTGAAAAAGTCGTGGAAATGGAACGCCAAAAACAGCACGATGCCGAATCAAAAATCAAAGTGCTTGAGGAACAACTAGCCGGACTTTAAACATAACCGGCAGCCCAGTAAGCGAGATAGCCGATTACCTCGTGATTGAGTTTGTTCCATTTTGATAGAATCTCAACATTGGGAACAACCCAAAAAGCAAAATCGTAGCGCGGGTCTGATGATTCGCGATCTACCGAAAATTCATTAACAATAAGGCCTGTTTGATCGAAGCAGGCCTTTGCTCTTTTCATATGAGCTGCTGAAGTTACGAGCAGTAGCTTCTTATCGGTCAGATCCAGTTGTTCTAAAACCTTTTTGGTAAGCTCCGCATTTTCGCGAGTATTGCGCGATTCACTCTCTGAAATGATATCATCTTCAGGAATTCCCGAATCGATGAGGAACTGCTTAATCAAATCGGAATAGGGATGGCCACGACCGATTAATTCTCCTGATCCTCCGCTCAATAGAATTTTATCAATCTTGCCCTGGTTATAGAGCTTGAGGGGCATGAGAATTCTGTCAGAAGAATTATTGAATTCGATTCTGTCAAACTGCTCATCGTAGTAAGCAAACCCGCCCAAAACTATTGCGATGTCGTGATGCTCGAGGTTTTCGGTTCTGACCGTTTGCACTTCCCAGCTACTCAATACAAAGTTGTGCAGTGCTCTGTTTGAGAATATGTAAAAAACGATAATGCTGGCTAAGAGTAGTTTTTTTCTTTTCGCTCTCCAAAAGAAAGCAGCAACCAAAAGCCCGAAACCCCAAAAGTAAGGGGAGATGAGGAATGCCAGGACTTTTGATAAAAAGTAAAACATTACTGCACAGTCATTATTTTTCCAATGTTGAACGATTCTCCCGTCAATTGTACAAGATAGTTTCCTGAAGTCAAATTATTGACATTCAGTTGCTGGTTGTTCTTTCCGCTATTGAAGAGTTTTTTCTCAGTCAAAACTCGTTGACCGTTCATGTTGTAAACTTCGATTTTCACTCGCTCACTTTGCTGGAGTTCAAACGAAATGTTGACGTTTGTCTTAGCCGGATTGGGATAAAGCGTGTAATCGATTTCCTTCTCGTAAGCAGATTGATCAGCTAAACCAACATTTCCGCCCATATTCAATGTTGTGGAATAAACTCCATTTCCGTGAGTTCCCACCACAGTGTAGCCATCACTCAATCGAACGTCAATCATATCTACCACGACATTTCCAATTGTTTGAGTACCCTGCTGAACCCAGCTTGTACTGTCGCCATCGAGCTCAGTAGCAGCAAAAAGACCGATACTCGTTCCAACCAGGTAGATTGAAGAATCACCATTTTGAGTTGGAACAATTTCAGCCCAGCGGCAAGAAGGTCCGTCACTCAAATGTTGGAGATTATCTGGAATACCAGGCTGGGCGGTACCCTTTAAATTTCCTTCAATATCAGTCCATGATTGTCCACCATCTTCAGTGTACCAAAGACTCACAACATTGTAGTTCGAGTAAACGACAATTGCTTTATTGGCATCACGCGGATCAACAGCAATGCTTGAAGTGTAATTGCCTGAAGAAATATTATTCGTGACTGAGGAGACAGTAGAGTTTGAATTTGCATTGTCAATTCTGTAAATCTGTTTTGCATCAGTACCCACGTAAACAACATCTTCATTATGAGCAACACCAATAGCCTTGATGTTTGCATTGATCGATAAGTCAGCAACCTGACTCCAATTGTTTTTGACAAACGGAGATGCCAGGTTTACATTTTTATACAGCTCGTTGAAAATTGGTAAGTACATCTTGTTTCTATCCTTTGGATCGAGCGTAAAAGGATGAACGAATGAATAGGAAGCCCACTGAAAATTGGGCATGATATTCTCTCTGTTGAGTACATTTCCGGTTATTGGGTCCATATCGGTACGCTGAATATTTGCGTACTGAGTAGAAATAAAGGCTGTTGCACCACCATTGGTCAGAGCCGTATAAGCTCCGTCAGCACCTCTTGCTTTTTCCCAGTTGTTGCCCAGAGTTGAAGTGTTGGTGAACCAGGTTCCGTTATCCTGCGTACCACCGGCAGCGAGCGGAATTTCAGCATCGTGAACAGTTCCCACTGCATAAAATTGAGAGGTTATATAGCCATTATTCAAATCTTCCCAAATCACTTTGAAAGCAAGGCAGTCTTCTGTTTTGTGAATTCCACCGTCTGATGAAGCTAACATCACATCAGGATTGCCGGGCATGAATTTAACGTTGTGCTGATCGGGGTGTTGGCCATCTCTTATGTAGCGATAATTATTGTATCCCTGAGCATCGTAACCACCTAACTGAGCTGTGTTTGATGAAGAAGCAAAACCATCAGTAGTTCTGAAAAGATTTGTACCGCCAATAAAAACAACATCTTCATTATCAGGCTTTACAGCAAGCGACATACAATAGTTGTTGAAGGTGTTGAGCTGGTTATCGCCCTCAGTAGATTGTGGTAAGTTAGAGGATCTGTCGAGCCATTCACCATTGCTACCGGTTCCGTCTCCGCTAAGGAAACGATAACGCCAAAATGAGTTACTCTCAGAATTTGGTTCGCTTGGATCGATGTTTTGTCCTGCTCCAGGAGTGCGACAAAAGAAATACACGATGTTTTCATTAGATGGAGCAATTGCCAATCTACCGCGTTGTTGGTTATTGGGAAAATTTGAAGGTGAAATTTTCAACCAGTTCATACCATCAGTACTTCTGTAAATTCCTGCGCTATTGTCAGATCCTGAGATGTGAGCATAGAATATTCCGGATGAAGTACCCACGACTTCACTCCAGTCTGTTGTGAAGCCGCCACTCAAAACATTTTTCCATGAATCACCACCGTCATTACTGCGCATAATACCGCTTTCAGTTGAAGCCAGTACGATATCACTATCGTTGCGTGATGGGTCTGTCGTAATAGTAAAAACAGCACTCCAGGTTGAAAATGTTTGCGGTTCAGTTGAAGTGCTTGTGAGCTGAGTCCATGTTTGTCCGTTATCGGTAGATTTAAAAACTCCGTTCCCATTGTACGAAGCAGATGAAGATTTGCTGGCACTGTTACCGCGCGTTTCTCCAGTTCCGTAGTACCAAATATCAGTTTTTCCTGAGCGAACATCTTGCGTAACGCAGGAAACAGAAGAAATATCCATCGAGCTGGTTGTGCGGTTCCACGACTGACCACCATCAGTTGAACGCCACATTCCGCCTGAAACACCACCTGCCAAAATGATATCAGGATTTTCCTGATCGAAAGCGAGCGCCCGGGTTCTCCCGCCTACATTGTAAGGGCCAATTGGTTCGTACACTTGTGCGCCACTTCTCTCTAGTCCACTCGATTGTGGAAGAGTGTGAGAAAAAGCCATTTCTCTGAACTTGATCCCTTCAGGAATTTTCCCGGTTGCAGGATCTTTGAGCCTGTTCAATTCGTATTCAAATCTTCCTTCTGGACTCTCAGTGTTGGCTGAATCACGGTTCTGACCATTATCAATACTACACTGGAAGCTCAGCAGAGCTACCACAACAAAATAAAAAACTCTTTTCATCTACCTCAACGTTTTATAAAACTCAATTGAAAATTGTGACCTCTTCTCAAAAATCTCGGCCTCAATTTTCATATTCTTCTCGAGCGAAGTTAGGGGGTGCTTTTTTAATAACGGATATTTTGCAGTATCGGGTTGGTGAGAAAATATGAAATGGACATTTAGGGTGTCGTTTTCACGAATCTGACCGTGGTAATCAAATCCTTGTTTTACAAGTTTTTCAACAGTTACCAAAGCATCGCAATTTTGGCAATTACAATCATGATAACCTTTATATTGAGCATTTTGTTCCAGCTCGAGTATTCTCAACTGAACAACAGTATTTGTTATCTTGTTTTGCTCACCAACCTGTTCTTCATGTTCATTTTTTGAGTTCGATGAAGTACTTTTGGATGATGTTGAGCAACTCATCATAAAAGCGCTCAGGATGATAATGTATAGAGATTGCTGCATTTGGGTGCGCAATTTAATCAATTATTAAAAACAGAATAAGGATGTGTAAATTTTGGATGAAGCTTTGTGGAGTAGTGCTATTCTCACTTTTAGCGAATAGTGCGTTTTCACAGGATTGGAAGTTGAGCAAAGCGATGCAGCAGGAATTAGCTGAAAGAAACAGTGATGAACACCATATTTTAGTTGTTGGCCCAAACTGGGCAAATTGGGATTCTCTAAATTTATCGGTCAGATCCAAAGGTATTACCCGCAAGGAGCGGGCGAAGTATGTAATGACTTACCTGAAAGAAATCTATAAAAAGTCTCAGGATAAAATTATCAACGAAGGAGATATTAGTCGTGACGATATCGAGCACACCTTTTGGATTGCCAATGTCATTGAGTTAAAGGCTTCAACACAAAAAGTTTACGAGTTGATGACTGTAGGCGAGGTACAATCTATCCAACTCGCTGATGAAATCAAAATCGCTCCGGTTGAGTTTGAAAAGAGTGAATCGGTTCAATCGCGATCCATTGGCGGAATTGAACCGGGAATAGAAGCCGTTAATGCTCGTTTTTTATGGAACCTCGGTTACACCGGAAAAGGACAAAAAGTTCTCAACTTCGATACTGGTGTTTGGCCAGATCACCCAGCGATAAGCGAGAATTATCTCGGTAACCACAAACCGCTCGATGAAGTCTGGTTTCCGTACGATAAAATTATTCCGGGTGATAAAGAAAGTAGTCACGGGACACATACTAACGGAACGTGTATCGGACTTGATCGCAGTACGAATGACACAATTGGAATCGCATATGAGTCGATGTTCATCGCAACTGACCCAATTGTGAGTAATGCGGCTGATATCCGCACTTTTCCTAATATCATGCGCGGTTACGAGTGGGCTTTGAATCCTGATGGCGATTCTACAACAACTGATGATATACCGGATGTGATCAACAATTCATGGGGACGCACTTTTGACTCTATTTTCCTGCCTGAAGTTTGTGGCGGAATTGTGGAAAATACGTTGATAGCAATTGAAAATGCCGGGATTGTGAGTATTCACAGTGCCGGGAATAGCGGTCCGGGTAGTGGTACGGTTGGCCTGCCTTCCGGTTCAAATCCATCGTTGGTCAACAACTTTGCAGTTGGAGCAGTAAACGCTGATAATCCCTCTTATCCGATTGCGGGTTTTTCCTCACGCGGACCTTCATATTGCCCGTCATCAGGTGCTTTGGAGATAAAGCCTGAAGTTGTAGCACCCGGAGTTAACGTACGTTCGGCTGTGCGAAATGGATCTGACTATACCTATGATAATTATCAGGGAACTTCGATGGCTGCTCCGCATGTTTCGGGAGTGTCATTGCTGCTCACTGAAGCTTTTCCAAATGCAACAGCCGAGGAAATAAAAGAAGCACTTTATTATACGGCAGTGGATCTCGGTGATCCAGGGGAAGACAATACTTACGGAAGGGGAATGATCGATGCTGAGGCGGCTTACAACTATTTAGCTCAAAATTATACACCTTCAACTCCGCAAACCAACAGCTTTGATATTTCAATCAATAAGATTACTCCATCAAATGAATTATCGCTTTGCGGAGATTCATTTACGCCCGTGATTCATTTTGACAACACAAATACTGTCGATAAAAGTGATCTCAGTGTCACTTACGGTTTTTACGGTTCTGCTGAAATGACGCAATCAATAGGGACGGGGACTTTACAGCAACAGGATTCAATCGTTTTAGATCCCGTTCAAATTCCATCATCGGGCTATTTGGAGTTTTATGCTGAAGTTGAATATAGTGGCTCTAACCAGGAACTGAATTCCGTGAACAACACACGTTTTATCCGATTCAAAAAGAACGGAAACAGCCAGTTACCTTATTTGGAGACTTTTGAAAATATTGATGAATTTCTTTATTCGAGCTGGATTAAAAATGATGAAGAAGCCAACCAATCCTGGGAAATCGACTCAGCATTGAGTTCAAACGGAACAGAAAATAGTGTGGCAACTATGCAGCTTTCGAGCTATTTAACGGGTAGCGGAGATCGTGATTTCCTATACAGCCCTGCTTTGAGAGTTGATGGTCAGAACCAGCTTCACCTCGCGTTTGATTACAGCTATCAGCTCAAGTTTTCCGGTTTTCAGGATTCGCTTATTGTAGCGTTATCAACAGATTGCGGAAATACCTTTCAGCGCGTTTTTGAACAGGGAGCTGAAGAGTTAAACTCGACAGATAAAACATTGCAAAGCGACTGGACTCCTCAAGACACTTCAGATTGGGAACACGTAAATATTTCATTGCCACAAGTTGCTGATGGAAATGATGTGATCGTGAGGTTTGAAACATACAACGAGCGCGGGAATAACCTCTATCTCGACAATGTTGAGGTCTTTGATCCAGCTCAGGGATCTGTTGGTCACAACGCAATTGTCAATAAACCAGAGTTGGAAATTTTCCCAAACCCTGTTGAAAAAACACTGAACTGGAAGAGTGATGAAAATGTTTACGTAGTTGAGGTTTTTGATATTACCGGCCGATCGGTTCTGACCAAAACAGTGAAAGGCGAACAAAGCATATCAGTGAGTAGCCTGAATTCAGGAGCTTACATCGTTTCGTTTGAGATGCAAAACGGAGAATCTGTTCGTGAGCGAATTGTTGTTCGTTAGTTTTGCTGAACTTCATTACATCGCAACATGACAAGAGTCATTTTCTGGGATGAATTGTTGTGAGAAATTTGCAGCGCAATGTCCAATCCAAATCCTCATACCAAAGCGACTTGTTACCATTGTGGTGGCCCATGTGATACCGGAGTTATCCACGCTCACGACAAAACTTTTTGTTGTGAGGGTTGCAAGATGGTTTTTGAACTTCTCGATGAAAACGAGATGTGCGCTTATTACGATTTGGAAGAAAATCCGGGTATTCGCATCAATTCAGATTTAGGGGAGAAGTATAAATTTCTCGACAACGAAGAAGTTGCTGAGAGCTTGCTCGATTTTCACGAAGAGGATGTAGCGAAAGTCACATTCTACGTTCCCAAGATTCATTGTAGTTCGTGTATTTGGTTACTCGAACACTTAAACCGTCTCGATTCTTCAGTTATTCGGTCTCAGGTTAACTTTTTAAAGAAAGAAGTTTACGTCACGTTTAACGCTGAAGAAGGATCACTTAGAAGTTTGGTTGAATTGTTGGCTACGATAGGTTATGAGCCGGCTATCAATTTGGGATCTGACAAAAAGAAGAAAAAGACAATAGGGAAACCTTTTTACTACAAGTTGGGCGTTGCTGGATTTGCTTTTGGAAATATCATGCTGCTCAGCTTTCCCGAGTATTTATCGATCAATGATATCGTTGATGATCAGTATCAGAAGCTATTCGGGTATTTGAATTTAGCGCTCGCATTGCCGGTCTTTTTGTACAGTGCATCAGATTATTACAAATCTGCATACAAAGCGCTCAAAGGAAAGTTCGTCAACATTGATTTACCGATCAGCATCGGGATAATAGCGTTGTTCTTGAGGAGCACAACCGAGATTGTGACAGGAACAGGAGTGGGGTTCATGGATTCATTTGCCATGTTCGTTTTCCTGCTTTTGGTAGGGAAATGGTACCAGGAATACACTTATCAGGCACTTTCATTTGAGCGCGATTACAAGAGTTATTTTCCCATTGCTGTTTCCAAAATCGTAGATGGAGCTAAGGAAATTATTCCACTTAAAAATGTGGTAGTTGGAGACATACTGGAAATCAAAAACAAAGAATTGATTCCGGCTGATTCCGTTTTAACGAGTGATGAGGCACGAATCGATTACAGCTTTGTAACAGGAGAATCTCAACCTGTTCACAAACACAAAGGCGATAAACTGTTTGCCGGTGGTAGGCAAATGGGAGCTTCTATCGAAGTTGAGACGATTAAGCCCGTTTCGCAAAGTTATCTGACCAATTTGTGGAATCAGGAGGCATTTCAAAAAGCCGAAACACCTATCAACAGCATCGTCAACCGGATGAGTCGTTACTTTACGATTGGCGTACTCATTTTGGCTACGATCACTTTTGTCATTTGGCTGTTCCTGGATTCGTCAAGCGCGGTGCAGGTATTTACTTCAGTGCTTATTGTGGCGTGTCCGTGTGCTTTGGCTCTGACCGTCCCTTTTACATTTGGAAACGCAATGCGCATTTTGGGAAAGAACGGACTATTCCTCAAAAACACTGATGCGATTGAGAAAATGGCTTACTCTGATACGCTCATTTTTGATAAAACCGGAACCATCACGCTCAGTAAAAATGCCACAGTCGTTTACGATGGTGAGGCGCTCAACGATGAGGTTAAAAGATGGGTTTACTCACTCACGAATCAATCGAATCATCCCGTGAGCAAAGCAATAGCAAATTCTTTACAGTCAGATCCCGTTCCAATCCAGTATTTTGAGGAGTACGAGGGTAAAGGGATAGAAGCCAAAATAGATGGTCATCATTTATTACTCGGCAAGTCGAGCTGGGTTCAACAGTCAGATCCGATAAAAGCATTGTCGACAGAAAGCTATCTCGCAGTTGATGGAAAAGTGCTGGGGAAATTCACGCTTCAAAAAGAGTTTAGACCGGGTTTAAATTCTCTGCTTACCAGATTGAAAGAAAAGTTTGAAATGTTCTTGTTATCAGGTGATAACGAAGCTGAAATGGAGAGAGTACAGCCGTATTTTGAAGACCGAAAACACATGCAGTTCAACCAGTCACCTGAAGATAAACTCGAGTTTGTATCAGCACTTCAAAAGCACGGGCACAAAGCAGTCATGGTAGGAGATGGACTCAACGATGCCGGAGCGCTCAAGAAAGCAGATGTAGGCATAGCAGTTGCTGAGGATGTGTATCAGTTTTCACCGGCTTGTGACGGAATTTTAGATGCTTCTTCTTTTAGTTATTTAGACACCTATTTAGACTTCAGTAAAAAAGCACTGCGAATCGTTAAAATCAGTTTTGGGATCTCGATTGCTTACAACACGATCGGGATGTTTTTCGCTGTCCAGGGCTTGTTGACACCTATACTCGCAGCTATTTTGATGCCGCTCAGTTCTATAACTGTAGTAGCTTTCACGACAATTGCCACAAGATGGGCGGGAAGGCTTATTGGATCTGACCAATAACAGTTTGCAATTCACATAAATTTAAAACTGACGAAAGTCATATTTTGCTGTGATTGCACTCATTTTTTTTACCTTTCGAGAACTTCACTTTTGTTAAGTAATCTTAAAATAGAAGAAATGAGTGTAATTTATATTTTGATAGGGATCAGTTTGCTGGCCGCATTGGGCTTTTTAGCCGCATTCCTGTGGAGTATAAAAACGGGTCAATACGAAGACGATTACACACCGGGTGTACGCATTTTATTTGACGATATAAACAACGAGAAAAAATCTAAAAACAAATAATCAAATCATTATCCGATGGCCGAAGACAATGTAAATAAAGCAGCTGAGGACAAAAAAGAAGTCAGTACTGATGCTGCCGATGTTAAGCGCAAGGTGGAAGGGAGTTCTGCCAAATTGGAAACGTTTGAGTACGATAATGAAATCGTAAGAAAATTTGCTATCGCTACTCTAGTTTTTGGTATTGTGGGAATGTTAGTTGGTTTGACAGCAGCTCTGGAATTTGTGTTTCCGGAGATCAATGCTGGTATACCGTACATAACATTTGGTCGAATTAGACCACTCCACACGAATGCAATTATTTTTGCTTTTGTGGGGAACTCCATTTTTACAGGAGTTTATTACTCCATGCCTCGATTGCTCAAAACCCCGATGTGGAGTAAAAAGCTATCGAATTTTAACTTTTGGGGATGGCAGGCAATTATTTTAGCTGCTGCTATCACGCTCCCATTAGGTTTTAACTCAAGTAAAGAGTACGCTGAACTCGAATGGCCAATCGACATTGCAATTGCAGTTGTTTGGGTAGTGTTTGGGATCAACATGTTTATGACAATCCTCAACAGGAGAGAGCGTCACCTCTACGTTGCTATTTGGTTTTACATCTCTACGTTCCTCACAGTTGCAATGCTTCATATTGTCAACAACCTCGAACTTCCTGTTAGCCTATTTAAGTCTTACAGTATTTTTGCAGGTGTGCAGGATGCCCTGGTTCAGTGGTGGTACGGTCACAATGCCGTGGCCTTCTTCCTCACTACACCAATTTTGGGATTGATGTACTACTTTGTTCCAAAAGCGGCTAACCGTCCTGTTTACTCTTATCGATTATCGATTATTCACTTTTGGGCGCTCATCTTCATTTATATATGGGCTGGTCCTCACCACTTGTTGTACACAGCACTTCCAGATTGGGCTCAATCATTGGGCACTGTATTTAGTATAATGCTCATCTTCCCATCTTGGGGTGGTATGCTCAACGGATTGCTCACACTTCGCGGTGCATGGGACCGAGTGAGAGAAGATCCGGTTTTGAAATTCTTTGTCGTAGCGATCACGGCTTACGGTATGAGTACATTTGAAGGCCCAATGCTTTCAACTCGTTCATTGAACGCAATTGCTCACTATACAGACTGGATTCCGGCTCACGTTCACATCGGAGGTCTCGGATGGAATGGTTTCATGGCGTTCGGTATGCTTTACTGGTTGTTCCCTAAAATGTGGGGCGGCAAACTGTGGAGTACTAAAATGGCGAATGCTCACTTCTGGATCGGAACATTGGGTATTCTGTTTTGGGCACTGCCAATGTACTGGGCAGGTTGGACTCAGGCTTCTATGTGGAAGCAGTTTACTGATGAAGGAATTTTGGCCTATCCGAACTTCCTCGAAACAGTTACTCAGCTCGCACCGATGTACGGCCTCAGAGCAATTGGTGGAGCGTTGTACTTAACGGGAGCTATCTTAGGTGTTATCAACCTTTGGAAAACTGCCCAAAAAGGCTCTTTTGTGAAAACTGAAACAGCTCAGGCTCCTGCACTACCTAAGAAATACAAAAAGCCAAAAGGAGAATACTGGCACAGATGGATTGAAAGACGTCCAGTTCAATTTTTCATCCTTTCACTTGTAGCTGTTGTAATTGGAGGTGTAATTGAAATGGTTCCTACTTTCCTTGTGAAAAGTAACGTTCCAACAATTGCCAGCGTAAAACCTTACACACCACTCGAATTAGAAGGTCGTGATATTTACATCAGAGAAGGCTGTAATAACTGCCACTCTCAAATGGTTCGTCCGTTTAGATCTGAAGTTGTTCGTTATGGTGATTATTCCAAGGCAGGAGAATATGTTTACGATCACCCACACCTTTGGGGCTCAAAACGAACTGGTCCTGATGTTCACAGGTTGGGTAACAAGTACCCTGATTCATGGCACTATCGCCACATGCTGGATCCGGAGTTAACTTCTCCCGGCTCAATTATGCCACCATATCCATGGTTGTTTGAGAATGACCTGGATGTAAGCAATACTCCTGATAAGATTGAAGCGATGCAAACTCTTGGAGTTCCTTATGAAGAAGGTTACTCTCAGGAAGCACTCAAAGATCTCAACAGTCAGGCTGAAGAGATTGCCAGCGGATTGACTGAAGAAGGTTATGAAGTATCACCTGATAAAGAAATTGTGGCGTTGATTGCTTACTTACAGAGACTGGGAACTGATATTAAAGCTCAGGATCAACAAAACGAAGAATAAGATATTGGTTTGTGAAATAGGATTTGGAGGCTATTTGGCCTCCTCTTCCAAAACAAAAAGATTATGCTAAAATTCATCAAACATCACATGTCATCAATCACAGATATTGAGATTTTTCCTTTGATCTCGTTTTTGATCTTTTTCTCAGTATTTGTGGGATTCATAATTTATGTGATTACAATGCGTAAAAGCACAGCAGAGGAATGTGCAAATATCCCGATCAACGATGAACCTAATCAATAACTCCTGAAAAACATTGAATTAAAATGAAAAGTCAACGAATAAATACGGTATTGAAAAAAGCCCTTTTTGCAGGTAGCTTTTTATTACCTCTTGCTACGATTGCCCAGGAAGCAGAGCAAAAAGTTGAGTCTGCCGGGATGTCTGATACATGGAAATTGTACATCTTACTGGGAATGATCGCTTTTCAAATTATCTTAATTTTCACAATTGGGAATATTATCCGCAACCTTACAGGAAGTAAAAAACTGTGGACTTCAGCTCTCACAAGCAAAAAGGCGGCAGGTGTTGTAACAGTTGGTTTTGTCCTTTCATCTTTCTCTGCTTTTGCACAGGATAGTGGTCAGAGCCCGTTTCACCTCGACAGTGGGTTGGAAAACCTCTTGCTTTCGCTCAATGGTGTTTTATTGCTCTGTATTCTAATTCTTTTAGGAATGTTGAGATCATTGATCAGAACACTCACTACAGCAAAAGAAGGTGTTGAGGCAATTGCTGAGAAAGAGAGTGCATGGAGCAAATTGATGCAAAAGCTTACTGACAGTGTTCCGGTTGAAGAGGAAGAAGAAGTAATGACGGATCACGAATACGATGGAATTGTTGAGCTTGATAACAACCTTCCACCATGGTGGCTTGCAGGTTTTTACATTACAATTGTAGCTGCTGTTGTCTACATTGGCTATTACCACGTTTACCTGGATGGAAATATGCAGGAACGCGAGTTCAAAGCTGAAATGGCTGAAGCTGCAAAACAGAAAGAAGCTTATTTAGCAAGTCTTGAAAATCAGGTTGATGAGTCTAATGTGACGATGCTCGAAGACAAATCTGCATTGGCTGAAGGAAAATCAATCTACGATGCAAACTGCGTTGCCTGTCACGGTAATCAGGGACAGGGAGGTGTAGGACCAAACCTCACAGATAAGTACTGGTTACACGGTGGTAGCATTAAGGATGTTTTTAAAACCATTAAATACGGTGTTACTTCAAAAGGAATGATTGCCTGGGAAGATCAATTGACACCACCTCAAATGCAAAAAGTTGCCAGCTACGTGAAAACATTTGTAGGTACAAATCCTCCTAACCAAAAGGAACCACAAGGTGAGATTTGGGAACCGGAGGTTGAAGATTCAGGATCTGACAGTGAAACTGACACCGAAACTGAAAAAGGTGACGAAAACACTGAGGAAGAGTCTGGATCTGACCAAAAAGATGATGTAGCTGCGCTATAGAATACGATTATGGGATTAGCTGAAGAAGTGAATAGAGATGCTTTTAGAGATAGCATCGCTACGGTAGATGAAGAAGGAAAAAGGAATTGGATTTATCCCAAAAAGCCTCAGGGCAGATATTACAAATGGAGAAGTTATGTGAGCTATGTATTGCTCGCATTCTTCTTTTCTGCACCCTTCATTAAAATTGGTGGGGAACCTCTCATCATGCTGAATGTCATCGACCGAAAGTTTGTCTTTTTTGGACAGATTTTTTGGCCACAGGATTTTTATCTTTTCGTGATAGGGATGATAACCATGATTGTGTTTATCATCCTTTTCACCGTTATTTACGGCCGACTTTTTTGTGGGTGGGTTTGCCCGCAAACTATTTTTATGGAGATGGTATTCCGCAAGATCGAGTACTGGATTGAGGGCGATTTTCGCAAACAGCGCAAGCTCGATCAAATGAAGTGGAACGGTGAAAAGATCAGGAAAAAAACGCTCAAGCACGCTATTTTCTTTGGGCTGTCCTTTATCATTTCAAATCTGTTTTTGATTTATATTATCGGTGATCACGACTGGTTTAGTTTGGTAAGTGATCATCCAAGAGAACACGTTGGCGGACTCACATCTATGGTGATTTTCACGGGTGTTTTCTACGGGGTTTTCTCCAAATTCAGGGAACAGGTTTGTACAGTTGTTTGTCCGTACGGAAGGCTGCAGGGCGTGCTGCTCGACAGCAAGTCAATTGTTGTGGCTTACGACTTTGTTCGCGGTGAAAAACGCGGCAGATTCAAAAGAAGAGAAGATCGGGAAGAGCAGGGCAAAGGAGATTGCATCGATTGTCATGCCTGCGTGGATGTTTGTCCAACAGGGATCGATATCAGGAACGGTACTCAGCTCGAATGTATCAACTGCACCGCTTGTATAGATGCTTGTGATGCGATAATGGATAAAGTAGGTTTTGACCGCGGACTCATCCGTTACGCATCTGAAGAAAACATTCGCGAGAAAAAAGAATTCACTTTTACGAGCAGAATGTTCGCTTATACCGGAGTTCTGGGAGTTTTAGTAGGAGTGCTGTTAATGCTTTTCGCTTTCAGAACCGATGCCGAAGCCACAATACTCCGTGCACCTGGTACCATTTATCAAAAAACTGAAGATGGCAGATTGAGCAACCTGTACCAGTACAAAGTCATCAACAAAACGAACGAAGAATTACCTATTCATTTTCAAATAGAATCAGAACACGGGGAAATTAAGATGGTAGGTAAAGATCTGGTTGTCAAAAAGGGAGAGTACATTGAGGGAGCTTTTTTCATCATACTCGATGAAAGCGAACTCGATGGAATGAAAACAAAAGTTGAAGTTGGCGTATATGGCGGTGACCGCAGGTTAGATGTCAACACAACATCATTTATTGGTCCAATTAAATAATCGAATATGAAAAAGTTCAACTGGGGACATGGAATTACGATCGTTTTAGTGATGATCATCGTTGGTTTTTCCTATGTTCTTTTCATGAGCTTTAACAGAGAGTATGATCTCGTTGCCGAGGACTACTACGCCAAAGAGTTGACATTCCAGGATGAAATCGATAAGCGCGAAAATGCACTTCGAGCTGATAAACGAATCGCGACAACTTTTGACAAAGAGCACCTCATTCTAGAATTTATGGGAGTTGATAACACTCCCGATTCTGGAACAGTAAAGCTTTTTAGACCATCGAGCAAAGCGTTGGACATGACTTTTGAGATGAAACTCGATACAGCTCAACGCTTATTCATTCCGTTTGAAAAATTGCGCAAAGGAAAATACATCGTACAGGCCGATTGGACTGAAAACCAAACAGGTTTTTACGTTGAAGAAACTGTATTTGTACCGTGATTCCGTATTGGACCGCCATATCGCTAGGGCTAATCAGTAGCCTACACTGCATGGGAATGTGCGGACCAATCGCTATGGCGATACCTGTAAAACGACAATCAAAACTACAGGTAGCAACCGGAGCCGCTATTTACAACGCAGGCAGAATTTCAACCTACATGATCCTCGGTTTGCTATTTGGTTTGCTTGGAAAAACCTTTTTCACGGCAGGTGTTCAACGTGGAGTTTCCATCGGGTTGGGAATTGTTTTCTTATTGGCGGTGATCATTCCTCGCCTCACAAATGCTAAAATTCCGCTGGAAAAGACAGCTTACAAAGTCGTTGGCCGACTCATGGGACGCTTTAAAAAACTCTTTAAAACGCACTCTGCCGAGTCTGTTTACTCGATTGGTGTTCTCAACGGACTTTTACCTTGCGGAATGGTTTACCTGGCACTTGCCGGAGCAATCTCAACCGGTGGTTGGTCTGAAGGTGCAATTTACATGCTGTTTTTTGGCATGGGAACGCTTCCGCTGATGTTATCGGCAACGATGGCCGGCAGTTTGTTTTCTGCATCGGTAAGAACCAAATTCCGCAAGGCCATTCCGGTTCTGATCGGAGTAATGGGCGTTTTGCTTATTTTGCGTGGGATGAACCTCGGGATTCCCTATGTAAGTCCTGAAATTGAGTTTGTTAACCCGGCAATCACCGAGTGTGATTGACAGATTTTGGCTCTGACCATCACTACCAACTTTTAGGTATTTTTTAGTTAAATTCAGTCTAAATAAAGCTAAATTAATCTCACCTACGTATATTTGAATGCAATGAAACTTTCAGATTTAAAACAAGGTCAGGAAGCGATTATCACAGAAATCGAAGATAGCTCAGTAACGGAGCAACTCATGGAAATGGGATGTTTACCCGGTGAATTGGTTGTCATTGAAAATGTTGCACCAATGGGTGATCCAATTGCTATTTCTGTAGTTGGATACAAATTCAGTCTTCGTAAAGCTGATGCCGCTAAGGTTGAGGTGAAAATTCCGGCAGGTTATACCAACGCCTGATAAGTGATAAAACTCGCTATGTAAGCCAGTGCAGTTAGGTATGAAAACTGCAGAATTGGCCATTTCCAACTATTGGTTTCCCGTTTCGTAATCGCCAGTGTGCTCATACACTGCATCGCAATCACATAGAAAATCAACAGTGATGAAGCTGTTGGAATACTCATGTATGCTTCGCCCGTTCTGGGGTTGACACTGTTCTTCATCTTTTCTTTCAGAGCCTGTATGTTATCCGCTTCTCCTTCTACGCTGTAGAGAATAGACATGGTTCCTACGAATACTTCGCGGGCAGCGAATGAAGTGACAACAGCAATACCTATTCGCCAGTCAAAGCCCAATGGCTGAATAGCAGGCTCAATCGCTCTTCCCATGATTCCGGCATAAGAGTTTTCGAGTTTCTCTGTGTTGCGCATCGTTTCTATTCGTTGAGGTGTATGCTGTTCGGTTTGAGCCATTTTATCGTATTTCTCATCAACCTTTTGCATAGCATCTCCGGGTCCGAAAGAGGAGAGTCCCCACAACAAAATCGAAATAATGAGAATCACTTTTCCGGCTTCAGTAACAAATGTGTAGCCTTTGTTGATCATGCTCGTCCATACATTTCCCCAGCGAGGAGCACGATAGGTAGGCAATTCTAGAATAAACGAGCTCTGGACTTTATTCTGCAACACGAGATTGAAAACCCATGCCACACCAATTCCCAGGAGTAATCCCAGCAAGTAAAGCCCGAGCATGAACAATCCCTGTAAGCTGATAAAGCCAAAGTAATATTCCTCCGGAACGATAAAGCCCACTAAAAATACGTAAACCGGTAAGCGTGCTGAGCAACTCATGAGCGGAGTAACCATAATCGTGATCATGCGCTCTTTCCAGTTATCGATGTTGCGGGCAGCCATAATAGCTGGGATTGCACACGCAAATCCACTCACTAGCGGAACGACTGATCGTCCGTTCATTCCCACACTTCGCAAAAAGCGATCGTTCATGAAGCTGACGCGTGCCATGTAGCCGGTATCTTCCAGCAATGTCACGAGTCCGAACAGAATCATAATTTGAGGCACAAAAATGACAATACCGCCAATCCCGGCCACGATACCATTAGCGAGGAAATCAGTAAACATGTTTGTGGGTAGCGCATCCATCACAGCACCCGACAACCAACCAAATGCATAGTCGATCATATCCATCGGGTAGGCTGCGAAGCTGAAAACTGCCTGGAACAACAAGAAAAAGACCGCTACGAAAATGATAAATCCGTAAACGGGATGTGTCAGATATTTATCGAGCTTGGCTGTGATAGCTTTTGGTCCGTCATCCGGTTCCACTTCAGCCATTACGAAAGGAAGGATCTTTCCGATTTTCCTGTAGCGTTCTGATATCTCGAGGATTTCCTCTTTTTTGGGGTTGATCTCGAGATCTGAAAAAGCCCTGTTTAAAGCGTCCTTTTTCTCACTTAGCCAACTGTAGCGATTGATACTTACCGAGAGCTTAAAAGCACGGTAATCGTGATCGACATTGAGTATATCCTTGAGCAAATCATTGCCCAGTTTTTTCATCTTATCAGACGGGCGAAAGAAAGTTACTTTGCCCGGCTGTAATTCGTCAATTCTATCTTTGAGCTCGCTGACGCCCTCTTTCGATTTAGCGTTGATCGCCAGAACAGGAACGCCCATTTTTTCTTCCAGCGCTTTATTGTCGATCGAGACACCACTTTTTTCAGCAATGTCACTCATGTTGAGCGCTACGATAGCCGGAATTCCTAAATCGATTACCTGGGTGGCGAGAAATAAGTTTCGCTTGAGGTTTGAAGCATCGATCACGATGATCACGCCATCGGGATGTTCTTGTGCCTCAGGTTGAAAAAGAACTTTACAGGCAACTTCTTCATCGAGTGATTTTGGCGATAAGCTGTAGATGCCGGGCAAGTCGATAACACGATACCCGTTGCCCGAGCTGTCTTTAAATCCGCCAACTTTCTTGTCTACCGTAACGCCCGGGAAATTCCCCACTTTTTGGTTCATTCCCGTAAGGGCATTGAACAGTGATGTTTTTCCGGAATTCGGATTACCGACAAGCGCTATTTTCTTCTTCCCCTCACTCATTTTGCAATTGCAAAGGTGGTTTTTCCGAGTTATTCCTACAATACCTATTTGTAGTTATTCTAAATAAGAATCACTCTTATTTTAAAAGCTCAAATTGCTCAAAGTGATGCTTGAAGTGCTTGTTATGAAACACAATCCATTCAGAATGGTTGAGGTTACCCATAATCGGGTGCATGGGCTTTGAGTTGGGATTATTGATGAAATAATCGTCAAATGCTTCCAGTCCTTTTTCCAACTTATCAATCGCTTCTTTGAGAGACTTAAAGCGCAACTCTTTTAATTTTCGGTCAGAGCCGGGCTGAACGACACCTTTCGGGATTGGTGCTTCACCGTCAATGATTTTTTCCTTTGTAGCACGGGCATTGCTTTCTTCAACCATTAGCGGTAGCTCCACTTTACCATTTGACATGATAATAGTTTCGCCAAGGTGCTCAATCATGTGTTGTGGGGTCATTATTCCGAACACAGGCTTTGCTGATTCGCTCAATGATCGCAATTGATCAATAGCTTTCTTTCTCTTATTGTGAATATCAACGGTCATAGTTTGGTATTTTTAAAACAGCATTGGATAAAGTTACATCATCAGCATGAGCTGCAAAAGAGTGTTTGCTATCCGATATATGCATGTGAATGTTTGTCGTGTGGTGTGTAAAAACTCCCTTGTGGTGATCGCTGTAGAAGCCTAATATAGTTCCGTTTAAGTCGTTTTTGGTTCCGTGCGGACCTGAAGTCCGATGTTTATGGTGATTGTGTTCTTTATCGTTTTCATCCCAGTTGACAACGTGCCAGTCTACAGAGCTAAATTCCCCTTCAACCAAAAACGGAAAAGCAGTAGAGGAGGAGATGCCATTTTCTAAAGCGGTCTTATGAATGAAGTTTTCAAGTTCTTTTTTGGATCTGACCGAAGCGGGAATTTGAATTTCTTTCCATTCTTCTACCTGAGCCCAAACCAGCATGCTCGCTTTGTGGTTAAATGAGCTCTCAACAACTGCTTTTTGATCTTTTTCAAATCCGATAAGCGGTTTGCTGTCTAGTATCATGATTTCCCCTTTAAGTCCTTCGAGCGGACCCAAGGCATAGAGATTCTTTTTGGTTTTGAGGGAGTCTAAACTGAGGTGTGCTGAGAGATCACCTTTTTTCATGACGTTTTTCAGAGCACCGGATGTGTGAACTTCCTGACTGAAGCCGATAATTGAAATCGAGAACAGAAAAATAATGGTTAAAAATCTCATTTCTGCAAATTAAAAAACTCCCGCTCAAAAGAACGGGAGTTTGGTCAAATGTAAAACGAAAAAAGCAGATTTAATCGGTTTTTAACGTATCAACCCATTTCAAACCCTGCATCTTTCCCTGGTCGATGGCTGTATTTCCTCGCGCATCTTTGATCATGGGATCGCCACCGTTTTTAATTAGGATGTCAGCTATCTCAGGCTGATTAAAAGTGCAGGCATAGCTCAGGGCTGTTGCACCATTGAGGTTTTGCGCATTCACATCAGCGCCATTCTCAATCAGCGTTTTTACCGTTTTTTCAAATCCTTTAAAACAGGCACCCATCAGAGCCGTATTACCCGATCTATCTCTAGCGTCCAAAGGAGCTCCCAGATCGATCAGTTTTTCCACAGCCTTTTCATTGTCGTAATACGCGGCCATGATCAGAGCCGGATAGCCGGCTTCGTTCGGTTCTGACAGTAGCGATTCATCTTGATGAACTAGATTTCCAATTGTCTCGATATCTCCTTCGCGCAGCGCCTGGTCAAATTCGTGTTGTCGTGTTGCAGTTTCCATTATCCGTAATGTTTTTTGAGTGCTTCACGAACGCCTTTTCCGTAATCCGGATCAGCTTTGTCAAAGTGTTGCAACTGACGATCAATGATTTCCTGCGGAACGCCTTCCATTGCGCGAGCAATGTTGTTGAACAAACGCTCTTTTTGTGCATCGTCAAACAACCTGAAGAGATTTCCCGGTTGTTCAAAATCGCTCAATTCATCATTGTCTTCATAACGAGAAATATCTCCACTTACTTTTAATGGCGGCTCCTGAGCTGTTGGATCTTCAACCGGGCCATCAAATGAATTTGGCTCGTAATATGCATCGGGATTATCGCTGTTATTGTCGAAGAAACGCATTGAGCCGTCTTTGTGATAGTGATTTACCTCTGCATTTTTTGGTGCATTTACAGGTAGTGCCTCGTAATGTGTTCCTAGTCTGTAGCGGTGAGCATCAGCGTAAGAGAAGATACGTGCTTGCAACATTTTATCGGGAGAGAACGCAATTCCCGGAACTATATTAGATGGCGAGTAAGCCGCATTTTCGATGTACTGGAAGTAATTATCAGGATTTTTGTTGAGTTCCAGTTCCCCCACTTCAATTAACGGATAATCATCATGTGGCCAAACACGTGTTAAATCGAACGGATTGTAAGGAACTTTTTCCGCATCTTTCTCAGGCATTATTTGAACCTTGAGCTTCCATTTTGGATAGTTCCTTTTTTCAATGGAGTTGAATAATTCTTCCTGGTATTTTTCTCGTGTTTTACCTGTTATTTTTTCAGCTTCCTCATCCGTGTAAAAATCGTGACCCTGTTCCGTTTTAAAGTGAAATTTCACCCAATAACGCTCACCCTCATCATTCCAAAAAGAAAATGTGTGTGAACCATAACCGTTCATGTGCATAGGGGTTTGGGGTAATCCGCGGTCACTCATGAGAATTGTTACCTGGTGGAGCGACTCTGGAACCTGCGACCAAAAATCCCACATAGCTGTTGGGTTACGTAAATTCGTTTTTGGATGACGCTTTTGTGTTCTGATGAAATCTGGGAATTTGTAGCCGTCTCTGATGAAAAATACCGGAGTGTTATTTCCTACCATGTCCCAGTTTCCTTCCTCAGTGTAGAATTTGAGAGAGAATCCGCGGACATCGCGCTCCGTATCTGCAGCACCTTTTTCCCCTGCTACCGTAGAGAAACGAGCCAGTACTTCAGTCTTTTTACCTACTTCACTAAAAAGTTTCGCTTTCGTGTATTTAGAAATATCGTTAGTTACAGTGAAAGTACCCTGAGCACCCCAGCCTTTGGCGTGTACCACGCGTTCAGGGATGCGTTCGCGGTTTTGGTGAGCCAGTTTTTCTACCAGTTGATAATCCTGCAACTGTACCGGGCCTCTTTTTCCGGCAGTGAGTGACTTTTGATTATTCGGAACCGGAGAACCGGCTGATGTAGTGAGTTTTTTCTTTTTTGCCATAGTTGTCAAAATTTATTTCTCCGAAATTAGCTACTCGGAAGCGCTTATTACGAAGATCTGGTTTTTTACTTCTAATCGATGTATAAAAATAAATTATATTGATTGAAAACAGGATAACTTTACTGAATTTAATGGTCAGAGCCGGAAGTTGAGGCCGGGGCCGAAGAAGAGCGACAGTGAGAATGAGAGTGAGGTGGAGGAGATATGTTCTTTCGCAAACTCAAGAACGAAATAGGAAATGTGTTTTAAACCTTCAGACCCGGATGCTGAGCGCAGTCTTTGCGGAGTCGAAGTAGTAGGGAGTTAGAATGCTGAGGTTAAGTTTTCAGCTACAAACCCACCAGGAAATAACTTTGAGCCTTTGCGACTTTGTGGCCATTCTAAACGCTTAAACCTCGTGACTAAAAACAATCCCAGTGAATCAAAAACACTGATAGTAATTGTGGAAAAGTGAAAAGATGGGTATACTTGTTATATTATATTTTATCATTATAGATGATACAAGAAAAGACAGTATTTGTATTAGGGGCAGGAGCAAGTAAACCATTTGGTTTTCCTTTAGGAAGTGAACTTGTTGACTTAATTTATTCAAGTTTAGAGTATAAGCCATTATTGAAGAAAGAGTTAATAGGTTCTAGTCTTATGAAAGGCGCACCTTACAAAGAAACTCCAGTTGAGGATGATTCTAAATCAGCTAATCCATTGTTTCAGATGTTACTAGATTTGGGTCACACTAAAAATGAAATACTTAGCTTCAGAAATGACTTAGTAGTTTCTCAACTAAATTCAGTAGATGCATTTCTTGAGCATAGAGTTGAGTATATTCCAATTGGAAAAGCCGCTATTGCCTATAATCTATTACAATTTGAATCAAGTCAATATTTGTACGATAATCCTGATTGGTATAAATATTTGCGAAACATTATGAATTCAACTTATGATAGCTTCGCAGATAATCAAATATCTTTTATTACATTCAATTATGATCGTTCTCTTGAGTATTATTTAATAAATTCATTACGTGCTACTTATGGTAAGTCGATAGTTGAAAGTTATGAGTTGTTGAAAACTACTCCAATAATTCATCTTCACGGAAAACTGGGTCCATTACCCTGGGAGACTCAAGATATGGATATTCCTTTTGGTTACCAACCAAAAAATCATGGTGAGTTAAAGTATGTTGCTGATTCAATTAAGATTATTCATGAAGATATTGATTCTGATAAAGAATTTACTTCAGCGAAAAAGCTATTAAGTAAAGCTAATAAAATATATATATTAGGATTTGGTTTTAGTCCCACTAACATATTAAGATTAGGACTTAATGAACTTGATACAGAGTCTATTTGTTCTGCGTATAAATTAACTAAATTAGAAATCAATCTCATAAGAAGATCTAACCCTAAAATGAAACCTACTCTATTTCCAGCTTACGATTGTTTAGATTTTTTAAGAAATGAGGTACCGTTAAAATAATTCAAACATTGGAAATAAATATTTCTTACACTCAGTTAACTCAAAATGATCAAACACCTAAGCATTTTCATAATACTTGCGCTTGCTTCCTGTAAGAACAATGACTCTATTATAGATAAACACGTAAAAATCGCTGTTCACACTTATGAGAAGGAAGGGAAGATTAAAGCATCCGCTATGCCTGAGCTTCGATCACAAAGTGAATTGCAACCTTACAAACGCAGGTTTGAATATTTGCTCATCAATGTTTCAGAGATTCAT
This sequence comes from Salibacter halophilus, assembly GCF_008806325.1. Taxonomy (GTDB): domain Bacteria; phylum Bacteroidota; class Bacteroidia; order Flavobacteriales_G; family Salibacteraceae; genus Salibacter; species Salibacter halophilus. The sequence goes on from NZ_WACR01000004.1 coordinate 40,932, forward strand.
CTTCCTGAACGATCGGAGAGAAGAAAAGAGATTTGGAGTTTATACCCGGATACGACAAAACTCAAACGCCTCTATTTGAAAGAATATGTGCGGGACAAGAAACTGAAAAATTACTTTGAAACAACGAGTGATGCTATAACTGGATCTGACTATGAATCAACCATTTCTTACAGTAAAGAAGAATTGATGGAAGTGGCATCGAAGTTTTTCTATTGTGATAAAGTCTTTCCTGATACTTCTGTTCAGACTCATATTTGCGTGGGATTGAACGGTGTGGATGAAGCAAATTGGGAGAAGGATTACACGTTACTGGAAGCATTCTGCTACGAGGGAATTTTCAATGATTTGGTTAAGGATTCCTCACAAATAGATGAATCGTACAGCGTTGAAAAGACTCAAGCTTGTAAAAAGTACAGAGATTCAATCACATCCCTGGATGAGTATTTGAAAGACGTGAGAAGCGAATTGTTCAGCAGAATGAAGAATGATGCTATTTTAGAAAGAGCTTTACTGGATTATTACGGAGAGAATGAAGATAACTTGGCGTTTAGGATAAGTGAGTAGGTTTGGACTCATTGTTGTTTGGAATGAATTTGTTCAGAACCGATATCAGAACTTCTAATACAGGAGTATTAAGTGGATGAATTGAGAGCATATTTAGAAAAATTAATACACTTTACAGAAAATGAATGTGAGGTGTTTACCAGCTTGTTTTATGAGGTTAAGCTCGAAAAGTACGATTACATTGCAAGGGAGGGTGAATATTCTTCGAAGCTAGCATTTCTCTCAAACGGGGTGATGCGTGCATTTTTCAGAAATGACTCTGGAGATGAATACAACAAAACGTTTTTTACACCTCCAAGTTTTGTTGCTGCCTACTCCTCGATAACCACCAAACAGAAAAACCTGATAAACATACAGTGTCTGACCGACTGTACACTTCTTGTAGCGGATTTTACTAAAATTACTTCTCTGTATAGAGATTATCCCAGGATTGAAAGTCTTGCCAGGATATTAGCAGAATATAAGTTCGCAATAAAGGAAAAGAGAGAGATAGAACTTGTCACGCTTGAAGCCAGACAACGTTATGAGATATTTAAAAGAGAACATCCCAATTTAGAGAATCAAATTAGCCAATACCATATCGCTTCATATTTAGGTATTTCGCCAACTCAGTTGAGTCGTATCAGGGCTAAAAAGTGAAATCTTTACATATGTAAATGCATTAAATTTTTCTACTCATGAGTTTTGTCAGCAAATATCATAAGTATGAAAAATTTAATATTAGTAGCGTTTGTGCTAATAACCAATGTGGTTTTCGCACAAAACAAAGTTTTATTTGTAATGAGTTCTGCAGACACCTTAGAGCTCAATAATGGAGAAAAATTACGGCAGACAGGTGTTTTCTTAAATGAATTTTATCTGGCTTACAAATCTGTCACTGAGAATGGTTATTCTGTAGATTTTGCTACACCAAATGGAGTAACGGCAACCATAGATAAAGAAAGTATTGATGATAAGTACTGGAACAATTTAGAAATAAAGGAAAAAGCGTTGTCATTTGTCAGAAGTGACAGCTTATTTAATAATCCTAAAACTCTTAAAGCTGCAATCGAAAACAAACCTGATTACATCGGGTTGATAATTCCGGGTGGACAGGGATTAATGATAGACTTACAATGTAATCCCAATATTCCCAAGCTGCTAAAGTATTTTGCAGGAGAAGAAAAGCCCACAGGCTTAATCTGTCATGCACCAAGCCTCATTCTCACAATTCCAAAAGAGGAAAACCCTTACATCGGTTTTAAAGTCAATTCCGTTTCACCTCTTGAGGAGTTTGTTATTGAGCACTTTATTATGAAGGGAAAGCCTCAAAACAGAAAAATAGCGAAGAGATTAAAAAAGTTGGGATTAAAGTACAGGCATGGCTTACCTAAAGCAAACTATGCAATAAGAGATAGAAATTTGATTACCAGTCAAAATCCTTACTCTGGAGAGGCTTTTAATAAACTTTATTTAAAAGCATTAATTGAATATCCTGGAAAAGAGTAAGCCTAAAAAAGACTCATAGGCGAGTTATGGATTAGAGTGATTGTTGATGAGAATTCATTTAGTAACCGTTCCTGTTTGTTATGGGGCTGATTAAAAAATACAATTAATGTAGTTAAACCACATAATAAATCATATAACGAACTAGCTGGGCTTACACGACAACTTCAATTTTGTTCTAAGTTTGCCGGCTAAATGGTAAAACAGATTTCTATTTTCCTGCTGTTTTTATTGTCTCTTTCTTTAAGAGCTGAAAAACGATCAGATAGTCTTCTTGCTGAACTAAATGAAGCACAATCTGATACACAAAAAGTAAATATCTATCTCAAGCTTTCTAGGCGAAGTGTCACACCTGAACTTTCGGTAGCTCTTAAATGGGTACAAAGAGCTGAAGCAAAAAGTATACAAAGTCATTATGATAAAGGGCTATTACAAAGCTTAGTTCGCAAAGGGTACTTGTTTCAAATACATGGATTATCAGATTCTTCTATTGTTTATTTCAAAAAGGCTTTGCAGAAAAGGCTACTAAAATCTACTAAAGATAGTGCGGACCTATTCAACAAAATGGGGGTTTATTTCCTATCAGTTGAAAAGCCTGATAGTGCTTTACACTATTTAAACTTAGCCTATGAGAAGAATAGTAGAATAGATCATAAAAAAGGGTTGGTTGAAGTGTTGGTTAATATGGGTAATGCCTTTTATGCAAAAGGAGAATTAGAGCAAACACTGCATTCATTTGAAGAAGCTTACCTAAAAGCTACTTCCATTGAAAATTATAAACCCATGGCTGTAGTTCTTTCTAATTACATGGGGATAAAGTTGTTGCTTAGAAATGATACCGCAAATGTTTTAGAGTCTTTATCGATGATCCTAAACCATTCTTATGTGAAAAATAACGCTGATATGGAGGCGAATGTTTATACGAACATGGGGAATTTTTACATGCATAATGTAAAGGATAGCAGTGAGGCAGAGAATATGTTTTTAAAAGCATTAAATATATATGAACAATCAGACTTTAAGGTTGACCCGCTTATTTATAGTGGTTTGGGTAAAATCTATATGGGTAAAAAGCAATTTAAAAAAGCGATCTCTTTTTTCCACTTATCGCTTGACTTAAAAGGAAATATACAAAACCGTAGAACCGCTTATGAAAACATAGCCCAATCGTATACTGAACTAGGAATGATGGATAGTGCGGTATATTATTTAAATGAAGTAATTGGCTGGATGGAAGAGAGTCAGAAGAGGAAGTCCGATGAATTGTTACTAAAAGCTAAAACAAATTTAGACTTGGTAAAGAAAGAAGCTGAAATTTCTAAACTTGAAGACCAGCATCAAATTGATGTTTTGAATCAAACAAGGAGTCGGACGATTCTGATTGCCTTAGGTGTTGTCCTAATCTTATCAATAACTATTTTTCTATTACTTCTTAAGCAAAAGAAAAGGCAGAGCGTTTTACAGGAAGCAGAACTTAAATTAAAGAATCAGAACCTGGTAAACCTATCACTACAAATTAACGAGAAAAACCAAATTTTGAAGTCCTTTGAAAGAAAAGTGGTTAAGGGGAAAGATGCTGCTCCTTCGCTTTTATACAAGGATGTAAAGTCAACACTTAAAAAATCACTAAAAATTGATGATGACTGGAAAAAATTTGAAGTTTACTTAAATGATCTTCATGGAGGGTTTTATGATACTTTAAAGAAAGAGTATCCTAACTTAACTAATAGTGAATTACGAGTTTGTTCTTTGAGTAAGTTGAGGTATTCACTTAAAGAAACCGCTCACACACTTTCTGTTTCAACTGACTCTGTTAAGTCGGCTCGATACAGAATCAAGAAAAAAATGAGCTTAGGTGCTGAACAGGATTTAGCTGATTTCTTAAACAGTTTGTAATTACGATATATTCTTTTCTAATTATCAGGATAATTATAACTTGCTGTTAATGAGAGCGTTTGTTGCTTTGACGCCTTTTGCATACCTCGTTTTCTTCATTTGGTGATGCTTTAAAAGTTTATTTGAACTTTCATTTAACTTAAAAACTATTCTCCATGAAAAAAGCAAGTATTCAACTTCTTTTACTATTACAAGTGTTTAGTGCTGTAGCACAAATCAGAGTTACAGATATTGACACAGCGGGCAGTAGTGCCCCAGCTTATTTAAGAGCTATCGGGAATCAGCTATTCTTTAGTGCAAATAGTGCTAGTTTAGGAATAGAACCCTATGTATTGGACACTGCAGGTAATGTTCAACTTATAGGGGATATCAGACCTTCGGGCAATTCGCGGGCGTTTGGGTTTACAAAATTGAATTCTGTAGTTTGTTTTTTGGCTTCTCCCAGCAATGGAAATACTGAGTTGTATCGCTATAATTCAGGTACCTTGCATAAGGTTAATGCGTTTGGGGCTCAAAATACCTATCGGACCAATGATGATGAACAATTAACCAATTACAATAATCAATTAGTGTTTGCCTACGATGATAATTCAGTAACTTTTGGAGAGGAACTCTTTAAATATGATGGGTTTAGTTCATCCATTGTGGGTATTCAAAATATCAATACCGGTTTTTTTGGCTCATTTCCCAGTGATTTCATTGAAATGAATAATGTCCTTTATTTTTCAGCACTTACTCAGTCAAATGGACTAGAAATTTGGAGTTACAATGGGGGAACAGCCAGTCGTAGAACGGATATAGTACCAGGTTCTGCAAACGGACTACCCTCTACTTCTGGTATTTTAACTCCTCGGTTTAAACTTTTTCAGAATGAGTTGTATTTTGCCGGTAATACAGGCACAAATGGATTGGTGGCTTTACACAGGTACAATGGCTCAGGTGCAGCGCAATTAATACCCATAAACAATAAGAAATTTAAACAGCTGCATAGTTTCTATGAAGTGAATAATAAACTTGTATTCACCGGGCTAGATAGTAACTTTCATCAACAATTATATACTTATGATGGTGTTAACCCGGTTGTAGCAGTCTCAGATACAACAATAGGTCAAGCGATCAAATTTAAGGACAGGTTACTTTTTATTAGGACAGATTCAATAAACGGATATGAATTATGGGAATATGATGGAATTACCAGACCCGAACTGGTTTCAGATATAAACCCGGGGGCAGCTTCCTCAATAAGCCGCAGTAGTTTTATGAAGAAAAAAAGATATGCCGTATTAGATGGCCTGTTCTATTTTACTGCAGACAATGGCTTTGATGGACCAGAGTTATATGCGTATGATGGAACTTCGACCCCATGGTTGGTTAGTGATGTTAATCCAGGTTCAGAAGGCAGTAACCCTTCTGATTTTGAGGTTTTTAATAATAAGTTGTATTTCGCTGCTGATGATGGTATTCACGGAGCTGAAATCTGGAAATTAAATCCGATTCAGGTATCTGTAGAAGAACAAACTGCTGTGCAGTTTAAAATGTACCCAAACCCAGCACAAAACATAATTCAAATAGACTCATATCAAGAGATAGATAAACTTGAAATTGTAGATATTATGGGGAGAAGCTTTTTACAGATTGAAAATCCAGGCAGGAAAGTGGATATAAGCCATGTTAAAAATGGGAGCTATTATTTATCAGTATATTCAAAAGGAAGGAGAAAAGGTTCCAAGCTTTTGATAATCAATAAATAAACTGGGGCTTATACAGGGGGCTTTTTCAAGAAAAAGCATTACAGTATAGTTGTTTTAAATTCTTCTTTAAGTAATAGTAGAAATTTGACGACCATTATACCTAACATTTAATGAGAGCTTGCCGAAAGGCAGGCTCTCATCGTATCAAGTATGTCTCATAAATCAAAATTCCTCATTTACCTTTCAAAAACCAACCAGTTTTAAAAACAAGTTTCCATTAATATGGTTACTTTGCCAGTAACTCAAGCAGGAATAGTACATGTATAAAAATACTGCTCGCGCAGCTCTTGTCATAATCGCCACGTTGTCAATCGTTGCAGCATTTTTGTTGCCACGTGTGAAGTTTGACTACGACTTTGAGAGTTTTTTCCCAATTGATGATCCCGATCTCGCTTTTTACAAAGATTATCGCGAAAAATTTTACCCGGATAACGAGTTCGTGCTCATCGCGTTGGAAAAAGAGGATGGTATTTTCGACACTGAGTTTTTGTTGAAAGTGGATTCGTTGACAGGGGATCTGAAAGAAATCGATCTCGTTGAACGCGTACAATCTCCCACAAGTATTAGTCAGGTTGTGATGGGACCTTTTGGTCCTATCAACGTGCCGTATTTACATCCTGATAAACCGGAAAAATACAAGTCAGATTCAACCAGGATCTATCGCAGCGAACATCTCATTGGATCATTCTTCAGTGAGGATGGAAAATCGGTGAGTATTTCGCTACAAGCTGAGCCGTACCTCTCAAAAGCGAAGAGCGATTCACTCGTCACAGACATCGACAACGCAATCGCGCAATACAACTTTGAAGATGTCCACATTGCCGGTCGCATACACGGACAAAAATATTACATCCAAAAAATGAAAGAGGAAACGGCCCTGTTCATCTCGGCCGGTATTGTTTTGCTCATCATCTTTTTAATCATTTCGTTCAGATCCTTTTGGGGTGTGTGGGTTCCGCTATCGGTGGTGTTGCTTTCCGTTATTTGGGTTGTGGCACTTATGGTTCTGACCGATAAACCGCTCGACATCATGGCGGTATTATTGCCAACAATTCTCTTTGTTGTGGGGGTGAGCGATGTGGTTCACATCATCACGCGATATCTGGAAGAGTTGAGGCTGGGTAGGACAAAACTCGAAGCGCTAAAAGTGTCGTTTAAGCAAGTAGGACTGGCGACTTTTCTCACTTCACTCACTACGGCTGTTGGTTTCCTGACCTTGCTCACTGCTAACATCCAACCGATTAGGGATTTTGGTGTTTACACAGCAATTGGGGTGTTTATCGCGTTCATTCTTGCCTTTACGCTTTTACCGTCAATCTTGATTTTACGTAAAAAGCCGACTCTGCCGTCTACGCTCAAGTCTAACTTTTGGAGAAAATACATGCACATGGCTTTCGGTTGGATGCTGGGCCACCAAAAGCTGATTGTAGGAGTATCAATTGTTGTCTTAGTGCTCACTGGAGTAGGAATCTCCCAAATGCGAGTAGATAATTACCTGCTCGAAGATCTAGCTGAAGACGATCCACACAGACAGGATTTTGAGTTTTTCGAAAAGCATTACAGCGGTGTGCGTCCGTTTGAGATGGCGCTCTTTGTTACTGATTCATCCAAAACAGTTTTCGATTACGAAGCAGTTGTGGAGTTTCAAAAAGTTGAGAATTACCTGAAAGACCAATATGGAATAGGCTTTTCATTTTCTCCGCTCACCTATGTTAAAATGGCGAACCAGGCTTTGAATGGCGGTAATCCGGATGCTTATAAGGTTCCGACCGAAAAAGAATATCCCAGAGTAAAACAGTTGATCGATAAGTTTAAAGACCGCGAGCAGTTCAACTATTTTGTGACTGAGGATTTGAAAGAAGCCAGGTTCAGCGCAAAAATACGCGATTTGGGCGGACATGTACTCCTCCAAAAAAATGCTGAAATGCGCGAAGAGTTACCGGCTAAAATCGATACGTCTGTTGTCGATTTCAGGCTCACAGGAATGGGATTGTTAGTTGACAAGAGCAACAAAACGCTGGCGTCAAATATGCTTTACGGTTTGTTGATCGCGTTTGGAGTTATTGCACTCATTATGGGTGTTTTGTTCAGATCCGTTCCCGTTATCATTGCGACATTGATTCCCAACGTTATGCCGTTGCTCATCATAGCCGGAATCATGGGATTTGCCGATATAGACCTCAAGGTGACGACAAGCATCATTTTTACAATTGCTTTTGGAATTGCTGTGGATGATACCATTCACTACATGAGCAAAGTAAACCTGGAATTGCGGAACGGGAAATCGATTTTGTACGCACTAAAATCTGCTTCTATCACTACCGGAAAGGCTATTACAGTAACATCACTTATCCTCATCAGCGGATTCATCAGTTTGATCCTGAGTACTTTTGCGAGTACATACTACGTGGGTTTACTCGTTAGTATCACGCTTTTCTTTGCAGTTATCGCTGATCTTTTCTTGCTCCCTGTTTTATTGATGATTGTTTACAAGTGGAAGAGGAAGAAATAGACTTGAAGTAAGTATAAATTTTAAAGCCCGGATATCGAGCGTAGTCGAGATAGTATTGTTACAGGAATGCCAATTGCAGTTCGAAACCTAAAATTAGCTACTAAGTCACAAAGAGCACTAAGAATAGATTTTGTGTCCTGGTGCCTTTGTGGCAGCTTTTGATAAGTGATCAGGTTTCTACATCTCTTTTTCAGTAACAACACCATTGTTCACATACTCCTTCTTCACAGTAGCTTCTCCTTGTTCGTTGTAATACGTCCACCAGTTGATTTTCATGTAAACGCGGGTAGCCTCGTTGAACTTCATTTCACCTTCAGCTTTTAACGTCCCGTCTTCATAGTATTCTTTTTTGGAGTAAAGCATTTTCCGCTTTTTCTCCAGTTCCAGAACAAATTGGTGCTGGCCGTTTTTGTAAAATGATTCCTGCAGTTCGTAATACTGGTAATTTCGGTCATATTCTTCATTGAATTCAACCTGTCCACTCGGGTAGTAGTCTGTCCACTCGATCGGGTTTCCATTGAAGTATGTCACTTCAGATTTCGGTTTACCATCTGGGTAATACTTGGCGATCTTGCATTTTACCGGACTAACTCGCTTAAAGTCTCTTTCAACTGTTCCATCAGGATAGTAGTTTTTGAAAGTCACGAGCTGCCCTTCAGTATAGTATCCTTTGTGAAGGAGCTTGCCGTTTTTGTACTGATCTTCAATTTGTTCGTTGCATGGCGATCCGTTGCACATGCGTTGTTCTTCACCACCCAAAAAGCTGTTGTAGCGTTTGTAGTATTCTATTCCGTATTCAGAATCAATGCTATCGGCAGTGAAATTTTGGGGTTGAGCGATCACACCACACGAAAATGCGATGAAGATCATCGTGATTATTTTTCTCATAATTAATAGGATTTAACACATCCGAAAACTACAAGAAATTTCGGTTTTGTGAAAGGATGTTTTTTAAATCAACTTTGACATTGGTGCATCAAGGCAAAAGGACAAACCCAATTACATCACTAACTGATGAGACGAGACTTACGAATCGAGATTCGGATTGATTGTTTAGTAAAGGATCGCCCGTATTTAAGTTTAAATCAATAAGCTTTTTGGATTAGAATAAACAACTACTTCCTAATCGCAATCGTATCAGATACATCAATATCTGCAGCGTAGAAATAACCTAAAGCTCTTTGTCCATCAGTGTTTTCTTTGATGATGTTTCCAACAATTTGTGCCGGTGGAGCTGCAAACGGACCACCACTTGAGCTCTGCTGAGAAAGTTGAAATAGGAAATCGTAATAAGATGGAGTAATACCAAGTTGTTCAATATAAACTTCAACTTCATTGTTGGCATTAGCCCTTTGATTGAACTCATCCTCATCTAATACATACATCAATGCTTCCTCTATATATTCATCATCAACGAAGTCGTCATTGAAAAATGTAAGATCATCCGGTTGGTTTTGATAAGCACCATTCAGATATACTTTCCACTGGTAATTATCTCCTTCACCTGGCAGTTCCTGAGCATTGATATAGACACTGTAAGTGGAATCGAAGAAATCGGTTAGTTGTTCCTTTTTGTAATAGATGGAATCGACATCGCTGACTTCCCGAATTGTTTCCGGTTCTGACCGATAACTTTCACCACTCTCTGTTTCAATTTCTATATGATAGCTGTTACCAACAAAAGCAGGATGCGCAATCTCAAAGCGGTTTGTGGAGTCGTTGAAAACGAAATTTCCTATGTAAGTTTCATTTTCGTAAAATCTTATAGTCGCATTTTTCTCTGCTTCGTAATCGGGAAACTGCGGATTGAAATAATCAGTTGTTCTGCTAAGTCGAATTGTTTGAACGCTGTCTGATGTGAGAACACGACCATCAACCACCAGGGCATCTTCTTTTTCATCGATATCTAGATCCACGACATCTGTACAGGATGTAAAACCAATGGTCAGAACCGCAAATATGATACTCAAGTTTTTCATCATGACTTAAAATTCAAAGTTAAAGGTTACGGCAGGCACCGGAATACCGATAATTGCTAAGCGTACTGCTTCGCTCTGCAATGGGTTACTTTCGCTTTGCTGGAAATAGATGGAGTAGGGGTTTTTCCTGCCATAAGTATTGTAAACACCAAAGGTTAAGCTGTAACTGAATTTATCAGATATTGACTCTGGGTTAAGCGTAGCCGATAAATCTAACCTGTGATAGGCAGGAAGTCGCTCATTGTTACGATCCTTGAAGTTTGGAATAAGCTTTCCATCGTAATAGTATTTTCCCATCGGATAGGTGATAGGTCTTCCCGTTTGAAAGGTGAAGTTAGCAGCGACACTCCACTTTTTTGAAATATCGTAATTGGCGACAACTGTTACATCGTGTGTTTTATCCCAGTTCGATGAATACCATTCGCCATTGTTAATCCCATTTTTGGCTTCAGTGTAATCGCCAACCTGGTAGCCTTCAACTTTTTGTTGAGTGCGTGACAGTGTGTAGCTGACCCACCCGGTAAAGTCCCCTTTTTTCTTTTCCACCATAAACTCGAGTCCGAACGATCTTCCTCTACCGGTTAAAAATTCATTTTCAACATTTTCATTCAAAATCAGCTCTGCCCCGTTTTTGTAATCGAGCAGGTCGTACATCCATTTTCCGTAGACTTCAGTACTCACTTCATACGTGTTGCTTTTGAAATTCCTGAAATATCCTGCTACAACCTGATCGGCTTTGGCCGGCTTTACGTATTCTCCTGCCGGTTTCCACACATCTAGCGGAGTAGCTGCCGTGGTATTGGAAACCAAATGCAGGTATTGCCTTGTGCGCATGTAGCTCGCTTTGACAGAACTCACCGGTGATACGAGGATGTTTGCTCCAAACCTGGGTTCCAAACCACCGTAGTCGGCAATGACTTCGTTTTGATCGTAACTTTCAGATCCGATTATATCCGCATCATTTGTTGGTCTGCCGTAGCGGTAAACGTTGACATCTCGCTGACCGAGGTTGAAAAAGTGCGAATAACGCAAACCGTATTTTAATGTCACGATTTCACCTACTTTTTGTTCGTTACTCGCATAAATTGCCGGTTCTAGAGCGTATTCGGTCGGAACCACAATTTCACTGGTAAAGGATTCACCACTTGCCTCAGCTCTTCCCGGTTCAAAGATGTAGTACATTCCGTTTACACCAAACTTAACCGTGTTCTTAGGGTTGAGGTAATAAGTGAAATCTGCTTTGAAATTGGTGTTTTGAATGTTCGATTGCCAGTCAAAACCCTGTCCGCCCTGGTCAGCACCAAGCGCATAAGAGTAATTGCTGTAAAAGGCTGTGAAATTTGAAAAGAGTTTTTCAGAAAAGAGGTGATTCCATCGAGCCGTAAACGAAGAGTTTCCCCAACTGGCTCTGAAGAAATCGCCAAAACTGAAAATGTCTCTACCAAAATATCCCGATAAAAATATACGGTTGTTTTCGTTGATTTTCCAGTTGACTTTGGCGTTGAGGTCGTAGAAGTAAGCTGTGTTATCGGCCAGTTCGTCATCCAGTTTGAGGAAGAGATCGGCATAGGAACGCCTTCCAGATACGAGGAAGCTGACTTTGTCTTTCGCGATGGGACCTTCTAAAGTGAGTCTTGAAAATAGCGCTCCAATTCCGCCTTTTCCTTTGAACTCACGCATGTTTCCTTCACGCTGGCGCACATCCAAAACACTTGAGAGTCGGCCACCGTAACGGGCCGGAATTCCACCTTTGTAAAGTGTTGCGTCTTTAATTGCATCTGGGTTGAAAGTGGAGAAGAACCCAAAGAGGTGAGAGGAGTTGAAAATGGGCGCTTCATCGAGTAGGATGAGGTTCTGATCGATATTTCCTCCTCGCACATTGAATCCGGTTGCACCTTCACCCACGGTAGAAACTCCGGGTCTTAGTTGAATACTTTTCACGACATCGGCCTCACCGAGAAGTTGCGGAATCTTTTGGATTTTATCCATGGTGAGCTTTTCAACGCTCATCTGTACATCCTTCACGTTTTGATCTTGTCGCTCCGCCTCAATGACAACTTCCTGTAACTGCTGACTATTACTCTGCAGTTCCACATCGCGTTTGGTATCTTCAGTGAGATCAATTTCAATGGTTTTCTTTTGATAGCCGAGGTAGGAGTACTCGATGTTGTATTTCCCTTTTGGGAGGGTGAGCGAGTAAAAGCCGTACATGTTAGTTGTGGCTCCGTTTTTGAGCTGGGTTACATAGACTGTAGCTCCTAGCAGTTCACTACCGCTGGAAGCGTCTTTCACGTATCCTGAGAGGGTGAATTTTTCCTGCGCAAAGGCGAAGAATGGCAACAGTAAAAGAAGCGCCAGGTTAATCGATTTTTGCATGGTTTAATTTTTCCGGTGCAAGGTGAACAATTGTTTGGGCGCAAAGTTCTTAAAAACCACGTTACGAGCAACAAAAATCAATGATCGGTTTATGGGGATGATGTGTGGTTGGGGAGGTGAGTTTATTAAACGCTTTATGCATTAATTGTTTTTATGAAATAGAACTCTTTATGGAATTCTTAAATGCTTCATTAATATATTTTTCAGTAGAATCAATTAAGTTGTCATAATGCTTGATACTAATATTATTTACGCCTTTTCTTCTCAGTCTATAAGTTTCTGGGGTGTAATGCTTTCTTTTTCCAGCAATGACTAAATAATGTATTCTTGTTTTGTCTAGTTCGAAAAATTCGATAGGTAATTCTTTTCGGGGACTTTTATGTTTTTTAAAAACATTTTTCAAAGACGAAAAATTAGAATCAATCCAAAAATCCCAATCTTCTATTTGTTTTATCCCTTTTCTATATGACTCACCAAGTCTTCCATCTTTTAAGGTAATGGACTGATTTGGGCTTTCTAATTCAATAAAAAGAAATTCATATCCTCCAGAGTTTTTACCAACTAAAAGATAATCAACTGAGTAATTAGGGGGGAAGGGAAACTCATAAAATAAATATGCATCATGATGGCCAAAATCATAAAATGTGAATAAACTTTCGATTATGAAATAGGCTTCTTTTTCCTTAATAAAACGCTGAATATCCCTTTCAAGAGTTGTTTTTGTATTTAATAAAGATCTAAATTCATCAAATAGTTTGTGAACCTTCTTGTGCTTAATGTAATTAAAGAAAATGTAATTGTTTGGAAAGAGAGAGTCATAGTGATGGCCGGCTTCAGAAAGTAATTCGTGAATTTCATCTATGTGGGTAGCAGATACACCTTTAGGATTTTTTAATATTTCCTTAGCTTTGTTATAATCAGCCTGTTCTTTAGTTGTTAGCTTTGAATAGTTTCTTTCATATAGCATTACTGGTACTGTTAGCTTAAATATCCTTATTTATGATGGAATAACAACATATCGAAACTGGATAAAGTCATCAAAGTCACCATAAGCATGGTAGTCTTTTTTACTTTTTATTTTTATTTGAATATCACAGGTTTTTCCAATATCATCGTGTTTAAATGTTAATTTTCTTTTATTTGATTCTGACCAGTTTTCTTCACCTATCCTTTCTATGCTAAATTCAATTTTATCACCAAGTGGATCCGTTGAATAGGCCTTTAACTCAATTTCTTCTCCTACTCTTACAGTACCATCATTGACTATGATCTGTGAATAAGTAGGGTTACTTATTGAGTTTCCAAGACTATCATTAGCAGCCTCTATTCTTGGAAAAAAATCTTCTGAATCTTCTTTTTTACCTCTATATTGCATTATTGTTGTCCTTATTTCTCCGCTTATTCCTTTTATTAAATACTTTTGATAATCAAATAACTCCCTTCTATGAGCATGGGCGTCTCGATATTTTTCAATTAGGCTTAGTAAAGCTGTTATCAATTTTTTATCTCTGAAAACAGAATCTAAGCCATCGTCCCAGTGTTTTATTATTATGCCTTTTAAGTCGTAGAAATCAGAATAATAAATTAGTCTATTATCAAGAAAAGTGCTTCTTAACCTTTTTTCTTCTATTACCTGTCTTTCCTTCCATTTTCCAATTCTAGATTCAGAAATTTTTAGGTTACTTACCCAGTTATCTCCAAGTGATTTTTTTAATACAAAGGTGATTATATCTCTGACAGAGTTTTCTAGAATTTTTAACTCTTCTTCTACATCTACCATAAATTAAGTAGTCATTAGTAAGTTAAAATTATTTACTTTTTAGTTTCATTGAAGCTGCTTCAACCTTGTCAATAAAAGACTCTAAAAAATTTCGCTTCATTCCCTTCGTTTCAAAAATTATAGGCTTTCCTCCATCTGGTGTGATAGAGACAACATGTCTTTTTGATTTATAGTAGATGATGATTAACACAATCCCTATCAATACTGGTATTGTTATAATCCCAATTATCAGTAGCCATACATTGCTTTTGTAATAAGTCAATTCAATTGAGCTTATTTTATCAAGCATTATTGATGTGAAATTTGAATTTCTTTTAGGAGTTTCGTGGTAACGTAGTCTATGAGTGGTTAGTCTTATTTGTTTATTATTTGATTCAGTGATGAGCTTTTCGTTATCTAATCCTTCCATTTTATTTCGGTTTGGCTAATATAATAACTGCAATGGAAACCAGTTTTTAATTCTTCCTCCTGATGCACAGTGATTGAAAGAGAGTTGGAATTATTATGCAGGGTTAAATTAAGTTTAATTTATATCTCAAAACTAACGCTTTGTGCTCCCTTTTACAAATAATGTTTTATTGAATTTTGATTGAGTATGAGATTAGTTTGAACTTCTTAGGTGTTCTTAGAGAAGCTACAAATAACTTAATGGGTCAGTAGGATGGTATATTATTAATATCTGCTAAGTTTTACGCATAAGTTACTGAGTCCGTAAAGCTCGTAATTGTGTTTTCTGTGTAAGAAGGTAAATTAGCTTGTCCTCTATGATGGTTTAAACCATTAAAACAGGCGATACTTAATTCAACAATTAACCAGAATCTTAATTCGTGGATTACGTCTCATCAGTCAGCGATATGTAGCGGATGTGCGTAGTCGCGTCTTTGAGTTTCTTGCCTGTGACAGAAGCGTCAGAGGCTTAGAAAGTCATAGACCCACGCACTTGCTGCGGGGTCTCAAACTACGAAAAAGACAAAGCACGAAGCACACAATCCGACTACGGTTTTCGCAGCGGACGCGGAGAAAAATCGCCTCTGATGAGACTTGACTTTTACGTCCTTTGTGTCAAGACAAAGGACAAAAAATACTGGAATACTCAAAACAGCTGGTCAGCATTAAATTTGAAGTCTTAACTCCCTATGCTTCGATCACGCATTTCGGCTTCGCTCAATGCACCGCTCAGCAGCCGGGTATTATGACTCAAAACCAAACCAACAAACCTCCAAACTTGTTCAACCTCACTTCACCCTCGTAGTCAGCATTTTTTCATCGCCCAGGTATGCCTCCAGTGTGTCGCCAATTTCTACTTTTCCTACGCCTTTTGGTGTACCCGTGTAGATGAGGTCGCCAATCTTGAGTGTGAAATATTTAGAAACGTGGCTGATGATGCTGTCGATCGAGAATATCATGTCTTTTGATGTTCCCTGCTGTACAACTTCCCCGTTTTTTTCGAGTCGGAATTGAATGTCGTTCAGATCCAGAGTTTCTTTTTTTACAAACTTACCGAGTGGGGCAGAGCCGTCAAATCCTTTTGCTTTTTCCCAGGGTAGTCCTTTTTCCTTGCATTCTTTTTGGATATCGCGAGCAGTAAAATCTATTCCAATCCCGATTTCATCATAATATTTGTGAGCGAATTCTTCATCGATGTGTTTGCCCACTTTGTTGATGCGAACAACGAGTTCAACTTCGTGGTGAACGTCACTGGTAAATTCCGGAATAAAAAACGGCTTTCCCGATTGCAGGATAGCAGAATCGGGTTTGCAAAAAACGACCGGTTCTTTGGGAACCGGGTTGTTCAGTTCTTTGGCGTGATCACGGTAGTTGCGACCTATACAAATGATTTTCATCGCTATCCTATTTGTTTTCTTTATCGAGTTCGAGTTTGACTTTTTTCAAAATGGTTTTTGTGCTCTGCGGGAAATCGCCTTTCATCATCCACGAATAGTAAGACGGTTCTGACCTAAATACATCTTTGACGAGCTTGTTGCGGTGCTTCCCGAAGTTGAAAACAATTTCCTTTTTCTTGTTGTAGGCGAGTCGGCCCATGAGATCAGCAAAGTTACCGCGCTTTGAGAATTCGTGAAGGAACTCCATGTCGTTTTTGAGCGTGTCGTAGCGATCGAGCTGAGCCAAAAAAACCTCGTATGTTGCCATCGTATCAGCATCGGCACTGTGGGCGTCATCGAGTGATTTGTCGCAATAGAATTTGTAAGCTGCAGCCAGTGTGCGCTGTTCCATTTTGTGAAAGATGTTTTGTACATCGATCAACCTGCGATCGGTTAAGTCAAAATCCAAACCGGCACGGTAAAACTCTTCTACTAGGAGCGGAACATCAAATTTGTTGGAGTTGAATCCGCCCAAATCGCAATCTTTGAAAAACAGGAACAGGGCAGGAGCCAGGTCCTCAAAACTGGGTTCATTTTCCACGTCTTTATCCCAAATGCCGTGAATATTACTCGTTTCTTCGGGAATGGGCATTTGCGGATTCACCAGGTGTCGTTTTTCTTCTTTTTTACCGTTTGGCCACAATTTTAGAATTGCGATTTCTACTATTCGATCAGAGCCGACATTGACACCGGTTGTTTCCAAATCAAAAAAGGCTAGCGGACGATCTAAGGACAAATTCATATAGATGATTTTAATTCTTAAAAGAAAAGCCGGTGATTGACTGAGCAATACCGGCTTTTGTTGTGATATTTAGTTTGTTTATTTCTCTTTTGTTTCGTTTGACTTTTCAGTTTTATCCTCTTTCATTTCTTTTTCTTCAGGGATAATCACTTCAATGTCAACACGTCTGTTTTTAGCAGCGGCTTCTTCGATGTAGTTACCTTCTTCATCGTAATCCTCAACGATAGGTTGTTCTTCACCTTTGAAGTCGATCGTGATGCGGTCGTCACTGATGCCCATTTCTTCAAGCGCGCTCGATACAGACTTAGCACGTCTTTTCGATAGCATTTTGTTGTACCATGACGGACCTTTAGTATCGGTGTGACCTGTGAGTTTCACTGTTACTTTATCGTGATCGTTGAGGTAGTTACCTACTTTCTCTACAATCGCTTTAGCCGTACCGTTGATCTCGTCACTGTCAAATCCAAATCTCACGTCCTTAAACTGAGCTGCAGCGAGTAGAATTGGCTCGTCAAGCTCGATGCTCGATGTTTTGACATCAGGCTGTAATCTGTGGCCATCAGGCAACGAAGCAAAGAATTCTTCAGGGCTCTGATCATCACGATACTTTTCGATGTCGTAAAGCGCATTCGTCACAGTTGTGTTTTGAGCGATTACATTACCATCCTGATCTTTTTGTAGTGAAAGCTCGATCTTTTGGTAGAGATCGTACTCAACACACTGCTCAGGAATTGAGAATGCAATTGTATCGTTGAGGTAGTTTTCAGCAGTTGTCACGAGTGAGTAAGCTTTACCCGGTTCAACATTGATGCTGTAATCTCCTGTTTTGTTATCAACTTCAATCGTCTCGATTTTTTCACCGTCAACATTGGCGAGTGTCAGGTTAGCTGAAAGCGGCTTGCCTTCTGCGAGAAGTTTTCCGTTGATCGTAGATTCTTCGATTGGCTTGCAAGTCCAAAGACGATAAATATCCATGTTTCCATATCCGCCCTTACGGTCTGAGGCGAGGTAGAAAATTTCGCCTTTATCGTCAGCCGGTACGAGGTGAATATCGTTTCCAGTACTGTTGATCGGAACCCCTAAGTTTTCGACTTTCCACGTGCCATTTTCCTCTGTTGCTTTAAACAGATCGTGGCCTCCCATCGAGTTGTGGCCTTTTGACGAAAAGTAGAATGTGCCGTCCTCAGCTAGGTATGGAGAATCTTCATCGTAAGGAGTGTTGATGCCGTCCATCGGTTTCCAGTTACTCCATGTACCACCTTCATTTTTCGAGATGAAAATGTCGAGTCCGCCACTTCCTGATTCCGGAAGATAAGCGACCATGAAACGTTGATCAGCATCTTTGTTGGTGTAAATTGCTGTCATGTCTGCATCGGTCAGATCTCCAACTTCAACCTTTTGCGCTACTGGTGAACCACCGTTTTCTGATGCGTAAAGATCAGTGTTGCGGTAGAAATAGAAAGTTCTTTTATCTGAGCTGAAGTTAATTCCAGATTCGCTTTGCGGAGTGTTCACGCTTTGCGGAATGTGAAGTCCTTCTGGTCTTGTACGCTCTTTCCAATTATCATTGAGAAGTTCGTATCCCGATGTGTAAATATCATCATCAGCTTCTTTTTCAACTTCGAATTCACCTTTGAAATCTGAACTCGATTTTGTTGCAGAGAAAACGAGAAACTTTTGATCCTGGTAAAGAACCGGTGCGTACTCAGTCAATTCAGTGTTGATTCCTTCGCCCAGGTTATCGACACGCATTTGATCGTTAACTTGTTTACTGATGACCTTGCCGTCTTCAGCCTGGCGAATCATGTTGTTGACTTCAGCTCTCAGCTTTACACCGTCTTTGTTGTCGCCAATGAGCGGTTTGAATTCTTTGAAAGTTGAAATCGCCTGATCGAACTGTCCGTCATAGAGAAGAGCCTGACCGTAAAAATAGCCACTTTCTTCAATGATTTTATGGTTGACTTTTTTGAGGTAGTCAACTGCTTTTTCGCGTTCAATTCCCGATTTGAAAATTGAGAGTCCGAGTAGGAAGTTGTACTCGTTATTTTCTGGATAGGCTTTCACGAGTTCTTTGTAAGTATCGCGAGCGTCAATCCATTGGCCGTTGTCGATCTGTTCTTCGCCTTTATTCTCGAGCTCTTTTACGTTGATTTGGTCTTGGCTCTGACCGAGAGAAGGGCTAATTGAAGAAACGATCAGTGTTGTAGTAATTAGGATTTCTCTAAGGTTCATAAATCTATTAATTATACGGTTTGGTGTGTTGTTATGCGTTCAAAGATAGGATTTTAACTGATAAAAAAACCCTTGTTCAAATGAATTTTAAACAAGGGTTTTAAGGTCTTTTGTTAATAACGTGATTTTAGATGTCGCGAGACACGTCAAAGCTTTCGAGGTAATCGGCAACTTTTCTCACGAACATTCCACCAAGTGCACCGTCAACCACGCGGTGGTCATAACTGTGCGATAAATACATCATGTGGCGAATACCCAGCGTATCTCCCGCTTCAGTTTCGATGACGGCCGGTTTCTTTTGAATTGAACCAACTGCCATGATCGCAACTTGCGGCTGCGGAATGATAGGCGTACCCATCACGTTTCCGAATGAACCTACATTAGAGATGCTGTAAGTTCCTCCGTCAATTTCTTCAGGTTTGAGCTTGTTGTTTCTCGCTCTGTTTGCGAGATCGTTCACTTTCTTACTCAATCCTACAAGGTTGTATTGATCAGCATCGTGAATAACAGGAACAATGAGGTTTCCTGATGGAGTAGCTGCCGCCATTCCGATGTTGATGCGTTTTTTTCTTACAATGTTGTCGCCATCCACTGACACGTTGATGAGTGGGAAATCTTTAATGGCTTTGACAATTGCTTCGATGAAGATAGGCGTGAAGGTGATTTTTTCTCCTTCGCGTTTTTGGAATTCGTTCTTCACCTTGTTTCTCCAGTTCACGATGTTGGTCACATCGGCTTCTACGAATGAAGTTACGTGTGGAGAAATCTGCTTTGACTCGCGCATGTTTTTGGCAATGATCTTGCGCATGCGGTCCATTTCGATTATTTCGACATCGTCACCGTAAGATTTAGCTGGCTTAACCTGTTCAGGCTGCGATGCAGCTTTTGGTTGTGAAGCTGATGCAGGAGCGCTCTTCTGTTGAGGAGCTGCTTTTTGAGCACCGGCATTTTCTATAAATCCGAGGATATCAGCTTTTGTTACTCGACCGTTTTGGCCAGTGCCATCGATTTGATCGAGCTGTTCAACTGAAATACCTTCTTCTTTCGCAATATTTTTAACGAGTGGAGAGTAGAATCTATCAGATTTTGAGAAATCGTGACCCTGAGCAGCTGGAGCTGTTGCTGAGCCGTTGTTTGAAGATGCTGCTGCCGGAGCGGGAGCTGCTGTTTCTTCTTGTGTCGTTTCTTCCTGGTCAGAACCGGAAGCTTCTTCAGCGCCTTCGCCTTCAGCTTCGATCACTGCAATGACATCGCCAACTTGCGCAACGTCACCTTCGTTGACCTTGATTTCTTTGATAACGCCATCAGCGGGTGCAGGGACCTCGCTGTCCACTTTATCTGTTGCTATTTCAACTATCGATTCTTCTGCTTCAACTGTGTCGCCTTCGCTTTTCAACCATGTTGTAATGGTCGCTTCGGCTACACTTTCACCCATCTTGGGTAATGTCACTTCAACCTGTGCCATACGAGAATTGTAATTTTTAGGAATTGCAAAAATAACTGAAATATTCAGTATTACAATTAATGTACAAAGGTTGTAATTGTTGAGAGACTACACGCTTTTTTTAGAGCCAAATAGGAAATTCCAAATTATTCGAAGGTCTTTTTGCCAATGGTAATTGTTGGAATAATTTAAAATGGCTTTATCGGTGTGTTTCAGAATTATATTTTGGTTATTTATTTGACCATCTAGGTAAATAACCGATTTTTTAATTTTTGGTAAAATTATTTTTTGGCGAATTGTATTGCTGTATCCTACTAGCGTTTTGCTTCCAAAAAGGACGGAGAAAAGCTGAGGAAATATTCTTCTGAAAGGGTTGTTGATAATGGCCAAAACAGGAGAAAGAACTACAGCGATCAACGAGATGAGAATATCGAGCAATCGCTTGTTACGTTTACTTGACGGTGAGTCGATACTGTTTAAATCGACCAGTGAGTAAAGTTCTCCGGTTGAATTGACAGAATTACTCCCGATAATGAAAACTGATTCGGGTGGAGCGATTTTATATTCGAGGTCGTAACTGCTCAATCTGCTCATTTGGTTGATGATGGCTTCAGGCTCAATATCTCTGCTGCAAAAAATGACTTCGTTGAGTTTAAACCCTTCAATGATCTCTGGTAGTTGGTGGAGTTTCCCCACGAAATGGTCGTTCGGTTCTGACTGTGAATTGGGGTTGATCTCAGCGATTACTGCAGTGTTGAGATTGATGTTGTGCAGCATTTTGGTAACACGCTCTATTTCATCTGGCTTGCCGATTACCGCAATGCGTTTAGCAGTTGTTTGACTGAGGCTGTAACCCGGAATTTGAAGGAGGTGATACAGCGATCTGACCAACAGAACAATTCCCAAAGAAGCGAGTCCTCCCATCAGGATGATGGCACGTGAAAAACGGTACGATTCTCCTAAAAGTGAATAGGCGATGAGCACGATTATAGCTCCTGTGGCGACTCCTTTTGCGTTGTTTTTGAGTTTTACGGGTTTGTCGTAACCTCCCGAAAAGTAGTTGCTCACCATCATGATAATGCTAAAAGCAATTGTGGTTGGTAGCACGAGGTCATCGGGATATTGAAAGCCTTTTACATCTTCGTAAAATTGGGTGATGATGTGCAGACTGAGAAAAATCAAAATACCGTCAATAAACGGGACGGTAATGCTGGTCAGGAATCTGCGCAACAGTGAAAGTGCTGCGCGCAGGTAAATCGCGATGTTGATAAAAAAGCTGTAAACTCCGGCAAGCGAGGAAGAGAAATGCTTCTTGGCGAAAATGATCATCGCTTTGTAAAACACGAAAACGTAATTCAGGCTCCCTTTTTTTGTGCTTTCACCTTTGTAGTGGATAATGCGCGTTTTGGGGTAGTAGTAGTTTTCGTATCCGCCTAACTTGATACGCCATGAGAGGTCGATGTCTTCACCGTACATGAAGAAAGTTTCGTCCAAAAGCCCCACTTCATCAAGTGTTTTTTTCCTCATCAACATGAAAGCCCCGGCCAACACATCAATTTTATGGATCTCATCTTTATCTAAAAAACCGAGGTGGTACCGACCGAACTTCTTCGACTTTGGAAATAGCGATGACAGTCCAAACATTTTATAAAAAGCGACTTGCGGAGTTGGTAATCCGCGTTTTGATTCCGGTAAAAATCGCCCTTTTCCATCCACCATTTTAACGCCCAGTCCACCTGCGTCAGGATGTTCATCCATGAATTGCACCGTTTTGGTGAAAGTGTCTTCTTCTACGAGCGTATCGGGATTTAACAGGAGAACATATTCGCCTTTGCTTTCGCGGATAGCTTGATTATTAGCTTTTGAGAACCCTACGTTATCCTTATTGGCGATAAGCTTTATTTCTGGAAATCGCTCTTTCACCATTTCTACTGATCCGTCAACCGAATTGTTGTCAACGACAAAAATCTCTGTCTCAATATCTTTTGAAGCCTGAAGCACCGAGATAAGGCACTGCTCCAAAAAATACTTGACATTGTAGTTGACGATGATGACGCTCAGCTTCACAGGCTATTCTTTTCGGGAGATTGAGGATTCGTAAGGCATTCGGTTTACAATCGAGCGGCCTAGCGTCACTTCATCAGTGTACTCGAGCTCGTCACCGATGGCCACACCACGTGCAATTGTGGAAACATTAACGCTAAAAGGCTGCAGTTTCTTGTACAGGTAAAAATTGGTTGAATCACCTTCCATCGTGGTGCTCAAAGCCAGCACGATTTCTTCGGTTTCACCGTTTTGTGCTCTCGTGAGTAAATTGTCAATATTCAGATCACCCGGACCAATTCCATCCATCGGAGAGATGTGTCCGCCCAGTACATGATAGAGTCCATCGTATTGCTGTGTATTTTCAATCGCCAGTACATCGCGGAGATCTTCAACCACACAAATAACAGATCGGTTTCTGCGTGAGCTGGAGCAGATATCGCATATTTCTCTGTCGCTGATATTTCCACACTCCTTGCAGAAAGTCACATTTTCCTTCAATTTACTAAACGCCCTGCTGAAAGCCTCTACTTCTTCCTTCTCTCTACCCAGCATGTGAACAGCCAGCCTGAGAGCCGTCTTCTTCCCGATGCCGGGTAACGTGTTGAATTGCTCAACGGCCTCCATCAAATATTTTGAAGGTAATTCCATGCGTCAAAAATAGAACTGATTCTATACATGACAACTGTTTCCTTAAAATGCATTTCTTTTGCCGCCATGTCACCGTACGTAGTCATTGCATTACTGGCAGGATATTTTGGTGTCTTGCTGCTCATTTCTCACTTCACGGGAGAGGATTCCAATGATGCTTTTTTCATCGGGAAACGCAGTTCGCCCTGGTACGTGGTGGCTTTTGGCATGATCGGAGCCAGTTTGTCGGGTGTGACTTTTATCTCTGTTCCCGGCTGGGTGGGGGATAGCCAGTTTTCCTACATGCAGATGGTACTCGGTTATTTACCGGGCTATTTGGTAGTTGCTCTGGTGTTGATGCCACTTTATTACCGACTCAATCTCACTTCGATTTATACGTACTTGCGTGATCGTTTTGGTCAGAACGCTTACAAAGCAGGAGCTTCGTTCTTCTTGCTGTCTCGTGTGGTTGGTGCGTCATTCCGTCTTTACCTTGTGGCAATCGTACTGCAGTATGCGGTTTTTGAGAAAATGGGTTTTGATGTACCGTTTGTCGTACCGGTGATTATCACGATTTTGCTCATTTGGCTTTATACTCGCAAAGGCGGAATCAAAACTATTATTTGGACTGATACATTGCAGACGACTTTCATGTTGCTGGCGGTAATTGTGAGTATCGCGATGATCGCGCGTTATTTTGGTGATGGGTTTGGTGATCTGACCAATAGAATAGTGGAGAGTGACTACTCGCAGATTTTCTTCTTTGAACTCAACGACAGCCGTAATTTCTTTAAGAACTTTTTAGGAGGTGCATTTATCACGATTGTGATGACTGGTTTGGATCAGGACATGATGCAGAAAAACCTGAGTTGTAAAAATATTGGCGAAGCGAAAAAGAATATGTTGTGGTTTAGTGTCACACTGGTTTTTGTGAATCTATTGTTTTTATCGCTGGGAGCATTGTTGTTTATGTATGCCGGAGAGAAAGGCATTACGATTCCCCAGCAGGCAGATGAATTATTCCCGATGATCGCGATGGATGGTTACCTCGGTTACGCGGTGGCGTTGTTCTTTATTTTGGGGCTTATAGCCGCGGCTTACTCCAGTGCTGATTCGGCTCTGACTGCTTTAACGACCTCCTTTTGTGTGGATATACTCGATATTGAGAAATACGAAAAACCTAAGCGGAATGCGATTCGCAAAAAGGTTCACATCGGTGTTTCGGTAGTCCTTGTGATTGTTATTGTAGCGTTCAGAGCCATCAATAACGAGAGTGTGATCAGCGAACTCTTTACCGCTGCAGGCTTTACTTATGGTCCGCTCCTCGGACTTTATGCTTTTGGTTTGTTCTCAAAGTGGCACATCAAAGATCGCTGGGTGTGGCCTGTTTTAATTGCAGCACCAATCCTGAGTTATGTGGTTAAAGCCAACGCCAAAGAGTGGTTTAACGGCTATGAAGTTGGTTTTGAGGTTGTGATCATAAATGGGTTGTTAACATTCATCGGGTTGATGTTGATTAAAAGTGTAAAGAAAAATTAGCATCGTATTTTCCTAAATCCATAAATTAGCCGAACTTTAATCAAAGAAGAACACTATGAATTACAGAATACTATTTCTCTTCGTTGCAATTTACATTTTGAGCATATTAACTGCTGTAACAATAATGTCCAATTCATCTGGGCCAACACAAGATTATACAGGTGCTCCTGGAAGTGCCGGTAATTGTAGTAATTGCCATAGCGGACTAGCTAATAATTCAGGTGTGAGTCTGGATGGTTTACCGGGTAATGGTTACGAACTTGGCCAAACATACACACTCACTTTGAGCATTGATAATCCAACTTCAACAAACGGATTTCAGCTCATCGGGTTAGATGGCAATAATGCACAGGCCGGTAGTTTTTCTTCTGGTACGGGATCGAAACTCCAACCGATTGGAGGACGCAGTTATATCGAGCACAGTTCACCTTCATCAACAGGAGAATGGCAGTTTGACTGGACAGCTCCGAGCCAGGACGTGGGAACAGTAACGTTTTATGCTTCTACTAACGCTGCTGACGGTGGCGGAACAGCGAACAATGCAGATGAAGTTTATTACGATTCTTTTGAATTGCAACCGTCAACTGCTACGGGCTTAGCCGAATTTACTTCAGAGGATTTCGAGATTTTCCCTAATCCGGTTAAAGACTATATCAATGTGAATGGAACCTATTCAAATCAGGTAAAGCGAGCTAACATTTACACGATGGGAGGAAAATTCGTAAAAGCGGTTGTACTCAATTCTGGAAGAGTCGATGTTTCAGATTTGCCGGGTGGCGTTTTCATTTTTCACCCTGAAGGAACAAAGTGGACCAAGACTTTTGTGAAGAGTGAGTAAGGTTGATTAGGTTCAATCTGAATTGTTCTTTTTGGCTATTTATGTTCTTATTTTGATATCTGTTTTTTCTTGATAAATAAGAAACAAAAAATCAAGTCTCATCAGAGGTGATTTTTCTCCGCGTCCGCTTCGAAAACCGTAGTCGGATTGTGTGCTTCGCGCTTTGTTCATTGCTATAATAGCTTCGTTTAGTGTATTGATGAACTTCGTGTAGAGATTATCTTTTTGGTTATCGTCTCGTTGTATTACGCTACGGAACGCGACTCCGCACATCCGCTACTTATCACTGACTGATTAGACGGGACCTACGTATTTGAATCTGGGTTAATTGTATAGTAAAGGATCGCTTGTTTTTTTGGAGACGAGAAGCTAATCTAGCTGTTATACGAAATCAAAACTACGAGCTTAAAGGCCTCGGGAACTGATGCGTAGAATTTCAGCAGAGTGAGCGTACATTTTTGCTGTGCCTGAGCTCAGCCTTCGTGTTTTTCCTCAAGAAAAATACGCTAAAGGCGTTTGCGAGTTCAGTAAAAATAGCAATCGACTGCTAGAAATTCGAGCGATGTTTCCGTGAGCCTTGATTTTTACGTCCTTTTGCATCAAGGCAAAAGGACAACCCAAATTACTCTTTGATTATAATATCATCAATCTTTTTGATGAAAGGAAAAACTTCACAACTCAGCACGCAACTTCTTGACTTCTTCACGCACGTGAAAAGCGAATTTATCAACCTGATTAATTTCCCAGTCGTCAGGGTAAACCGGCTGACCGATGTTGACGAAGATCGTTCCCGGGTTGATTTCGAACTTCTTTGCGGGGATACACTCGCGTGCTCCTTTTATCGCGATGGGAATAATCGGTATGTTGTTTTGAAGTGCGAGTCTGAAAGTGCCGCGTTTGAAAACGCCCATTTCTCCGGTACGTGTACGTGTACCTTCTGGAAACGAAAGGATATTTTTTCCTTTTTTGATTTCATCTCCTGCTCGTTTTAAACTCTGTTGAGCTTTACTTCTGTCGCTTCGGTTGATGAAGACCATTCCAACAAGCTGCATGTACCAGCCCATAAAAGGAATATTTTTCAACTCGCGTTTGGCCAGGAAAAAGAGAGCACGGGGAGTACTTAGAAAAAGTGCCGGAATATCGAGGTTCGATTCATGGTTGGAGACATAAATACGAGTCGTTTCCCAGTAAAAAGATTTTGGGTGCGGATCGCGAATCACGAGTTTTATGCCCAGTGTTTTAAAGATGAGGTTGGACCATATATATGAAGCCCACTTTACAGCTTTCTCCTTCCCGAAAAGCAAAAACACGACTCCCAGCGTTGCGCTAATAACAGTGTAGATGGCTATTAAGAAAACCTGAAAGCCGTTGAATATTTTTTTCAAAAACGTCACTCAGCACTAATTGTTTAAATTGTGAAAGGATGCAAAATTCCAACAATTTTAGTATTTTCCATTCACCTAAAGGTACAATTGTTATGAAGATGCTCGAAGTTGCCCGGTTTCATTATGTTCACGAGTCCTATGGTTTGTGCGGTTTGCTCGACAGTGAGGAAGTTCCTTATCACATTGAAAACGAGTACACACTGAGCGTTCATCCGTTTTTGTCAAATGCAGTTGGCGGAGTCATCGTAAAAGTTCCGCAGGCATTTGAAGAACAGGTGAAAGAAGTGCTCAAAACTCGTGGTCAGAGCCAGTTACACCTCTTGCCTGACGACTCCCCGGAAGCTGATGACAGTCGGGGAGAAGGGTTGTTGCGCTACATCGCACGCAAATTGGGATTCTAACCGGATCTGACCGTAAACTGAAAATTTAACCGAGGGAAACGCTCAAATTTGTTTGCAGTAGCCATTGAAAAGCCTATTTTTGACCGTCCATTTTAGCTTTTAAAATTCAAACAATCTATCAAAGAATGAGCGTTTTAGTCAATAAAGATTCAAAAGTTATAGTTCAGGGTTTCACTGGAAGTGAAGGTACTTTTCACGCTGAACAAATGATCGAATACGGAACGAATGTAGTAGGTGGTGTAACACCGGGTAAAGGTGGTCAAAAGCACCTCGACAAGCCTGTTTTCAACACTGTATCTGATGCAGTTAAGGAAACCGGAGCAGACGTTTCAATCATCTTTGTTCCACCGGCATTTGCCGCTGATGCGATCATGGAAGCAGCTGAAGGAGGTATCAAAGTAATTGTGACAATTACTGAAGGTATTCCGGTGAACGACATGGTAAAAGTAAAAGAATATATCAGCGATAAAGGTTGTACGCTAATCGGACCTAATTGTCCGGGTGTTATCACAGCTGAAGAAGCAAAAGTTGGTATCATGCCCGGCTTTATCTTCAAGAAAGGTACTGTTGGAATCGTTTCTAAATCAGGTACGCTTACTTACGAAGCTGTTGATCAAACGACAAAAGCTGGTTTGGGACAAACAACAGCTATCGGTATTGGTGGCGACCCGATCATCGGTACTACAACGCTTGAAGCAATCAAGCTTCTAATGGCTGATGATGAAACAAAAGGAATTATCATGATCGGTGAGATCGGTGGTCAGCTAGAAGTTGAAGCTGCTCGCTGGATCAAAGAAAACGGTACAAAGCCTGTAGTTGGATTCATCGCTGGTGAAACTGCTCCTAAAGGAAGAACAATGGGCCATGCCGGTGCAATTGTTTCAGGAGAAGAAGAATCTGCACAAGCGAAAAAACGCATCATGAAAGAATGCGGAATTCACGTTGTTGATTCTCCTGCAGAAATAGGAAAAACAATGGCTGAAGCGCTTAAGTAAGCTTTAGCTCAATCATATTTATTTAAGAAAGCCGTCTCATATTGAGGCGGCTTTTTTGTTTTTTACGATTATTCAACTTTCAGCCTTTTTCTTAATCGCCCTGTTCATTAGAATAAAGTTGTTTCGGGTTTCTTCGCCAATCTTGTTGAGGATCATTCCTGATAGTATTCCTGAAAAACGCTCTCCGTGAATCAGTTTGGTGCTTTTATCATCGATTCTTTCGATGTGAAAGAAATGGTGTCCGTCAAACAATCCTTTAAACCAAAGTGAACCCAGCCATTCAAAAGCTTTTCCTTTATCAGCTCTCATTACTTTGGGCTTAAAGGTCATTTTACTGTCTCCGTTTATCATGGTGTTGATGAGGCTCTCTCCTTTTACAGGTTTTCCTTCAGACTTTACGATGAATGGATTCCAGTTTTCGTAATCCTCGAGATTTGTAATGATGTCATAGACTTTATTCTCGTTTGCCTGAATGATCACTTCGGTTATTATTTCCTTTTTCATTTGACTTTGTTTTGTGCAGACAAAAGTAGCGGCAGGAGTGGGTTTTGGTCATTAACTTATGTAAAGGAATCAACCTGGTTTTAGATTTATTGAATGATCAGAGGTTGTTTTGAGCTAGATACTAATTGCCCGATTCAATTAATCGTTTTCTGATTCTGCTCAGTGAAACAGGAGTGATGCCGAGGTAGGACGCGATAATGTGATGCGGAATACGCAAAAACAGATCGCTGTTGTGTTGAGCAAATTTTTTATAGCGTTGCTCAGGCGATTCTAATATGAATGAAGATAAAATTCGCTGAGCATTGATGAAACGCTGTTCAGCGATCTTGCGAACGAGAATATTGATTTTTGGAATGCGTTCGTACAATTCTTCGAGTTTGTCTTTTTTCAGAACCAGAAGTTCACAATCTTCCATTGATTCCAGGTTTTGATTACCGGGAGCACCTTCCAGGAAGCTCTGAAAGCATGTAGAGAAGAGATGTTCGCGAAAGATATAAGCTGTAATATGTTCTCCGTCCTTGTTGTAGTAGAGTCTGAGCAAACCGCTATTGATAAAGTACAATTCATCAGCTATTTCTGATTCGTGCACAAGGGTGAAATTGCGTGGCACTTCTCTATAGATAAAAGCATTTTCAAACTCCTTTTTCTCAGAATCAGTTAGACTGACAAATTGCTCAACAAGGGAATGGAGTTTTTGAAACATTGGGTCGTTATCTATTGAACCAAATTATATATTCTAATCGAATTTTTATTTAAAAACTAAAAAACCGCCCTGTGTCCACAAGGCGGCTTTCGGTTCTGACCGTGAATGATTTTCTAAATCAAGTTGGCTTCTTTGAGTGCGATAGTCATTTTATCAAAAGTACTTTCGATGTCCATGTCTAATCCAACAGACATACGCACAATGCCGTCACTCAAGCCCATTTCTTTTTGTTCTTCGTCAGATAACTCAGATGAAGTGGAACTTCCCGGAGCGCTGAACAGTGTTTTGTAAAAACCGAGGCTCACTGCGAGGTAGCCAACATTTTGGTTTTGCATGTATTCCATCAGCTCGTAGGCTTTTTCCTTTGAACCGGCATCGATGAAGAGCATACCACCAAAGCCGTACACTTCATTGTACTGTTGCTTGAGCAACTCGTGTTGCGGGTGATCTTTTAGTCCGGGGTAACGCACTTTCAAACCCAGTTCCTGGAAGCCTTTTGCGAGGTACATCGCGTTCCGACTGTGTTGCATCATACGGAGGTGCAAGCTGCGAATATTTTTGAGGATGCTGGCAGAACGCAAACTGTCGAGCGTTGGTCCCAGCAACATTGCCGATCCGCTGTTGACATCCATAATGCTGTCGATGAATTCTTTTGAAGCACAAACAGCACCCGCTACAGCATCACTTGTACCGTTGATGAATTTTGTGAGTGAGTGAACGACAATATCAGCTCCCAGCTTTGCCGGAGAGATAATCATGGGAGTAAAGGTGTTGTCTACGATGAAAGTCGTTCCTGCTTTTTTCGAGATTTTAGAAAGAGCCGGAATATCTGCTACTTCGAGTAATGGATTACTGAGCGCTTCACAGTAAATGATTTTTGTTTTGTCAGATACAGCCTCTTCAACTTTTTTGAGATCAGTTACATCGACAAACTTTACGCTGATGTTGAATTTCGGGAGGTAGTTTTTGAGAAATGCGTAAGTCCCTCCGTAAATCGTCCTGCTCGCGATAATCTCATCACCTGCATCACACAACTGTAAAAGGGTAGAGGTGATTGCACCCATTCCGCTTCCCATCACCTGGGCAGCCTCAGTTCCTTCCATCTTTGCCAGTGCATCAGCGAGGTAGCGGTTTGTGGGATTCCAGTGTCTCGAGTAGAGGTAGCAGCCTTCAATTTCGTGTTCAAACACTTCCTCCATGCGATCTGCTTCGAGAAAAGTGTAAGTTGAACTATCAGTGATCGATGGGTTTACACCACCAAATTCACCAAAATTCTGAATGTTTTGAAGTTCCGTTGCCGGATCAAAATCTTTCGCCATATCGTTACAATTTTGTGCAAATATCTCGATTTAGCGAAAGCCAAAAAACAACTATTATCAGTTTTTTAGTTCTGAGGCACAACTAGTTTGAAACCAATACCGTGAACATTTTCGATGTTAATTGAATCTTCACCTTTAAGGCGTTTGCGCAACTTGGTTATAAACACATCCATACTGCGACCCAGGAAGTAATCGTCATCGCCCCAAATTATGCGGAGAGCGGTATTGCGTTCCAAAACCCGGTTCTGATTGATACACAGCAAACGCAACAACTCACTTTCTTTCTTCGTGAGCGTTTCGGTTTCTCCATCTCTTGTGAGCGTGTGGTTCTGAGTGTCAAACTCCACACTTCCAAGGTGAAATATTTTTTTGTCAGTGTCCTGGTCAGATCCGTGAAGCCGCGTGAGCATGTTGTCAATTCGCAGTACCAGCTCCTCCATATCGAAAGGTTTTGTGATGTAATCATCAGCTCCTATTGTGAGCCCTTCGATTTTATCGTCCTGTAATGTTTTGGCAGTGAGGAAGAAAAATGGCATTTCAGGGTTGGTGTCCTTTATCTCGCGGGCCAGCGTGAAACCATCCTTTTTGGGCAACATCACATCAAAGATGCATAGGTCGTATTTATCGGCATAAAAGCGTTCGTAGCCTTCTTGTCCGTCCTTTGCCCATTCAACAGTATAGCCTTTTTCCTCGAGATTATCTTTTGTGACAAACCCGAGGTTTTCATCGTCTTCAACTAATAATAAATGCGCTTTTTTCATCTGTTTAGTTTAGTTTTCAGTGGTGTCAGTTGGAGCCTCGTAATTCAAAGAATCATGAATCTTGTTTCATGATCTTAAACACGGAATTTTAACTGTAAACGTGCTTCCTTTACTGGTTTCACTTTTCAAAGATAATTTACCGGAGTGTTTTTCTACCATCACTTTAACATAGTTTAACCCTATACCAAACCCTTTGACATCGTGAAGGTTGCCTTGCGGAACGCGATAAAATTTATCAAATATCTGTTTTTGATGAGCTTTATCAATTCCCACACCATTGTCACTGATGTCAATTGCGATGTATTTGCCTTCGTTTCGGGTGGTAATGTTAACCTCAGGTTTTTCAGCTGCGTACTTGATCGCGTTGTCGAGGAGGTTACTGAAAATATTCTCAAGATGAACCTTGTCACCTTCAACGAGGTGTTTTTTAGCGGTCAGATCACACGTTATTTTTCCATTCTTGGCTTCTACGTTAAGGGCGTACGTGTCGGCAACGTGTTGTAGCACTTCGTGTAGGTCGAACTCTTTTTTCTTCAGTGAAACCTTTTCCTTTTCAATGGTTGCGATCTGTAGAATTCGCTCGACCTGACTCTGGAGTCGGCTGTTTTCCTCGTGGATGATTTTTGCATAACGGTGAATTCGCTCTGGATTTTCACCGGGTTTTGTTTTTTGCAGTACATCAGACGACAACCCGATGGTGCTTATCGGGGTTTTAAACTCGTGTGTCATGTTGTTGAT
The DNA here is from genome assembly GCF_008806325.1 of Salibacter halophilus. GTDB lineage: Bacteria > Bacteroidota > Bacteroidia > Flavobacteriales_G > Salibacteraceae > Salibacter > Salibacter halophilus. The sequence goes on from NZ_WACR01000004.1 coordinate 73,432, forward strand.
GAAGTCTGTCTTGGTTTCGCTGAGCCGCTTTTGCCTGAGTATGATACTGATCGTGTAAGCAAAAAATGTGACGACAAGCAACACCAAAACCGAGGAATAACTCCAAAATTGCATTTTTTGCCATAATGCTTCGTTTCTTTCGGGAAAATGCACACTGAAGAAGTGCCCGTCATTGCTCCACTGGAACGGAGGCATTTCACCCTGCTGTGCTTTTTGGACTTTTGTAGGCGTCACCTTCTCACAATAGACCATGGAGTCGTTGAAACAGTCGTACATACTGAATTGAAACTCCTCGTTGATTTCCAATTTAGAAAACTCAGATCGCAACACAGATTTGAGGTAATACGGATGAATAGTATCGTGCATCCGCACTACAAAAAGGTTGTTTCTCACTTTTTCTACCGGGTCGTAGATCGTTGCTGAATCCTGATGTCTCTCTTGAATGGTGGAAACTGTATTCATCAACGCCTGTGTGACGTCATAGCTGAATTGTTTCTCCTCAATCTCGTAAGCCTGCTTTACCCAAAACACCTGTGACAGTACCAATCCGAACAATAGGATAGTCGCCACGATGATCAAAATACGTATCGTCCCTCTTTTCACACTTTAAAAGTATATACAGAATTGAATCTACGATTATTTTTAACAGGGGTTTAACGAGATAGGTGTTGGGGATTGCTTGGTGGGAGGTCGAGTCCCGAAGCAAGTTCGGGATTTAAGTTAATCTAAGTCTTGACTTGCGTCAAGGACTAAGATTCACTAAGAGTCAAGGTTGAGGTCAAGAGTGAGTGGGAGAATGAGAGCGAGTGGGAGGAAATATGTTTTTCGCGGGGCTCAGAGTTAAGAGATCGAGAGAACAAAGCTACCCCTCCCCCTTACTTAGTGCCCTGGTGCCTTTGTGGCTAATACACTCATTCAACATTCATCACTCATAATCCATCACTCATATTCAAACTCAATAAATCACCTCAATCTTCCCAAAACGTTCTTTTAGCTCGTAGTCTCCTGAGCGGTATTGAAGTTTGTAGCTGTAGGTTCCCTGGTTGACTTTTTCTCCGCTGTTGTTTTGGAGTCCGTTCCAGGAGCGGTTGATGTCGTTGCTCTCGAATACAAGGTTGCCCCAGCGATCGAAGATCAAAATATGATAATCGGTAATACCGATGCCCTGTACTTCAAACTTGTCGTTGAGTCCGTCTCCATTGGGTGTAAAGGCGTTCGGAATGAAAATATTGATGGGGCAGTCTGCAATTTCGATTTCATCGCTTCCTTCACATCCTCTTGGGCTGGTAACGGTTACGCGGTAAAGACCGGATTCCTTTGCTGTGATGGTGGGCGACTCTTGCCCTGTGTTCCAGTCGAAGGTGTGGTTTTGATAACCGGTAATACTGATTTCGACTTCTTCATCTTCACATATTACCGTGTCTGCTGGCAGACCAGGCTGTGGACTCGGTTCTTGATGAAGCCTGAAAACTGCTTTTTCACTTCCGCATTGATTACTTGCTGTTACCTCAAGCGTATCACCCCTTTCAAAGACGCGTTCAATTCCGCTTTTTCCATCTTCCCAGTTGACAACTGCGTTGTTTTGAAGTTCTACACTGGCAGTGTAAACAGTTCCCTCGCACATAGTATCGGGTTGTGGGAATGTAACCTGAGGCGGGAGGATCTGACCGATGAAAATACTGTCAGATTTTGTCCCGCATAAGTTATGAGCTGTCACGCGGTATTTATTACCGGGAAATCCCCATTGTAAACTGTCCTGATTACCGGTATTCCAGTTGAATGTTGCGTTGTTGGCGGGAGCGTTGAGCAAAATGCTGTCGCCTTCACAAATGACCGTGTCATTGCCCAGCGTAAACTGAATAGGGGTATGATAGCGTATGCGGACTGTATCATCATCAAATCCGCACAGATTGGTCACATCTACCCAGTATCTTCCTGTACTGTCGGCAAGGTTGGTGGGGTTGGTAGAGCCGTCCTGCCACAGGTAACTGGCCCTGCTCCATGAAGCATCGAGCAACTGAAGGTCATCGATGCAGTAAACGCTATCGGGGCCTAAATTGGTCACAGGTGAACGATCGTAAAGTGCTACTATAGTATCACTGAAAGATCCGCAGGTGTTTTGGGCTGAGAGCCAGTAAGTATCCTGCGTTGTGATCTGAATCGACTGGGAGTTCTGACCATTACTCCAAATATAGCCTTGCGCTTGTGAAGGACCGCTGACAACCAGGGTGTCGTTTAAACACAAAATCGTATCAGAACCCAGATCGACAGTCAGTGCGCTATCCACATCAAGGTAAAAACTATCCTGGTCAGATCCACATAAATTGGAAGTGGTTACACTGTAAGTACCTTCTTGCTGAACCGTGATTTGAGGTGTTGATGCTCCATTGCTCCACTGGTAGTTACTGCGCGAGAAAGAAGCATCGAGCATTACGCTATTGCCCTGGCAAAATACGGTGTCATCTCGCAATGAAATATCCGGAATGGTATCGTAAAAGACCTCAATTGTATCACTGCTGCTGCCGCAGGCATTGGTAACCGTTAAGGCGTAAGTTCCCGGCTGGTGAACAACCAGCGAATCTGATTGAGAATTGTCACTCCACAAGTAACTGGCAAACTGTGAAGTATCGCGTAAGGTAATGCTGTCTCCAAAGCAAACGACAGTGTCACCACCGAGTGAAGTAATGTGAGGCGATAAAAAAGTAGCCTCAACCGTATCGCGGTCAGATCCACAGAGGTTGGTCGCTTCAGCCCAGTACGTGCCGGATTGTAAGATGGTATCCCACGCAAAAGTATCACCGGTACTCCACAAATAAGAGCTGAGTGTGTCAGTAGCATTGAGAAAAAGAGAATCACCCTGGCAGAGAACAGAGTCTGGTCCTAAATCGATATTGGGCGGAATAGTATAATCAACCTGGATTGTGTCCTGATCAGTACCACAAAAATTAGAAGAAGTGACAGCGTAAACGCCATTATTGTAAACAGTTATCGACTCAGTAGTGTCACCCGTATTCCATTGGTATGATCCCATTGCCACAGAAGCATCGAGGGAGAGCGAATCACCGGAACACAAAAGCGTATCAGCCGGGAGGTGAACGAGAGCCGGAATCAGGGAATCCACTACGACCGTGTCACTCTCAGAACCACAAAAGCTACTACTGACAGTAAGGGAATAGGTATCAGCTTGCAAAATACGCAAGTCTGCTGTGGTATCGCCAGTATTCCAGGAGTATTGATAAGCCGTGTCGTTGAGATTATAAGCCATAGAATCCCCTTCACAGAGAATAGTATCAGGACCGAGATCAACAAACGGACTGCGGTAAATATCGACAGTATCGACAATGGTATCAACATTACAACCGCTAAAGACTGCTACACTTACGGGGTATTGCCCCGGACCCGGGTAAACATGTGAAACAGGAAGTTGAGAAGAAGTGTGCCACACTCCGGTAGTATCACCAAAATTCCAACTCGTACTATCCACAAAAAACGTATCCTGTAAAGAAAGAGATGCTGATAAATGACAACTATCCAACCTCACCACACTGCGGTCAATTAAAAAATCTGAGAGGATATTAGGAAGGCCGCGAGTGGTAGCTGAATCATGACTCGTAGATTGGTAGGGAGCAGGGATTGCTAGGTAATCAATTTCATCGTAAACGTAATTGCAGCCATTTCCAAAGACATTGGGATTATGGATTACTCCTATCGCATATCGGTTATTTACTGCTGAACTACTGGAAACAACATTGTTATTAACATAAATTTTTTTATCCGGCCCCATTTGGAGGTAGAAGTGTTGCCTAGAGAGGTTCATGTTAACTGAACAGAAATTGGAGACAATGTTGTAAGATGAGGGTATGACAGCAGGGTTGTTTGAACTCAAGTCGTATTGAACAAGTGACGGATAGGATAGTCCATACAGAATTTGATCATTTGGTGAAAACTCTACTGCATAAACCGAAGCTTCATTAAGAGGAGACCAGGGTGGGAAACAATAGAATGTACTGTCAAAATTAAGGGTGATGTGATTGGACAATGTACCGGTTGCCCGGTCAAAATCCATCAGTTCAAATCGATTGTTGTTTTGATTTGGCCACGTATTATAAATCTGTTGTGGGTTAGCTGTAGCCAGTCTATTTCCGCTGTGGGAGAATTTGATATGACCATATCGTCCACCATAATTCTTTATAAAGGGCATACCTATACTTGTAGTAGTGACCGGGCCATTGGAAATACCTGTTGGAGTGAGCAGCCAGGATTTATAGATGTTGGTATCGGGTGCACAGGTGACCAGCCAATAATCGCGGTTATTAGCATGACGGGTAGCACCCAAAACCGGGAAGTTATTAGAATCGAGCACCACGTTTTTTTGACCGGGTACAACGCCTCCCAGCCCGTTATTTAGGGTCATATCCACAACAGAGTAAACAAAACGAAAACTGTCTAAAGCAGGGTAGTTTGCTTGAGGGATAAAATCTTTATAGGACTGAATGTAGAAATAGTAGTACTGTTCATCGTTGCAGGGGTTAGGTAATATGAGGCTAGCATGAGAGAACCATAGACGTGAAACAAAGTCACCCTGAAAATGAGCTGCAGAATTTAAAAGACCGTTTTGCATAATTTGATGAGTAGAATCCCAAATGGCGAATGTATTGCTGTAAAATAGAAGATTCCCGTCTTTATCGGAGATGGTAGATGGGTTATCTTCTGCAATCATTGAGGAGTTCTTCATTTTGTTGGGGATCAGCCCATTGAAGTTGAGCGCGAGAGAGTCTCCAAAATACCAGTTATTGGCTTGCCTGCCATGGTTCTGACCATTGCAGATCAGGGAAAAGAAAAGAATCGATATGGTGAGTAGTATGCGCAACATATATTTAAAAGACGAAAGATAATAAAAAAAGAGGCTTGTCAATTGACAAGCCTCTTAGAAAAGAAAACTATGTGATGATTCATTGAATAACTAACCTTGTAGTTTCGATCAGGTTACCCTGGGAAACCTTCACGAAGTATACTCCTTTGGATAGATGAGAAAACTCATTGATCTTGATCATGTTGTTTGATGCATCTAAACTATTTGAGTAGACATTCACCCCTGTTCCTGAATAAATATTTACCGACCAGTTTTCCTCTAATTCACTTTTCCATTCAATGGTAATATCTCCCCTTGTAGGATTCGGATAAACATTGAACTTATGTTCATTGTCCTGAATTAGTGAAACTGCATTATCTGACTTATCAGCAAAGGGGTCCTTTTTGTAGAATTGTCCTTGCATAGATCCCTGAGATTGAGTGAGGGCATTTCCACACCGCGCGATAAACATTTCAAAGATTTGAGTTCCGGAACTTCCAATGTATGGAATAACGGGAGATTGATAGTTATAAGTCAGGTCAATATCGGAGGTGTAAGAACCGGCAATAAAACCGTTGACACCGTAAGCAGCTATACCGGCAACTTCAATAGGTTTATTTGTTGTTCCGCTATTCATCCATTGAACATCTCCATTCAAACTAATGGCTATATTCCACATGTTGGTATAACCATTTCCGGGAGCAGATTCACTCTGATTAGGTACGTGAATTTCTTCTGATATAAATGTACCTGTTGCCAGAATGCGATCACCTGATTCGTCATAGATGATTCCTTGTCCTTCAGCTTCTATAAAATCATTTCCGGTGAAATCTACGGCCCAGTTTTTAATAAATGGTCCCTGAGGCTCAAATGTTGAAGAGCTGATGAAAGCATTATCTATGCCTCCAGCACTTACCATTCCACCACCACTGGCTGATGGGTAATTCCAGCCCGTTAGAGCTTCATTGTAATGACCTGTTGTATAAACCTGAACTTCACCTGTGGCTAATTCATTGATATCAACTTCATTACCCGCTGCTGTTTGATTTGCTTCACCAACATGAATGTAAGAATTTGAAGGAATATTCGATAGATTACTTATCCCGCTTATTACAGCGGTGTATGCATCTGAAGATCCTAAAATAGTATAGGATGAACCGAGTAAAGTCGAATTGATGTATTCACCGGTAATGTATAACTCCTGAGTTCCTACTCTTCTTTCAATGTCATTGATCGAGTTATCCAAGCTACCAGTGTAGTTATTACTTGTGATAACATAATCATTAGTTCCATTATAGCTAACTTCAGAAATAAACAACTCTCCGTTGTTTTTTCCTGCAAGTATAAAATCCTGTAAATTTGATGAGCTCATAATATCTATAGAGGTAAATTCTTCGTTAGTGTAACTGTTTGTTCTATCAACAAAATTAAAATTGTTTAGTGTTAAAGCATCAGTTGATGATCTACCAATAAAATAACCATCTCCAGCTTGAGCCTGGATTATTAGTGTTGAATTTATATTTGTATTAGTGTTATCTTTAACAAGATAATCAAAGTTGATATTTTGATTGCTTGTACTTCCTAAAATAATGATTTCACCATTTCTGTATTCAATGTCAACACCTTCATAATTAGTACTAACTGATCCTGAAGTGGTATATCCAACCCACTCAAAATTAGCGCACTTGTCGTATTTTACGAGAAATAAGCCACGAGGAGAGCTACCTGAGTTGATTGTAACATCACCATTATTAAATGATGCTGAGCCTTCAAAGTAACCGGTAACATAAATGTTGCCATCATCATCACTTTCTACATCAACTGATTTTGTTTCAGATTGAGAATCCTGAGAATAGACTTGCCAGTAAGAATCTGCGTTAGGGTCTATATTAACATCAACCCTGTAGTCAGGACAAGCGCTTGTTGAAACATTCACACTGTAGTCTCCACCGCAAAGATTATCTACATCCTGAGTTGTAGCTCCAAAATTCCACTGGTAAGTTGGAGTTAAAGAACCACTTATAGTTGGGTTGAGTACTATTTCACCATCACAGGCACCAAAGCAAGTATTGTTTGTTACTGTTGGATTAAAAGTGATACCCGTTCCCGGATTAGCAGTGTTGATAGAAATATTACCTGAAGAACTTGTGCAACCATTGGCATCCGTAACAGTGCAACTGTATGTACCATTTGTAAGGTTAGTAGCTGTTCCACTAGTTGAGCTGGAACCTGTCCAATTGTAAGAATACGGAGGAGTTCCTCCACTAACATTTAATACAATTTCACCGTCACTACTATTAATACAAGTTTCGTCTGTAGTATTTGGGTTAAAAGTAATAGCTGGTGGAGCAGGATTAATTACACCTGAATAGACTTCACTACAGTTTGGATTAGAGTTTAGAGAAACTGTTACTGTGTATGTTCCTGCTGAAAGGTTACTGATACAAGCAGTGTTTCCTCCATTACTCCATGTGTAATTTAGTGACGAAGACGAAGCTGTTGCGTTAAAGCAAAGTTGACCTGTTCCACTTGCACACAATGGCTGAGTTGTTTGTATAGATCCTTCATGTCCTTCTAAAGTGATACTTGATATTACTTGCATTGTGCCGCAAGCATTTGTATAGTCAAGAGTGATATCTCGCAATCCATAATTACTATTTAAATTAACTTGTGGACTAGCATCTGTTGAAGTTTGTCCATAGTCAAAGTCCCAAGAATATGATGGATTTGTGGAGTTTATATTTGATGGAAATAAATCAAATGTTGTTGGATTATCATTCTGGCATACAGTACCATTAGGAGTAATGATATAGTTTGCTGGATCTGGGTCGTCATCAGCTGTCACATTAAAAGATGCTGTCCCAATACAACCAGTTTGAGGATCCGATACAGTTACCTGGTAAGTACCAGTTGAAGAAACAGTTATTGAGGAACTTGTTTGAGTTGAAGGGTACCAAACATAATTATATGGACCACCAGATGCATTAGCAGTCAAGATTACGGATCCGCTTCCGGTAGTAGAGCAAATTCCAGATCCTGTTGCTGTAATATTTACAGGGATTTGACCTGATGTACATTGAGGGTTGCAAACGTCTGTTCTCTCAAGAACATCTGCAATGTAGTTCAATGATATATTTTGCGTTGAAAAACTGTTTTGTGTCGGATCAAATACTGACGGGCTGTAAAAAGGAAAATCTTTAGGATTGAATTGAATTGGATCCATCGAACAAGATGTAACATTATTACTAGAGTTGAAAACTACTAATGGAAATCCATCAATTGATCCTCCTCTAGGAGCAAACGCAATATTACCGGAACTACTATGCGTAAATGTAGCCGGTAAATTGAATTTATAAGGGGTTAAGGTATTTGGGTCGTATAATCTTGTATTCCCTAATATTGTTAGTGAGCCTCCAGAATAATCACAAATTAACATGTTGGTTGATATCGGAACGCCATTCATACCAAACCAACCATTCAAAACGTTTATTTCATTAGACCGTTGATTATAATTAACATCATATACTAAATTAGAGTAGCTCACATTAGGATTTAAAAGGTTTACCTTTTTAAGGTTATTGTTATTATCTAGTAGAATTAGACATTCATTATTTTTTAGCTGCCCACCCAAAACGAGATCTCCCTGTCCCGGGATTTCTTCTATATCCATAATATTCAAATCATTTGCATTACTAATATTAATTTGAACGAATTTGGAAGAGTTAGTTATGAAGTTTCCGGATATAAAATTGACATCAAATGAATATAGATATGCTCCACCTGAACCATAAGCTATAATAACGTTATTAGTACCACTTTTTCGCTCAAAAGCAACTGGGGCTCCGTTATTATGAGGATTGGGAGGAAGTGGTAATGGGTATTCTTTGGAATAAACGATAGCCCCATTATCATCAATTAGAGTAAAGCTGGAATGTAGATAATCGTCATTTATGTCTTTGATCATGCCTACTATACCAAATAGTATATCACCATTATACTCTATAGGTTTGATTTGGAAAGGTGTGATTTTTTTTGATGCAAAAGAGGTATTTACCTTAGTCTCATTTACAATACTTCCCGTAGCGCCATCAAAATGTGTTATTCTTAATCCTGCTGTCGCTTGACCTGCCACATAAATATCTCCATCAAATGTTGATGAAGAATGATTGTTGACAGTCATAACCGGATGAATGTTATCAGCTGAGCCAATTCTTTTATGCCAAAGCGGATTACCAAATAGATCTGTTTTTGTTACAAAATGACTGTTGTTGTTATTGGCAATACCACATATTGCATAACCTTCCTCACTACTAGTTGTTATTCGTTTAGTGTGTCTGGGTATTAAGACATCATTGTTAGCAATATATCCAATTTCAGATATAAAGTCGTTTTGACCATATAATAGATTGGTAACTGAAATAATAACAACTCCCATTATAGAGAGTAATACTTTTCTTTTCATAATTATTGAGATTTGAGATTAGGATTCAAACCTCAATAGAAGTAAATACTTATAGTAGAGTATTTACCACATTTAATTACGTGATGACTTGGAAGGAGATGGTGAAAGCCTGTAAATATTATTTGTAAAAGCGAATTTCAACAATCCAGCAATATTGCGAGCATGTACTTTTTCCATAATCGTTTTGCGTCTGTTTTCAATTGTTCTCTTGCTCTTATTTAGAATCTCTGCGATTTCACCGTTTGTGTATTCATCGCAAATTAATCGAACGACTGAAATTTCAAATTCAGTAAGCTTTTCAGATTGAGGCTTATTGTTCATAGTAGGTACTATTTGAATGTTTGAGATTACTGAGTCTAAGATGTTTGGCGAGAAATAAGTATGGTCATTTATGACCATTTCAATAGCTTTTGTCAATTGGTCAAATTGTATCGATTTATGAATAACAGATTGAACTCCTAACTTTATTAATTCCTGAATTTCAGAGCTAGTTTCGTTAACTAAGACAATACATTTTGCTGGTAGGCTTTTAGAACTCCTTATTTCATTGATTAATTGCGGGGTAGCTGGATGATCTAAAATGATAATTTGTTTCTTGAGTAACTGATCCTTTATAGAAAGTAGGTTGACTGTTTTAATTGAAGCATCTTGAAACTTTTGATCTAAAAGGAGTGATATTGAACTGCCTAATAGGCTGTCATTAGAGGCAATTGTAATGGTCATAGTGTATTGAAATTAGGTGTTATTAGTTTTGGTCAATGCTTAAATCGACTCCTAATTTATAAAATTTTACAAATCTTAAAAAAATTGATTTGTATTATGTCGTTCTATTGAATAGGTGAAATTTATGAACAGCAATTACCTCAGCCGGTGAACCACCACCTAATCCATGAAAACGCAGACTTTCAACTCTGACTGATAGCTGAAAAACAGAATTCCACTACATTTGGAACAATGAAAACGACTAGCTATGCCGGCAAATAAATACGCGCTCATCAGGTACAGGGTGATCGACAGGTGTGTCGGGAATAAATACCGTCCGTATCCTGATATTGAGCGGATTCAGGAAAAGTGTGAGGAAGCGCTGGGGAAAACGGTTTCGCGGTCTACCATCGAGAAAGATATGAACGCGATGAAAAATGACGGTGCCCTTGGCTATGAGGCGCCAATTGCTTATTCCAAGGAGTATCGCGGTTATTATTACACCGAGCCTGATTACAGCATTCAGGATGTGCCGCTGAGCGATGAGGAAATTGATGCAATTAAAATCGCGGCCAATACGCTCTCCACATTTAGGGATAGTGGTCCGTTCAAGCAGTACAGCAGCGCGATAGACAAGATTCTCGACAGGGTTGAGATCAGTTCCTCGGCACCGGAAATCGAGCTGGAAGAATTGATCCAGTTCGAGACGGTTCCCACCATGAAGGGAAATGAACACCTCTCTACACTTTTTGGCGCTGCTCGAGAGCATAAAACGGTTGAGTTCGATTACGGCAGTTACCGCAAAAGCGGCTCTAAAAAGCGCAAGGTAGATCCGTATTTGCTCAAGGAATACCGCAACCGCTGGTACCTTATCGGGTGGAGTCACGACAAACAAAAGGTGATTATTTACGGGTTAGACCGCATGGAAAAACTCTCTCTTACAAAACTCGATTTTGTCTCCGACCCAGATTTCGATTCTGATGTTTATTTTAAATATTCTATCGGCATAACAGCGAATGACGGTCAGAGCCCACAGGATGTTGAAGTCCGCGTGGACAACCTCCTGGCCAAATACCTCCAGTCTCAGCCCGTGCATCACTCACAGGAACTCACAGAGACAAAAGAGGGATTCCTGCTAAAGTTAAAAGTGATCGATACTTACGAGCTGAGGGAAAAACTACTGGGCTACGGCAACCAGGTTGAAGTGCTCAAGCCCGCTTCTCTACGAGCTGAGATCAAAGATCAATTACAAAAGACTTTTAAAAAATACGCCAAATGAAATTGTTGATACTGAACGGACCTAACCTCAATTTGCTGGGAACGCGCGAACCGCACATCTACGGAAATCGTGCATTTGAAAAATATTTCAAGTTGCTCAATGCCGAGTTTCCTAACATCGAGCTAGAATATTTCCAGAGCAACCAAGAAGGCGAGCTGATCGATAAAATGCATGAAGAGCGTGATAAAGTTGACGGAGTCGTATTCAATCCGGGAGCTTATGCACACACGTCAATCGCCCTATCAGATTGCATAGCAGCTATAGATACGCCTGTCGTGGAAGTTCATATTTCCAATGTTTTTGATCGTGAGGGTTATCGTCAGAACCTACTGCTCGCCAAAAATTGCAAGGGCTTCATATCCGGTTTCGGACTCGACTGTTACCGATTGGCAGTTGCGAGTTTTGAGAATGGGATTTAGTGTTTTGAGGTTTTAGGTTAAGGTTAAGGCTGAGAGCGTTCTAATTTTGGTTTTGGGATTAATGAAAGTTTAAGTTGTTAAGGGTTTGAAGTTTGTGAGTTTGGTGTTTGTTTTTAGCTGCCAGACCCGAATGCTGAGCGTAGCTGTGGCGGAGTCGAAGTAGAAGGGAGTTAGGAGGTCAACAAGGCCGAGGTTGAGGTTATGCTACAAAGTCACAAAGAACACGAAGGAGCTAACTTCGAGCCCTGGTGCCTTTGTGGCTCTACAACTAAAACGTAAACCGTACCTACGGCACTCAAAAGTTGGTTTTCACACTACGGCTCCGGGCTATCACCCGAGATAGATGGTACCGTGCCTGACGGCACTTTTTTACACTCTTAATGAATCTTCATTTCTAAATGTTTTAAATCAAAAAAGCCTCTCAACTCATTCGTCAAGAGGCTTTCTATTTCAAATAAATAAAGTCTGTTACTTGGCGGGAAGTACTTTAGAGCGCACTTCGCCAAATCCAATGCGGATGCCGTCTTTTTCGCTGTAGCCGCGCATGATTACAGTATCGCCATCCTCGATGAATTTGCGTTCAGATCCATCAGGGAGTTTGATCGGGTTTTTGCCAGACCATGTGAGTTCTAACATAGAACCAAACTCATCGCTCTCTTTTCCTGAGATCGTTCCTGAAGCCATCATATCACCAACGCGAATGTTACATCCGTTTACTGTGTGATGAGCGAGCTGTTGCGCCATACTCCAGTACATGTACTTGAAGTTTGAATGCGCCAGCTTTGTTTCATCAGTATTGTCTGTTTTGATACCCACTTCCAGGTTGATATCAAAACTGTGGTCACCTTTTGTCTTGAGGTATGGAAGTGGCTCCGGATCCTGTTGAGGTCCTGCACAGCGGTATGGCTCAAGAGCATCCATAGTCACGATCCACGGACTCACAGATGATGCAAAACTCTTCGCTAGAAATGGACCTAGTGGTACGTATTCCCATTTTTGCATATCGCGTGCACTCCAGTCGTTGAAGAGGCACATTCCAAAGATGTAATCCTCAGCTTCGTCACTTGATATCGAGTCGCCAAGTGCTTTGCCGTCATACGTTACAAAAGCCATTTCAAGTTCAAAATCCACACGTTTTGACGGACCAAAAACCGGTGGTTGATCAGGATCTGGCTTTGTCTGCCCTTTTGGACGGTGAATAGGCGTTCCCGAAACAATGATAGAGCTCGCTCTACCGTGGTAGCCAACCGGAATATGAAGCCAGTTAGGCAACAACGCGTTATCAGGATCGCGGAACATTTTACCAACGTTAGTCGCGTGTTCTTTACTCGAGTAAAAATCAGTGTAATCGCCAACCTGAACGGGCATGTGCATTGAAGCTGAGCTCTGTTTCACGAGGATAGCGGCCTTGTCGTCATCGCTTGATTCTAGCTTGGCATTGTTCGAATCGAAGATGTTGGCCAGCTCGTTGCGCACGGCTCTGACCGTGTCACGACCCAATTTCATAAAAGGGTTGAGCTTATCCTGGTTGAACACTTCAGCATCTTTGATAATGTCACCGAGGTAACCGCGACTCGCCAGTTCGTACATATCGATGATGTGCTCACCGAGTGCCACACCTACGCGAGCGTCTTTCTCAGTAGTAGAGAAAACACCAAACGGCAGGTTTTGAATGGGAAAGTCGCTGTTTTCAGGTACATCTACCCATGAAGTGCGATTTGGATTATTTGCAGTTATTTCCATAAAATTTATCCGTTTTTATGATTGAAAGAGCGGCTTGGGCGACATCCAGTCGCGAATATCCGCCTTGATTTTAGCAATTTTTTCTTCGTTCTCAGTATCGGTCAGAACCTGATCGATGAACTCGACAATCCGCGGCATGTCGTCCTCTTTGAGTCCGCGTGTTGTAACAGCCGGAGTTCCCACACGCATTCCCGATGTCACAAATGGCGATTTGTCATCGAATGGAACCATGTTTTTGTTAACCGTGATGCCGGCTTTTTCCAGTGCTTTTTCTGCTTCTTTTCCGGTTACATCTTTAGCGCGCAGGTCGATCAGCATTGAGTGGTTATCAGTACCGTTTGAAATCACGTGATAACCGCGTTTCACAAACTCGTCAGCCATTACTTTGGCATTTTTGACAACCTGTACGGTATAGTCCATGAACTCATCAGTGAGTGCTTCACCAAATGCAACAGCCTTGGCAGCAATTACGTGTTCGAGCGGACCACCCTGCGTACCCGGGAAAACTGCTGAATCGAGCATTTGCGACATCATCTTCACTTTTCCTTTTGGCGTTTTGAGTCCCCACGGATTTTCAAAGTCTGATCCCATCATGATAATTCCGCCACGCGGACCACGAAGTGTTTTGTGCGTGGTGCTCGTCACGATGTGGCAGTGTTCGAGCGGATCGTTCAAAATCCCTTTGGCGATCAATCCGGCCGGATGTGAGATATCAGCCAGCAGAAGTGCACCGTTTTCATCGGCTATTTTGCGCAATGCTTCGTAATCCCAGTCGCGGGAGTAAGCTGAAGCACCGCAAATGATCATTTTTGGTTTTTCTTCTTTCGCTTTTTCGGCAACTTTTTCGTAATCGATAACACCAGTCTCTTTCTCTACTCCGTAGAATGAAGGAGAATATAGCTTTCCCGAATAATTGACTGGTGAGCCGTGCGTGAGGTGTCCACCGTGTGACAGATCAAAACCGAGGATTTTATCGCCCGGTTCGAGACAAGCCAACATCACGGCAGAGTTTGCCTGGGCACCCGAGTGCGGTTGTACGTTTACCCACTCAGCTCCAAACAATTCTTTGAGGCGCGTTCGTGCCAGGTCTTCAACCTGATCAACAACTTCACAACCACCGTAATAGCGCTTGCTTGGAAGACCTTCAGCATATTTATTTGTAAGCACTGAGCCCATTGCATTCAATACGTTATCGCTAACAAAGTTTTCAGATGCGATAAGTTCCAGCCCATCCTGTTGCCGTTCTTTTTCGGCACTTATGAGATCAAATATTTCTTTGTCCTTTTTCATCTGTTATCATTAATTCATCAAAGGTCAGATGGAGCCGCATAATTTAAAATCATTCTCCATTGTTTAATGATTATTTTAGCTATGCTTGATTCATCTTTTTTATTCGAGTTCCACAAAAATACGACTTAGAGCAAGGTAACCAAGATTTGGGAGAGGTTTGTATGTTGAGGTCAAGGTTGAGGTCAAGGCCGAGGTTGAGGTTGAGGTTGAGAAAATTCTAATAGTATTTTGGGTTTATTGTGAGGTTAAGGTTTTAATAGGTTTGGAGTTGGGAGGTTTAGTGTTTGTTTTTAGCCGCCAGACCCGGATACTGTGAGGAGTACGGAGAGGTGCATTGAGCGGAGCCGAAATGCGGTGCCGAAGGGTTGAGTCGAAGTAGGAGGGAGTTTGGAGGTCAAGCTGGAGGCACTGACCGCAACCTTGAGTACTCTAAAGTTGAAAGGTTTAATAACACACTAAAAAATCTTTTTACTAATTTTCACTTCAAAAGAAGTATGCATGCATAACATCTTAGAGCTTTACAACAAGATCAATAAATTCGGGCAGGACCACGACATGAAATTTGAAGTTCCTGAGCCCGGTAAGGTAATTTACAGAATGAAAGTTCAGGAACGCCACATGGCAACTCCGGTTGCAATTCACGGTGGAATGGTAGCCGGGATGATGGACAGTGTGTTGGGAGTAGCAGCTTTGTCGGTTTCCTGTGAACGCGGCCGACTCGTATCGACTGTAGAGTTCAAATTGAACTTCCTGCACCCTGCTCACCTCGGAGATGAGTTAGTTGGAGAAGGAACAGTAGAAGAGGAGGGGAACAGAATTATCATTACGAGCGGTGTGATAAGCGCTGTCAACAGGGACACAGTAATCGCTAAAGGTATGGGAACATTCAACAGCTACCCTTATGAAAAGAGCGGAATTGAAGAAAAATTGAAAAAGGGATGAACTAAAAAGAAGAATTGATGTTTCAATAGTATCAAGATTCTTCTTGTCGTTAGAATTGTTGATATGGTTCGGGTGGCCGGTTCGTTTTTGCGAGCCGGCCTTTTTTGTAAGCTGAAAAATCAGGCAATAAAAAACCCCGCACAGTATGCGGGGTTCTGACCGTAAAAATTACGGAATATATTAATGTCTTTTCTCTTTAATTCTTGCCGCTTTCCCTTGTCTCTCACGGAGGTAGAAAATACGTGCTCTACGTACTGAACCTTTTTTCTTAACTTCAATGCTTTGAATAGCAGTAGAGCCTAATGGGAAAATACGCTCAATTCCTACACCACTTGAAACTTTGCGAATAGTGAATGTTCCAGTAGCTCCTTTACCTTTTGTTTGGATAATTGTTCCCTGAAAACTCTGTGGACGTTGTTTTTCACCCTCGCGGATCATGTAAGTTACATTTACCGTATCACCGGCTGAAAATTCAGGATATTCAGGTGTTCCGTTTACTTCGTGTGTTATTTCTTGAATTCTTTGGTCCATGACGAAAATGCTTATAAGGTGTATTTTCCTCTCAAAATTGAGCGTGCAATATTATGAAATATTTTGCGAACGACCTACTATTTTGCGTTTTTCTCGCTATTATTTTCAATTTCTCTTTCCAGTAAATCGGGTCTGCGAAGCCTTGTTTTTTCAAGTGCCCGATCGTGTCGCCATTCCTCGATTTTCTTGAAATTGCCTGACAATAAAACATCTGGAACTTTCCATCCTCTGAACTCTGCCGGGCGCGTGTAAACGGGAGGAGCAAGTAAATCATCCTGGAAGGAATCGGTCAGAGCCGAGGTCTCGTCATTCAGCACACCGGGAATGAGCCTGATCACCGCATCGCAAAAAACGGTTGCAGCCAGTTCACCGCCAGAGATCACAAAGTCACCAATCGAAACTTCACGGGTTACGTAATGTTCCCTGATGCGCTCATCAATTCCTTTATAATGGCCACAAATGATGATGATGTTCTCCTTTTGCGAGTAAAAATTCGCCATCCGCTGGTCAAATCGTTCGCCATCAGGAGTCATGTAAATGATCTCGTCATAATCGCGTTCATTTTTCAACTCATCGAGCAAAAGTGCGAGCGGCTCTACCTGCATAACCATTCCGGCACCACCACCAAACTGGTAATCGTCCACTTTTTTGTGCTTGTCCCGGCTGTAATCGCGCGGATTGTGGAAATGCAATTCGGCATGGCCGGCTTCCAGCGCGCGTTTCATGATGGAGTCAGCAAACGGACTCTCCATGAGTTGCGGTAATATGGTGACAATATCAATGCGCATGGCGCAAAGGTACGCAGATTGATCGTTTATCGGATCACCATTTTTTTCGTGACAGATCGGTCTTCGTTCGTAAACCTGAAAAAATACATTCCGCTTCCCAGTTGCGATACATCGAGCTGTTGGTTTTGCGTAACGGTCAGATCCCTCACCAGCTTTCCTGTCGCGTTGATGATTTGCAGGTTTCCGCTCGTGTAAGGCATAGCGATCGTGACAAACTCCGATGCCGGATTGGGGTAGAACTGCACATCCGGTTCTGAACGTGAAAACTCAGGAACTGAACTGGGATCAAATCGATTCATGTTAATGCGTAGGAATTCGGTTTTTGAAATACCGCCACCACTTATTTTGAGTCTGAGGAAAATATCGGGGCGATTTCCTTTTCCAACCTGAATGTCGCCACCGGTAATTCTGCCGCCCGGTATCCCGATACGAATCAATCGGCCGTGATATTTCAAATCCTCAGAGATCCAATGAAGACCGGCCCGGCCAGAGTCATTTCTCGTGTTCGGACTCAAAAACACGTAAAACGAATCGTATTTGATCATGTCGTGAATGGCGATGTCCTTCATCGGGTCGTTGAAGAGGCTGTCTAAATTGCGCCAAGTTTGGTTGGTGGTGTCCACAACATCTGCGATGTATCGGTTAACCGGACCTGCAGTGTTGTAAATTTTTCCGTTAAACAAACTGACATCTTTGAATATTCTCATCGATGAGTAACCAATAAAATCATCAGAACCATTGACTTCTTTCAATACAGGTATAGCTGGTTTCTTTTGGACGAAATTTGAGTCGAAGCTGTAAACCAGATCTTCGTTAATCGGATCATTTCCACACTGGCAATTTCCCGAGATGTTGACGTGAATATCAGTCGTATCAAATGTAAGTATTGCTTCACAACCGAGTTCAATTTCGGCTTGTTTGTTACCGTTGAAGTCTGATAAAATGAGGTGGTTTTCATCGTAACAGTCTCCATCTGAATATGATTTTCCGAAAAGTATCAAAGTGTCTCGATGAATAATTGGGCGATAAAGAGCTTTAATATCTTCACTTTTAGGAGTTTCGATATTTTCGGTATTCTGTAAAACTCCGTTTCCATTGTACATTTTCAAAGCAATTTGCCTGCAATCAGCACACTCATTTTGATCGGGTACGCTCGATGTTGTGATGAACAGGGTGCGTTTTACCGAATACAAATAGCCGTCAACATCATTATCGAGAAAGAAGATGTTTTGATTGATAATCCTACCGGAAGGGTCTACCGAGTCAATCCTTATCTCATCTTGATAAGCTCTCCTGGAAACGATAAGCGAGTTGTCGGCATAAGCTTTTAAAATGCGCGGATTGAAATAATCGATTCGGTAGCGAATGCTTTGTGCATGAATTGTGGCGCTGACGATAGAGAAGAGCAGCACAACCCAAATTAGGTTTTTTGAATTCATAGTTACAGTGTTGTTTGTTCGGTTTGGTTTGTAAAGTTACAAAGTTTTGTCAAACTTTGAGAGACTGTAATTAACGGTTAAGTATTTGACTGCTAGTGCTGTGATTCGCTATCTCGCTATTTTTCTTTTAAACCGGCAAATACGATTCAATTCCATCAGAAATAAAGTTTATAGAACCATCTATCAGCCACAAAACAAACCTGATATAGTATAAGGTGTTTTTTGGTTTTGGGGAAAAGTTGGGTAGTTTTGGAGGGCATGTATTCGTTGGGATACATGCAATTAAAGCCAAACGAACATTTGGTTTTTGCCAACGCTAGACAGGAAATGAAAGAATGAAATCTTAAATTCAATTTCTGAATTGACATGAGTAAAGAGCTAGCCATTTCGCAAAAGCAAATCGAAAGCCGCATATTCTCTATTCGGGGCAATCAGGTAATGATTGATCGTGACTTGGCCGAGATGTATCAGGTAGAAACCCGTGTACTGAATCAAGCTGTAAAGAGAAATTTAAATCGCTTTCCTGAAAAATTTAGATTTCAATTAACAGAAGAAGAATTCGCTGATTTGGAGTCTCAAATTTCTGCCTCAAATTCAAGATCACAAATTGTGACCTCAAAAAATGAAGATCAAAACTTGAAATCACAAACTGTGACCTCAAGTGAACACGGTGGTAGGCGTTACTTACCCTATGCATTTACCGAACAAGGAGTAGCGATGCTCTCAGCTGTATTGCGGTCAGATATAGCCGTACAGGTAAGTATACAAATTATGGATGCCTTTGTAGAAATGCGGAAGTTTATTGCCAATAATAGCGGACTGCTCCAACGAATGGAAGGCATTGAACGCAAGCAGATTGAAACTGACCAAAAGTTTGAACAAGTGTTTAAAGCCCTCGAAAACAAAGACAACATCCCTACCCAGGGGGTGTTTTTTGACGGACAAATATTTGATGCCTATGAATTGGCGTCTAAAATTATCCGTTCAGCGACATCAAGTATTGTGTTGATCGATAACTATGTAAATGATACTACTTTGACGCATTTGAGCAAGAAGGCCAAAGGCGTACAGGTACATTTGCTCACAAAATCCATTTCTAAACAGCTTAAATTAGATGTGCAAAAAGCCAATGAACAGTACGGCAATTTTGAAGCAAAACCGTTTACCCAAAGCCACGACCGCTTTTTGATCATTGACGACAAAGAAGTATTTCATTTAGGAGCTTCCTTGAAAGATCTAGGGAAGAAGTGGTTTGCATTTTCGAAGATGCGAGCCAATTCAGTAGAAAATATTATGAACTCAATTTCGGAATTGATCTGAAGGAAGGTTGGACAGAAAAGATTTGGGAAGAAGTACTTGAAATCCGAAGCGGACGCAACCCCAACAATTGTTAAATCCCCCTGAAATAAACATTTAGATTTATGAGGAGTTACACTAATTACTAAGTTCGCACAGCTAAAACTGAATTAATGCACAACCTTTCAAATCCGTATTCATTTCGTGAATTGCGATTGCGTTATCTATTGATCATTGCGATACCGTTCTTGATCGCGTTGATTCAGGGTTGTTCAAAAGAAGTTTCTACTGACCCGCTCAACCTCAAACCTCCCGAGACCTTTTCTGATTCCGGATCTGACCAACAACCCGATAAGTGGTGGAAGAGTTTTGACGATGAAGAGCTCGACCAAATGATTACTTACGCGCTCGATTCAAACTACACGTTAGAGTCTGCCTGGCAACGCGTAATAGCTGCGCGAGCTGTTGTGAAAAGACAGCGATCTAATTTGTTTCCCGAGCTGAGCGGAAACATCAGAAGCGCCATCAGCCGACCTACTCCCGATTTCGTTGGTGGTGAGAATATCCAGTTTGGAATGCAGGCCGGTTATGAAATCGACCTGTGGGGAAGAATAAGAGCCGCTACCGATGCCGAGCGTTACCGCACGCAAGCTTCGATTTACGATTACCGCACAACAGCTATTTCCGTCACAGCCGATATTGCCGCTACACGCATGCAATTGATCGCTGCGAACAATCAACTCGAACTCATCCGCTCGCAGGTTGAGACAAATGAAAACATTCTCAAGTTGATCAGATCGCGAATTGGGACAGGCGAAATTACAGCAGTGGATGTGTTGCGGCAGGAGCAACTCATCGAATCTACCCGTCAGCAGCTCTACAACTGGCAAACGAACGTTGGACTTTTAGAACACCAAATGGCGTTACTTTTGGGTAAATCGCCCCACGAAAAACTGGATGCTGAATTCAGCTCGTTCCCCAAAATGCCCGATTTACCACAAACTGGAGTTCCGGCCGATCTCATCAACAGGCGCCCCGATGTGCAGGCTTCATTTGCCCGGCTCAAAGCCTCAGACCGCGAACTCGCAGCAGCTATTTCCAGCCAGTACCCCAGGCTGACACTGAACACAAACCTCGCATTCAGAACCAACAACTTCAGTAATTTACTAGATAGCTGGGCTTATTCGCTCGCGGGAAATTTACTGGCTCCCCTCTTTTACGGTGGCCGATTGCGAGCCGAGGTAGACCGCACAACAGCGGTTAAGGAGCAACAACTTTACGAATACGGGCAAGTTGTGCTGGGCGCTTTTCGCGATGTTGAAGACGCCATTGTACAGGAAAACAACCAGCGCGAAACAGTGGAATCCATCGAGAAGCAGGTTGAACTGGCTGAGAATGTGAGCAAGCAACTCAGAGCCCGCTACTTCAACGGAATGACGAACTACCTCGATGTGCTCACGGCTCTGAATGAAGTGCAACAACTCAAGCGCGATTTAATTGTGGCCAAACGTGATTTGCTCCTCACGCGAATTTCGCTCTACCGCGCTTTAGCCGGCAGTTTTGAAACGAATCGCCAGTTGGATGATTAAAAAAGTTAAACGATGAACAGAAAGAAAACACTCCTCATATCGCTGCTCATTTTGGTTGGTGCCATCGTGGTGACAACCGCCATTTTTTGGTCAGAACCCACGGCAGAAAAGACAGGGGCGAGCAAGGAAACGGCTATGTTGGTAAATGTGCGAAAAGTGCACAAAGGAACATTCGCTCCTGTTTTTAAAGCAACCGGAATTGTGCGACCAGCTGAGGATGTGGTGATTAGTCCGCGGGTGAGTGGAGAGATCATCGATCGCAGCAAAAACTTTATTCCCGGAGCTATCGTGGAAAAGGGCGAAGAACTCGTTCAAATCGATCCGGCTGATTTTCAAAACGCTCTCGCCATGCGGCAAAGCGATTTGATGGATGCACAATCGCAGTACAGCCTGGAAAAAGGCCGACAGGATGTTGCTCAACAGGATTACGATTTACTGGGCGATTCACTGACCGGACTCAGCAAAGAACTCGCCCTGCGAAAACCCCAACTCAAGGCTGCCGAATCGGCATTGAAAGCTGCTGAAGCATCAGTTCAGCAAGCGAGACTCAACTTACAACGCACATCAGTAAAAGCTCCGTTCAAAGCGCAAATCATCAGGCGTGAGGTCAATCGCGGTTCACAGGTTGCTGTGGGTGAAGATATGGGCTGGCTCGTGGGAGTTGACGAATATTGGGTGATCGCGACAATTCCGCTCGCAAAAGTGAAATGGCTCGCTTTTCCCGAGTCGGAATCAGATAAAGGCGCACACGCTAAAATCATCGATACAAAATCGTGGTCTGATTCGCTTTTCAGAACCGGATACGTGAGTAAATTCATCGGCTCGCTCGACAATCGCACGCGGATGGCCCGCGTCATTGTGACTGTTCCCGATCCGCTCGCGCTCGGCTCTGACCGAAAAGAGAAACCCAAAATGGTGGTGAATTCATTTGTGGAAACGCATCTTCATGCTGATTCTATTCGCGATGTTTTTCGCATCGATCGCGATTTGGTGCGCAAAGACAATACGATTTGGCTCATGCGAGACAGGCGTTTGGTGATCAATAAAGTGGATATTGAGCTGGAGGATGCGAATTACATTTACGTAAAAGGCGGATTGAAAGAAGGCGATGATGTTGTGACGACTAACCTGGCCACTGTTGCTCAAGGCGCTGCATTGCGTGTTGAAGGAGAAACCGAAAAATCGGGAGGGCAGGAGTAGATGGAAGGTAACGACAAAGATTACGGCAAGGGCCCAATTGCTTACATGGCGAAGAATTCGATCATCGCCAATTTGTTGATGATCTTGTTGTTGGCTGGCGGAATTTGGAGCATGTACAGCATCCAAAAAGAAGTTTATCCGCAGTTTCAGCTCGATATTGTGGAAGTATCGGTTACTTATCCCGGAGCTTCGCCCGCTGAGGTGGAGCAGGGGATTTTGTTGCCTGTGGAAGAAGCGGTTCGCGGAATCCAGGGAATCAAGGAAGTTGTTTCCAGGGCTGAGGAAGGCTCGGGAAATGTGAGCATTGAGTTGGTTGCCGGGACAAAACGCGTGACGGCTTTCCAGGAGATCGATCAGGCGGTGGCGCGCATCAGGACGTTTCCCGATGAAATTGAACAGCCCGAGGTGCGCCTGCAATCGAGGCAGCGATCGGTGATAGAAGTTGGGCTCTACGGAGATGAGGATATTTGGACTTTGCGCGTTTTGGCTGAGCGCCTGCGCGATCAATTGTTGAATACGAAAAATATCACTCAGGTTGAGATTGGGAATGTGCCGGAGTTTGTGACGCATGTCGAAATTCCGCGCTACCGGTTGAGAGAGTATAACCTGACTCTCGGTCAGATCGCGAATGTCATCCGCCAGTCGAGTGAGGATATTCCGGCCGGAGCGGTTGAAACAGGCAAAGGTGAGATTCTACTCCGCATGAAAGAGCGGAAACAATGGGCGAAAGAGTACGCTCAAATCGAAATCCTGATAGGAAGTGCCGGAGCAGCAGTTAAGCTGGGTGATATCGCTAAAATAACTGACGGCTTTGAGGAAACGGGTTTCCACGGACAATTCAACCAGCGAAATACGGTGGATCTGACCATTTACCGCATAGGCGATCAATCACCTCTCGACATTGCCGAAACGGTGCAGGAAACGATGACGAGTTTTGAGAATACGCTGCCGCCATCAGTAGATTGGCGAATAGACAGCAACACGGCTCAGGACTACGAAGACCGACTCACGCTACTCACTGAAAATGGTGTTTTGGCCATCGTGATCGTGCTGTTGATTCTCACGCTTTTCCTTGAATACCGACTCGCATTTTGGGTGATGTTGGGAATGTTGATCTCGTTCGTTGGCGGAATTTTCTTTTTACCTACAATCGGAATCAGCATCAATATGATCTCGATGTTCGGGTTTTTACTCGTGCTGGGGATTGTCGTGGATGATGCCGTTGTGGTGGGGGAAAATGTTTACGAATATCGCCAGCAGGGAATGAGTTCTATCAAAGCGGCTATCAAAGGAACGCGCGATATCTCAACTCCGGTTGTGTTCAGTATTCTGACCAACGTTATTGCCTTTATTCCGCTACTTTTTATTCCGGGCGAAACGGGTAAATTCTGGTGGCCGTTGCCCGCTGTTGTGATTGTGGTTTTGTTGCTCTCACTCTTTGAGGCGCTTTTCATTTTGCCCGCTCACCTCGGACATGCAAAACGCAAAAAATCAAATAAGCTCGTACAAAAACTGGAAGTTGTGCAATCTGCATTTGCCAATCAGTTTGAGATATTCATTTCCAAATACTACCATCCTTTTTTGAACAAATGCCTGAAATTTCGCTACATCACGCTCAGTATTGCGATTTCGGTTTTGTTGATCGTTGGTGGCTACGGCTACAGCGATCACATGGGGATTGTCCTCATGCCCCAGGTAGCAGCCGATGAGATTGAAGCCGGAGTCAGGCTGCCGGTGAGCACCACACCGGAGCAATCTGCAAAAGTGGCTCACGAGATCACGGAATCCACGCAGCGGATGTTTGAGGAACACAATCTGTACGAGGTTGCTGATGGCGTAAAGACCAATGTTCGGAACCAGAATTTCATCGATGTGGAGATCGTGATGAAAGAACCCGATGAGCGAGACATGAGTGCCCAGGAGGTGATTGAATTGTGGCGCGATGAAATTGGAGATATTGAAGGTGTGGATCAAATCAGTTTTGAAGCAGAGCGTGGTCCGGGAGGTTACAAGCAGGACATCAGTGTTGACCTCGTCCACAATGATATTGATGTGTTGGAAAATGCCAGCAAGGACTTCATGAGCGCCATGAAGCAGTATGAAAACACCCGTGATATCAACGACAATTACGACAAAGGAAAAACTCAATTTGACATCAAACTACTGCCTGAAGGCCGACAATTGGGCCTCACACCATCAAATGTAGGCGATCAGGTCCGCAACGCTTTTTACGGAGCACTCGCCATGCGTCAACTACGCGGAAATAATGAAGTGGAAGTCCGCGTGAAATTGCCGCACGAAGAGCGCAAAGATATGCGCAATTTTGAAAACTTCGTGGTCAGAACCCCAGACAGCACAGAGGTGCCACTCCTCGATGTAGCTGAAGTTACCGAGCGCGAAGCGTTTACTTCGATCAACAGGCGCAACGGCAGACGCGTGGTGACAGTCGGGATGGATGCTCAGCCTGCCAGTGCAGTGTCTCAGATTCTGGAATCGTTGAACACAAAAGAACTCCCGGCTCTGAGAGCGAAATATCCCGGACTCGGCTGGAGTTTTGAAGGGGGGCAGTCTGACATGCGCGAATCAACCGAATCGCTCTACAGCGGTTTTATCCTGGCAATGCTCGTGATTTACGCCTTGCTCGCCATCGCGTTTAAGAATTACACTCAACCACTGATTGTGCTTTTCGCCATTCCGTTCGGAATTGTGGGAGCTGTGATAGGGCATATTTTACTGGGCTACGATCTCTCGCTCGTGAGTTTGATGGGCGTTATTGCACTTTCAGGAGTTGTGGTGAATGATTCGCTGATCATGGTCGATTACGCGAACCACCAACGCGGGAAGATGTCTGTCTTCGAAGCGATCAACGAAGCCGGTACCCGCAGGTTCAGACCGATAATGATCACAACACTCACAACTTTTGGCGGATTGGCTCCTATCATTTTAGAAACATCAGATCAGGCCAATAATCTTATACCAATGGCCATTTCCCTCGGATTCGGAATCGTTTTCGCGACTTCCATCATCCTGGTGATTGTCCCTTGCCTATATATGATTTTGGAAGATGTTTTGGGGTTGGTGAAGGGGGGAGAGGATGATAATTAGAGGTTGTCATTTCTTATTTTTAAATCTTCTCCAAAGCTCATTAAAGTTTATTCCTATTCCATGAATGTTGGGCTTGAATTCAAATATGTCTTTTTGATTTTCTTGTTTTTGATTATTATTGACATCTGAAGAAATGTACTCTAAACATTCAGAGTAATGACGAGTTTCATGAATTATTGCTTGAGGATTATTCTCTTTGTCATAAACCCCTTCTGAACATGCTTTACCTTTAAAGTAACCTATTGCATTCATGCCATCAAATAAGTTAACCTCTGGGCATACGTCATGAAACCAGCCATAATCATTTCCTAATCTCCCACCTGGTGCCTCACCTTGTATTTCAATTGATTTTATTTCAAAATCTTCTGGAACCTCTCCTTCATTCTTTAGCATGAGAGCATAGTTGTTATGTCGATCAATTTCAATGTACCTACTAAAAAAATAAATGGTCCAAGCTCGTCTGCAACAATACTGCAAAATAGGACATCTTTTAGGTAAGTTTAGTTCTTGACCAATATTGTAGTATTCTTCTTTTTCCATTTTTGTCCTGTGTTAAGAAATTCTACTATTCCTATAGCTAGTGATCTTATCAGTCTGTTATTTATTACTTTAATAAGCTCAATATAATTAAAGTTACTTTTATTTAGAATGATAGCTTAGTGTAGTTTGTTATTCTGCAGGTGTTTCTTTTTTGTGATAGAAATCCCATTTGATACCAAAAGGAGGGTTAGATTTATTGATTTCACCGATCTTAAACTCTTCTTTAATATATTTTTCTAGAGCTTCTTCAAAAAGCTTTTCACCTATTTTGCCACTAGCATTTTCTTTTGGTATTGCTTCTATTGCATGTCTTAGATTAGCTGAAGAGTTTAGTTTCTTTTCATCTTGTAAAGCTAATTTATCCTTATCTGATTTTTTTGAAAGAGTGATGACTTCAAAATGATTGTTTTTGTCAAACTGGTACTTTTTAATCCAGGTGTGAACACGTTCTTTGATTTTGTCATCGTACACTATTAAACAACCATATGTCTTTTCATCAAGCTTTTCTATAGCGTACAATATTCTGAGTAAATCCAGTTCTACTTTTTGCGCTTTTGCTCCTTTCAAATCAATACATGATTTGGCCATTCCTAGAATGTGGATGTAGTCGTTTTTAGGTGTCGTCATCCTACAAATATAAATTTAGCAATTTATCCATGAAATGACATCGCCATTCTACAACCCCAATTGATTATATCGTGAATCCAGCGTGTTCTGATAAGCCTTCTTCAATCCGGAGTCGAGAAAAGAGGCGTTAATCCATTCAATCGCTTTTGTTTTGTTTTTTTGCATTCGATTGAAAACACCTTTGATTTGTTTGTCTGTTAGTTCGAGGTTTTTACCTAATACCTCAAAGTGCGAACGCCTTAGCTTCTTTTTCTTTCCGCTCAATGTGAGTGCGAGTTCTTCTGTGTCTTCTGGCAGAATTATGGCGACATTTAAAAGATCATAAGCCGGGGAGAGAACCCAACCTGACGGACTCTCTATCATTGAGAAGTTTTTCAGGTGCATATCGTTATTCCCTGTGAGAAAGGAAAAAAGAGCAATCTCAAAGTAAAAGACTTTATCGAGTAAGGTATTAGATGAATAAGCATCGAGTGCTTTTCCAACTTTTTCCATCGATCCTTTGTATTTGTCGAAAGCTTCAGTAATCTGGAACATGTCGAGCATGTGTGTTTTTTCACCTTTATCTGTACGGTCAATACGTTTTGTAATGTATGACAACTCTCCCGATGCTAATCGAATCAAGGTTGATGGGACAACTCTTATTCCAAAGGCCTCAGCAATGCGCATCGTTACATGTTCGTTTTGTGGCATTTGAGGGAATGTTCCTGAAGGCGGCTTGAAAATATATTGGCCGTCAAGGGCGCCCACTACTGTTAGTCTCGGTTCTGACTGTGAATTGTTTTTTTGAAAAAGGGACATCGACAATTTGGGCTGTACACCGGGGACAGTTATTTTTCTTTGTACCACCTTTTTTGCTAACTCACTCATTTGATCGAGCGAATAGTCAATTTCTGGAGCTTTTGTTGAACCAAAGAACTCTATGGCACATTTTTCGTGAAAGTCTGCACCCTGTTCAACAGTTCTGTAACAGTACAAACATTTATTCTTCATCGTGTGTAGGTTTTGGTTTAACGCTCACAGCTCCAATACAGTTTTCACAGCAAGCCAGGAGTAAGCCCATGCGGTCATTTTGATTGATCTTCCAGTTTTTAGATGCTATATCCAATAGCCAACCTTCAGGAATCAATCCTTCGAAAAAAGGAAATAGGCGTTTTTCTCTATAAGGCTTTTTTCTGACAGGCATTGTGAAGGTGATGAAACTATCAGGGTGATTTTCAATATACTGTTCATCGTACTGAAAAACATACTCTCCATCATTTGTCTCCGTTATTACTCCGGCAAAATGATCTTTGTAAAATACATCTCCCTGTCTCATTTTTCAACTTCTTTTTGATTTACAGGAGCTAATGTGTGGCCAAACATGTTCAGAACCAAGTTTACTTTATCCATATTGAGGTTTGTTTTGCCCTGTTCAATTTTTCTAATCACTGTAAGGGCAACACCTGCACGTTCAGCAAACTCTTCCTGCGTTAGGTCAACTTCTTTTCTTCGTTCTTTGACAAATTCGGAGAGGCTTTTCATTATATGCTTTTAAATATAATTATTGCCAAAT
This sequence comes from Salibacter halophilus, assembly GCF_008806325.1. Lineage (GTDB taxonomy): Bacteria > Bacteroidota > Bacteroidia > Flavobacteriales_G > Salibacteraceae > Salibacter > Salibacter halophilus. Next base: position 101,788 of record NZ_WACR01000004.1, read on the forward strand.
TTAACGAATTATATGTAAATAGATATAATTTCTTCGGTTTTCAGCTGTTTATATGCTTTTACATATAGTTAAGTTTTCGCATTGAAAACGATTTGTAGGATGGCGATGCATCGCCATCCTACAAATCGTGATTATTTTAAAACCAAAAACTAACTCCAACAGAATTTCCGCTGAATTGAACGTGTTCTAGCACCTTTCCGATTGAGTTTCCGTGATTGCGGAGAGTGAAATACATCACACCATCAAAAAGCAAAAGGAAACCACCCTGGAGGAGAAGTGAATTGCCGTAACCTGTGAATCTGTCATAGCGGTTACTGCGTTTTGCGCGTTCTTTGAGGTAGAATCCGGCAGTAATATAAGCTACGTCCAGCCCTGCATTGAAGAGCAACAAGTGTTCGATGTTTTGTTGCGCTTCTAATGATCCTCTTAATGTTGTGGGCAAGTCGTCCTGGAACAACAAACTACTGGCTGAAAGTCCCAAATTCACTGTGTTCCACATCATATTCATTTGATGGAAATACCTGGCTTCACCTGATGAAGTCCCGTAACCGATTCCGCCAGTAACCATATTGGCAACGGCCCAGCCACCGAGCACATACATGCCGGTTGTCACAATATGTTGACGTTTTTGGTTGAATGTCTCGAGTTCCGTTTGGTTCTGACTGTAACCGAAAACAGATATTGAAATGAAAATCAGGAGTGTAAAGAGTTGTTTGCGCATATCGTTTAAACCGCTGTGCAAGCTCATTGTTTACAAACTTCGCAAGATGTCGCAAGTGCGCACGATCTCCTCGTGACTGTGGTTGAGGTGCGTCACCATTCTGATTTTGCTACCCATTGGAGAAGCCTTAATTCCGTACTTTTCCATTTCGGTCAGAACCGCATTCAGTGGCTTATCATCCGTTGGTTCAAAAAGGACGATGTTCGTCTGTGGCTTCTCAACTGATTTACAGATGGCAGATTCTTTTACTGCCTCGTATATCTTGATCGCATTTTCACGATCTTCACGCAAACGGTCAATGTTGTTTTTGAGGGCGTACAATCCGCCAGCGGCAATGATTCCGGCCTGTCGCATTCCGCCACCCATTACTTTTCTAATTCTGCGAGCTCTTGTAATGAACTGGTCAGATCCTAACAGCAGCGAGCCAACTGGCGCTCCGAGACCTTTTGACAAACAGATTGAAATGCTGTTAAAGAGCTTGCCGTAATCGGCAGGAGTTTCACCGACTGCTTCCAGAGCATTGAAAAGTCTGGCACCATCTAGATGAAGCGGGATGTTGTGGATCTGACCGACACGCGTGATCGGTTTAACTTCATCGGTTGACCAAACAGTGCCACCGGCTTTGTTTACCGTGTTTTCTACACTGATTAGAGCCGTTGGAGCTGCGTGAATATCAGTATTCGATTGAATCCTGGCTTCTACATCAACGGCTTTGAATTTGCCGTCATTTGAAGAAATCGGCCTAACCTGGCAGCCCGAGTTAAAAGCAACTCCGCCACCTTCGTAGTTGTAGATGTGTGCCCATTCGTGACAAATGACTTCTTTGCCCGGGGTAGTGTGAGCCTTGATCGCAATTTGATTGGTCATTGTACCCGATGGACAAAACAGCGCATTTTCCATCCCAAAAAGATCGGCCGCATACTGTTCCAGTTCTTTGATTGTAGGATCTTCTCCGTAGACATCATCTCCAACAGGGGCCTTACTCATCGCCTCAATCATTTGTGGAGTTGGTTGTGTAACGGTATCGCTTCGGTAATCGATCATTTTGGGGTCGTTCATCATTATGAAGTTTTATACAACTGCAATGCAGGAGATTTCTACGTTTACGCCTTTTGGTAGTCCGGCAACTTCAACGGTTTCACGTGCCGGTTGGTTGCGTTGAAAATACTTGCCGTACACTTCATTTATTCTGCCAAAGTTGTTCATGTCTGAAATGAAAATGCTGCATTTGACTACATTCTCCAATTTGGCTCCGGCTGCCAGTAGAACCTGCTTCAGGTTTTCGAGTACGCGCTCGGTTTCCTGTTCCAGCGTATCTGTTTCGAGTTCATTGGTCTCGGCATTGATGGCGATTTGACCACTTACATAAATGGTGTCACCAGCTCGTGTTGCCTGGCTGTAAGGCCCGATTGGAGAAGGGGCGTGATCGGTATGAATGAATTGATGATTCATAATTCTCGTTTTAGTGCTTCTATAATTTTAGGAAATTTATCCTGAACGGACTTCATTTCAGGTTCAATTTTGTCGAGATCGTTTTCTTTGGCGGCAAGCTCAATTGCTCTTAGGTCTTCCCAGCAATGAATTCCCATTGATCTGAAATTTCCTTTCAGTTGATGTGATACAAATCTCACACCTTCAATATCCTCATTGCTGTAGTGACTGCTCAGCTTTTCAACTAGTTTTGGTGCTTCATCTATAAAGATGTTGATCATGTGATTGGTAAAATCTGGATCTCCCCCTGTTTGCTTTTTTAATAGTTGAATGTCATATAAATCATTGCTCATTTTTGTTGGACTTCCCCGTTTTGAATCATTCTATATATTGTTGATTTCCCCACATCTAGTTTTTTGGCTACCTGCAAAACATTGTTTTCGTATTTTTCCATGAAAGTCTCAATGATACGAGCCTGGTATTCTTTGAGAGTCATTTCTTTCATGAGGATATCCTGCATGTTGTTTGATGAATTGAATGAAATATCGCTTTCTTCAATCATTTCATCATTTGCCATTACACAGGCGAGTTCAATGACAGCTTTGAGCTCGCGTACGTTCCCCGGAAATGGAAACTTCAAGAGCTTGTTTTTTGCTTTTGAACTCAGTTTTTTGATCGGAATTTCATTCTCTTTACAGTATTCTTTTACAAAGAAATCAGCAATGAGGAGAATGTCGTTTCCGCGTTCCCTTAGCGGTGGTAGGTGGATTGGCAAACCGAGTAATCTGTAGTAGAGATCTTCTCGGAATGTTCCTTTCTTCACTTCATCGGCCAGGTTGCGATGAGTGGCTACGATTATTCGAACATCGAGCGGAATGGTTTTATTACTGCCAATTCTTGTCAATTCACGTTCCTGTAATACACGCAAAAGTTTAGCCTGTAAATTGGGATCCATTTCACCAATTTCATCGAGGAAAATAGTTCCGCCAGTAGCTTCCTCAAATTTTCCAATTCTGCGCTGCTGAGCACCGGTAAAAGCACCCTTTTCGTGACCAAAGAGTTCGCTCTCGATCAGATCCTTTGGAATAGCCGTAATATTTACCGGAACAAAAGGCTTTTTCTTTCTCTTGGAGTTGTAGTGAATCGCTTTGGCAACGAGTTCTTTACCAGTTCCGGTTTCTCCGGTTACCGAAACTGTGATTTTACTTTCACAGGCTTTTTCAATAAGGCTAAAAACCTTTTTGATAGCTGTGCTATTTCCTACTATAGCTTTAGAAAAATCATATTTTTTGCTGATCTCTTTTTTGAGTTCTGAAATTTCCTCTTTCAGCTCAACATTTTTCCTGATGTGATTTAGAACAGCAAAGAGTCTTTCACGGGTGTCGTTGTTTTTCACGACATAGTCGTAAGCTCCCTGTTTGAGAATTTCAACGGCTGTTTCAATATCTTCCTGTCCTGATACAACCAGAACCTGAATATTGGAGTCGAAATCCTTGATGTGCCTCATGACTTTGTCACCATCCATATCGGGTAGTGAATAATCGAGCGTTACTACATCAGGGCGTTCATGAAGCTTTTTGATGAAATCTTTACCGTTTTTGAATGAGTGGACTTCGTTGTCTTCATTGAGTTCTAAATTGTACGTCAAAAAATTATTGTACCATTCATCATCTTCGACAACAAATATTTTAAGCGGTTTTGAATTTTCCATATTTAGGTTTGCGCTATTAACAACAAAAATAATTCTCAAATTGGGAAAAGCAAATCAAAGTAGGAGTTATTGACAAATTATGCACATTTGCGGACATGAATAAAAGTATTTCGGTCATCGATAATTACGACAGTTTTACTTACAACCTGGTTCATTTGCTGGAGCCTTTGGTTGATGAGGTTGTAGTGATGCGGAATGACGAAATCGACTGGTCGGTTCTGACCAAAAGCACTGCGATTGTCTTGAGTCCGGGTCCGGAATTACCTCAAACTGCCGGAAAAATGATGGAAGTAATTGATCGGTTTATCAATGAAAAGCCGTTTTTGGGAGTTTGCCTGGGGATGCAGGGAATTGTGAATCATTTTAATGGTGAGCTTTTCAATATGGCGAGTGTGCAGCACGGTAGGCCGGTTGAAGTTGAGCATCAGGGAAATTCTCTTTTTAGCGATATTCAGAACCCGACATTAGTTGGGTTGTACCATTCCTGGGCGGCAGATTTATCTTCTTTGCCTGAGGAATTGAAAGCGATTGCAAACTGGGGGGAAGTTGCAATGGCGATCGAACATAAAAGTCTGCCTGTTTATGGTGTGCAGTTTCATCCCGAGTCGATTTTGAGCAGCCACGGAACACAAATTGTAAAAAATTGGCTCCGTTTGATTGAAAAATGATTGGGACTTACTCCTATATTTGCCAAAGAATGCAACCCAGAATTTTACTCAATAGCAAAGTACTCGACATCACAATCAAGCGATTGGCTCGCCAGTTGATTGAAAATCACGGTGATTTTGAAAATACAGTACTCATTGGTTTGCAGCCGCGCGGAATTCAGTTAGCTGATAGGTTGCACGCTGAACTCAAAAGAGTCCTTTCAGGAGCTAAAATCGATCTGGGTTATCTCGATGTGTCGTTTTATCGCGATGATTTTAGAAGACGCGATGAACCGATTACCGTTAGCGAAACAACAATCGATTTTGAAATAGAAAACAAGAAGGTCATCATGATCGATGATGTTCTTTACACTGGTCGCACGATCAGATCCGGTATGGATGCTCTCATGGATTTTGGCCGACCCAAAAAGGTTGAGTTCCTGGTTTTGATCGATAGAAGATTTAGCCGACAGCTTCCCATCCAGGCCGACTATGTTGGTAGAACAGTTGACTCGGTTGTCTCTGAGCGTGTTGATGTGAATCTCGATAATGAAGGACATGTTGTTCTAAAAACAATTGATGATGAGTAATTTGAGTGTTGATCATCTTTTAGGAATTAAAGGACTTAGTAGGGAAGATATCGAGTTGATATTCACTACTGCTGATAATTTCAAAGATGTCATCAACAGGCCGATCAAAAAAGTTCCTTCACTACGCGACATCACAATTGCCAATCTCTTTTTTGAAAACTCAACGCGCACAAAGCTCTCTTTTGAACTCGCTGAAAAGCGACTTTCAGCTGATGTGGTGAATTTTTCTGCATCGGGTTCTTCATTGAAGAAAGGAGAAACGCTCATCGATACGGTGAATAACATTCTCGCGATGAAGGTTGACATGGTAGTTATGCGCCACCCAAATCCTGGCGCGGCTGTGTTCCTGAGCAGAAATGTGAACTCCAGAATTGTCAACGCTGGTGACGGTGCTCACGAGCATCCCACGCAAGCTCTTCTCGACACGTATTCCATTCGTGAGAAATATGGTGATGTGGAAGGAAAGAAAGTTGTGATTGTGGGTGATATCGTTCATTCACGCGTAGCACTTTCCAACATATTCGCGCTTCAAAAACTGGGAGCTACAGTGAAAGTATGCGGACCTCAAACACTCATTCCAAAATACATCGAGGATTTGGGAGTTGAAGTCGAGCTCGATTTACGCAAAGCACTTGAGTGGTGTGATATTGCCAATATGTTGCGCATCCAACTCGAACGACAGGATATTAAATATTTCCCATCAATCCGTGAGTATACCATGACTTATGGTGTTGATGCAGAGTTGTTGAATAGTCTTTCAAAAGAGGTCACCATCATGCATCCGGGTCCGATTAATAGAGGAGTGGAAATCACTTCTGATGTGGCAGACAGCGATCACGCGATTATTCTCAACCAGGTTGAAAACGGAGTGGCTATTCGCATGGCAGTTCTCTATTTGCTGGCTGAAAAAATTGCCCGATAAATTAATTTCATTCAGGTATGATGTACGAAACAGGTGACAAGCACACACAGTATTTTCTCAATTGGTCAGATCGCGGAGCTGATGTAAAAGCCTGCGCGGAACACTGGAGCCAGAATGTGGAAAACGTATTGCTGGTTCTGACCGAAAACAAAGAACCTCAAGATGAGTTCTTAAAAGCTATTGAGAGTTGGAAGTCAAAAGCTGAGGATAAAAAGAAAAGTTTTGTAATTTCGGGGGATGTGAAATTTTGTAAATCGTATTTCGCTGACATTGAATGTGCTCCAACAGTATCAGAAGCGCAGGATATTATTTTTATGGAAGAAGTTGAACGCGAAATTGACAACATGTAAATCAAACACTATGAAAAGAATTTTTACGCTTTTACTTACATTTTTTATGATGGGTGCTCTCAACTCAGCTTTTGCGCAATGCTCGCCTGAAAGTAATGAGTTAGACAATAGTAGCGATTTGGTGTATCCCAATCCTGACGACACTGCGGTAACAATGATTGAAGGACAATACACTGAGTTTGTGATTTCATTTCGAGTGCCTCAAAATTTTTCAGGACAGGTTGATTCTGTTGTGAATATCCCACCCGGCCTCGGTTATGACTGTAATCCTCCTTCTTGCACGTTTTCTAGCGGAGATCACTGTATCATGATTAGCGGGACACCGTCTGAGTCTGGCGTTTTCTCAACTACAGCTTATATTACAGCGAGCTTGTTTACTTTAGATTCAAACCTCGATGCGAGTTACGATGTTGAGGTTCAGCAAGCAAGTGGTATTAGTTCAATAGATGATAGCCATCTTTCATTTTCAATTTATCCAAATCCCGTAAAAGCAAATCCAAGTTTTGCTTTTAGAACTGATCAGCCTCGTACCGGAACTGTTTCTATGTATGACATTACCGGGACATTAGTTGACCAGTTTAATGTTCAGCTCGAAACGGGAAATAACCAATTCCTCTATGATATTTCAGATTATTCACCGGGGCATTATTTTGGGACGTTCAAGTCAGCTGATAAAACGAGACACATCAAAATGATTGTTGTCAAGTAATGGGTTTTGAGCTAAAGATTTTAGGAGCAAATAGCGCTATTCCCACCGCAACTCGAAACACGACTTCCCAGTTAATCTCGATCAATCAATCACATTATTTGATCGATTGTGGAGAGGGAACTCAAATTCAGATGCGCAAGTATCGCGTGAAAATGCAGCGCATTAAAACCATTTTTATCAGCCACCTTCACGGAGATCATTTTTTTGGGTTGATCGGTTTGTTGAATACAATGCATTTGCTGGGCAGGCAAAACGAGTTGTCGATTTTTTGTCCGCCTGGTTTAAGAGAAATCATCAACCTTCAATTGAAAGTTGCTGACAGCCGACTCAATTTTGAGATTAAGTTTGAAGAGTTGGAATTCAATAATGGTCAGAACCATATTTACTCCGATAACATAGCCGATGTTTATACCATTCCGCTCGATCACAGGATTCCATGTAATGGATTTCTTTTCGTTGAAAAGCCAAAAAACAGAAGGATAAAAAAGGAGTTGATTGACAAGCTGAAAATTCCCATTGAACAGTTACCAAAGATTAAAGAAGGGGCAGATTTTCATCGCGAAGATGGCAGAGTGTTTCAAAATGAAGAAATCACATTACCTCCCCGAAAAAGTTATTCGTATGCTTTTTGTTCTGATACTCGCTATAATGATAGAATAGTTCCCTTTATTGAGAATGTTGATTTACTGTATCACGAAGCCACTTTTACTGAGGCATTTAGAGAGCGAGCACAACAAACTTATCATTCAACAGCTCGTGATGCCGCAACGATAGCTGAAAAGGCAAAAGTTGGCAAGCTCATCATCGGTCACTATTCTGCTCGATATAAAAATTTCGATCAACATCTTGAGGAAGCTCGTGAAGTCTTTGCCAATACTGAGTTAGCACTGGATGGTCACACTTTTTCCTCCCGTGATTTGTGAAAAACTTATCAGTATTAAGTCCATTATTAGCTTGCCGCTGTTTCACTATTGCGTTACCTTTGTCTTTATTAAGATTAAGTCTAAATAATGGAGCCTGTAAAAATTGTCATAGCTGATTCGAATGAACTCATAAGAGAAGGATTGAAGTCCGTTTTTGCTCAGGAAGACAGTGTAGAGGTAGTGGGTGAAGTTGATAATGGATCAGCGCTCGTCAAATTATTTTCTGAATGGAAACCCGATGTTGTATTGATCGATTACATGGCTACTTCATTCAGAACCGAAGACATCAAGGCAATCCACAACATATATCCTGATAAGAAGTTCGTAGCTATTACAGAGTTCGCTAAGAAAAATCTCATTCAACGAGCTTTAGAGGCCGGAATTTCTGGACATGTTTTAAAATCATGCAGTAAATCTGAGATAGTTGACAGCATCAAAGAAACCCATCTCGGCAAACAGTTTTTTTGCGGTAAAATATTGAATGAACTGGATGATCAGGAAATAAAAACGGGCCAACTCTCTTGCGATCCTATAAGTTTGAGTTCACGTGAGATTGAAATCATCAGGGAAATAGCACAGGGAAAAACCAATAAGCAAATCGCTGAGGAATTACACCTGAGCGCGCACACCGTAATGACACATCGCAAAAACATCATGAACAAACTTGGGATAAACAATACAGCAGGTATTGTGATTTATGCAGTTAGGGAGAACCTCATTTCTCCAAACCGCTATCTTTTTAATTCGTGAACAATTTTGTGAGTATTGTCATTGTATAAGCTTGAAAAGCACTATAATTTCGTCATCCGATTCTGATAAAAAAGATAACAAGATTTATACATGGAAAAAATAGGACTCTTTTACGGATCTGACACTGGCTGCACAGAGGCCGTGGCTGAAATGATACAGGAGCAAATAGGTGAAGACATTATCGAGCTTCTCGATGCTTACGATATTGAACCTGAAGATTTTGATAAATACGATAAAATCATCATTGGCCTTTCAACATGGCATGATGGTCAGCTCGTTAGTGCCTGGGATGATTTTTACGAAGATTTCAAGGAAGTTGATTTTACCGGAAAAACCGTAGCTATTTTCGGTTTGGGAGACCAGTATGGTTACAGCACATATTTCATTGATGGAGTTGGTATATTAGGTGATGTCGTATTGAAAAATGGCGGAAAGCTAATCGGTTACTGGCCAACAGATGGTTTTGAACACGATGAGTCAAAAGCTGAGACTGAAGACGGTGAGTATTTCATGGGACTGGCACTCGATGAAGATAACCAGGACGAAATGACAGAAGAGCGAGTAACAAAGTGGGTTGAACAAATCAAGAAAGAATTCCCGATTGATAGTTAATCGCTAAAGCAGGGACAAAAAATAAGAAGGCCATATCATAAAATGAAATGGCCTTTTTTGATAATAGCCAGTATGATTTCTCTTTGTAAATTGCTCTTTTTTGTTTTTGACACAAGACATAATCTGAATGATTACCATACTAACTTAAAAAAATAAAATATGCTGAAGGAGGTTAATAAAAAGTATGTAAAGCTTAAAAGAGCACTGACTAGAAGAAGATCTCCCAAATACTTAGCTTCTTTTAAAAGTACCAGTTCTACATTAAATGGAATAGTTGCATACAATAAGCATGGTGGTTACTTCACACCATTGTCTTCTCAAAAAAGACCAGCTGTACAAAAAGTCTTAAAAGGCAAAGTTCATGAGCCAGAAACGGTGAATTTTATTAGAGCTCACTGTGGTAAAGGAGATATAATACATGCTGGAACTTTTTTTGGCGATTTTTTACCACCGCTTTCCCATGCTTTATCTGATGAAGCAAAAGTATGGGCTTTTGAACCTAATAGTGAAAACTATAGATGTGCTCACATTACTCTATTGATTAATGATTTAAGTAATGTAAAACTTTACAATTGTGGATTAGGTGATGAAAGCTCAACTTCTAATATGTTAATTGAATCTGAAAATGGAGCTACATTGGGAGGAGGCAGTAGAATTATAAACGAAGAAAAAGATGGAAAGACAATTGAAGTAAATGTCAAGAGAGTAGATGACGTTGTTGGAAAAGATAGAATTGTAACAATTCTTCAATTAGATGTTGAAGGCTATGAGAAACAAGCATTAACCGGTGCTTTAAATATAATTAATCGTTGCAAGCCGATTTTGATTCTTGAGGATAATAAAGGAGTTATTGGTACGAACTGGTTTAAAGAAAACATTTCTTCTATCGGATATGAAATAAAGGGTAAGCTACATCAAAATACTGTCCTTGGTATTCCAACGATCCATGATTTTAGCTTTTAGTGGATACAGCATTTTTTCTGTTCTAATTAAAAAAATAAAAAAACCGGAGAGGGCGACTCCGGTTCAATGCTTTTATAAGTTAATGACGATTTAGGTAAGGCTTGAGGTGTTGTGAAAAAGTTGATTAACTGCCGCAACCAACGCAGTCAAAATGTGAATCCTCAGGTTTTACACCGTTGAGTTTCATTTCTAGATTATGGATTTTATCACGGATTTCCATGTCTTTCATCATGTCTCCGCTGAGCTTGTCTCTGAGCTCAAGAATCTCTTTTTTAAGTTGTTCCTCCATAGCAGTATGTATTTATAAAATTTCTAATTCAGTGGTTCTAAACTACGAGGAAAACAGACTGAATCGACAGGTTTAAATCTGTAGTTTTTCACATCGCCTTATTGAAAACACTATCTTAGTGCGCTGTTGTTGTTAATTCATTACTTAAAGTTTTCTTAATCATGCCGAAACAAATCAGAACATCGTTAATAACTTTCATTTTGGTGGTTTTCGTACTAAACGTGAAACCACAGGTGTTGGATTCATACCAGAAACTTGAAAGTCTTTCAAGCTCAGCACTTTCTAATACAGCAAGTGTACTAGGTCTCAATGTAGCTTTACCATATTCAGTTGACATATACAAGATAAATTATTTCACAACTGATGAAAACGGCAATAATGAAATAGCCAGTGGAATGGTTGTAATACCAACCGACTCTTGCGCGGGCTATCCAATGGGGTTGTATGCACATGGAACAGTTTTAAAAAGAGATGATGTCCCCAGTCGAAACAATGGAGAAGGAACAATAGGGAAGCTTTTTGCAGGTGCAGGCTATGTAATGGTTTTACCCGATTACCTGGGAATGGGAGACAATCCCGGTTTTCATCCCTATATTCATGCTGAGACACAAGCAACGGCCTCTATCGATGCTATGCGGGCTGCCCGGGAACTGTGTTCTGATGTTAATACAAATCTCGATGGCGATGTCTTCATCACTGGTTATTCGCAAGGTGGTCACGCAGCAATGGCAACTCATCAATATATTCAGGAAAATGCTTTGCAGAATGAGTTTCATGTAAGAGCCGCTGCACCGGCATCTGGTCCTTATGATATGAGCGGTATTCAAGCTGGCGGAATTGTATCAGGAGCGCCTTATAGTAATCCTGGCTATGTGGTTTATTTGATAAAAGGGTATCAACAAGCTTACGGTAATCTATACAACAACTCCATTGCTGAACTACTTCGCTCGCCTTATAACACAACGGTTCCACCTCTGCTAGATGGTACGCACACTTTAACCGAATTGAACAATGCTTTACCTAGCAGAATTGATTCCTTCATGAAGGCGAGTTTTCTAAATGATATTCGGTCAACTTATCAGTCTAAAAATCATCCATTGTGGCAGGATCTGATCGATAATGATGTTTACAACTGGGTTCCTGATAGTGCAACCAGAATGTATTATTGCACCGGAGATGAGCAGGTAGAATACCAAAACTCGATCAAGGCAGATTCATTCATGAACGCAATGGGGGCACAGGATGTAGCAGCTATCAATCGCGGTCCGTCAAATCACGGAGGCTGCGTTGTTCCATCGCTTTACAGTGTCATTACATTTTTTGACTCCATTTCAACTCCCTGTAATGCTGTTGATACAACAACAACATTCGCTCAGTTTCGGTCAGAGCCTGAATTGCGGGTTTACCCAAATCCTGCTCGTTCGGTTCTGAATGTGGAGATCGCAGAGCCTGCAACACTCACACTGTATGAGTTGAGTGGGAGAGAAGTGATGTCGAGAAAAATCAGTGGTACAAAAAAACTCCCAGTTCACTTTTTGGATCCAGGAGTGTATCTTTTGAAAGTTGAGAGTAACGGTACTACTCAACTCAAGCGAATCTTGATTTCGCGTTAGTCTTTAGGTACGTGAAAACTGAGAACCGGGCGAGATGAGTGGTTTACCACGGTTTCAGTAATGTTGTCATTGAGGAACTTTTTAAGTCCGCTAAAGCCATGTGTGATTAAAGCAATTACATCGGCATCAACATGATCTGCGAAGTTGACGATTCCATCATCGATGTTGAAATCATTGAAAATAGTGAATTTAACATCGTGCATGCTGTTATTATCGAGCACTTTCCTGATTCGTTTTTCTGAATCAACAGTCTGCTCAAAGTACGATGGAGTATTGATGTATACAACTTCGAGTGAGGCTTCTAAGAAGTTTGCAAAAGCGCGTACTTTCGGAATTTCTTTGTTGATTTCCTCTTCCACAAAATCTGAAGCAAAAACAATGCGCTTGACATCAAACGAGTCATTTTCTTCAACCGGCTTGATGGTCAGAACCGGAACTTTAGACGAACGCACAACCTTTTGCGCGTTTGACCCGATGAAAGCTTCTTCAAAACCACTTGCACCGTGAGTGCCCATTATTACGAAATCTATATCGAATTTCTCTACAACTTCTTGCACATCATCGTGCATTCTACCTGATTTGAGGTGTCCTTCAATCTGGATGCCCGCTTTTTCTGCTTCTTGTTTGAGTTCTAAAAGATCTTTCTCTGCCTGTTTTTTGTGCTCTTTCATCGCTTCGAGCATCAACTCAGGTTCAAATCCCGGTACTGATGGATCTCCGGCATTTGTCATACTCATGCTCACGTAGCGGTGAACATTGTCGAGTGAGTTCATTACATGAAGTGTGAGATTGTGCTTTTTGCAAAGCTTAAAAGCCGCTTTTTTAGCATAATCTGCAGCATCAGAAAAATCGGTTGGGAAAAGTACATTCTTCATTGTCATGGTTTTTATACGGTTCTACTAAAAAGTTCTCTTTTGGGTTTGTCTCGTTTTAAATGTGCGTCAAATGTCATGCAAATGTTACGGATAAAAGGCTTTCCTTTATCTGTAACGGTGAGGCTTTGATTGCCTATTTCTAAGAGTTCGTCTTTTTCAAACTCAGTGAGTTGGGCAATTGCTTCACCTACTGTGGGATGCTTTAATTTTTCATCCTCCCAGCTCGTTTCAAACTGACACATAAGGTTAAGTATGTGTTTCCTTATCACGAGATCTTCCCTGTTTAATAAATGGCCCCTAAAAATAGGTAATTCATTTTGATCGAGAAGTTTTTGATAGTTGCGAATTGTCTTGTGGTTCTGACCGAAAGCGGTCCATGAATCACTGATAGAACTCGATCCAAGCCCTATCATCAAATCAGTTGGCTGAGTAGTATAGCCCATGAAATTGCGGTGAAGGGTTTTATTTTGAAATGCGAGAGTGAGTTCATCATTTGGCAATGCAAAATGATCCATTCCAATTTCAATGTATCCGGCTTTTTCTAAAAGTGTTTTTCCCAATTCGTACAGTTCACGTTTGGCATCATTCTGTGGTAGATCGTTTTCTGAAAACTTGCGCTGAATGCCTTTCATCCACGGGACGTGGGCGTAACTGTAATAGGCAATTCGCTCAGGCATTAACTCTTTTACAAAATTGAAAGTTTGCTCGATCGACTCCGGCTGTTGGTGTGGCAATCCGTAAATGAGATCGTAATTGATAGACTCATAACCGATTTCACGCGCTGCATTAGTGACATCACGAACCATATCAAAAGGTTGAATTCGGTTAATCGCTTCCTGAACTTTTTGGTCAAAATCCTGTACACCAAAACTCACACGCCTGAAACCTAAATCGTAAAGGGTTTGAAGTTGGTCTCTAGTGGTGTTTCGCGGATCTGCCTCAAAACTCATCTTAGCCTGTGGGTGAATTGTAGAGGTGCTCTTTATCATTTCAATCAGATCGCTGAGGTTCTGTTTTGAAAAGAAGGTAGGTGTCCCTCCGCCAAGGTGAATCTCAGAAATTTGAGGAACATCAGGCAATAGGTTTAAGTAAAGCTGCCATTCTTTTATTACGTAACCGATGTAAGAATCCTCAACTTTGTGGTTTGTTGTATGGCGAACATTGCAGCCACAATAATGACAAAGACTTTCACAAAAGGGTAGATGTATGTAAAGACTAATCCCTTTTTCGTTATTGGTAGCTCTGAAAGTTTCCACCACAGATTCTTTCCATTCATCGAGATCTATCGGGTCGTTTTTCCAGTACGGGACAGTTGGATAACTCGTGTAACGGGGGCCGGGAACGTTGTATTTTTTGATCAGTTGTTTTTCCATCTTTAGAAGCTCAATTGAGCTTCAAAGATCAGGAGTAGAAAGCTGACATCCCATGAGTGAAATCAAAACAAATACTGATTTTTGTCAGGATTTTAGAGCTTTCCTTTCAGGTATTGACCTGTATAGCTCTCTTTGTGATTTATTAAATCTTCCGGTGTGCCGGCAAAAACTAAATCTCCACCATTTTTACCACCTTCTGGTCCAAGGTCAATTACCCAGTCTGCAGATTTGATGATCTCGGCATTGTGTTCAACCACAATAATGCTGTGACCGTTGTCGATCAATGCGTTGAGAGCTCTGAGTAGCTTCTCGATATCATGAAAGTGTAAACCGGTTGTTGGTTCGTCAAAAATGAAGAGCGTTTTGTCACGTGTTTTTCCTTTTACCAAAAATGAAGCGAGTTTAATACGCTGCGCTTCACCACCACTCAATGTACTTGAAGATTGACCGAGCTTGATATAACCAAGCCCCACGTCTTGAAGCGGGAGCAGTTTGTTTACAACCTTTTTAGCATCGTTTTCTTCCTGAGCACCAAAAAATTCAATTGCTTCATCAATGGTCAGATCCAATACATCAGCAATTGTTTTTCCCTCGTACTCGATTTCCAGAACTTCACTCTTGTAGCGTTTCCCTTTGCAGGCATCACACTGCAAATGGATATCAGCCATAAACTGCATTTCAACAGTAATTTCACCCTCACCTTTGCATTTTTCACAACGGCCACCTTCAACATTAAACGAGAAATAGGAAGGTTTGAAACCGCGGAGTTTTGCGAGTTGCTGCGAAGCAAATAGCGAACGGATTTCATCAAATGCCTTTACGTATGTAACCGGGTTGCTTCGTGACGATTTGCCAATCGGGTTCTGATCGACAAACTCGATGTTTTGAATTGCACTTATGTCTCCGGCTAACTCGTCAAATTCTCCTGTTATATCACCGTACTCACCGAGTTTCTTTTGAATTGACGGGAACAAGATTTTGCGAACGAGAGTAGATTTTCCCGATCCTGAAACACCTGTTACAACTGTCAAAGCCTTTAGAGGGAAAGAAACATCAATGTTTTTGAGGTTGTGTTCACGAGCACCGCGAATATCGATTGACATTTTCCAGTCTCTGCGCTTTTCAGGCGTTTCAATATTCATTTTACCGGTGAGATATTTAGCCGTAAGACTTTCATCACTATTGATCAGGTCGTCATGATCGCCCTGGAAAACAACCTCACCACCATTCGTTCCGGCCATTGGCCCCATATCAATGATTTCGTCAGCAGCTCGCATCACTTCTTCCTCGTGTTCAACCACGATTACCGTATTTCCTAGTCTTTTGAGAGAATGCAACACGCCAACCAAACGGTTTGTGTCACGTGGGTGTAATCCTATACTCGGTTCATCGAGGATGTACATTGATCCAACGAGGCTGCTTCCTAAAGTTGTAGCCAGATTAATGCGTTGTGATTCACCGCCTGAAAGTGATCCTGAAGTTCGGTTGAGTGTGAGATAGCTCAATCCAACTTCCTGTAAAAACTGTAGTCGATTGTTGATCTCTATTAATAGTCGTTTTCCAACTTTCTTGTCGTAATCGGTTAAATGATTGTTGAGATCCTGGAACCATTCGTAGAGCTCATCAACAGGAGTGAGTACCAGGTCAATGATCGATTTCTCATTGATTTTGACATACGAAGCATCTTTGCGGAGGCGTGTTCCTTTACAATCTGGACAGGTTGTTTTTCCACGGTAACGCGATAACATCACGCGAAACTGGATTTTGTAACTCTTTGATTCCAGGTGTTTGAAAAAAGCATTGAGTCCTTTGAAGTACTCATTTCCCGTCCACAACAACTCTTTTTGTTCCTCAGTAAGCTCGTGAATAGGGCGGTGAATAGGAAAGTCAAACTTAGTTGCATTCCTGATGAGCTTGTCTTTCCATTTACTCATCTTTTCGCCTTTCCAGCAAACGATAGCATCTTCATACACAGATAATCCTTTGTTTGGAATCACGAGATCAGGATCAATTCCCATCACACTTCCAAACCCTTCACAGGTTTTACAGGCTCCCAGCGGATTATTGAAAGCAAAGAAGTGGTGAGTTGGTTGTTCAAATGTTATTCCGTCTAACTCAAAACGGTTTGAGAAATCCTTGCGGTCAAAGCCATCATCTGTTTTGGTCAGAACCGAACAACTTCCGTCACCTTCATAAAAGGCTGTTTGTACAGAGTCGGCAATGCGCATTTGATTGTCTTCATCATCGTTTGCTACAACGCGATCGATTAAGATTTCCAGGTTCTGACTGTGAACATCAGGATCAAAATCTTCAATTCTAACCGGTTTTTCATCACTCAGCAAACGAGTAAATCCTTGCTGTTTGAGGATTTTGACCTGTTCCTCAAGTGTTTTGTTTCCCGTAACGAGGAGGGGAGAGGCGATCATCAGTTTTGATCCTTCAGGTAGATTGGTGATGTAATTTACAACATCAGTAACGGTGTCTCGCTTTACTTCATCACCGGAAACAGGCGAAAAAGTGCGACCAATACGAGCGAATAATAATTTGAGATAGTCGTAAATTTCAGTTGTTGTTCCTACTGTAGAGCGGGGATTACGTGTGTTTACTTTCTGCTCGATGGCAATTGCCGGAGAAATTCCTTTGATATATTCAACTTCAGGCTTGTCGAGCTTGCCCATAAATTGGCGGGCATAAGACGAAAGTGATTCTACGTAGCGTCTTTGTCCTTCAGCATAAAGTGTGTCAAATGCCAGCGATGATTTACCGGAGCCGGATAATCCTGTGATGACAATAAACTTGTTTCGCGGAATTATGACATCGACACCTTTGAGGTTGTGCATTTTAGCACCTTTAATAACAATGTTCTTCTTTGTGTCGACTTGCTGGAGGTCCGTTTTTGGCATATTTTGCTAAAATTTGAATTTGCAAAGGTACAGGGAACTGAGATTTTATTTGTTTCGAAAAGATTTTTTTTTCATCTTAGCACCATATTTAACAGAAACGAGCTCCAGATAGTTCAATTCAAACAAAAATTTTAAAGCCTATAGTAGCATTTTTACTCTTCAAGAATTTTAAGTGATTAATTGAAAAAGAGGAGGTAATTATGCTTTGTGCTAATGTAAGCGATAAGGAACTCGTAAGTCAATATTTACGAGGAAAAGAACAGGCTTTAGAAATTCTCATCACCCGACATAAAGAACGCGTTTTTACTTACATTGTATCTTTGGTTAAAGATCGTCAACTCGCTGATGATATTTTCCAGGATGTATTTATTAAGGTTGTAAATACCTTAAAAAGAGGTAAGTATAACGAGGAAGGGAAATTTCTTCCATGGGTAATGCGCATCTCTCATAATCTCGTGATCGATAACTTTAGAGCTCTTAAACGCAATCCAACAATTGATGGTGGGGGAGACTTCGATATATTTGATTTAATCAAACGCGAAGATCCAAATGCTGAAGACCAACTTGTTTGGGATCAGATCACGGGAGATCTTAAGGAAATCATTGAAGAACTTCCTGATGAACAGCGCGAAGTGCTCAAAATGAGGCACTACGGTCAAATGAGTTTCAAGGAAATTGCCGAAGAAACTAATGTGAGCATCAACACTGCTCTTGGTCGTATGCGTTATGCGCTTATCAATATGAGAAAAACGATAGAAGAGCGAAGAGTGGATTTGCTCAAGCATTGATTTGATTGGTGAAAAAATCATTTTTTGATTTACATACAATAAGATCATGACTGTGGCCGTTATGTGGGAAATGAACCTAAAAAAAGTAAACATATCGTGCCTATGGAGCAACAGTTACCCTTTGAAAATGCTCACGATGAGCCTAAACACAAACAATTACTCGATGAAGTAAACAATGAAATTTACGAGCAGTATAAGAGCACACCGAGTAACAATACAGTTCAAAACATTTTGAATTATTCTAAATCACTCAAAGTTGAAAAAAGTAAACATGTTGGTGATTTAGCTTATAACATGAATTAAATAGAAAAGCCCCGAATTCAGGGGCTTTTTTTATGTTATATCAGTTGATTTCCTGTCATTTCCTCAGGAATATCGATTTCCATTCTCTTTAAAATGGTAGGTGCAAGATCACCTAACTTACCGTGTTTGAGATCGATTTTTTGGTCAGATCCTGTGACAAAGATACACGGTACCGGATTGGTTGTGTGAGCTGTGTTTGGTGATCCATCTGCGTTGATCATGCAGTCGCTGTTTCCGTGATCGGCAATGATGAAAAATTCATAGCCGTGTTTGAGACCTGCTTCAACAACTTGTTTTACTGATTGGTCAACTGTTTCACAGGCTTTTACCGCTGCTTCAAAAACTCCGGTATGACCAACCATATCTGGGTTGGCGAAGTTGAGACAAACAAAATCTGGCCATTCGTTTTCGAGTTCGGCTATGATTTTGGCTGTTACTTCAGGAGCGCTCATCTCAGGTTGTAAGTCGTATGTTGCTACTTTAGGTGAATTGACCATGATTCTCTTTTCATTTTCAAAAGGTTCTTCACGTCCTCCCGAAAAGAAGAATGTCACGTGTGGATATTTTTCAGTTTCTGCTATTCTTATTTGTTTTTTCCCTGCTTTAGCGATTACCTCTCCGATTGTGTTTTTCAGATTATCCTTCTCAAAAATAACGTGTACATTTTTGAAAGTATCATCATATCGTGTCATCGTGCAGTAATAGAGATCGAGCTTTTTCATTTCCTGTTCAGGAAAATCCTGTTGAGTTAGCGCCATTGAAATTTGACGGCCTCGATCGGTTCTGAAGTTGAAGTTGATTACCACATCGCCATCGTTGATGGTTGCCAAAGGCTCGTGATTGTCATTTTGGAGCACGATTGGTTTAATGAACTCATCGGTTACGTCATTCTCGTAACTCGATTTGATGCCTTCAGCAGCACTTTTAAATTCTGCACCCTTGCCGTGAACCATTGCATCATAAGCCAACTTAACGCGTTCCCAACGCTTATCGCGGTCCATCGCGTAATAGCGACCAACAATTGAAGCGATTTTTGCCGGAGTGTCACTAATATCTTTCTCCAGTTTTTCAATAAAGCCTTTTCCACTGTGCGGATCACAATCGCGACCATCAGTAAAAGCGTGGATGTAAATATTTTCAAGTCCGGTTTTAGCTGCTTCTTTGGTCAAACCCACAAGGTGGTTCATGTGAGAGTGTACTCCGCCATCTGATACCAATCCGATGAAATGCAGGTTTTTACCTTTTTCTTTAGCGTGTTGGAATGCGGCTTTTAAAACCTGGTTCTGACCAATAGAGCCATCTTCAACAGCTTTATTGATTTTGACTAAATCCTGAAACACCACGCGACCAGCACCCAGGTTCATGTGACCCACTTCAGAGTTTCCCATTTGCCCATCAGGCAAACCTACCGCCATGCCTGATGTGTCAAGCGTGTTGTGTGGGTATTTGGTGTAAAGTGAATCGATAAATGGTGTATTGGCTTTGTCGATTGCCGATACATTTTTATCCTTAGCTATTCCCCATCCGTCAAGGATCATGAGAACTACGCGATTGTTCATGGTGCTTATTTTTTACAAAGGTATAACCTGATTTTAAATTCGGGTGTTTATCGTAGACTAATGAACGATTATCACCGGTGAACGTTTGTGTTTTGTAATTTTGTTTGAACTTTTTAGTTGTTTTGCGTTTAACATAGTGTATGACAAAGAAGAAAGACGATAAAGAACTGGGAAAAGAATCTAAGACACCTATTGATCCTGATAAAGTAGCTGAAAATCCTGGCTTGTTGCCTTATGCCAGTAATGTTGGAGCTGTTTCGATCAGACCCGAGGATAAAGGGAAAATCGTGGGCAGGGCGATGTCGAGCATGGCTGATCAAACGAATCGTCAAATGGATCAGATAAAAGGACAGATTCAAACGCTTGCCGGACAGGCAAAACAACTTCAAAACCGTGTTGAAATCAGTCAGCAGATTTACGATGCTGATATCAACTTTGAGCCTGTTCCAGGTAAAGTTTATTTCCTCTATCAAAAGAAAGACGAAACGATGTTATTGTCGATGATAGCTCCAAATGAATGGGGAAGAAAAAAGCCTTTTGAAAGTTTTGTTGCTTCAGTACAGTTACTTTCAGATCACACCTGGGAAGTGATTGAGTACAGTGATGATCAAAAGTAGACCCTGAATCCTGCACCAAGAGTTAATAACTCCATGTAGGAAAGCTGTTTGTAGTTTTCATTAGCTGAGTAATTGTAAAGATCTAGATCCCAAATACTGGTTTCAAAATACAATCCAGCTTCTTTTATAAACTCGGTATCAAATGATCTGCTGATTTCTATTTGATAGAAGGATCCAAATCGCATTGCTGTTGTCCACCAGTAATAACCTCTTTCATATTGGCTGGTATTATTGTATTTGCTGTATCGCTCCCCGTAAGTGTAATTGATTCCAATACCCAGTGAAACAGGGTAGAGGTGAGTTTTATCATCAATATCGAATTTCCATGGGGTAAAGCGAAGTTTCAATGCTGAGCTGTATATGGGCTTGAGGAATTCATTTTCGGGAACTATGCCAAATGAGTACTCGAGATGTAATTTCTTTTTGTAGAGGTTCCAGTTTGGCCCAATTGAAACCATCCCGATGTTTCCTGCAAACTGTCCCTGAGCTCCGGTTGGAATCAGTTTTTTTGCAAACGAAGAGCTCGATGAATCCTGGGCTCTGACCGTAATTGAGAGACAGAATAAAATAAGCAATATGTAGTGTCTCCTTCTCATCTTAGTTTGTTACAAGTCTGTAAGAGAATTTATCATCCCATATTTTTAAGAGGACAAACTCACCGTTTTCAGGACTCGAGGTATTGAGAAAAGGGACATTTCCTGCCATAGAAGGTCGAAAGGCAAAATTGTGGTTGTGGCCATTTATGCTGATGAGTGTGTTTGGGTATTTATTGATTGTATTAAAGTAGTCATCTCTCAATGAAGGATTGAAATCATCGTTGTCATAAGGTACATGATTAACGACAATCGCTTGCTTGTAAGATGAAGTATCGGCTAATTGTTGATCGAGCCAGGAGATATCAGGTACATTTTGAGAGAAGTTAAATTCTCTGGCGTTTGTATTCAGGTAGATGAATTTGTAACCATTAAATGTGAATGTGAAGTCGTATGGACCGTACATTTCGCGAAATACTTTACTGCCATTTCCAATTAAATCGTGATTCCCAATAACAGTAATATAAGGAGCTTTAATTTCTTTTAAGATGTCGTGTATTAATTTGTATTCTTTTTGAATTCCAAAATCCACAAGATCTCCGGTGTGTATGACGAAATCAAGATTATCGATTTTGTTGATTCTGTCCACAGCTATTGATGCTCCTTCATAAAACCTTTGAGAGTCACCAATTAATGCTAGAGTTATTGTGTCAGAACCGGAATTGCGAAGTCTGTTGATGTTTTGTTGGTTAATGTCCATGTATTCTTCACTAAGATCAACCTGATAATGGTTGTATTCAAACTTATCACAGGAGAGATAAGTTAGAGACATGACAAAGAATAAAGATAGCGATTTGATGGGTTTCATTAACCAGTATTTGTAGTTGAAACGTAGTTTTTTAAGCAATGGTTAAAAAGGTAACAAGATTTTATGTGATTTGGTTTTAAATTAACTTAAAATGAATTCATAAAAAAACCCTGACGAAGCCTTGCGGCTTGTCAGGGTTTAAATTCAAAAGCCAATTAATTGCTTTTTATTTTCTTATTTGTCCATTACCCAGGACATAATATTTATTAGTCACCAATTGTTTTAGTCCAAGCGGACCGCGGTGGTGAAGTTTGTCAGTACTAATTGCAAGCTCAGCACCAACTCCCATTTGACCACCATCAGTAAAACGTGTTGAAGCGTTGTGATAAACAGCCGCACTGTCAATCTGCTCCATAAACTTAGAAGCATCAGCTTCATTTTCAGTCAATATTGTATTTGAGTGACCACCTGAATAATGGTTGATAGTTTCGATAGCGTCATCGAGTCCGTCAACTGCTCCAATTGCAGCTTTCATCGCGAGGAACTCCTCAAACCAAACATTTTCATCTTTGATTTCATCGTTTGTATCGAGTTTGTCGATTACATCGCTGCTTGCGATAATTTTTACGCCTGCATTAGAAAGTTCAGACTCAATTTTCTTGAGCGTTCCTTCAAAATCAGGATGATTTTTATCGACTAATACTTTATCGAGAGCATTACATCCTGATATTTTATCAGTTTTAGCGTTGATAATAACCGGAATAACTTTTTCCATATCAGCATCTGGAGCTACATAAGCAAAGTTATTTCCACGGCCACTGATCAGAACCGCACATTTAGCATGCTCTTTGACAAAATTGATCAACTTTTCACCACCGCGTGGCACGATGAGATCGAGTGGTTGATCTGGATTGCGCAAGAATTCTTGTGTCGTGGCGCGATCCATTTTGAGATACTGGATCCAATCCTCTTCAAGACCATTGTCTTTTAAAGCCTTGTGCCAGCATTTAACGAGTTCTTCGTTACTGTTGTGGGCTTCTTTACCACCTTTTAGTAATATTTTGTTGTTTGCTTTAAATGCGAGAACAGCAGCTTCAATTGTAACATCTGGGCGAGACTCGTAAATGATCATGATGGTTCCGAATGGAGCCGTTTTGTTCGTGATTTTGAGTCCGTTCTCGAGCGTATCATCACTGATAGTTTTACCTACCGGATCATCTTGATTTTTCACTTCACGCACGGCTCTAATCATGTCATCAACTTTAGCTGAATCTACTACAAGCCTGTCGTAAAGCGCCTGATCATCACGATCAAATGCTTCGAGATCTTTTTTGTTTGCTGCAATGATGGCTTCCTTATCTTTTTCCATGTAGTCCATCATTGACTGTAATACTGCATTCTTTTTTTCTTCGCTTAAAAGCTTCATATATAAAATTGATTTTATTCGAAAATCTTGTCGGTCAGAGCCGATTTTCGGTTCTGACCATCACATTACTCATCATCTTCCTGAAAGATGCGAGTTCCAACATCCTTGCCATGAACAATATCCATGATGATATCTGGTGTTTTACCGTTGGCAATAAATGTTGTTATGTCCTTGGCAGCAGTTTTCTTTGCAACATTTAGTTTGGATTCCATTCCTCCACGTCCTTCACCTTCTTTTTTGGTAGAAGACTGTACGAATTGTTCAACTCTTTGATCAGTTGTGACGTGTGTGATCAATGATGAATCATCATGATCAGGGTGACCGTCATACAATCCATCAGTATCAGTGAGGAGGATAAGCATATCGGCATTGATCAACTCTGCAACAAGACTTGCTAATTCGTCATTATCTGTAAACATTGACATGGATAATGATACTGCGTCATCCTCATTTGCAATAGGAACAATTCCCTGGCTCATGAGTCCTTCGTAACAGTTGATCATGTTTTCGCGATGCTTACCGGGATCGAAATCTCGTTTCGTAGCCAACACTTGTGCGCAGCGCATTCCGTAATCGTGGAACATGCTGTAATAGTGTCGCATCATGCGAGGTTGACCAACTGCAGAGTAAACCTGCCTGCGTACTGTATCATTTTCAATGTTATTGGTGTCCAGAACTTCTTTACCGGCAATTACAGAACCGGAAGAAATTAAGACTGTAATGACATCTTCCTCATATAACCTGGCTATTTGATCAACCAGTCTTTTGAGGATTGGGCCAACGATTCGGTTATCTTTATTAACCATTACGTTAGTCCCTACTTTTACAACAACTCTCTTTTTGTACTGCTTTTCAGAATCCATGTCTAAATGTGCGCGTTTTTAACTGTTTTCGTTTTGTTCTTTACCGAGTTCAACTGCGCGATTGAACGCGGCATATGCTGCTTCTTCAACGAGATCTTTGATATTGTTGTCCTCCATTGAATCAAGTGCTGCACGGGTTGTACCGCCCTTAGATGCAACACGGTTCATCCATGATGCAGGACTGAGATCTGACTTGTTGAATAATTCTACAGCTCCTTCAAATGTTTGACTCACTAAAACTTTAGAATCGTGTTCTGAGAAACCCATTTTGCGAGCTGCGTCCATCATGCTTTGCATGAAATAGAATACATATGCAGGACCACTACCTGAAATTCCTGTAGAGGCATCAACATCGTTCTCTGTGTCGAGACGAACAGAGCGACCTGTTGTATCGAGTAGTTTTTCTACAGTTGAAAGCTCAAGTCTTGAAACTTCGTCTGAAGCTGTAAATGATGTTAAACCTTTTCCAACCTGTGCTGGTAAGTTTGGCATTGCACGAACAACTTTTGTGATGCCGAGTCCATCTTTCATACTTTGAATTGTTACACCTGCCATGATGGAGATCGCAAGTTGATCTTTTGTCATCATCGGTTTTAACTGTTTAAACAATTCTTCAGAGTGATATGGTTTAACCGCGATAAAGATAATGTCTGCACTGGGAAGACAATCTTCTAGGTTCGTGTAAACATCAAAACGGCTTACTTTTTTGAGTTCTTCTGTTTTTTCCGGACTCGTATCCGAAATCATCAGGTTTGTTTTTTGGAGAAATTCTGATTTTACGAGGGCTTTAGCGTAAGCTAATCCCATATTTCCTGCTCCAATTACAAGTACTTTCATGAATGAAAATTTTCAGTCTTAAAGTTAATTAATTTATTCACTCCTTAGCCGCAAGGTTTGTGCATTTTGTGGGTTTAAGAGATTATATGTCTGTTAATGTCAAGATGATAGGTTTTTGTAAACAATTTAAAATCAATATTTAACAGCTTATTTCTTTAACTAAAATAAAAAAATATTGTACTGGGTGTCATATTGTTTGCTTTTGCGCCATATAGTCTGAATGCTGCAAATGCGTCATATTTACCTTCGTGTTGTGTATTTGTTTCTACAATTCCGAGACTCTGATTTGTGGTGATCACGGAGCTAGAAGTTGACATTTACAATTAAATTGTAGTGGCTGAAGTAAGTGCGGTAAAACATGTTCTTTTCAGGAATTGTGATATTCTCATCAGAGATCCGATAGATGTAAATAAACCTGAGATCAAGCCCTTTGAGCATCCCGTTGAAAGAATATTGGATATCAGATGTCAATTGGCTGTAAGGCGGAATTGCGTACTTGTTATTCTCAAGATCTTTTTGGGATACTGAAAAAATTCTGTTGTAAGCAAAGCCGGCATTTATATCACCGTATTTGGAGTTGTTGATACGGTAGTTCGCTTTTAGCTTCATCACATCAGAATTACCAAACCCGTCCTGCCAGCTTCTCGGTTCTGAAGTGAAGAAATTGTCTCTTCCCAATTCTCTCGGATAGAGAAAGCGACCTCCTTCAAAGGTATGCAGGTAATTCCCTGTGAGTAACCAGTTTGAAAGTTTTGTGCCGAGTTTTGCTGCAATGATATTTGCGTTTTCACCGGGTTGGTAGTAGCGATGGTTATAATCGAGCTGCTCTTGTTTAGGGAGTGCATGCTGAAATACGTACTGTACACCTGCCAATATATTTTCATTTTCGTAGTGTCCTTCAAGCCAGTGTATACCGTATATTCGGTCAAGCCAGTTAGTCCATAAGTTTACGCTCCATTTTTTCCCAATTTTATGTTGATGGCCTGCAACAACCAATGCTCTTGTATCACTTTTCTTGCGGTAATTCGATATTGTTCCATCAGGTTGTAATCCTCTACCAATAATTCCGATTCCATCATTCAAAGAATACCAGTTTGTCATTCCGCGGGATCCTATTCCGTTGATTACTCCCAAAAAAGATTTGCCTTTTGCATGTTGATATTCGCTCCATATTCCCTGATAAACGAAAGGCATCATTCGACCATCTAATTGCTGGAGAAGCGGTTCCTGATCAATATTTTGACTTCCAATTGTAACACGAATGTTTTCCTGTTCATAGCTGAGGTATAACTCATCAAAGCGAGTGTGTGTTTTATCAAAATTCGTTTCATTTAAATCGTAAAGTTCACTTTCCCATTTAGCACTTAATTGTGGGCTTGAATCGTTATACAATTCTGATGAGAATGTTTTGAATGCGATGTTTCCTGTTACACCCAGACTAAAACCATGGAATTTTGCTGTTTGAAATTTTAGAGAACCGCCAGTGGCATTTGTCCAGTAGTTTGGAAGGGTGGAGTGGTGAACGGTTGCCATGAAGTAATTTCGGATCTGACCATTAAATTTACCTTTTGAGAAGAATTCACTCAGGTTTTCGATATCGGTAGAGTCTGATTGTGAATTAGCGTGTGTTTCTAACGGGGTAATTAGAAGGAAGAAAACGTAAAAAAATAGTAATTTTTGTGAGTATATTTCCTTTAATGACACGATATGCTGAGTGTTTTAGTTTTTGATCGGCTGCAAAAATGATCCCAATATTATCAATTCACAGTGATTGTTGTTACAAGAGCTGTTTATTTTTGGTTTAAATTGATTGAACGATGAAAATATACAAAGAGTTTAAAGAGTTTGCCATCAAAGGCAACATGTTTGACATGGCGGTTGGTATTATAATCGGAACCGCTTTTAGCAAAGTTGTTTCATCACTGGTTCAGGATATCATCATGCCGCCCATTGGTGTTTTGTTGGGGAAGGTGAAGTTTGAAAATTTGGCTTTTGTTTTGCAACCTCAAGAGCTCGATGCTTCAGGAAAAATGATACAGGAAGAGGTTGTGCTGAGGTACGGTGCTTTTTTACAGCTAACCATTGATTTTATCGTAATAGCGTTTGCGATGTTTGTGGTGATTAAAGTATTCAACAGGGTTCGCAAGAAAGCAGAAAATGAAAAAGATACCTCTGAAGCAACTCCAAAAAATGTGGAGTTACTTTCAGAGATAAGAGATTTATTGAAAGAAAAATAAATCAAATTAAACTGAATAGGTTGGGGAAATTAAGAGAGGTGAACTTCATATTCACCTCTTCTTCATTGTCAGATTCTGAGTCTGCTGAGTCAGTATCCTGTAGATCTGGGGAAGACTCAACTTCTTCTTTTTCAAAATCCTTGCTCCAAAGCCCTTTATCAGTCATTGTCCAATAGTGACCAATCATTTTTCCATCGTACGTATTCGTAACGTTAGGAATATCATCGAGCATATTTCTAAGTCCGTTTTCAAAATAAATTGTCTTTCCCAACGGAACAAATAGCTCAATATCAATTTGTTGTTTTCGCCACTGATCATCTCTTGGGAACGTAAGCATTTCGCTGAAAAACAATCCGCTACCGTTTTGGTAATATTCGTAATTGATTTCACCGGCTCTTTTTTGAGCTTCTTCTATCGAGCCTCCGTTTGAGGCCTTGATAAATTCCACTTTAAATGCCGAGTCACTAGAGCGGTGAACATGTAAGTCAATATCACCTAAATACACGTGGTGATCATCCAGGTTAAAAGGATAGTTTGAACGAAATGAACCCGTATTCAGGTTTATTTTTGACTTTAGTTTGTTTTCGGTCAGAGCCAAAATCAACGTATCGCCAGCTGTCTTATCAATCGTTATTTCCTCAGTGATTTCGGCATGACTTTTAAAATCACCACCAGTTGAAAGACCAGCATAAATAGTAAGGATCATACCCAGAATAAAAGCTCCCAGAGATCCCCATGCAACCTCTTTTTTGATCGATCTCCTGGTGAGCAAAATCCAACCGACCATGGTCAATACCAGTAGTGGAATTCCTGCTACCAAAATTGTCCCTGTTATGGCTGAAAAGTAGTCAAATCCATTACTGAACAGTAGAGAACGCAATTCACTACCCGCTATAGAAGAGAACTCTTCAGCTTCGCCAAACATAATTGGACCATAGTTTGCGCCAAAGATTCCCATGATAAAGGCAAACAGACTAACAGAGCCTGCTATGAGTAGTAGTACGCCCAGTACTTTTCCCAGGGCGCTAAAAAACAACTTGAGGATACGGATTAAAAACTGGCCGAGGTTTTCGAAAAATTGCCCAACTTTTCCTCCAAAATCCTTTTCTGATGCACTATCGCGAAAAGAGTTGAATTTTTCATTTACGTTTTGAAAACCTTCTTCAACCTCTTTCCCGATTGTATTAAAATTTACGGGTTCCCCCTTCATCTCTAATTTTTCAGCAGAAGTACGCGCTTTTGGGATAATAATCCACAATAAAATGTAAAGCAACAAGCCAAAACCGTAAATGATAAAGGCTAATCCGAGAGCCAGTCTTAACCAAATTGGACTGATTCCAAAGTAGTGACTGATACCGGCACAAACTCCCCCAATAACTCTACTATCGGGGTCGCGGAAAAGTCGTTTTTTGGTTTTGCGCGTTTGGCTCTGACCGTGAAATTCCTCCTGTGTTTGTTCCTCGGGATCAATGAAATCCTCTGGCTGACCCATAGTAGCAATAACTTCATCGATGTCTTTATTCGTTACGACTTCACGCGTTTTGCCCAGTTTATCCTGCAACATTTCGGCAATGCGCGATTCAATATCAGTCATGATTTCATCTCTTCCTTCAGAAGCGCTGAAATAGCCTTTTATCTTGTTGAGGTAGCGATTCAGTGTTTGGTAGGCATCCTCATCTATGCTAAAAACGATGCCGCCTAAATTGATTGAGAGTGTTTTTTTCATAGTTGTTTTATTTTTTTGAAGATGCACTTGAAACGGCTGCATCTAACTCTTTCCAGGTATTTTGTAGTTCTGATAAAAATTTCTCACCCAGTGCAGTGAGTTTGTAATATTTGCGTGGCGGACCACTTTTTGATTCTTCCCAGCGATAACTCAATACGCCAGCATTTTTGAGGCGCGTGAGCAGCGGGTAAAGAGTTCCTTCCACCACGATCAGTTTTGATTTTTTAAGCTCATCAATGATCTCAGAAGGGTAGAGCTCGTTGTGTTTCAATAGAGATAGGATACACAACTCGAGCACTCCTTTCCGCATTTGAGCTTTTGTGTTTTCAATTTTCATGGGCTTATTCTCCTTTTTCAACTGTGAGATCACCATTGATGATCATCACAATTCCACTTCCGTCATCATCCAATCCGATTATGGCGATTTGTGTAATATTTTTTCTTTTCCTGTCAGTTAGAATGTAAGGGTCGTCATCATCTCGATCTTTTTGTTCACGCTTTAGATCAAACTTTTTCGCAATTAACCTGATCTTTTCTTCCGGGTTGAATTTTCCTTCAAACTCTCCATCACCAATTATGGTCAGATCCACAGATTTAATGTCGCCCTCAATGCGTTCCATTTCATCGCGGATGTCTGTTTCAACGTCAATTTCATTGAGTTCATCACTCTCGTAGCTGAAAGAGAGTTTAGTTCCGTACTCGCCCAGTATTTTGACGATATCGTTAGCGCTAACCTGTGCAACAGCCGCAAAGCTGCTGACTAAAGTTGCAATTGATAAGAGAAGTGCTTTCATCGTGTTTCAGTTTTATTTCGCAGCAAACTTATAACTAAAATAGTACTATGCAAAACATAGTACTAAAATAATGAAAGTACTATTTGTTTAATTTGTTTTAAACCAGTGTGTTGGTGTGTTTTGATTTGCTTAACGAATAATAATGACTTAGTTTAGAGTAAAATAAACCCTCAACATTATGCATTACCGAATTATCGTCTTTTTAGCTCTCTTCATTAGTTCTGTCTCATCTGTTGCTCAAATTGATTCTGCCGTAAAAGAAATGCGGTGGAAAGTCACTACATTGTTGATGCAGGATAGATCAGAGTCTTACACTGAATTTCATCCCACTTATTTTAATGGTATTGGAGTGAAATATAGAACCAGGTATTTGACTGTTCGAGCGGGAGTAGAACACTATGGTTACTTAGAGGATGAAAGGTCTAATAGAATCAAACTTGGAATTGAAAAGGGGATACTTTTACTAGATAGAATTAGACCATATCTTGCAGCTCAGGTATATACGTATCACAATAAAGATAAGTACTATGTTGAGCCATCAATTTACAATAATAATAGTGGTTATGTTGTAGAAAGTAATTATTTTGGGGTAGGTGGAATGTACTCATTAGGGTTGGAAGTAATCATAACTAAGTATATATCATTAGCTGTTGAAACACGATTTATACACGAATCAATTACAAGGGATTCCAAAGCTGAAAACTTTAAAGGCGAGTTTTTATGGAGAGATTCAGGTAAACGAAATTCATCTAAATACGAAAGTTTTGGTATGGTTACTTTTGAAATTCGATTGCCTTAAACAAATATTTAATACTATTTCGTGAAAATTGACTCATTCTTTTCTACGATAAAACTCAATTAGAGTCATCAGTTTCTGAATATTCAACTTGAAATCATTATTTCGAATCTCAATTAATCTTTTACCAGAATGAGAAACAAAGATTAAAGTTGAATAATTCTTATGTTGTTCTCGTGTATAATCTCTTGATGCTAGAAACACATATGAATGACTCCAAGGGAAAAAAGTACTATTTAAGTTTACTCCCTTTTTACTCAATATCATCAATCTATTACGGGTTTTCTTTTTTACTTGAATAATGAAAAATATTGAGAATACTATCAAAATCAAACTGATAATAACTGATTGAGAAATATTGGTCCAATTATTTCGATAACTATTGAAGAGCAAGAGACTTATAATAAAAAGATCTCCGGCAAACGCCCATATTATTATCTTTTTGAAAGTATTAGGTTGTACTTCTATTTCTTCTTCAATTGATGTTGGCATTATCTGTGGTTGCTGATTTGTCTTATAAATTGGTGTGATAGATAACCGGTCTTCACCACTGGATAGTTTCTGTTCAAGACCTTGTTTTAATAAATACTCATTTTCATCTTCATCAAGTTTAAATGATGGACATTCATTCTTAAAGTTGGGGGGCGAATCAGTTAATCCACAAATTATTCCTTCTGATTTATTAAAATCTCTATTTGTACATCTTCTACAGATTTGTACATATTGTTCTCGTGTTAAACTCATAATATGAAAAAGGCTAGTTGGAAAATAAAAATACGCTAAATACCGTAGTTTTTGAATAGCTCGTTGGGATTTCTTTGCTGAAAGTTAAATCCTGAGAATTATGAAAAAGCTGATTGCACTCATGCTGGCCTTATCTACTGTAGCAGTATTCAGTTGTAATAAAGATGATGATGACGATCCCACACCAACATCAAATAACAATAATAATTCTAACAATAATAACACTGTAGAGCGGCCTGCATCATACATTGTCATAGAAGGGGATTCATTCTTTGCTACGATGAATCGGCAAAACCCTGCTCAAAACGCTTTTCGTTACCAGTTTAATTTTAGCTCAGTCGATCAACTTGATCAAACCAATAATGATGGGCAAACGGAGTCGACAATTGGTATGGTTCTGACCATGGCTGAAAAACCATCAAGCTCTATTCAGGCACCATTGACTACAAACCGATTTATCAAAGCAGGGGAAGACTCGGCTAACCTCTACTTTTCGTTTTTCATCAATACCGGACATCCTGAAGAGGGAAAAAACTATTTGAGTCCGCGCGGTGATGTTTTAGATGTTGTGATATCAAATGGGGATCTGACAACTGACTTACCAGCGATGACGCTGATAGATGAAGGAGATAATAGCAGAACGCTAGACTTATCTGCCGGTCACCTCGAAGTTTCAGGTTGGTAGCCAACCTTTCAACTAAACCCAGCCCCGGTTCATTTGATCCGGGGTTTTTTTATTATTCAAATGGGTGATTTTTAGTAAAAGTTGTATCCCCGGTTGATACTGTTATGTCAATACTTCCGTCACCATAGCCATTGAGCATACACTCTGCATTGCAGTCGTTTTCTTGCGATTCAAATGTGTTTTCCCAGTTGCCGGATTTTATATGTCGCCACCCATATGCATTATTTGTGCTCCAAAAGAAACCAGTCTTGTCATCAGTATTATTGGAGTTTACCACTACAGTCATTTCCATGTTTTCGAGCAACACATGCAGTCCGTACTTGTGCCTCCTAAATGTGTCGCCATCATCGAGAGCCAGTAGATTGGGACCATATTCAGTAGAATCTGGAAAAGTATAGCTGGACTTAGGTGCTGAGGGTCGATTGTCATTTGAATTGTCATCATCTTTATTACAGGCAGCTCCAATTATCAATAACGCAGGTATAAAAAGTAAATTCAAGTGGATTTTCATAATTCGTCTTTTCAAATTCGTAACAAATCAAATCTAATAGAAAAGAGATACTTTTTTAATTTTATGGGGAATTTTAAAAAAACAGACAATTAATTTATATGGATTTACGAATTAAGTCTTTTGATGAATACAAAGAAAAATACGAGCAAAGTGTAAAGGACCCCAAAGGCTTTTGGGATGAAATAGCACAAAAATTCACATGGCAAAAGCCTTATGATGAGGTGCTCGACTGGAACTTTACCGATCCTGATGTCAAGTGGTTCATCAATGGAAAACTGAATATTACAGAGAATATACTCGATGCAAATCTTGAGAAACGCGGAAATAAATTAGCTCTTATCTGGGAGCCCAATGATCCGCGTGAGCGCTTTGTTCGTTGGACATACCGCGAGCTATACGAAAAAGTAAATCAGTTTGCCAATGCACTCAAAAATCAGGGGATTCAAAAGGGTGATGTGGTAGCTATTTACATGCCCATGATTCCGGAACTCACTGTTGCAGTTTTAGCTTGTGTGCGAATTGGAGCCATTCACTCGGTAGTTTTTGCCGGTTTTTCTGCTCATGCGTTAGCCGACCGAATCAACGATGCAAAAGCTAAAATGGTGATTACAGCTGATGGTCAGAACCGTGGCCACAAACAAATTCCACTCAAGCGTGTCGTGAATGAAGCTGTCCAAAATTGCGACTCTATCGAAACAGTTATCGTTTACGATCGTGTTGGCTGGAGCCCCGAGATGAAGGAAGGTCGGGACATCTGGTGGCACGATGCTATCGAGGGAATGGGATCTGACTGTGAACCGGAGCAGATGGATTCTGAAGATATTCTCTTCATTCTGTACACATCGGGCTCAACGGGCAAACCAAAAGGAGTTGTTCACACAATTGGCGGCTACATGGTGTATGCCGCGTATTCTTTCCAAAATGTTTTCCAGTATGAAGAGAGTGATATTTACTGGTGTACAGCTGATGTAGGCTGGATTACAGGACACTCTTACATTATTTATGGTCCGCTTTTATCAGGAGCCACAACCATGATGTTTGAAGGTGTTCCAACATATCCTGATCCTGGCCGCTTCTGGCAAATTTGCGATAAGCACGGAGTAAATCAATTCTATACGGCTCCTACAGCGATCAGAGCCTTGATGGCACATGGTGAAGATCATGTGATTTCATACAGCCTGGATTCATT
The DNA here is from genome assembly GCF_008806325.1 of Salibacter halophilus. Classification (GTDB taxonomy): domain Bacteria; phylum Bacteroidota; class Bacteroidia; order Flavobacteriales_G; family Salibacteraceae; genus Salibacter; species Salibacter halophilus. Next base: position 135,586 of record NZ_WACR01000004.1, read on the forward strand.
GAAAGTCCTGGGTACAGTTGGCGAGCCGATTAATGAAGAGGCATGGCGCTGGTATTATATTCACGTTGGAAAAGAAAAGTGCCCTATCGTAGATACATGGTGGCAAACAGAAACAGGCGGAATCATGATTTCAGGACTTGGAGAACACACTCCGCAAAAACCGGCTCACGCTGGTTATCCGTTGCCCGGTATTCAGCCGGTATTGCTCGATCAGGACGGGAATGAAATTACTGAGAATGGAAAAGAAGGATTGCTGTGTATGAAATATCCCTGGCCTTCAATCCTCAGAACCACATACGGAGATCACGAACGTTGCAAGCTCACTTACTTTTCTACATTCAAAGATCATTACTTCACCGGAGACGGAGCAAAACGCGATGAAAACGGAATGTACAGAATCATCGGTAGAGTAGATGATGTGATCAATGTATCAGGACACCGTTTTGGAACGGCAGAAATTGAAGAAGCGATCAACTCAAACGATAAAGTAGTGGAGTCTGCGGTTGTAGGATATCCTCACGAAGTGAAAGGACAGGGAATTTATGCTTACGTAGTGTGTGATAATATTCCTGAAGACAAAGAATCTGCTCGTGGTGAGATCGTAGAAACAGTAGTTGAAGAAATCGGTAAGATTGCGAAACCTGAAAAAATTCAGTTTGTATCTGCATTGCCAAAGACGCGTTCAGGAAAAATCATGCGCAGAATTCTGCGCAAAATAGCAGAAGGCGAACCGGATAAATTGGGAGATACATCAACACTTCTCGATCCAGATGTTGTGGAAGAGATTGTTGAAGGTGCTTTGTAGAAAGTAGAAAAGTCTTCAAATAAAAAATCCCGCTGGAAACTCCAGCGGGATTTTTTGGTTCTGACCAATATTGAATTAAGGCGTATAGCCTTCGATAATTGTTTCAGCTGAAAAGCCTTCAAGGTTTCCGTAACGGTGGATGCAAACATCTACCGGAAGTGGGTTCATTGTTCCTGCAAGACCTTCATAGTGGTGTGTTCCTGCTTTCAACGTAACCGTTTCATCCGGTTTGTTTGCAGGAGTGTGACTTGCCGGAATGATGAGCAATATTGCGACTTCAGGATATTTTTCGCGCCATTCGCCAATGCGCTTGTCAACGCGATCCATCGTTTCCGTTAGGAATGGAGGATCGAGGCTCCAGTGTCCCGGGTTGTGTGGTTCTGAAAGATGGAAAAAGCTTCCTCCACTTCCAAAAACAGCATCGGTGTCTTTGAAGAGACTGTAGAATTGAGCGTCTTCTTTTCCCAGTACACGTGCATTGAACGGAGAGGCAAATCCTTCATTGCGAACGCCCCATTTGTAAAATGCATCGTAAACTGTTTGTGGTGGGCCAATATGTCTTGTTTCAGAATAGATTGAAGCGTAACGCAGTGCACATCTCAACAAGTGAGCTGCAGCAGCTTCTTCGCCTTCTTTCTTCGCTACAAAGTTGTAGGCTTTATCGACATATTGGTTGCGCTCGAGCTTGAAATCACCCATTGTAAACTGCTCAGCAGTAATTGAGATTTCAGGAGCTTTTTGTGTTTCTGTATCGAATTTCTTGATTTCGCCTTCTTCGTTGACGATGGACATCATTTTGTCACCGTGTTCGTCCGTTACGCCTTTGATGTCAATACATTCAAAGCCGTAGATAAGCGTTGGCTTAGTGAGTAGTTCAAATAAGTCTTTTCCATCGTAATCGGCATGAAGTAGAAGGTACATGATGGCATTTTCGAGGCCGGCTTTTACCTGAGCACGTCCTATTTTACCATCAAAAACTTCTTTCTCAATGCGGTCAAGTAGCTTGATGCTTCTTTTCCAGGAATAGTATTCTTTTAATAGTTCAATGTTCTTTTCAACAGAGTTTGAAGTAATCATGAATTGGATTTAAAAATTGGCTCGAATATAAAGCGATTGTTTCTATGCGAAGTAAAATTTAGCTCTTTTTTATGAATTTTTACCCCAAAATAGAGGCGTTTTAAATAAAACTTGAGAATTGCCAAAAAGAAAAGCGACCCGCAATTGAGTCGCTTTTCCAATAAACTGTCTAAAGGTTTATGTTAGATTAAAGCTTCACGATCTTTTTGAATTGATCAGCTTCGTTTTTGAGGATGTAAGTCCCTTTATTCAAATCTGATATATTCAAAACGTTTGTGTTTGAGTAAACTTTCACAAGTCTTCCGCTTAGGTCAAAAATCTCGTAATTCTCAACGCGGTTACTTCTGATCAGGTCACGTGATGGGTTCGGATATACTGACCATTTGCTGTTTTCTTTCAACTCTTCAGATCCGGTAGATAACCCGGTGATTTCAAAAACTGAAACTGTTCCTGATATCTCATTTGATGTAACGATGTAGAATTTGCCATCAGGAGATTTTGAAGCATCGATGTACTCGATATCTTCAATACCTAGATCGCCAACACTGTCGTTTGTCACTCCACCATTTTCAACATCCATTACGCTGAAGTCACGGTTGTTGAAATACTTCACTAAAGATGGAGAAGTTGGGTTTGACATATCGTAGATCATCACACCACCCTGGCGCTCGAGACCGATCATGGCATAAGGAGTTCCTTGAATATAAGCTACTTCAGCTGCTTCAGGCTCAGGACCTTTATTGTCAGAACGCGACTCAAACGAATCGTTTTCATCGTTGTTGCTGTTGAAGTTATCGGGATCTTCGCTGGCAATTGTTTGCTCAAACTCATCACCGCTGTCGAATTCAAGTGCTCCGGTTGAAGCATTCCATACAGAGAAAGAACGACCACCGTAAGAGTAGAGCTCATCATAATCACCATCGTTGTCAGTATCACCCATTGATAAAGTGATGTTCAATCTACCTAATGCAGTATCTTCCTGGAGAGTCGTAGCATTTGGAAAAGCTGACGGATCAAGTGTTATGTCTTTGATACGTTCTTCTTCAGAATAAGCATCGTAATCTCTGGCATCACCTTCGTTCGCTGAAATGATGTATCCCGTTCCGTTAACATTGATGTATTTGATTGCATCAGGTTGGTACATACCCATAACCGGGCGAGTAGTGATATTGATCATTCCATCATCATCACTTGCATCTAGTCCGTTACCTGACTGAGAGTGATCTTTAAACCCTAGAGGAATGATATTGTCAATTGTATTATTGGTCAGATCCACAATTGCTAATGCATTGTTTTCCTGTAGAATGACAAAAGCAGTTTCGCTGTTGTCTGATACTGTAACATATTCAGGCTCCAGGTTATTAGCAAAGTCAAGTGGTGCTTTAACATGGAAGTTGTCGAGTTGCCATAAAGTAGCATTTCCAGGTCCCGGCTCTGCAGTGTAACGAAATCCGATATAAACGTCATCTTCGAGATAATTTGAAAGCGAGATGTCACCACTGGTTGTATCAGTATAATTTCCCGGTGACCAAACAGCTTGGCTCGTAATTGTATCCCAGGTAAAAGACTCAGGGTTTCCGCTACCGTCATAATCAGTTGAAATCATCAGGTCTAAAGAACCACCTGAAAAACTGCGTGTGTTTTCAAAAGAGAAGAAAGCATCGTTGTATGCTGATAAATTCATTTTAGGAAGAATTAACCAGTCAAGGCTAAAAGTATCTCCACTAAAGCCGTTTATTTCAACAAAGTTGTCACCGTTATAATTGTCCCAGATATACGATACATCGCTGTAAACATCGTAAACAGTAACGTTATCGAGTGAGTCGGTTTCAAAATCATCGAAGAAAAGATTACTTGTGTCAGGGCCAAAGATGCGTACATCGCTGTCGAGAGTTCCTGTGAATGAACGCATTGAAACTGTAGTAGCGTTAGACTGAGAAACGCTGTTGATTCCGCCTGAAATATCGATGATAGTAATTGAACCATCAGGGTCTGCTGTGTAATCGTCATCAGGTTCACCTTCATTGGCAGCGATAACTTTTGATCCGTCAGGAGTGAAAGTTACCATGTCAGGAAGAGCACCGGCTTCAATTTGAGCGATGAAATTACCCGATCCGTCAAAGAAAACAACTGATCCATTTTCCTGCTTGTTGTCAGCTTCAACTGCAACTACAAAGTAACCGTCAAAAGTTGCTACACTATTGACACCACCACCGTATTGCGACATATCAATCGTAGAAAAGCTAGTGAGATTTGCCGGATCTGAAAAGTCGATCAACTCAACAGAGTTATCATCAGCATTTGTGAAAAGAAGGCGTTGATTAACTGAGTCGTGAACCACAATCTCAGCAGCTCCCTCATCAAATACATTAGTGCGGTATGTAGATAAGTATTCTACATCCAAAGATTGTCCATAGCCCATTGAAAACATGGCTATGAGAGAAGCAATTGTTAAGTAAATTTTTTTCATGACATTGTTTTTTGGTTGCCCCAAAATTGATGTCATGTCGTCAAAATAATTTTAGATCATTATTAATCGATCTTTAAAAACCATGCGGTAATGTTTACTCAAGTTTAGCTCAATGTTTACATGTTTCGGGAGAGTTAAAAGAAGTTTAAATATATTCTAAAAGACTGGAAATCTTTGGAATGAAAATTATGAAGCCAATTATTATTGCGGTCAGAGCCGAGATTAAAACAGCTCCCGCACTCAAATCTTTTATCCGTTTGATGAGCGGATCCGTTTCTTCAGTCAGGTAGTCACAAATATTTTCCAAAGCTGTGTTTACGATTTCAGTTACCAGCACAAAACCAATTGCGATTGTAATCAACATCCATTCAACTGAGCTGATGTCAAAGTAGAGTCCGCCAATGATGACAATGACCGCTGTTAGAACGTGCACCTTTGCATTGTCTTCTTCACGAAAAAGTGTTTTGATGCCCTGGATGGCAAACGAAAAGCTTCTGATTCTGGCTCTGACCGAAAAAGGCTTTGTGTTTTTTGACATAGCTCACTTTATTTTTTTCAAAGATATGAAGTCAATTTACCACATTGACTCAGACTCACAGTTGCTTTAGCTTGAATTGGCATCAGTACAATTTTGTTTATCGAGTTGCTGCTAATGATGAACTGATATCAAAAGTTAGAGGCTATTGCCAGATAACTAAAAATAATGCAATTTGATAAGCTGGCTTTTATAAGAAATGAGAAGCATAGAGTCAGCGGTTTTTATCCAGTCAATTTCAGATTAACTTTGAAAGTTTACAGGCGCTTCTTTCTCTAGTTGATATACTGTCGATCTTTTTTAGTAAGAAGAATTATCTGTGTTATTTTGAACTAAATAAATCCATAATATGTACAAAACATTTGTTGTCTTGTTGGCGCTGGTCGTTGGTATTTACAATCTGCAAGCTCAGCAATCTTCTATTGAAGAAATCTTGCAGACTATAGAATCTAACAATAATGAGCTAGCCGCTTTTCGTAGCTATATTGAAGGTGAAAGTTGGAAATTAAAAGCACAGAATAAATTACCTGATCCGCAGGCCAGTGCTTTTTATCTTCCATTTGGAGTGCATAATAGCGAAGACTACAGCGAGTTTCAAATCTCTCAGCAATTTGAATTCCCTACAGTTTATGCCGCACGAGGTAACTGGATTGATAAGAAAAAGGAAGGCCTGGAGCAAGAATATCAAAAGTTGAAACAGGATATTTTACTCGATGCCGAAAAGCTTATTCTAGAATTTATTTTCTTACAAAAGAAGTACAGGTTGGTTGAACAAAGGGTTGACCAGTCAAAAGAGATGTATGGCGAAGTAGGAGATCTTTTTGAGAAAGAGCAGGTTGATATTCTCGATAAAAACAAAGCGAGGATTGTATGGCTCGATCAGCAGTTTGCTCTGGAGGAGTTGGAAACACAGCAAATGAATATTGTACAGGATATTAAGGCATTAAACGGAGGAAATGAGATCAATCCTGAGCTATCGGTTTATCCCTATGGAATCGAAATTCCCTCAGAGGATAGTATTTGGAATGAATATTTAAATCAAGATGCGCAGATTGAATTATTAGAACAGGAAACTCAGGTGGCTCAGCAACGGTTGAAAGTTGAGCGAAACCAGCTCTTGCCAAATATTACGGCCGGGTATAATTATCAGGGTGTAGCCGGAAATAATTACTCAGGTTTCTATGGAGGTATCAGTATTCCGCTATGGAGTGGTCATAGCAAGGTAAAGGTTGCTAAGGCACAAATCGATTATCAGGAACAACATAAAACGGATGTCATTACTTCTCTTAAAAGCAAGTTTAGTTCAAGGGTACAGCGTTATCAATTGCTACTCAAAAAATACAGGGAATACCAACTAGCTATGGATGAATTGAATGGTAAATTGCTGATTCAAAAATCCTATGAGCTGGGTGAAATTTCTTTCTCTGAATATTTTAGTGAAGTAGCTTTTTATCATCAAGCTGAAGATAGAATGCTGGAAATTGAGAAGGAGCTTCAGCAGCTTAGGGCTGAGCTATTTAAATACAAACTATAAACCTTTCAAATTACAAGTATCGTAGCCTCTTTGAGATTCAATAGTGTTTGAAAAAACTCATGCTATCATTGTTCAATGAAAGCAAAACAGGACAAGAAATAGTGATGGAATTCAAGCTTTTTTATTTCGTTTTTTCGCTGTCTTAAAAGAGTCTTAAACAGGTTACTTACGTTTCTTCAAGTTTTATTTCAACTTCATTTATATCATACAGGAAGGTTGAAATAATTAACATTGGTATGGCGTTTGATTATCTGATGAAAAACACACGAACATGAAACGATTAACAATTCTCTTTTTCCTGCTACCGCTGTTCAGTCTTGCAAATGAAAAATCGATCGACTCAAAAATTGTAAAAGCGCATGTTTTTGCACGTGGAGCCGAGCTTACTCGCACAGCTAGCCTAAATCTTGAAAAAGGCAATCAAACGATCGTCATGAGTGGTGTGAGCCGCAACATCGATGATCAGTCGATTCGAGTGAAAGGGCAGGGGAACTTTACGATTTTGAATGTGACTAAACGCATCAACTATCTCCGTAACATGCCTACACCGGATTATGTGAAGGTTTTGGAAGATTCACTCGATTTCTATGAAAATGAGATTAAAAAGAATCGCGATTACGTATCGGTGCTGAATGAAGAGCGCTCGTTGATTCAAACGAATAAAAATATGAAGGGGAATGATCAGTCATTATCGGCTCAGGAGTTGAAAGAAATGGCTGAGTTTTTTCGCTCGCGATTGAATGACATTGCAGATAATCAACGCAAAACGAATAACACAATCACACAACTAGAAGAAGAAAAACGCAACGTTCAGAACCAGCTCAACGAATACAGGAGCAAGCTCAACCAACCGATTGGTGAAATCGTTGTTGAGGTTTTTGCTGAGAATGCAACCAGGGCACAGCTTGAAATAATGTACATGACGCAATCTGCCGGTTGGACTCCCGTTTACGATATTCGCGGTTCCGGATCTGACCAACAGATTGAAGCTTCACTTTATGCAAGTGTTTATCAAAACACAGGAGTAGATTGGGAAAATATTAACCTCACTGTATCAACGGCTACGCCTTCTATCAACGGAACGCGACCAAAGCTACATCCGTGGGTTTTGGATTTTTATCAGCCTGTTGAGCACAGAGGATCTCGTTCAAAATCGATGAATGCACCGCAACTAGATCAGGTCATGATTCAGTCTGAAGCAGTTTCTACGGGAGAGTCAAAATCGAAAACTCCTGCTCAGTTCTCTTCGGTTATTGAAAATATGTTGTCGATGGAAGTGGAATTGAATATTCCATTCAGTGTTAGCGGAGATGGTAAGAGACGTAAAACTGAAATCCGCTCGTTTGAAATGAATGCCGATTATTCTCATTTTGCTGTTCCAAAACTCGATCAGGATGCATTTCTCGTTGTCAATGTTGCAAACTGGGAGCAGTACAATTTGCTTCCCGGTGAAGCAAATGTTTTCCTCGATAACACTTATGTTGGGAATACTTATCTCGATCCGCGATCGGTTGATGATTCTCTCACGATCACGATGGGCAGAGACAAAAGCATTGTGATCGATCGTGAGAAAATAACGAAAGAATCGGGACAAACATTCTTTGGCAATAAGAAGGTCCGCAATTTCAGCTTTGAGATTACGGTTCGCAACACAAAAAGCACAGCGGTTGATCTCAAGATGATGGATCAAATTCCAATCTCAGCTCAAAACGATATTGAAGTGAAACTCGTCAACAGCAGTGGGGCTTCACTCGACACTGAACACGGTTTCCTCACCTGGAATATGAAACTGAAACCCGGTGAAGAGCGAACATTCACCTTTGATTTTGAGGTGAAATATCCTAAAGACAAAAACATCAATCTGTAAAATTATGAATGGGCCTCAGGGCCCATTTTTTTCGTTCTTTTGCACGCTATGACAAAGGCGCTTATTTTTGATATGGACGGCCTCATGGTTGATTCTGAACCCATTTGGCGAGAGGCTGAAATAGCGGTTTTCAACGAACACGGTCTTTCGCTAACTCCAGCCGAGTGCAAGCAAACAATGGGGCTCCGTATTGATGAAGTGGTGCAGTACTGGAAAGCGAAAACAGGACTTCCGTTTGACGCACAAAAAGTTGAAGAGTCGATCGTTGAGGAAATGCGCCAAAGATTGCTGAACGAAGCAAAACCAATGCCGGGTTTTATGGAGCTTTTTGATGAAGCTCATGGTCAGAACCTCAAGCTCGCAGTCGCGTCTTCATCTTATCCGGTTCTGATCAAAGCCGTAACAGAGCGCTTTCAAATTGCCGATAAATTAGATGCAATTGTCTCAGCAAGTGAGTGTGAGTTTGGCAAACCACATCCTGATGTATTTTTGAAGACCGCTAAAAAATTGAATGTAGCGCCATCTGAGTCGTTGGTTTTTGAAGATAGCCTGAATGGAGTAATAGCAGGGAAGTCGGCACAGATGAGTGTTGTTGCAGTTCCGGATGAGGAAGACTTCGAAAAACCACAGTTTTCAATCGCTGATGAAACAATTGAATCGTTGAGCAGTTTTAATCTATCGAAATGGCTAAGCAAGTAGAGATTTTTAAGGAGAAACAACCATTTGACAAGCCCATCCTGAAATTCGTTTTTGTGGGCGGATTCATCCTTTTTGCTTACGGATATATTCAGCAGGTTTATTTTGGAAAACCTTTTGGAAGTGAAGAAGGAGCTTCAAATGAAGGGTTGATGTGGGGAGCAATTATTTCATTGGTTCTTACCGTAGCCATTCAAATAGCAAAACTGGAGACCAGGATTGATAACAGCGGGATCAAGTTTCGTTTTTTTCCGTTTCATATCCGTTGGCGAAGTTATTCCTGGTCAGATTTAAAACAAATAAGGATTAGGCATTTTGAGCCTTTTGATGAATTTGGCGGCTATGGATTACGATCTCGAAAAGGCGTTTGGTCTTTTGCCGTAGAGGGAAAATATTGCCTGGAATTATTCAAGCAAGATGGCCGAAAGACTGTGATAGGAACGCGTAATCCTGAGGAAGCTCGTAAAACGGCAAAGCATTTTGCGGGTAGTAAAGTGAAGAAATAATTAACACTTTTGGTCAGAACCAAATGCTCGTTTTGCTGTTTCATCAATATGAAAGAACTGAACAATATTCCATTTATCACACCATTCGATTTTGCTGATATGAAGCAATGTGGTCGAATTACACAGCTCGATATGATTTCTCAACCTGAAGAGGCAATACTCTTTAGAAATAATGTTCCGGGAACAAGTTTATTCGGGAATTACGCTAATGATAACTACGGAATTTATTTTCCCGATAGTGGCGGATACATCAGGTTGTTTGACACCGTAATTTCAGCAAAGCGTTATTTTGAAGATGTTAATGAAGCGGAATCTGTAAAGGAAAAAGCTTAATCATCTTCCATTTGAGATTCCACGGCTTCCTCTGAACTGTGATTCTCGATTGTTTCGTTCCACAATTCCGGTCTGCGGATTTTGCCACCCTCTTGCGCGGTTCTGACCGTAAAATAAATGCTGATTGCTGTGAAAATAAGGGTGATAATTTTTGCAGTATTATTGAATTGTGGTTTCAAACGGTTAATGATGAAACCGATCATTCCTAATATCCCAACGATGATATTTAAGATATAACTCGTTTCACCCAACTCTTCATGTTCTTCAAGGTGATAGAAGGATATTTTTGAAAGTTCTTCAACAAAATGCTCAGCATCTTCGCCTGATAAGTAAGCCGGAATGCTTGTAATACCTGCTAAAAATAGTAGGCCATATCCAACAAGTGCGAGGTTTTTCTTTGAGGTGAAAAGACTGAGTAAAAGGATTATGAATCCAAAAATGATGCTGAAAACCGGAATGTGATTTACGATTAAATGCGTATAATTAGGGCTCATGACTTCAAATATTAATTTATTCAAAGATATGAACTACAAATTATTTGGAAATACAGGATTGCGCGTGTCTGAATTGTGCCTTGGAACCATGACCTTTGGAACGGAGTGGGGAACTGGCGCTGATAGAGATACGAGCAAAAAGATTTTTGACATTTACGCTGAGGCTGGTGGTAATTTTCTCGACACCGCCAATTTTTACACAAATGGAACGAGCGAACGTTTCCTGGGAGATTTCATCAAAAACGATCGCGATCACTTTGTTTTAGCGACTAAATATTCGCTTCACGATAGGGAGGGAGATCCAAACTTTACGGGAAATCACCGCAAAAACATGGTCAGATCCGTAAATGAAAGTCTGAAAAGATTACAAACCGATTACATCGACATTCTATGGCTACACATGTGGGATTTTACTACGAGTGTAGAAGAAGTGATGCGCGGTCTGAACAACCTCGTTGAACAGGGGAAAGTACTTTATATCGCTATCTCTGATACTCCGGCATGGATAGTAGCAAAAGCTAATATGATTGCCCGGCAGCACGGATGGGTTGAGTTTTCTGGATTGCAAACTGAGTACAGCCTTGTTGAACGAACACCGGAAAGAGATCTACTCCCAATGGCTGATGATTTTGGGTTATCTGTTACTACCTGGTCGCCACTTGGTGCAGGAATGCTAACTGGTAAATATCTCAATTCAATGGACGGGCGCTTATCGGAAAAGAGCGCGAAAATGACAGATCACAATTTGGAAATAGCTAAAACTGTCAAATCTGTAGCTGATGAAATTGGAGCGAGTCCGTCTCAGGTTGCATTGCAATGGTTGAGACAACAAAACAAATCTATCATCCCGATTGTGGGTGCGCGAAAAGTTGAGCAGATTGAAGATAATTTGGGTTGTCTCAAAATAAATCTCTCAAATGATCAAATGGACAAGTTGCATGACTCTAGTAAAATTGACCTCGGTTTCCCGCATGAATTTTTAAAGAAGGATGCAACCAGAAGTCATCTTTACGGAGGAACAGATTCGCAAATTGAATGGTGAGTTGGAGTTTAAATGTTTAGTAGTTTAACGTTTAATTGATTTGAGTTAGGGTTCGCTGGTTGGGATGTTTGAAGGTTTGTTAGAGACCCTATCATAAAATAAATACATACAGTACTTCAAAATAGAATTTAGGAAAGTGTAGAAAAAGCGAATTTCGAGAAATTAAACTAAAAGCTATTCTGAATCGGGATTAGTTTTTTCCTCAGTCTTTTTCTTTTGCCATTTCTCTATGGCGTTGTCATCGTACTTCACGAAAAGATGAATCCAAACAGATCGTGATAAACGAAAGAAAAGAGGTGTTAAAGCAATCAGCGATCCAACGGCAGTCACTAAATATTCCGTTACATTAAATTCGGGGTAGAGGATGATAAATGCTACCCAAACAGCTACTAAATACGCAATGCTGAGTCCGTAACTCACGTACATTGAACCGTAAAAGAAGCCTGGTTCAATTTCAAATTTTTGCCCGCATTTATCACAGCGTTCGGGCATTTGAAAGAGTTTAGATAAATTGTATGGATTGGGATCAGAAAATAAATTGGATTCCTGACACCGCGGACATTTCATTCTTATGATGCCATTTAGCATCGATCCTTTCATCGCCATTCAAAAAATAATTTAGCCTAACTACGCTAACCGTTAGTCTTTAGTTTCTATCGACTGGCATTTGTCCTTGTTCGCGAAACGCAAAACATTCAATATAGCTGTACTGGGCTGAATAACTGAAGATCCAATTACTTCATCACCAGGAGCATATACTTTATTAGATTTTGTGTTCCACGTAAACTCTTGCTCATTGTTCAATGTGATAATTCTTTCGTCAGCATCTGGGGAGATCTCGAATTTATCAGTTTTGTTTGAGTAAGTATCACCATTTGGAACTGTTAAAAACGTAGCAAATTTTGTCTCTTTAGGGTAAATTTCACAAATACATTTGCCCATAAAAACTTCGCTTTGAACAAAAACAGAGTTTATAAATGTAAGTTTCCATTCTTCTTGAATAGACTTTGCCGTGAGCGAAACGTTATAAGTTCCTTTTGAAATCATAGAACCGTTTTTATTGATCGTGAAATCTAATTGCATGCTCACGATTCCAGTATTTCCTTTAACTACAGCATTGTGGAAATCAGTTACTTCAAAATCAATTCCAATACCGTCTGCCATTCTGTAGCGCTCGTATTCTTTTTTCATTTTTTCAAAATCGAGCTGAGCGTATTCAACATTTCCCTGTAGATCAACGTCAACGTCAGATCCTACAAATCCGTCATCAAAGTAGTTGCGGAAATTAGGAGAGTTGAGTGAGCGCGATTCATCGCTCAAATAACCTTCGTAAAAGCCTTCAACGAATCGTTTCAGTGAACCTTCGTCCTGGGCATTGGTTACGGATCCGACCAATAGGCAAATAATAATTGCTGTGATTGATTTTGTGAAGTAATGCATTCCTGAAATATTTTTTACAAGTATAAAGGATTTTAACGATGTATAGCCTGCAATGGCTTTACAACATACACCCAGTTCTTTGTTAGTAAAAAGCTCGATTATTCATCGAAGCTCACCGTCACATTTTTAGATGTCGGGTGAGACTGGCAGGTTAGGATATAGCCCTGTTCAACCTCTTCGTCAAGCAGTGCGTAATTCTTTTCCATTTCAGCATCACCTTCTAATATTTTGCCGCGACAGGTCATGCAAACAGCTCCTTTACAAGCAAAAGGAACGTCAACACCGGCTTTGAGAGCGGCATCCAAAATGCTGTCACCGTCAGATGCAATATTGATGATCGATTCCTCACCGTCAACAATTACTTTTACCTCAGCACTGTCAACTTTTTCGCCTGTGGACTTCGACTTTTTACGTGAAGTGGCGTGCTGAGCAGCATTTGGCTGATCAGGAGATGTGAAGAGTTCGTAGTGAATCCGCTTTTTATCCACCTTTTGAGCTTCCAGTTCGTTCGTAACGAGTTTGATCATGGCCTCAGGTCCGCAGAGGAAATACTCATCAACTCCTGCCGGATCAAAAAGCATTTGGCAAAACCTTCCGCACTTTTCCTCATCGATTCTTCCGTAAAAAAGATCAGCTCCGGGATTTTCTCGACTCAATACATGATAAACACTCAGTCTGTCAACGTAAGCGTTTTTCAAATCTTCAATATCCTCTTTAAAGATGATGCTCCCCGTATTTTTATTGCCGTAAAAGAGCGTGAAATTACTCTTTGGTTCTTCGGTCAGAACCGACTTCATGATCGACATAACCGGAGTGATACCACTACCCGCAGCAAATGCGACATAATGCTTTGCGTTATTTTGATCGAGCTCAGTGTAAAACCTACCTTGCGGAGGCATTACTTTTAGGACATCACCAGCTTTTAGCTCTTCATTGGCATAAGTTGAGAACTTACCACCATCAACTTTTTTGATAGCGACACGCAATTCACCTTCCTTTGGAGCAGAGCAAATGGAGTAAGATCTGCGAACATCTTCTCCGCTTATTTCGGCTCTGAGTGTAATATATTGTCCCTGGATAAACGAAAAAGCATCACTTAATTCTTCCGGTACATTAAACGCAACCGACACTGTGTCGGAGGTTTCCTCTCTTACATCCTTAACTTCTAAATCGTGAAATCGCGCCATTATCAATTTATGTTAATCCTAATTTCGATATGCAAATCTAATCTTTACCCGATATTTTCCAATTCAACATGTTGGAGTAGGTGTGTTAATTAGACAGATTAAAAATTAGCCTGATTTGAGGTTAATTTTCAATGTGATGTGAACAATACGGCAAACACTAAGTTTAAATTTTCGTAAAATTGTAGTGAAATATGAGTGTTATGGAAAAAGAGAAGGATTTACAAAAGGAGTTTGACGCAAAAATCGATGCTGAAACGAAGATTGAACCACGTGATTGGATGCCTGATGCTTATCGCAAAAATTTGATTAGGCAAATATCACAACACGCTCACTCTGAGGTTGTGGGAATGCTTCCAGAAGCAAACTGGATTACTCGCGCTCCTTCTTTGAGAAGAAAAGTTGCACTTTTAGCAAAAGTTCAGGATGAAGCCGGTCACGGATTGTATCTGTACAGCGCTACTGAAACTTTAGGTGCTAAGAGAGAAGATACAGTAGATGACTTACATCGTGGAAAAGCAAAATATTCAAATATATTCAACTACCCAACTGTAACCTGGGCTGATATTGGCGCAATAGGCTGGTTAGTTGATGGAGCAGCTATTCAGAACCAGGTGATGTTGACACGTACTTCTTACGGTCCGTATTCCCGCGCAATGGTTCGTATATGTAAAGAAGAGAGTTTCCACCAACGTCAGGGATATGAAATTATGTTGACGCTCGCTAATGGTACTGAAGCGCAAAAAGAAATGGCTCAAGATGCACTCAATCGCTGGTGGTGGCCATCATTGATGATGTTTGGTCCAAGTGATAAAGATTCTCCACACTCTCAACAATCGATGGCGTGGAAGATCAAGAGACAATCCAATGACGAATTGCGTCAGGAATTTATCGATAAAACCGTTCCGCAAGCTGAGTACCTGGGTCTGACCATTCCTGATCCTGATCTCAAATGGAATGAAGAACGCGAGTCATACGACTTTGGACCAATTAATTGGGATGAGTTCTTCAACGTAATTAAAGGTAACGGCCCGATGAATAAAGAGCGTCTCAAAGCACGTAAAGATGCTAAAGACAACGGAGCTTGGGTGCGAGAAGCAGCCAACGCTTATGCTAAAAAGAAAAGAAAACGCGAAGCTGGTAAACAATCAGCAGCTTAAATAGATTATAGTTATGTCAGTAGATAATAAAGATTGGCCTCTTTGGGAGGTATTTATAAGGTCAAAAGCAGGATTGAGTCACAAGCATGTTGGTAGCATTCACGCTGCTGATTACGAGATGGCTCTCGAAAATGCTCGTGACGTTTACACACGCAGGAGCGAAGGTGTGAGTATTTGGGTTGTGGAATCAACTCACATTCATGCCAATTCTCCATCTGAGAAAGATCCGTTCTTTGATCCGGCAAATGACAAAATTTACAGACATCCTACATTCTACGATATACCCGATGAAGTAGGACATATTTAATAAATCGAATTTTTAATTATTGGCTTCTCTCTACGAGAGGCCATTCTTTTAAAATAGTGGAATGACGAAGCAAGAAGCGCTTTACAAATACAGTTTACGTTTAGGAGATAGCACGTTAATTCTCGGTCACCGTCTCTCAGAATGGTGCGGTCATGGCCCAAAACTAGAACAGGATATTGCTCTCATCAATATCGCTCTGGATTTACTGGGGCAGGCAAGATCTTATTTGAGCTACGCGGCTGAAGTCGAGGGAAAAGGAAGGACAGAAGATGATCTCGCTTATCACAGAGTTGAGAGAAACTTCCACAATTTGTTACTGACTGAGCGTCCAAACGACAACTGGGGAAACACAATCATGCGCTCTTTCTTCTTTGATGTATTCCATTATTATTTTCTGTCAGAACTCACAAAATCAAAAGACGAACAGCTAGCAGCTATTGCAGCTAAGTCGTTGAAAGAAGTAACCTATCACGTCAAGCACAACAGCGACTGGGTAATCCGTCTTGGAGATGGTACTGAGAAAAGTCACAAGATCATGCAGGATGCAATCGATGAGCTGTGGGACTACACAGGTGAAATGTTCGACATGGATGAGGTAGACGAAACTCTAATCAAAGAAGGTATTGCTCCAGATTTGGCACCTATTAAAGATAAGTGGTTGCAAAAGGTGAAAGATGTTTTTCGTGAAGCGACACTTGAAATGCCCGAGGTTCAGGAATGGCACCATACAGGAGGAAAAATGAAAGGTATTCACTCAGAACACATGGGGTATATCTTATCAGAAATGCAATATCTGCCACGCGTGCATCCGGATGCAACCTGGTAAGCTTTGCCGCGTATTTTGTTGAGGAGGAAATAAACTATGGCAGACGTTACAACACTTTCTAAAGAACAAGTATTCGATTGGTTATCGGAAGTTACTGACCCGGAAATTCCGGTTTTAACCGTAACCGACATGGGAGTTGTTCGCGATGTCGATTTTGAAGGTGATGAAGTCATTGTAACGATTACACCAACATACTCAGGTTGCCCTGCAATGAAAACAATCGAGAATGATATTGAAGATTGTTTGGAAAAGCACGGCATTGAAAAATACAGAGTGATCACAAAACTTTCTCCTGCCTGGACGACTGACTGGCTTACAGATAATGGTCGTCAAAAACTAGAGGAGTACGGAATTGCTCCACCCGCTGAAAAAACGACTGATAAAAGTGCTATTACCGGAGGGAAAAAAGTTGTGAAGTGTCCGCAGTGCGGCTCTACAAACACAGAGATGATTAGTCAGTTTGGTTCAACAGCCTGCAAAGCACTTTACAAATGCAACGACTGCTTAGAGCCGTTCGATTATTTTAAGTGTATTTGATTTAGGATTTAGAAGATTCTCAGCTATCTAATAACAGTATTACTTCTTTTTTCAATTTTGCTAAATGGTTAATGACGATACTCCAAATTAATTCGTCAGATATGCTATCATAGCCGTGAATGATCCTGTTACGAGTACTTATTATCCTTTTAGCGTTATTGAGTTTGAAGCCTTTATCTTTTTTTAGAATCCTGTTTACAGCTTCTCCGATTATCTCTAAATCTCTTTCTACAGCTCTTTTCGTCCTAATATCTGAGACATAATTTTCAAAGATTAATTGAGTATCATCAAAATAACTCTCAATCTCATTTATGGATTGTAATATATCAAAAAGCCATGTTTTGATTTCATTATCCATAAATCAACTGCTTAGAGGAGTCTATAGACTTTTTTAAAAATGGATTCTTAATTGCTTTATCTTCTAATAAATCAATATTCCGGTTCAATAATTTTTCAAGCGAAGATTTTAGAGCAAAATAATTATCAGCATAATCATATAGATCAATTTGAGAAAAATCAACTATGAAATCTATATCACTTGATTCCTTGAAGTTGTCAGTTAATACTGAACCAAATACAAACAGTTTTGACACTTTATGCTTTTCGCAAAGCTTTCGAATTTTATCAATATTTTTATTAAGAATATTCATTATGTCAAAAGTAAAACTTATCTATAATAAATAATCACTCTTTATTCTTAATAGCCTTCTTCAGGATAAAGAATCCGGCAACACCGGCAACAAAACTACCGAGCAGGATACCCATTTTAGCCGTATCTTCCAAAATACCTTTTCTGAATGCCAACTCAGAGATAAACATCGACATCGTAAACCCGATTCCTGCAAGTAATCCGGCTCCTATCATCATTTGCCAGTTTACTCCTTTTGGTAAATCTGCGAGTTTGAGCTTAATTGCGATCAGACTCAAACCAACAATTCCGATCGGTTTACCCAGTAAGAGTCCCAATCCAACACCCAAACTGAGTGAGTCGCCCATCATGGCTATCGGGTCATCAGGAAGTGTAACACCCGCATTGGCGAGCGTAAACATGGGCATCACAAAATAAATCACCCATGGATTTAAATTGTGTTCCAGTGTTTGAAGTGGAGGTTCATAGTTTTTACAGGCTTTTTTCACTTTGGTCACAACAGCCTGCTCTTCAAAGCTCAACAAATCGTGATGAAGTGGAGATATTGCTTTCGCCTTGATCAATACATTTTTAATGCGTTCTCTAAATCCTTTTAAACTGTAAGCGCTATCTGTTGGTATGGCTAGCGCAGCTACAACTCCGGCAACTGTAGCGTGAATACCAGATAACAGAAAGGCTGTCCACAAACCACCAATTCCAACTACAGCGTAAAAAGTTTTCTTGCGCACGCCAAGCATGTTGGCTCCGACCATTACGACAAGAAATGCTACAGCAATTCCAAAATTGACGAGTGAAATATCTGATGAGTAAAAGAGTGCAATAACGAGAACAGCTCCAAGGTCATCGGCAATGGCAAGGGCTGTTAAGAACACTTTCAATGACAACGGAACCCGCTTTCCCAGCAGACTCATGACACCTAGCGTAAAGGCAATGTCTGTCGCCATCGGGATTCCCCAACCTTCGTGCTCGGGATAATCGCTGTTGAACATGATGAAGATAAGGGCCGGTACAGCCATTCCACCAAGTGCGGCTACAACGGGTAAAATTGCTTTTCGCTTGTTCGATAATTCACCAACCATCACTTCACGCTTGATCTCCAAACCAACCGTAAAGAAGAACATCGCCATGAGTCCGTCATTGATCCAGTGGTGCAAATTTTTAGTGAGGTGAGCACCTTCAAAACCAATGGTGAATTCAGTTTCCCACAGTTCGTGGTAATAATGAGCGAAATCTGAGTTAGCCCAAATCATGGCTACAATCATGCACAAAATCAGAATGATTCCTGAAAGCGCCTGTGCAGAACTGAAATCTTCAAAAGTTGATATAAATCGTTTGGCTACTACAGCAAGTCTTTTACTTCTCTTCATTTTCCTCTTCTGGTGTCTTTATCTTCTCAATTAAAACTCGAAGTTTTGCGAAAATATAAAATCAAAACAGCAAGTATCTTTTATTTTCTAAAGCGCTGTTAACAATATTTAAAATTGCTCATTAACTTTGGGATCATGGTAAATAGCGCTAA
Source organism: Salibacter halophilus (assembly GCF_008806325.1). GTDB lineage: Bacteria > Bacteroidota > Bacteroidia > Flavobacteriales_G > Salibacteraceae > Salibacter > Salibacter halophilus. Next base: position 154,567 of record NZ_WACR01000004.1, read on the forward strand.
TATTACGGTTCCTTTCAAAATAAAGAATTTTGAAGGAGAAATTCACACTTCTTCACTTTATCAAATCGTTTATTCAACTGATGCAAGCGCTTATCGAGAGCTCCCTCAGGGAGTAGCTTTTCCTAAAACAGAAGCAGATATAGAACGGCTTGTGAAGTTTAGTGGTCAGAACCGAATGGGCCTCGTTCCCAGGGCTGGCGGGACATCACTAGCCGGACAGGTTGTAGGGAACGGACTCATCGTGGATGTGTCCCAATATATGCGAGAAATCATTGAGTTCAACGAGAAAGAGAAGTGGGTGAAAGTCCAACCCGGAATTGTACGCGATGAACTCAACCGATTCTTAAAGCCACACAAGCTCTTTTTCGCTCCTGAGACCAGCACATCTAACAGAGCCACAATTGGCGGAATGGTAGGCAACAATTCCTGCGGATCAAATTCTGTGAAATACGGTTCTACCCGTGATCATTTGTTAGAGGTTGAAGCTGTACTGGCCGATGGTTCAAAAACTACTTTTAAACCCTTGAGTAAGGAGGAGTTTGAAAAGAAGTGCTCGGGAGAAACGACTGTAAGCCTGTTAGAGCAAAACATCTATCAGCAAACAAAAGAGTTGCTGAATAACGATCAGAACCGAGACAAAATAAAGAATCGTTATCCAAAACCTGAAATCCCGAGACGCAATCACGGCTATGCCCTCGACTTGTTGATGGATTGTGATGTCTTTGAAGAGAGTGACAAGCCTTTCAACATGTGCAAAATGATTGCCGGTAGCGAAGGAACTCTTGTCTTTATCACATCAGTGAAAGTTGCTTTGGAGCCGCTTCCGCCTAAACACGAAGGCCTGGTTTGTGTACACTTTCACGATTTGTACGACTCATTAAAAGCCACAGTCCTTTCATTGGATTTTGATCCGGGAGCGGTTGAGTTGATGGATTACCACATCCTTGAACGAACAAAAGACAATATTCAGCACCGCAAAAACCGCTTTTTCGTAGAGGGAGATCCCGAAGCTATTTTGGTCGTTCAGCTATTTGCCGATTCTGCGGAAGAACTCAAGAAAAAAGCTGAGGATCTGACTAATGCTTTTAAAGAACAAAAATTCGGCTATCATTACCCGGTTGTCACCGGATCTGACTGTGAAAAGGTATGGAACTTGCGAAAAGCAGGCCTCGGATTGTTGTCAAATGTCGTGGGCGATAGCAAGCCGGCTCCTGTGATTGAAGATACAGCAGTTGATGTACGCGATCTTGCACAGTACATTGAGGACTTTAACGAAACGCTCAAGAAATATGATTTGGAGTGTGTGCATTACGCACATGCGGGGTCTGGGGAGTTACATTTACGACCTGTTTTAAACTTAAAAACTGCGCGAGGACAAGAGCTCTTCAAAACCGTACTGGACGAAATTGCACATTTGGTGAAAAAGTACCGCGGTTCGTTGAGTGGAGAGCATGGAGATGGCAGACTGAGAGGAGAGTTTATTCCGTTTATGGTAGGAGAGGAGATCTATGATTGGTTTGTGGAAATCAAAAAAACATGGGATCCGGAAGGTGTTTTTAACCCCAATAAAATCGTGGATACTCCGCCCATGAATGAACAGCTTCGCTACGAAAAAGACCAGGAAACGAAGAACTTTGAAACTATTTTTGATTTTAGCCATTACAAAGGCTATCAGCGAAGTGCAGAGCTCTGCAACGGATCGGGTGATTGCCGAAAATCACAGTTAGCTGGCGGAACGATGTGTCCAACTTACATGGCTACTGGAGATGAGTTACAAACTACTCGTGCCAGGGCAAATACGTTACGTGAGGTCTTGACAAGAGATGAAAAGCCTTTTCAAAATAACGATGTCAAAGAGGTGATGGACACCTGTATCGGGTGTAAAGGATGTAAATCTGAATGTCCGTCAAATGTCGATTTAACTAGACTCAAAGCCGAGTTTGATTACCAGTACGCAAATCAAAATGGTGTCGCTTTTCAAACGAGAGTAATCGGTTCGTTTGCCAGGTTGATGAAGTTGGCAAGTAAGTTCCCAGGAGTAGCAAATTACTTTGTGAAAAGTGAGTTTTTTAGCTCAATAGGGAAGTCTGTACTCGGTTTTGCAAAAGATCGTAGTCTGCCCGAGATCAGTAAAGTTACTTTGACAAAATGGTACAGGAAAAAATATCACCCTCAACAAAACCCGATTAAAAAGGTGTGGCTGTTTGCAGATGAGTTCATTGAATTTAACGAAGCTCACATTGGGATTGCTGCAGTTGAACTGTTGCAAAAGTTGGGATACGATGTTCGTGTCATCGATCACCCTGAGAGCGGTAGATCTTATTTTTCAAAAGGACTTTTGAAGCAAGCGAAAGAGATTGCTCGCAAAAATGTTTCTATTTTCTCACCGAAAGTGAGTGAGGACGAGCCGCTAATCGGAATAGAACCTTCAGCAATTTTGAGTTTCAGAGATGAGTATCCTGATATCGTGGGTAGTGATCTGACAGAAAAAGCCAAAAAGCTGAGTAAAAACGCTTTTCTAATCGATGAGTTTTTGGCTAGTGAATTGGAAAAAGGAAATATCAAAAGTGATCAGTTTCGGTCAGAGCCCAAAACAATTCATCTTCACGGACATTGTCACCAAAAGGCGCTTTCCTCACTATCAGATACAAAGAAGATTCTGCAATTCGCAGGATATAAAGTGCTGACAATTCCCAGTGGATGTTGTGGAATGGCCGGTTCTTACGGTTATTTGAAGCAAAATTTTGAGACGTCTATAAAGATTGGTGAAATGGTACTTTTTCCGCGGGTAAGGTCTGCATCAAAAGAGGATATCATTGCAGCAAATGGAACGAGTTGTCGCCATCAGATCAAAGATGGGGTACAAGTAAAAGCACTGCACCCGATAGAGATTATGAGAGATGCATTAAGTTTTTAAGAGTAAGCTAAACGCGAGGTCGAGGTTGAAGTTGAGAGTGTTCTAATCTTGCTTTTTGATTATTGAAAGTTTAAGTTGTTAAGGGTTTGAAGTTTATGGGTTTGGTGTTTGTTTTTAGCCGCCAGACCCGGATGCTGAGCGGAGCTTTGGCGAAGTCGAAGTAGTAGGGAGTTTGGAGGTCAAGCTGAAAGTGCTGATCGAAGCGTCAGCAGGCGAGGTTGAGTCCCGAAGCAAGTTCGGGATCTAAGTTCATCTAAGCTTTGGCTGGTGCCAAAGGCTAAGATTTACTAAGAGTTGAGAGTGTTCTGATCTTGCTTTTTGGATTATTGAATTTCTAAGTTGTTAAAGGAGCTTAATGTCGTGTAGACCTGACAGGTTTCAAAACCTGTCAGGTCTTGGGAAAAAGGTTAAGTGCCGTAGGCACGACTTAAAACTAACTCTGGGTTTTAGCCCAGAGCAAAATTCATCAGATTTGTAAAATGTGAACCGTACCTACGGCACTCAATATCTAGCTATGACACTTAGGCTCCGGGTGATAACCCAGAGATAGAAGTGTATCGAGTCCATGGCACTTGTACCTCGAGTGTAAGCGGATGAAGCTTGAATATTATAATGTTGGTTTTCGATTAATCCTTTCTTTCTTTACCCTTTTTTAGGCTGAAAATCATTGAGATTATAACGAGCGTCATTGAAATGATACCGAGGTATTGACCACCATTTTTAGACCAGGAGAGGTCGTTGTAGTCGATCAAAAATAGGTTTGCAATGAGAATAGTTGCAGCTATGAACAGGAGTGTGATTTGGAACTTTTTCATTTACTTATTTTCAGAGTATAATCAAATGTGAAATTTAAAACCTTAGTTTGAATTACAACTCTTTTTTAATTCGTGTATTAATTAAAAATACACTGAGACTGTACTGGCGAATTCTATTGCTGCATCCATTGTTATTATAGTCATAAAGCCGATTTCATTTTTTAGGTTTTTACGATAGTTGATGAGTAGATAGAGGTAAATCCCTACTGGGATAATCATGCTTAATCCTATGATTCTTGCATGTGGGTAATGCTGAATTTGAGCTACAAACTTTCCAAAAATAAAAATGCTTGAAATTATGATGGGAATATTTTTCTTGAAGTTTTCCTTTATGAGTGTCCTGAGTTCATAAATGACGATTAGTAAAAGTGATAACATAAATAAAATGAATCCCAATTGACCATGTTCAGGAGTGACAGTGGCTAGAGGGACTGCTATAATTTGAGTTAACAATATTAATTTGGGTAGTTTTTCATTAGTCTTTTTAAAACTGTAGACTCCAAAAAGCGCAGATAAGAGAAAAAATACTTGAAAAGTAAAAATCATTTTATCAGGATAAAAACAAAAAAGCTTTGAAAGTGCAGTTGTACTACACCTCCAAAGCTAATGATTGTTACACCTTTTCCAAAGTTCAAAACTTTGGAAAAGGTTTTATTCAGTTAATGATATTTAAAATCCTTCTAAAAAATTTTTTCTACTCAGTAATGGAAAAGTCGTTGTTCTTTAACCATTTTTTTGAGTAGCGGACTAGGGCGGTAGCGATCATCACCAAAGTGCTCCTGAAGATCCTCTAGTTGTTCCTGAACCCATTCAAGGCCCAGTTCGTTAGCCCATTTCAATAATCCTTTTGGATAATTGACACCTTTGGTCATTGCCACGTCTATATCCTCCTGTGTTGCGATGTTGAGGAATACAGCATCAACGGCTTCGTTGATGAGCATCACAACCACGCGGTTCAGTATATATTTTCCAAGAGCCTCATCCTTTTCGGGTGCAGGGTTCTGACCGTTATCTTCGTGATTGTAAAAGCCCTGTCCGGTTTTTCTCCCGTAATGGCCTAGTTCTTTCAGGCGTTTTTGGGTGATTGAAGGTTTGTAACGCGGATCGTAATACATCTGTGTCCACACAGTTTCTGTTACCGTGTAATTCACATCATGACCGATGAGATCAGTAAGTTCGAACGGACCCATTTTAAATCCGCCAAGATCTTTGAGCGCCCAATCGATAGTAGCGACATCAGCTACGCCTTCTTCGAGCATTTTGAGCGACTCACCGTAGAATGGTCTAGCAACGCGATTCACGATAAAGCCGGGAGTGTCTTTTGCTATAACTGTCACTTTTCCCCAGTCTTTGATGAGGTCACGAGTTGCATTTGTCACCTTGGAGTCAGTGGCCATTGAAGGGATAATCTCAACCAGTTTCATGAGCGGAGCAGGGTTGAAGAAATGCACGCCAATCACATTTTGCTTGTTTTTAACTGCTGCCGCAATTGAGGCAATTGACAAAGATGAAGTGTTTGTCGCCAAAATACAGTCCTTATTGGTAACAGACTCCAGTTGATGGAAGATTTGCGTTTTAACATCGATATTTTCGATCACTGCTTCAATCACCATTCCGCAACCTTCAAAACGGCTGAGTCCGTCAACATATTCAATTCGGCTCAAAATAGTATCAGCTTCGCCCTGAGAGTATTTGCCCTTTTCTACAAGTCGGTTCATAATCTTCACGAGCGAATGACGAGCTTTGAGCAGCGCTTCTTCCTTTTTGTCGTACATCAATACTTTGTGGCCCGCTGTAGCTGCTACCTGCGCAATTCCGGTTCCCATTGTTCCGGTTCCAATTACGCCAATAGTTGTATGTTTTGTCAATTTCATATTCTCAGATTTATAGTGACTTTTCGATTTACTTTCCTGTAAAATTAGGTTTTCTTTTTTCTAAAAATGCCTGAACTCCTTCGTTGTAGTCGTGTGTTTGACCGGCCTCCGTTTGAATATCATCTTCGCGTTGCAGTTGCTGGCTTAGGTCATTCGTCCAGGATTCGTTGAGCAGTTTTTTGGTCAGACCCAGCCCTTTCGTAGGCATTTTGGCCAGTTTCGTAGCTGTCTTCTCAATTTCTGAGTTGAAGTCTGCATCAGGAACAGCCTTGTAGATCATGTTCAGATCCTCAGCCTCTTTAGCCGAAACTTTATCTCCCAACATCATCAATGCTGTTGCTTTTTGCATGCCCACTAATCGAGGTAGGAAGAACGTTCCACCGCTATCGGGGATTAAACCAATTTTGCTGAATGCCTGAATAAAACTTGCCGATTCAGTGGCAATCACAATGTCACAAGCTAAAGCAATATTGGCTCCCGCTCCGGCTGCCACACCATTCACAGCAGCTATGATCGGTTTTTCGATGGCTCTGATCAATTTTATAACCGGGTTGTAGTGTTCCGATACGATTTTTTGAAGCTCGATACCATTGTCATCAGCTGCTTCTTTGAGATCCTGACCGGCACAAAAAGCTTTTCCATCTCCGGTAAGCACGATGGATCTGACCGAGTCGTCTTTATCAGCTTTTTTCAATTGATTTTGTAACTCCAGAGCCATTTCGCGTACGAATGAATTGAATTTATCGGCTCTGTTAAAGGTAATGTATGCAACGCCATTTTCATGACGCGTTTGGATTAATTCAGACATAATCAATTTTATTTGCAGCGAAATTAAGGTTTTGGCTTTTTATAGCTGTAATATCTCGTGGAAAGTAAGTAGAAGCTGTTGAAAATAAAAAAAGCCACCCGAAAAGGAGTGGCTTTGCAAAATGTATGAATTAATTTTAATCTTCTTTTTTCATGTGAACATCGCGTTGCGGAAATGGAATTTCGATTCCTTCAGCATCAAAGCGTAATTTGACTTGTTCCATGAAATCCCAGTATGTAGGCCAGTAATCTGAAACTTTGGTCCATGGGCGGCAAAGAATATTAACTGAGCTATCAGCCAGCTCGCCAATCACAATTGTTGGAGCCGGATCATCGAGACAGCGCTCATCTTTTTCAACCATTTCAGTTAGTATTTCCTTAGCGCGTTTGAGGTCAGATCCGTAACCGATGCCAAATACCATATCAACACGTGCTATCTCTTTAGCCGAATAGTTTGTAATACTATCGTTAGATAATTTGGCATTCGGAATGACGATTTCTCTGTTTTGAAAATTTCTCATTTTGGTGTAAAAAAGCGTTATTTCTTCAACAACACCCATGAAGCCAGCACCATCGATAACATCATCAACTTTAAATGGCTTGAGAATTAAAAGAAGTACACCTCCCGCAAAATTGGCAAGAGTTCCCTGGAGAGCTAAACCAACAGCCAAACCTGCGGCACCTAAAACAGCAATAAAACTGGTGGTTTCGATGCCTACCATACTGGCTACTGAAATGACAACCAATATCTTAAATAACCAACCTACAATGTTACCGATAAAGGGTTTAAGCGTTGGGTCAAAATCGCGCTTATCAAGTGTTTTAATGAATCCTTTTTTGATTTTTCCAGCCAACCAAAAACCAATTATCAGTGCTATTATAGCCATGATAACTTTTGGGCCGTAATCGAGTAAATAATCAAATGCAATTTGTGAGTATTCGTTTACCTTACCGGCAGAGTTTGTAAGTTCTTCTTTCATTTTTGTTTGGTTTATTTATTTGCTTTAAAACTATAAATTATAATTTAAGTTATTTATTGATCCAAATCGAGTGAGTAAAAAGCACCTATTTCTACCGTCATAACAGTGTAAGGCGACTCAATGTTGTAATTTCCTCTATTTCCATTCACAGTGTATTTGGCTTCATTGAAGTTGAAACGGGCAGATTGATAGGCTAAGTCTAAGGATAACCCCCACGCATTGTTAAAGTTGTACCGAAATTCACCCGAAAGTAAATAACTGAACGAAATGGCATTTTCAGAAAAGTAGGTTGATCGTATTTGATCATTACTTTGGTTCGATTGCGCCAGTAGTTCAACACGGGGTAGCTCACCGTAAGCGAGCCCGGGTTTAAATGACAAATTTAAAGATGAGGCTCCATTTGTAATAGCAAATTTAGGTCCGATCCAAAAGCCGTGAATTTTCCAGCTATCTGCATTTGCACGGTAATCGCCAGCTCGATCACGCGTGAGGTCAGCAGCAATCGATTTGCTATCCATTTGGTTCTGACTGTAACGGTAATTGGCCGATATGAAAATGATGTTTTTCAAAAATTTATCTGCATGTAGGTTGACTGTATAACCTGTTTTAGCAAAACCGCTTTCGCTGTTTGAAAAGTTTTCCGTTTTGGCAAACATACCAAGAGGTTGAGAGAGTCCACCGGTCAACGAAAAAATCCAATCTGGTTTAGTTGGTTTTGGTTGATACTCGTTTCCGTATTGATAATCAGGAGCATATTGAGCATTTGAAAATAGTGCTATAGAGCAGGCTAAGATGATTATAAGTAAATATCGCATTATGAGTTGGGCGATTTTTGTGGGGTGATTTTATCCCACGAAAAGTTGAAGTTGACACCCAGTTTAATACTCAATCCAGATGCTATTTGGAATTGCCTGTCTTGTTTGGGAAGTTTCTTTTCAATTTTTCCTGTATTGCCGTGAGCACCCATCTCAATAAAATAGGTGATAGGAGGAAACTCACGTTCATCTGATGATGTGATTACTTCACAGCCAAATAAACCGTATCCGCCAACATTAAAAGGGGTTGTTGTTAAGTCAGGTGCTATCAAAAATGAGAGACCGCCTTCACCGTAAAACCGAAAAGGAGAATCGAGTTGTGAAACGATACCAACTGTTCCTACTTCAGCAGATTGAAAGGAACTGGTCTCACTGGAATACTCACTGTTTTTGAATTGAAGGTGATGAACTTTAAAAGTTGTTCTCATTCTTTCAAAGTCAAAAAAAGGAGCGTTTAATTTACCACCATAGCCAAATGAATGCGGGTATTTTGTAATCTCAAAAGCGAGTCCGATTCGTTTTTTTTCTAAGTCGTATAAGTTATTGCCTGAGAAAGCAAGTGCGCTGCTACAAACAGCTAATAGCACGAGTACAAAATTTCTCATGTAAAAATCTGATTCAAAATTTACGTTTAAAAGGCTCAAGGATTAACAATCATCAAAATAAATAAATATTGTTGATTTGAGTAGGATTAATAACAATGAACTGGCTTCTTTGAATATTTGAATCTATAAATAATAATCGAACTCAGGTTAATACTAACACTCAATCCACTGTCCTTTCTCAATAATTCGCTATTTTCGGCAGCTACTTACAACCAAAAATAATTAAGGTGAAATGATCGTGATATTTTGATTTTATAGTCAAATTGCGAACGTTTCATTAGACCGTTGAAAAATTATTTACAAGATGAAATCACTCGAAGGAAAAGTTGTTCTCGTAACCGGAGCCACTCGCGGAATAGGAAAAGCAATTGCCCACACATTAGCTGATAATGGAGCATCTGTGGCTTTTACATTTGCTTCATCTGAAGATAAAGCCAAAGCGATTGAAAAAGAACTTACTGATAAAGGGGTACAGGCAAAAGCTTATAAATCCAATGCTGCGAATTTCTCTGCTGCACAGGAGCTTGTAAATCAGGTTCTTTCAGACTTTGGAAATATTGATGCTCTTGTGAACAACGCTGGCATTACGCGCGACAATCTTCTTATGAGAATGAGTGAAGATCACTGGGATGAGGTATTGGAAACAAACCTTAAATCTGTGTTCAACATGACTAAAGCAGTTCAGCGCACAATGCTCAAGAATCGCAAAGGATCAATTGTCAACATCAGCTCAGTTGTAGGCGTAAAAGGAAATGCCGGACAGGCAAACTACGCAGCTTCAAAAGCCGGAATGATCGGATTTACAAAATCTGTGGCACTAGAGTTGGGATCGCGCAACATCCGTTGTAATGCAATTGCTCCAGGATTTATTGAAACTGAAATGACAGAGAAACTCGATGAAAAAACAGTTCAGGAATGGCGCGATGCAATTCCGCTCAAGCGAGGCGGAAAGCCTGAAGATGTAGCTGACCTCGTTCTGTTCCTCGTTGGTGATCAGTCGGCATATATCACCGGGCAAACAATCAATGTTGACGGAGGAATGTTAACGTAATATGAGCATCACCACAGAGTATTCTCTTTGGTTAATCATAGGGTGTATAGCGCTTGCAGCGTTGTACACCTACCTTTTGTATTCACCTAACAAGAGTACAAAACCATTTTCCAAAACCGCCATTTGGGCACTCTCAGCCTTTCGCTTTATCTCAGTTTTTGTACTCAGCTTTTTGTTGCTTAATCCACTGCTCAAAACAACGGTGAGTGAAAGCGAAAAAGCACGCGTAGTAGTTGCCGTAGATAACTCACAAAGCATTGTCCTCAACAAAGACAGCAATTTTTTCGAAAATCAGTTTCGGTCAGATCTCGATAACTTTTTCACCAAACTTCAGGATCGTTACCAGGTAGAAAAACTCGTTTTTGGAGGTGAAGTCTCTGAATTACAATCAGCTGATTCGCTCAACTTTTCAGATCCCTATACCAATCATCAGGCGGTAATCGAAAATGTGGATGAAACACACGGTTATTCGAATCTAGGGGCTATGATCGTAGCAACAGACGGACTCACAAACGAAGGGCGAAATCCGCTCTACTATCAAAAAACCAATAACTTCCCGATTTATACAGTTGGAATGGGCGATTCATCACGACAACGCGATGTGTTGATCAGGAAGGTGCGTCACAACGATCTGGCTTTTTTGGGCAATACATTTCCTGTTGAGGTGATGGCCGCAGCTAATGATTTTGAGGGTAATGATGTAAAGGTTGAGATTAAGCAAAATGGGAATGTTCTCAAATCAAAGACCTTTTCAGTTTCAAAACGAAACGAGTTTAAAAGCTTTGAATTTCAACTAGAAGCGAAGGAGCCCGGTGTTCAAAAATATACTGTTTCATTATCTCGGCTCGATGGCGAGTTGACTTATGTGAACAATACACGCGAGTATTACATCGAGGTGATCGACAATCGCAGTAAGATACTTTTTGTGAGTAGTGCACCACATCCTGATATTGGCGCTATGGTGAGATCACTAAAACCGCTCGAAAATTATGAGCTCCAAACGCATCTGGCAATTAGTGACGAAGAACTTCCCAACCTGGAACAATTTCAGTTGGTAATCGCTTCCAATATTTTTGGTGATCAACACAATGAATTGAGGAGGGATATTACAGAAAGTGATATTCCGGTGTTGTGGCATGGCGGACTCAACTTATCAGCGGGAAATATGTCTGACATCGGGATGGGAATGGAGCTTTCCAGAGTTAGCAACCAGGTGAGTGATGTTATGGCGTCAGCCAGTAATCAGTTTGATTTATTTGAAATTTCTGAAAAACTCAACGAGCGAATTGAAAGTTTTCCTCCGCTCAAAATGACTTTCGGGAATTACAATAGCACTGGTGGATTGTCAACGATTTACTTTCAACAGGTTGGCAACGTGGTAACCGATCAGCCACTTGTTGCTTTTCAGTCCGGCTCTGACCGTAAACAGGGAATCATTTTAGGAGACGGACTTTTCAGATGGCGATTATTCGATTATGCTCAAAATGGCGATGCGGCCGCTTTTGATGAACTCATTAGAAAATCCGTTCAGTTTTTATTGACTAAAGAGGATAAGTCGCGTTTTCGTTTGTCGTATGAAAATCAGTTCTCGATTGCACAGCGGGTAGAAATTGGTGCTTCACTCTACGATCCAAGTTACGAGTTGACGAACGAGCCTGATGTAGAGCTCACGATCAACCGAAATGGAGAAGAAGTGCCGTACACGATGAGTAGGAGAGGTGATCGCTATGTGCTCGATCTCGGTTTTATGGAACCCGGTGAATATACTTTTACTGCTGCAACATCACTGGCAGGTGATCAATTTTCGAGAAGTGGAAAGTTTACAGTTAAAAGCATTAGTGTGGAGTCACAAAAAACACGAGCAGATTTTGGCTTGTTGATGGCTTTAGCTGATCGCAATAACGGCTCTTTTCACAGTGCTCGCGAGCTCGATCAATTAGCTGATGAGTTACTCGCTAAAGACTTCCCAACGGTGGCTCACAAACACGATGAATATGCTGATGTAATCGAGCTGGAATGGTTGTTCTTCGTGATATTGCTCTTACTCACTGCCGAGTGGGCAACGAGAAAATACCAGGGCGGTTATTGAATCATCTTAGGAAATTTCCTTGCGAATAACACCAGCAACGCTCCGTAAATGAATGAAAGCATGATGAGTCCGAGGAGCGTAAAAGTAGCCCAGTTCAGCGGTGAAAAAATGTACTCGGTAACCTGTTCAAAGTTTTGAAGAACTTTGTTAGCCTCTTCAGTGCCAACATTATTCTCAGCGATTGATTTTTCAAACTCGGCACGTCTTTCCATGATCATTTTATTGAAGAAGTCAGGAGAGACAAAACGGTAAAATATATAGGAAAAAGCAGAGTACAAAAACGCCAGTATAGCTGATGGTCTTAGAGCTGCTTTCAGCTCCATGATGTAAGTGAGGTATTCCCTCGACTTGATTCGCTGCTCTCTGATTCCCATGTAGCCGGCAACGAGGATGAACAACAAAATGGGATAAACGCGTATTGTCCAATCCCAGTTTAAGGTTTCTATCAATAAACGAAATACCACCAATAGCCCGAATAAAATCAGGGCTACGGTGGTACTATTTATATTTTTTGGACTGTTGAGTTGCTTTTCTTTAGCCATTCATCGAAATGAGGAATTCCTCGTTATCGCGTGTTGACACAATTTTACTTCTCAAAAACTCCATCGCTTCAACAGCAGTCATATCACTGATATGCCTGCGGAGAATGTGCATGCGTTGTGAAACTTCTTTATCCAGCAACAATTCATCACGTCTTGTAGAAGACGAAACGAGATCGATAGCAGGGAAAATACGTCTGTTCGCAATTTTGCGATCGAGCTGTAGTTCCATGTTACCGGTACCTTTAAATTCTTCAAAGATCACTTCATCCATTTTAGAGCCGGTATCGATCAGAGCCGTAGCTAAAATTGTTAGCGAACCGCCACCTTCGATGTTTCTAGCTGCACCAAAGAATCCTTTTGGTTTGTGAAGAGCATTGGCATCAACACCACCACTCAATACTTTACCTGATGCCGGAGAAACAGTGTTGTAAGCACGGGCAAGGCGAGTTATTGAATCGAGCAGAATCACAACATCGTGACCAGATTCAACCATTCTCTTTGCTTTTTCCAGAACAATACCCGCAATTTTTACGTGTCTATCTGCCGGTTCGTCAAATGTTGAAGCGATAACTTCCGCATCAACACTGCGCGCCATGTCAGTAACTTCCTCAGGTCGCTCATCGATGAGTAAAATCATCAAATAGCACTCAGGATGATTGTCAGCAATAGCGTTTGCTACTTCCTTGAGCAATTGCGTTTTACCTGTTTTAGGTTGTGCAACGATCAATCCGCGCTGTCCTTTACCAATTGGCGTGAACATATCCATGATACGCGTAGAAACACTGCTCTTTTTGTGACCAGTTAGATTGAATTTTTCCTGTGGGAAAAGAGGAGTTAGGTAGTTGAAAGGCTCACGATCACGAACCTGAACAGGTGTGCGACCATTGATCTTTTCAACTCTAATGAGAGGGAAGTATTTTTCACCTTCTTTTGGAGGACGAATACCACCTTCAACGTTATCACCGGTCTTTAAACCAAATAATTTGATTTGAGACTGGCTCACGTAAATATCATCAGGAGAAGGAAGGTAATTGTAATCTGAAGAGCGTAAGAAACCGTATCCATCGCTCATTGTTTCCAAAACACCTTCACTCGTTACGATATTTTCAAAATCGTAGTCGAGTCCATCTTTTCTGCGCCTGTCATTTCCCTTACCGTTGTTTCTACCACCTTTGTCATTATTGTGGCGATTGTCATTGCGGTCGTTGTTTCTGCGCGAGTGATGATCGTTGTTATTATTGCTATTGTCCTGCTTTTTGTCTTTATTAGGACCTTTGAAATCTTTCTTGTGGTTACTTTGGCGATCCTTGTTTTGGTTATCGCGCCCACCTTTATCATCCTTATTGTTGGATGGATGATTATTTCTTTTTCGGTCAGATCCCTGTTTAGACGGGCCGCCTGGTTTTTGATCCTTATTGGATTCAGGTTTAGGCTGTCTCTTATCAGGAGTCTTGTTATCGTCTTGTTTCTTTGCAGAATCTGACGGTTTATTTGAAGGGTGAGTAGAGCGAGTACGCGGTCTTCTATCCCCTTTACTGTCATCTGATTTTTTGTTGTCAGATGAATCTTTTTTTGGAGCGTTGTCCTGTTTTGTGAGTGGTTTTACCGCCTGGTAGTCGAGAATTTGATAGATGAGATCTTGTTTTTTCAAGCGGTTGATCTTAGGTACATCGAGTTCTTTAGCGATTTGCTTTAACTCTTCAACCTTTTTGTTGTTCAACTCAATAATGTCGTACATGAAAGTCTAATTAGAATAGTCAATTTAGATAGAATTCAATCACTTAATATGAAGAATCTTAAATCTTGATTTGTATTGAAATGGATTGAGGGGATAGTTGAAATCCCTCGAATACTGCAATAATACAATATTCTTGGGGATTGACAATTGGGGGAGTTTATTTTTCGCATACTTTTGGCGAAAATTTAAAGAACCATGTTGCAGCGCATTCAAACAGTTTATTTGTTCATTAGTATTATCGTAGCAATTGTAGGAACGTTTTTGCCAATTTTCTATGCCACAGGACCTGATAATATGTACAGCGTCACTGCGTGGGATTTCTCTTTTGATTCAACTTCACTCATTGGGGGGTGGCCGGTTCTCATCCTGTTTATTTTATTTATCGTGATGAATGGAACCACGATTTTTCAGTTCAAAAGTCGCACATCACAAATGACACGTATTAAGGCCAGCTATTTGGTTTTGGCTCTGACCATTGTTGCCCAGGGAGTGCTGTGGTACTTTTGGAAAAATGAAGTTCAACTGGAAGTAATCCCGGGTTGGAGTTTTATCATTCCGGCTGTTGCTTTTGTCTTCAATGTACTTGCTTACAGGGCGATCAAGAAAGATGATGATCTTGTAAAATCTGTAGACAGATTGCGCTAATTATTTTCGCGTTTCCAGTTCGATCACATCCAAATCTTTAATCCGCTTGCCTTCAATTGTAAAACGGAGTAATGTGCGGACTTTGTGAAAACCCACTTTTCCGCAAGCTCCGGGATTCATGTGTAGCAATCCTAGCTTTTTGTCGTTCATGACTTTGAGGATGTGCGAATGACCTGAAATAAATAAATCGGGCGTATTGGTTGTCAGTTCTTCGTAAATTCTGCGGTTGTACCTGCCCGGGTAACCGCCAATATGTGTCATAAATACTTTTACTTCTTCCACAGTAAAGCACTGATCGAGTGGGTGAGCGGCACGAATTCCCTGTCCGTCAATGTTGCCGTAAACGGCTCTGAGCGGTTTAAATGCTTCCAGTTCATCAGCAAGTGAAAGCCTGCCTATGTCACCTGCATGCCAAATTTCATCTACGTCTTTAAAGTGCTCAAACACCCGCTTGTCCAGGAAAGAATGCGTATCCGATAACAGACCAATTCGTTTCATTGGCATCAAACATAACACAGTTGTATGTCTCTACAAACGTTATTCGCTACTTTTGCGCGGAATGAAAAAGCGATACGCGCTCATACTTGCTTACGATGGTGCCAATTATTGCGGTTGGCAGATTCAGCCCGGTGTTGAAACAGTGCAGGGAACGCTGGAAAGTGCGCTCTCTACAATTTTACGGCAAGAAGTTGCTGTAATCGGTTGTGGTCGCACTGATACGGGTGTTCATGCCTCTTATTACGTGTCGCATATTGAGGCAGAGCTAAACAGGTCTGTTGCTGATTTGCATTATCATTTGAATAATTACTTACCTGCCGATATTGCGATTATCGATCTGCAGGAAGTGAGTAGTGATTTTCATGCCAGATTTAATGCTGTTGAGCGCGAGTATCAGTATTTCATTCAATTGGAAAAGAATCCGTTTATGCATCGATACGCTGCGTTTAGTCACCAGGAACTGGATATAGAAAAAATGAATGAAGCGGCTAAAAAATTACTCATAGCTGAGGAATTTGGTGCATTTTGCAAAGCGGGTAGTCAGAACCAAACGAACATTTGTGATGTTCGGGTAGCAGAGTGGGATGTGAATGAATCACAACTCACTTTTACGATAAGCGCAAACAGGTTTTTGCGGAATATGGTGAGAGCCATCGTTGGTACGCTTATAGAAGTGGGAAGAGGAAAATTAACTGTGGCGGATTTCGAAGAAATTATAGATTCGCAGGATCGTACAAAAGCAGGTTTCTCGGCTCCGGCCAACGGTTTGTTTTTGACAGATGTTAAATATGGATCTGACCAATTGAATACAACAAATTACAAACGAGTGAAGTTAGGTTTAAATGGCAAATAGTGTATCGGGAAGAGCTTTTGATGTGAGTTTGTTCAAGCGGGTAATGCGGTATGTTAGGCCGTACAATAAATTGTTCTACCTGACGGGAGCACTTACAATTTTGCTCGCTATTCTCACTCCACTCAGGCCTTATTTAATCCAGTACACGGTTGATAATGCCATCGTAAAACCGAATGGTCAACTTTTGATCACGCTCACGATCGTGATGGTGAGTATCTTGATTGTTGAAGGCGGTGTTCAGTTTATTCAAACTTACATGGCCAATAAAGTTGGTCAGTCGGTGATCAAGGATTTGCGCAATGAGACGTACGACAAAATCGTCAATTTTAAACTCAAATACTTCGATCGAACTCCAATAGGTAGGCTGGTTACGAGAGCTGTTAGTGACATTGAAACAATTAGCGAGATCTTTTCCCAGGGAATTCTCATCATTGTGGGTGACATTCTCAAACTTGTAGTGGTAATCGGGTTTATGTTTTATATAGACTGGCGATTGACGCTCTTTAGCCTTGTCCCGATCCCGCTACTCATCATCGCGACAAATATTTTTAAGAATTACATCAAGGCTGCTTTCCAGGATGTGAGAAATGCAGTTTCCAACCTCAATTCTTTTGTCCAGGAGCATATCACGGGAATGAATATCGTTCAGATTTTCAACCAGGAAAAGCGCGAACACAAACGTTTCTCTGATATCAATAAAGAACACATGAAAGCCCACATTCGCACGGTTTGGGCAAACTCAATATTTTTTCCGGTTGTGGAGATTTTAAGTGCTACTTCAATAGCGCTGCTCGTTTGGTGGGGATCAAAAAGTGTTATTCAGGGTGAAGCTTCACTGGGTAATCTTGTTGCCTTCATTTTGTATATCTACATGTTGTTCAGACCCATTCGTCAACTGGCAGATCGTTTCAACGTATTGCAAATGGGAATGGTAGCCTCTGAGCGAGTTTTCAAAGTTTTGGATACTGATGCCAGAATTGAAGATTCGGGTGATAAAATACCGTCTTATTTAAAAGGGAAAATTGAATTTGATCACGTTTGGTTTGCTTATGAAGGTGAGGACTGGATTTTGAAAGACCTCACTTTTGATGTAAGCAAAGGTGAAACAGTCGCTTTTGTGGGTGAAACCGGAGCTGGAAAAACGAGTGTAATCAATCTATTATCGCGTTTTTACGAGTTCCAAAAAGGATCGATCACGATTGACAGAGAGGATATTAGGACTTATGATCTCGCTAAGTTGAGAGAACGTGTTGGTGTTGTCTTGCAGGATGTTTTCCTCTTCAGTGATTCAATTTACAACAACATCACGCTTTACAACGACAGTATCTCGAAGGAGAAAGTCATTGAAGCCTCAAAGCTTGTTGGCGCACATGAATTCATCATGAAGTTACCTGGTAATTATGATTTTAACGTTCGTGAACGCGGTGGAATGCTTTCTGTTGGTCAAAGACAGTTGATTGCTTTCATTCGTGCTTATGTTTACGATCCCAGTATTTTAGTGTTAGATGAGGCTACTTCATCAGTTGACACCGAATCGGAGATGATGATCCAGCGAGCTATTGAGGTTCTGACTAAAGGCCGAACCAGTATTGTCATTGCTCACCGTTTAGCTACTATTCAGAACGCTGATAAGATCATCGTTCTCGATAAAGGGCGCGTGATGGAAATCGGTAATCATCAGGAATTGCTGAAAAAGGACGGACACTACAAAACGTTGTATGAGCTCCAGTTCTCAGATGCAGAAGAGAAGTGATTATTTTTTAATCGAATATGCGCGAAAGGTGTTGAGAAGTAACGCTGCACGGGTCATTGGGCCTACGCCTCCGGGAACCGGTGTGATGTGCGATGCTTTTTCTTTCACTTTATCAAAATCGACATCACCGGCAAGTCGGTAACCTCGTTTCTTTGAAGCGTCCTCAACGCGAGACATTCCAACATCAATAACAACAGCACCTTCTTTTACCATTTCAGCTTTGAGGAAATACGGATTTCCAATAGCTGCGATTACGATATCAGCTTGTTGTGTGATTTCTTTGAGGTTTTTCGTGCGAGAGTGTGTAACAGTCACTGTTGCATTTCCAACCTTGTTGTTGCGTGACATCAAAATGCTAATGGGAGTTCCCACAATATTACTCCTCCCGATAACAACACAGTGTTTACCTTCTGTTTCAATATCGTAACGATCGAGGAGTTCTACAATTCCCCTGGGTGTTGCTGATATAAAAGAAGGCAGGTTGAGCGCCATTCTCCCAAAGTTTTCGGGGTGGAAGCCGTCAACATCTTTATTGGGATTTATAGCTGCAATGATTTCGTTTTCATCAATGTGATCGGGGAGAGGTAGTTGAACGATAAAGCCGTCAATATTATCGTCATTGTTGAGTTGATCGACTTTATCCAAAAGATCTTTTTCTGAAATAGTTGCAGGCAGATCGACAAGTGTGCTTTCGTAACCTATTTGTCGACAATCTTTGACTTTGGCGTTGACATAAGTATGGCTTGGACCATCATCTCCAACTAACACAGCCGCAAGGTGGGGCGGTCGTTCACCGTTGTTTTTTAACGATTCGACTTTTTCTTTTAGTTCTTTCCTAATTTCCTGAGCCGTGCCCTTACCGTCAAGTATTGTCATGTTACATTTTCATTCCGGGGATATTCTTCATTTTGTTCATCAAGCCGGCCATTTGCTGCTTGTTCCCCATCATTTTCATCATTTTGCGTGTTTCGCCAAATTGCTTGAGTAGTCGGTTTACTTCCTGCACTGAGGTTCCCGATCCTTTCGCAATTCTGTTTCTTCGGCTACCGTTGATGATTTGTGGTTTTTCGCGTTCTTCAGGTGTCATAGAGTGGATGATCGCTTCAATTCCTGAGAATGCATCATCGTCAACGTCAACATCTTTTAAAGCTTTACCCATTCCGGGAATCATACCAACGAGATCTTTGACGTTACCCATCTTTTTGATCTGTTGAAGTTGCT
Organism: Salibacter halophilus; assembly: GCF_008806325.1. Lineage (GTDB taxonomy): Bacteria > Bacteroidota > Bacteroidia > Flavobacteriales_G > Salibacteraceae > Salibacter > Salibacter halophilus. The sequence continues at coordinate 173,770 of NZ_WACR01000004.1, forward strand.
GAAGGAAATCGTTGAAATCGAATTGATTCTTCGCGATTTTTTTGTTCAGCTTTCTCGCCTGTTCAGCATCGAACTGTTCCTGAGCGCGTTCAACGAGTGACACAACATCACCCATTCCCAGGATTCTGTCAGACATCCTCGATGGATGGAAAGGTGTGAGCGCATCCATTTTCTCACCCGTACCGATGAATTTGATCGGTTTTTGAACTACGGCTCTGATCGAGAGCGCAGCACCACCGCGAGTATCACCATCTAATTTTGTGAGAATAACACCTTCGTAATCGAGTCGTTGGTTGAATTCTTTTGCTGTATTCACAGCATCCTGACCCGTCATGGCATCAACCACAAAGAGCGTTTCGTTTGGATTGAGTGCATCTTTGAGCGATGAAATCTCATTCATCATGTCCTCGTCAATGGCGAGTCGGCCGGCTGTATCGACAATAACAGCGTTAAAGCCATTTTGCTTGGCGTATTCAACCGCATCTTTGGCGATTTTTACCGGATCTTTTTCTTCTTTATTGGAGTAAACTTCAGTTCCAACCTGTTCACCCACAACATGCAACTGGTCTATCGCAGCGGGACGGTAAACGTCACAGGCAACGAGTAATGGTTTTTTCCCTTTTTTGTTTTTGAGGAAATGAGCGAGTTTACCTGAGTGAGTTGTTTTACCGGAACCCTGTAAACCGGCCATCAATATTACAGCTGGATCTCCGCTGAGGTCGAGTTCTTCATGTTCAGAACCCATTAGCTCTGTGAGCTCCTCGTGTGTGATTTTTACAAGTAACTGACCGGGAGAAACGGTGTTGAGAACATCGCGTCCCAGTGCTTTATCTTTTACTCTATTGGTAAAATCTTTAGCGATCTTGAAGTTGACGTCAGCATCGAGTAACGACCTGCGGACTTCCTTCATGGTTTCGGCTACGTTCACTTCTGTGATCTGACCGTGACCTTTTAAAACTTTAAACGAACGCTCTAATTTATCCTGTAAATTTTCAAACATGGAGTCTGCTGTTTTTGAGGGCTACAAAGGTATAAAAATGACAGCATTAATCTACTAATACTACCTGTTCAAAGACTAAAGGATATGATAGAAGTAGTAATGAAGCGCATTTTGAGGTGAGATGTGGCATATAAGAAATTGATTTTTACATTTGTAGGAAACTTAAACCTCACTGAAAACAAATGTCTAACCCCTTAAAGACAAATTTGGTTGATGATCTTTTGTCTTTTTTAACGAGTCACTCTGAACTGATTCATGACTTGTATGAAAAGATTGAGAAGGATTCAAATGGCAATATTGACCAGAGCGAACTGTTGGGTAAACTCATCGAACAAATATCTGATGTTGATGAGGGTGAATTGTCTTTGCTCAACCCCAGGATAGCTTACAGTATTCTCAAAACAATACCCGGAATCGTTTTCATGTACGATTTGGAGAAGAAAAAGAGCTTTTACATCAATAATCAAATCAATAATATTCTTGGGTATTCTGATTCTGAGCTCAATATTGATGAACGATTTAATGAATTGATTCACCCTGATGATGTTGAAGTATTTGCTCGTTTTTTTCCAAGATTATTGAGTTTGGGGGAAGATGAAGAAATGGAGTATTCCTACCGGGTAAAGCATGCTAATGGGAGTTATGTTTGGCTCTCTGTAAGGGAAATTGTTTACAGTAGAGATGAAAATGGACTCCCTTCCAAAACAGTTGGTATTGCGCAAGATGTTACTGATCAGGTGAGTAAAAAATACCGATTGAGGGAAAGTGAGATTTTGCAAAATGATTTGTTGAATAACACGAGTCAAAAATTCTTTTATCTCGATAAGAATGGCAGAATTCTCACATTGAATGAAAAGTCCAAAAATGAGTTTGTTGCCGCTAATAAAGTAGATCCAATTGGGAAGGTGTTGGGAGAATTTTTGCCAGATCTTCAAAGTGAAAATTTTTGGCATCATTTTAATCGCGCTTTAGCCAGTGAGCTTACGGTTTATGAGGATTTTCTCGATTACGGGCCAAACGAACGAAAATACTACCGCATTTCGATGAACCCGGCTCTCGATGAAGAGGGAAGTGTGAGAGCTGTAACAGTTGAGCTCACTGAAATGACTCAGGAAGTTCATTATCGGGAGAGACTGAAAAGAAGCCAGGAAAGGCTTCAATTTGCGCTGGAGAGTTCGCGCGATGCTGTTTGGGAATGGAATTTAGACAGTAATGAAGTTTTTTACACCGGCTTTTTAGTGGATATACTCGGTTATGATAAACAATCAGAACCGTTTAACCGAAAAGATTGGCTCAATCACATTCACAGGGAAGATAAAAGACGTGTTTTCAGTGAGTTTGAGAAATTGTTGAAAGGGCAACAGGATCGTTATTCTCATGAATACCGGTTGAAAGGAGACGATGATAGTCATCGCTGGATCCTGGATAGAGGTCAGGTTGTGGAATATCGCGATTCCAGGCCTGTTCGCATCATCGGTACATTTACAGATATAACCGAAAGGATTGAACAGGAACAACGACTTCAAAAAAGCGAACAGCGTTTTCAGCTCGCAGCTAAGGGGATGGGAGTAGGTATTTGGGACTGGAACATCAAAACCGAAAGGTATTACTGGTCACCACAACTTTTTGAAATACTGGGTTACGAGCCATTTGAATTGAAGTCTGGATTCGAAGGGATAGAAGGGTTTATGCACCCAGATGATAAACCCAAAGTAATTGCAACTCTCGCCCGGTATTTTAAGAAACAAATTGATGAATTCAGTGTTGAATATCGAGTGAAACATAATAATGGTGATTACATTTGGGTAAGAAGTAACGGACAGGCAGTTTTCAACAACAAAGGTGAGCCTAAGCGAATGGTGGGCTCTCTCGAAAATATTCACGATGGTAAAGTTGCACAAATTGAGTTGTCAAAAAGACAACAACTCCTCAACAATATCAATCAAAACATCAATGAAGGCATTTACCGCAGCACACCCGATCAAAAACTCCTCTACTGTAATGATGCTTTTTTGAGACTTTTTGGTGTCGAAAATCTATCTGAAGTTGAAAAGCAGGATTTTAGCACAATCGTGTTTTACGCTGATGGTAATGATCGTGAGACTCTTCGCAATGAACTCGAACAAAAGGGCTATCTCAATAACTGTGAAATAAAGTACCAAAGGAGAGATGGATCAACTTTTTGGGCACTTTTAAATTGCTCGGTCGGAACCGATGAGGAAGGCAATATGGTGTACAACGGAGCTATTCGTGATATTACGGAAATGAAAGGTATTAGGAAAGAGCTCATCGAAGCCAAGGAACGAGCCGAGGAAATGAACAAACTCAAGTCGAGCTTTTTGGCAAACATGAGCCATGAAGTACGCACCCCTATCAACGGTATTTTGGGTCTGACCGAGATAATTGAAGAAACCGATGATCTCAGCCAGCTCAAGGAGTATTCTGAAATGATCAGGGAGAGCGGAACCCGCTTATTGAATACGATTAACAGTATTCTGCATCTTTCCCAGATGGAGGCTTCATCGGGTAATTTTGATCTTAACGAAATCGAGCTGAATAACTTTGTGAAAAGCAATGTGAACCTGTTCACCATGCCGGCTCAAAAAAAGAATATCAAACTCACATTTGAGCCACATAACAAGGATGCTAAAGTTTTAGGTGATGAATCGATGATCGATCAGATCCTCAATAACCTCATAGGTAACGCAATCAAATTCACTGATGACGGTGAAGTGAAGGTTTCCATTTCTGAAAAAACGAGAAGAAAAAAGCTTTTCTATCAGATTGCAGTGAGTGATACCGGAATAGGCGTATCAGAAGACTTTTTACCGCGTATTTTCAACGAGTTTGAGCAGGAGAGCTCAGGTTATGCCCGCAAGTTCCAGGGAAGCGGATTGGGTCTCGCAATCTGTAAAAAATACACTGAATTACTGGGTGGAACCATCAAAGCCGAATCCAAAAAAGGTGAATGGACCAGGTTTATCGTGCAGTTGCCAGCTAAGTGAAAGCTTTCTTTTAACTTTATCTATTAGGGTTCTGTAAAAGTGGTGACCCTAGCAGGAGTCGAACCTGCAACCTTCAGAACCGGAATCTGACGCTCTATCCAGTTGAGCTATAGGGCCGTTTCAAGAATTTTGACAAAAGTATGCTTTTTAGAAAAAAAGAAAACCGCTCGATTGAGCGGCTTCCTTACCTTAGTAATTTTGTCTCGACCAAAAGACAAAATTAACTCTCCTACAACACACCAAAAAAGTGTAAGCCAAATATACTAATTATTTAGCATTACCGGCATTACAAGCATTAAAATTTCTTCGTTATCGTCTGAGTTATCGGGGAGTAGAATACCAGCCCTGTTTGGTGCACTCATCTCGATGTTAACCTGGTCTGTTTCAATATTGTTGAGCATTTCGAGGAGGAAACGCGAGTTGAATCCGATTTGCATATCATCACCTGCATAGTTACAGGTCAATCGTTCAACTGCTTCGTTTGAGTAATCCAAATCCTCAGCAGAAATATTCAGTTCACTTCCCGTCATTTTCAAACGCACCTGGTGAGTGGTTTTGTTCGAGAAGATACTCACACGCTTCACAGAATTGAGAAGTTCCTGGCGAGCAATTGTAAGTTTATTCGGGTTTTCTTTTGGAATTACAGCATCGTAATTCGGGTATTTACCATCGATGAGGCGACAAACGAGCTGAATGTGCTCAACTTTGAAGTGAGCGTTTGTCTCGTTGTACTGAACCTCTACGCTGCTGTCGATTCCGGAAGTGATATTTTTAAGTAAGTTGAGCGGCTTTTTAGGCATGATGAAAGAAGCCTCTTTACTGCTTTTTACATCTTTCCTGCGGTAGCGAACGAGCTTGTGCGCGTCAGTTGCTACAAAAGTTGCGCTCTCTTTGCCGAGCTCGAAAAGAACTCCGCTCATCACGGGGCGCAGGTCGTCATTACCTGTGGCGAAAATCGTTTTATCGATCGCGTTAAAAAGCGTACCCGATTCGAGCTCCAATTTGTTAGCTCCTTCGATTTCGGGAACTTTTGGAAACTCTTCACCGTCCTGACCACTCAGTTTGTATTTACCGTTGTCAGAAGAGATCTCGATACCGAAACTCTCTTCTTCAATCGTGAAAGTGAGCGGTTGGTCAGGGAACGTTTTCAAAGTGTCGAGAAGCAACTTGGCCGGAATAGCGATTAAACCATCTTTTTCAGCTTTTTCGAGCTGAATAGTGGTTGTCAATGTTGTTTCCAGATCACTCGCTGAAATCGTGAGATCCTGATCTTTGATTTCAAATAAAAAATTATCGAGAATTGGGAGCGTATTGCTGCTGTTCAGCACTCCTGATATTGTTTGCAATTGTTTGAGCAACGCACTGCTTGAAACGATGAATTTCATGTAGCTGTTTTTGTTGTGTTTCTTTTAGAGAAGAGCAAATTTATAGTAAGGTCTCAGTTTAACTGACTTTTAGATCAATAAGAATTGAACATTTTATTAACAACCTGTAAATCGGTTGTTACTTTTTGAAATAATCCAACTCTGCAGTTACCGGATCAAACACAAAGTACTGAACAACAATAAAGTTGGAGTCGTTCAGTGTCGCGTAAAAGCGGTCCAGGTCGTATTCGATTTCGTTACCATCGAGGTCTTCACCGTTTTCGATTCGCTTTTTGAATGTTTTAACTGTCGTTTTTTCTCCCGCTGTATCTGTCACGGATACGATCATTTCAGGAGTTTGTGCAGCCACGCTGTCCTGGAAACTCTGTGCTTCTATTTCTTCAAAGCTCTCGAAATTGCGTTCCTTGAACATGCTCACGTAGCTGAGGAGCTTCGGTTTGTCGATGTTTTCGACTTTTTGGCTCTGACCGTTATACAATTCAAAATTGTTGTTGCCGAGGCTTTTAATGGTGAAATCTTTTTGCGGTTCATCTGGGTATTTCGTGCTGATTTCAGCGATTTCACCAAAAGCGTATTTGAAAATATGTTTCTTGCGCCAGTCGTTTGAGCGCACGATAAAACGCGGAGTCAGATAGCCGTAAAATCCTTCAACGTGCATGAGGTAAGGGCGAGTCGCATTTTCCAAAAGCATGTAGTTTCCTGTGTGGTCGATGTTGCTGGAGCCCACATAAAACGTTTTGAAAGGCTTGTCGTGATTGTTGTTTTTGTAAATTTCAACTTTGATTCCTTCACTCGCGATTTTCTTCAGAACCGTTTCGTATTTGTTTTTGGAAACAGGTGCCTGAACAGCCAACTGATTTATCGTACTCAACAGCACATTCACGCCAGATTCTCTCGCTTCAAAATCTCCGTCAACGATCCAGTCATTTCCCTTTCTCTCAAGAGTAACATCGTTGCCGTTTTTATCGGCTAAAAACAACTTGGTAATGTTCCCGGTATCCTCAACGGCAAAAGCTGTTTGGTCGCTGACGATCGTTGAACTCGTATTTTTTTGAGAAAAATAGATGGCAACTCCGGCAATGAGTGCCAAAACTAATATTGAAATGATGGTGTTTCTTCTTCTCATCCTCTAAGTGTATAGTTTTTTGCGAATGTAAAACTGAATGACTCCAAAAATCAAGATTAATATTACAGGAGCAGCTGTATTGAGAATTTGCCAAAAACGTCTTTCTCTTTCTACTCGTGGTTTGTCGAGTAATCGCATCTTGAAATCTTTTGATCGGGCAGTGATTAAGTTGTCATCTTCAAGGAGGTAATTCATCGCGTTGAGGACAAATTCTTTGTTCCCGTATATTTTGCGCGTGTACTTGTCATAGCCCAGCGTGAAGAACTTTTCTTCACTGCGGTTCACATTGTTTCGTATGATATCAGCATCAGAAACTACAAGCATTTTGGTTGGTAAACTCTTCTCCTTGAAGCGGAATTCAGGATTCTCCGTAATTTTTCGTGTGAGTCTGTTTTTGAAAACGCTCTCAAATTCTCCTTCAAGCAGCGCTGCTACAATTTGGTGCGAGTTGTTGTACTGTCTTTGATCGGGCTCGTGACGCAAGATATTCAGAGCCACACGATGCGGAGCACTGGCAACTTTCGTGTATTTTGAGGTTCTGAGTAGTGGTGTCTTTTTGATAGCAGTATCACCAACGAGATCAATGCTACTCGCAAACTGTGTCTTGATTGCATCCAGATTGTGAACAATAGGATGTTGCGATTGCGGAAATAAGAGCGGATAGTAATACCACGGGAAAAATTCCTGCTTGGGCTGATTTCCAACCATTCCAGTAACAACCGGAATAGGAACTGCCTGCAAGTCGAGGAGGAAGTCTGAATTGATGCGAGCTCCGTATTTGAAAAGCTGATCACTCAGATTAACATCTTGCGGAACACCAAGTGTAATGCCTTTTTTACGAATACTGTCCATGCTAGCTGTAACAGGTTCTACAAACCACATTACTTTTCCGCCTTTCATGATGAACTGGTCGATCACGTATTTATCTTTCTCGCTGATTTTCTCTTTAGGACCGGCAATGACGATAGCATCGTGGAGTTGAAGTGCATCGAGCTGACCATTAATTCGCACCGAGTCAACGATGTAGAAATCGCTCAGTGATTTTTGGATATCAGCTGTTTCGAGATCATCTAATTCTCCGTGTCCTCGGACAAATCCAACACGTTTTTTCGCGTATTGTGTCATCACCTTCACCTTACTCATCAACTCGTATTCGAGCTGTTGAATCGAGTTGTTGAGCATCACCTCAGGCTTGGTTTGCATTTGGCTCTGAAGCAATTGAACAGCTTCTTCCTGATCTCTGTAAGTAACAATAGCACCCGGGAAAATAATTTGCTCGCTGCGCTTGTCGCCTTCATTGACGCGAACGTTCGTGTATTCCAGGCCTTTGTCAGAAAGCTTTTGATAAAACTGTTTCCGCTTTTCTTCATTGGGATTAGCTGACGGATCGATGAACTCGTACTGAATATTGTCGCCTGCGTAGGCTCTAAACTCATCGAGCATTTCCTGTGTGGCATCGCGCAATCGTTCATAGCCGGCCGGCAGATCACCTTCCAGGTACACTTTGATGAAAACAATGTCTTCAAGTTCCTGCAGTTTTTCTGTTGTAGCATCAGTGAGTGAGTAGCGTTTATCTTCGGTCAGATCCAGCCTTGTGAACGTCATTGTGGCGAGGTAATTCAACAGCACAATAGCAGCCACAATCGACACAAACTGAATGATATCATTGCGTTTGCGCTGGTTCGATTTATTTTGTTTGCTTGTATCCTTCGCCATAATTACCACTTTCTACTTTCCAAACGCAATTTAGTGAGCATGATAAAGACAGCTATCAGGCTCAAAAAATAGATGAGATCTCTTGAGTCGATTACCCCTCTGCTGATCGAGATGTAATGCTCGTTGATGCCCAGGTTCATGATAACACTGTCAAAACTCCCCATCAAATCAAAACTGGCTATTTGCTCAAATCCAACATAACAAAAGAATGAAAGGAACATTGCTATGATGAACGAGATGATCTGGTTCTGACTGAGAGAACTCGCAAATATGCCTATTGCTACAAAACAGCCCGCTAAAAACAACAAACCAATATAGGATCCGATTACAGCTCCGGTATCGATATTACCCGCTGTTGAGCCCAGTTCGTAAATCGAGAAATAATAGATAAGTGTTGGGAGCAGACTAAACAGAACGAGTAGGAAACCGGCTAAAAACTTGGATAAAATGATTTGTAAATCGCTGAGCGGTTTCGTGATGAGTAATTCGATGGTACCTGTTCGCTGCTCTTCAGCAAAGCTCCGCATGGTGACTGCTGGAGCCAAAAACATGAAAACCCACGGAGCGATGATGAATAATGTATCGATGTTGGCATATCCCGAGTCCATTACATTATATGAACCGGGGAAAACCCACATGAACAGGGAAATAGTAATTAAAAACACACCGATTACGATGTAACCGATTAGTGAACTCAAGAAGGCTGCAACTTCCTTTCTCAGCAATGTTAGCATGCGCTGTTTCTCTTTAAGTGACGAGCAAAAATAGATTTTCTCAACTACCTCGAATGACAACAACTTCACAAAGTCTTAAAAATTGTGAAAGTCCCCATTATATTTGCGGCAAATTAACAAGATAAAATGAAGGTACTCAAGTTTGGAGGTACATCAGTTGGAGAACCGGACCGGATGAGGCAGGTGCTCGATATCAGTTCGCAAAGTGACGAATCGAATATCGTGGTGCTATCGGCCCTTAGCGGCACCACAAATTCACTGGTGAAACTCAACTCGCTGTTGCGTGAAAACGCCAAAGAGCAATTTAGCAGGGAACTGGATAAATTGCAGAATCATTACGAAGACTTTATCCAAAAACTCTACAAGGAGGAAAAAGTCAAACGCGAGGCTGAGAAGACTATTTCCAAACACTTTGAAGTAATCAATTCTTTTGCGCAGGATGTTTACACAGCCAACGAAGAAAAGTTGATGCTCGCTCAGGGTGAGCTCATGTCAACGGCTCTGTTCAAACTACTGTGTGATGAACAGGGCGTAAATGCAGAGCTATTGCCGGCACTCGACTTCATGCGCATCAATAACAACAAAGAACCCGATTACTACTTCATTGATATCAACCTCAAGCGATTGATCGAGGAGAATAAAAGCGATGAAAAAGTCATCTTCATCACGCAGGGTTTCATTTGCCGAAATGCTTACGGAGAGGTGGATAATCTTCAAAGAGGAGGATCTGACTATACCGCATCTTTAATTGGTGCTTCGATCAGAGCCGAAGAAATACAGATTTGGACTGATATTGACGGGATGCACAACAACGATCCGCGAATCGTAAAACCGACACGCCCAATCCAGGAATTGTCATTTGATGAAGCAGCAGAGCTGGCTTATTTTGGAGCTAAAATTCTGCACCCATCGAGTGTACGCCCGGCTAAAGATGCCAATATTCCGGTTTACTTGAAAAGCACCCTTAATCCGGGAGCAAAGGGAACAATAGTGAGCCAAAAATCATCGAGCGATCGTATCAAAGCGGTTGCAGCCAAAGATGGTATTACGGCAATCAAAATAACGAGTGGCAGAATGCTTCTCGCATACGGATTCCTCCGTCACATTTTTGAAGTATTTGAGTGGTACAAAAAACCGATCGATTTGATCACGACATCAGAAGTGGCAGTTTCACTCACCGTTGATGACGATGAAAATCTGGATGCTATCGTGAAAGATCTTGAAAAATACGGATCGGTGGAGATTGACAGAGACCATACGATTATTTGTGTGGTGGGCGATTTCCTCGCTCAGTCTGCCGGATACGGAGCTCAAATTCTCACAGCTCTCAAGAATATTCCGCTCCGCATGGTTTCGTACGGAGGAAGCAACAACAACGTGTCGTTTTTAGTGGAGAGTCGCTACAAAAAAGATGCGCTCACTGCTCTTAATTCACTTTTTGAAATCGGGAGATCATGACGCGCAACGAACAGATAAAATGGTTTAAAGAGCAGGAAACGCCTTTTTACTTTTACGATTTGGAAAAACTCCGCATGGTGCTCAAAGCCCTCGATCACGAAATGGATCAATACGGCTATCACATGCATTATGCGCTCAAGGCAAATGCGAACTTCAAGGTTCTCACCGAAATGATCGACCACGGTTACGGTGCTGATTGTGTGAGTGGAGGAGAAGTAAAACGTGCACTGGAAGCGGGATTCGATCCGCAGAAAGTCGTGTTTGCCGGAGTAGGTAAGAGCGATAGCGAGATTAAATACGCGCTGGAAAATGAAATCGGTTGTTTCAATGTTGAATCGCTCGAGGAACTCGAAGTGATCGAGGAGCTCGCAAAAGAGATGAATAAAACCGCAAACATCGCCCTTCGTCTCAATCCGGATGTGGACGCCAAAACGCATCACTACATCACGACTGGTTTGAATGAGAATAAATTTGGGTTAAATCCAAACGATCTCGACAGCACGCTGGCTCTTCTCAAGAAATCGAAAAATTTGACATTCAAAGGAATTCATTTTCACATCGGTAGTCAGATCACGGAGTTGAGTGCGTTCAAGCACCTCTGCCTCAAAGCGAACGACTTTTTGCAGTGGTTCCGCGATCACAAACTCAAAGTAGAGTGGGTGAATGTTGGTGGCGGACTCGGAATCGATTACGAAAATCCGGATGAAAAACTCATCCCTGATTTTGCGAACTTCTTCCGTATTTTCCACCAGTTTTTGAACCTGGAAAACGGTCAGAGCCTGCATTTCGAACTCGGTAGGGCAATCGTAGCTCAAATGGGTGAGTTCATAACACGTGTGCTCTATATCAAAAAAGGGATTTCGCGCTCTTTTGCCATTGTAGATGGCGGGATGAGTGAACTGATAAGACCTGCACTTTACCAGGCTTTTCACAAGATTGAAAATCTTTCTCAAAAAGGCGACCCCGATCACAAGTACGATGTGGTGGGCCCCATTTGTGAAACATCAGATACTTTTGGAAAACAAGTATCTTTACCCAAAACCAAACGAGGCGATTTGATCTCGGTCAGATCCTCAGGTGCTTACGGAGAAGTAATGGCGAGCCAGTACAACCTCCGCGGACCTCTAAAAATTTTAACGTCAGATGATGAAATGGATTAATATTCTTTTTGCGTTGTGTCTTTTCCAATCGGTTACGGCACAGGAGTGGACTTGCTATTTGAACGATGAAAAAGCACAACCGCGTGAGCGACTTGTCGATTTCAAACACATTGAGCTCGATATTGAAATTATGCCTTATCAGCATTTGGTGAAAGGAAGAGCTACGTTTGATATTGAACCACTGGCCATTCCAACTGATTCTATTTGGCTGGATGCTCCCGATATTTCGGTTTTGGGTGTGAGTTCTGACCAAAACGACTCTATAGCTTTCACGCAAAACCGCGAAGGAATAGCGATAAAATTAGAGAGCCCTATTCAGCCGGGCGGAATGTTCAAATTGTATGTCGATTACAGCGCTCACCCGCAAAAAGGATTGTATTTCGTTGGTTGGAAAGACTCAGCCGATGTTCGTCAAATTTGGACGCAGGGACAGGGAATTGACAACCGTCACTGGCTCCCACATTTTGATTACATGGCTGAAAAGCAAACGACTGAGTTGATCGTGAAGTTTCCAAAAGGCTATCCGCTCTTGAGCAACGGGAAACTGGTTTCTAAAAAGGATGATGGCGATAAAACAACGTGGCATTACAAGATGGAAAAGCCACACTCCAGTTATTTGTTGATGTTGGCTGCGGGAACTTACGAGAGTGATACGATTACTAATGCACGCGGACTCGAAATTTCGCAGTGGTATTATAAAGGTCAGGAAGATATGGTTCCTTACACCTACAAAGGAACTAAAGAAATGACAGAGGTGATCACCGACTTCATGGGAGTCGATTATCCGTGGGATCGCTACAGCATGGTACCAACACGAAATTACCTTTACGGAGGAATGGAAAATACTACGGCTACCATTTTTGCTGAGACTTTTGTTTGTGATAGCCTTCAATACCATGATAAAAACTTCGTGTATGTCAATGCGCATGAATTTGCTCACCAGTGGTTTGGCGATTTAGTGACATCAGTAAGTCCGGAAGCTCACTGGATTCACGAAGGTTTTGCAACTTTTTTCCATCATTACTGGCTTGGCGAGTTCTTTGGAAAAGATGAATACTACAAACAATTAGATATTTATCGTTCAGCGAGCTTTGCTGCCAGTGAGAAGAACATCAGGCCGATATCGCACAGTGGAGCGGGAAGTGCGCGCCACTATTTCAAAGCATCAATCGTGATTGAAATGCTGCGCCAGGAACTGGGCGAAGACGCTTTTAGGACAACGCTCACCGAGTTCCTTAAACGCTACGCCCACAAAACGGTGAGCTCTGAAGATTTCCTCAGAACCGTTTACGATGTTACCGGAAAACCGATGAACTGGTTCTGGGATCAGTGGGTTTACAGAGGAGGAGAACCAATGGTCAGAGCCGAACTCACCAAAAAATGGGGTAAATCATATCTCATTTTAGAGCAAACACAACCCGATTCATTCGGAACATTTCGCCTGCCGATGAACATGAAGTTCGCGGTTGATGGATCTGACCGTGAAATGGGCATAGATTTTAATGCCAGAAAAGACACGGTTGAACTTTCTTTTGATGTTAAAGATGTGGATTATTTTATTCTGGATAACGCGCACAAACTGCTGATGCAGGAAGATAAGCAACAAAAAGAGGAACAATGGTTGAATCAGATGCTCAATGATAACCATCCGATGGACGTTGTGCAGGCGATGCGAAATTTGGAACTCACAGATTACGATAAAGAGTTGAAAAAACTCTTTGAAAAGAGCGAATTTGATTTTGTGAAAATCAAGCTCATTTCGATGGTCAGTGAGAATAAAGAGTTGGTTGACGATTTATTGAAATTAGTTAAAGAGGAATCTGTAGAGGTGCGCAAAGCTTATGTGGAAAACTGTAAAGTTACTAATGTGGGTTTCCTCGAAACTCAATTGATTGCACCGAGCTATGAGTTGCGCAGGGAAGCTCTGAAAAAAATAATTGAAGCAGATCGCGAGAATGCTGAAACCTACATGCGCATCACGGAGGAACTAAAAACAGATCACCAATTTTTGTACAGGATGGATTGGCTTCATTTGGCTCATTCGGTAGAGTACATTACTGAGGAAAAGTTCATCAGCGAAATGGAAAAATATTCTGGTCCGGGATATGATTTTGTGACGCGAAATAGAGCTTTGATGATTTTAAGGGCTAAAAATATCCAATCTGAAAAAGTTATCGACAACGCGATGGATGCCGCTCAATCTTTCAACAGGAGCTTGCGCAGCAGCGGTTGTCAGTACTTGAAAGACCTTGATGAAGACACGAGAAAAGAACTTTTGCAGAAAGTTATGCTGAGTAGCAATAGTTTGAAAATTAAAAGGTTAGAGCGTTGTTTGAAATAATTGCTTTAATTTATAGGTAGTCACATTGAAAGCATTAATTTTGCAAAATTCAAATCGCGACTCATTTTGAGTTAAAAGTAGGATTAAACAATTGAGGAGTCATTCCACACACGGAGTGACTCCTTTTTTGTTGATAAAAATGGAAGTGGCTTTATGAAGCTGTATTTTTGCACAAATATTCGATTATGAGTAAATCATTTTTAGTAAAAACACTCCGTTATTCAGCTCTTTTGGAAGGGCTTTCATTGCTTTTACTTTTGTTTATTGCAATGCCGTTGAAGTACATGTTTGATCAGCCGTTGATGGTTGAAGTAGTAGGGATGGCCCACGGAGTATTGTTTATCCTGTATTGCGTTGTCCTCTTTGGAGTAGGTGTGAAATTCAAGTGGTTTGGAATGCCACTTGTGTTGTCGTTTATCGCGTCATTTATTCCGTTTGGAACATTTTACGTTGACAGCAAATATTTTAAGAAACTCAATCCGGCTCGATGAACTTTCTAATAGAAGGAGTGTTAGTATAGTCAGGTGATTTGATTCTTCATTTCATAAAATGAAGTGTGGGTTATAACCTTGCAGAGATTGAATTCTCTGCAAGGTTTTTTTGTTTTATGCTTTCCCTTTGTACTCGTATCCGAGGTCGTGAATCGTTTTTTCTATTGTAGATTCATCGAATTGATCAGCTTCAAGTGTCACAGTGTGAGATGCTAAATCAGCATTCACTGATTTGATTCCTTCGAGCTGACCAACGTTTTTCTCTACACTTGAGGTGCAGTGATTGCACGACATTCCGTCAACTTTTATCTTGTATTCCATATTGTTATTTTTAGTTGTTTGCGTTTTCTTTTTCGGCAGGTAAGGCAGGAGGATTACGTAAATCATCATTACTCCTAAAAATACTGTGGATCCAACTTGTAACCAGTGCGGAATAATGTGATGGGCGTGGCTGGTAATCATTTCTACATCAAACCATGCAGCCGGCAGTAGTTCATTGATGATGATACCAAAAATAATAGCTCCGGAGATGATGCTCGCCATGTAAGTAAAGAGCGCTTTTTTGCCCAGGCTCTGACCGATAACTGTCATGGTTCCTGCGTTGGTTGCAGGTCCGGCCATGAGGAAAACAAAAGCAGCGCCCGGTGAAATTCCTTTCATCAAAAGTGCTGTTGCAATAGGAATGGAGCCGGTTGCACAAACATACATCGGAACAGATGCCAGCAATACCAAAAACATATTAAGGTACGGGTTGCTGAGGTAATTCTCAAAAACAGAATCAGGGATGGCAACAGTGATGAGTGCAGCAATCCCAAGCCCGATCAGGAGCCATTTGGCAATATCCTGTAAAAAATCGACAAAAGCGTAGCGCAACATTCTCTTAAACTTGTTGCCTTTATTGATGGTTTCTGTTTCAATGGTCGGAGCCGGCTCCGGTTCTGACTGAAGCGCTTTATTCGTAAAAAAACCACCTGTAATGCCGGTTATCAATGCCACAATGGGTCTGATCACAGCAAAAGGAAGCCCCATCAAAGAATACGTAGCCAAAATAGAATCGACACCGGTTTGTGGAGTGGAGATCAGGAACGAAACCGATGCTCCTTTACTCGCTCCGTTTTTGTGAAATGAAACGCCTGTTGGAATCACTCCACATGAACAAAGTGGCAGCGGTACACCAACGAGTGCAGCATTGATAACAGATTTCAGATTGCGCTTACCCAGGTATTTGTTGACTTTGTCTTTTGGGAAATAAACGTGCAGAATACCCGCTAGCAAAAAACCCAAAACGAGGTAAGGAGACATTTCACTAAAAAGATCCCAAAAAGCGACAACCAGCGATTTTAAAAAATCGAGAATCATGATTTATTCAATTTCTCCTCGTACTTTTCTTTAACCATCATAGGAATTGGTACAGGCTCTCCCGATTCATCTATACGGACAAATGTCATTTTTGTACTGCACACAATTGTTTCCTCTTCAGAGATCACGTTGTACTTGCGCGCCTCAATTTTCATTGTGAGTGAGGTATTTCCCATGCGCACGACTTCTCCGTATATCTTGATCAAAAAGCCAACTTTAACAGCCTTTTGAAAAATTACTTCATCTATTTTGAGCGTCACCATATTGGGGGAACGACAAATTTCTGAAGCTAATGTTCCGGCAGCTTCATCAATCCAGGCGAGCATGTTACCACCAAATAAGTTTCCGTGGACCCCCAGGTCCTTGCCCATGCATATCTTTTGAGTTATGAATTCCATTCTTTCAGTTTTCTGTTGCAAATGTACAGTTCCTTGTTATTTTTAATTAATCTAAATAGAATTTTTAAGTGACGTTTATCACACGATTGCCAGCAAAACGCAACCAAAACACAAATGTTCGGTAGCTTTCAAAAGTAATCTGTTCAAATCTCTAAGGGCATTTAAGCAGGAGATGGAGGCAAATTCATAATTTGCGATCAAATTCATTTAAATGAAACGAGTTATGTGAAATCTTTTTCACACAGGAGAAAGATCAAATATAACGAGTTCCATGTGGCATTAAATAATCATATGAACACATGAAAGTACATCTCATCGCGATTGGGGGAAGCGCCATGCATAACATGGCTATTGCACTCAAGGAGAAAGGATATGAAGTTACCGGGAGTGATGATCAAATCTTTGAGCCCTCGCGTTCCAGATTGAAAAAACACGGACTCCTACCCAAAAAAGAAGGCTGGAACCCGTCTTCGATCACGAAAGATCTCGATGTCGTGATTTTGGGGATGCACGCCCGCCCAGATAATCCTGAACTGAAGAAAGCTCAGGAACTCGGTTTGTCGATCTATTCTTATCCCGAGTATATCTACAATCAGAGCCGGGAAAAAGTACGTGTTGTCATAGCCGGCAGTCACGGAAAAACGAGTATCACTGCGATGGTTCTGCACGTCTTGCATCATTACAATCGCGATGTGGATTACATGGTTGGTGCACAACTCGAAGGTTTTGATACAATGGTCAGGCTGACTGATGAAGCACCAGTCATCATTTTGGAAGGCGATGAGTACCTTTCCTCACCGATTGACAGGCGGCCAAAGTTTTTGTGGTACAAACCGCACGTAGCGTTAATCAGCGGAATTGCCTGGGATCACATAAATGTTTTTAAAACCTACGAAGATTACGTTGAGCAATTTGAGTCATTTGTAGAAGACATGAAAGACAATTCAACGCTAATCTATTGTGAAATCGACCGTGAACTCAAGCGTATTACGGAGGAAAAAGCAGCTAAAAAAGTCAATAAAATTCCATACCGCACACCCTCTCACAAAATCATCAATAACCAAACTTTCCTCAAGACTGATGAAGGCGATGTTCCATTAAAAGTATTTGGAAATCACAACCTTCAAAACCTTAATGGAGCCAGGTTGATCCTCAATCAACTCAACATCACTGATGAGCAGTTTTACAAAGCTATTCAGTCGTTTACGGGAGCAGCTAACCGATTACAAAAACTCGAAGAAAATGACACAGCCTGCATTTTCAAAGATTTTGCTCACGCACCATCTAAATTGAAGGCTACAACAGCTGCTGTAAAAGCACAGTACCCTGATCGGGAGTTGATCGCAATTATGGAACTTCACACGTTCAGTAGTCTCACAAAAGAGTTTTTGAAAGAGTACAAAGGTGCCATGAACTCGGCAGATAGAGCAATCGTGTACTACAACCCAAAAACGATAGAACACAAAAAACTCGACCCAATCGAAAAAGAGGATGTTCGCCAGGCATTTGATCGCGAAGACTTATCGGTCAGAACCGATAGCGAGCAACTCGAGAATTATCTGCGTGGTTTGTCATTAGAAAACGCCAATTTGCTAATCATGACGAGCGGAAACTTTGATGGAATAGATGTTGAGAAACTGGCCGGAGAGATTATCAACAAAGGAGTAGAAACAAAAGCGAAAAACGGATAAAGTAAATCGGTTTGATGTTGACCCTCCTCATCTCAATTCGCTAATTTTGGATCGCTTCGTTGCGCTATAAAAATCACGTTATGAAATTCGATACATCCGGTTTCTCAAATGAGGAGCTACTCGATATTTACGATAAATTACTACTACCTCGTTTAATAGAAGAGAAGATGCTCATTCTTCTCCGCCAGGGAAAAATCTCAAAATGGTTTTCAGGTTACGGACAGGAGGCTGTTTCTGTCGGTTCAGCTTACGTGATGAACCCTGATGAGTACATGCTACCAATGCACCGAAATCTGGGAATTTTTACTACGAGAGGAGTTCCGCTGAATCGATTGTTTAGTCAGTTCCAGGGGAAAATGAACGGCTTTACAAAAGGACGTGATCGCTCATTTCACTTTGGTTCAAAGGAGCACAATATCGTTGGTATGATTTCTCATCTGGGACCACAAATGGGTATTGCTGATGGAATAGCACTCGCTACCAAACTTCAAAAAGAAAACAAAGCCACTCTTGTTGTTACAGGTGATGGCGGAGCCAGTGAAGGTGATTTTCACGAATCGGTGAATACTGCTGCCGTTTGGGATCTCCCTGTTATTTTCATGATCGAGAACAATCAGTGGGGATTATCGACTCCCAGTTCTGAACAGTTTCGTTGTGATCAATTTATCGATAAAGGAATTGGTTATGGAATGGATACTGAGCAGATTGACGGTAATAATATTCTGGATGTTGTTCGCGGATTGCGGAATGTAGCCGCTCGCGTGAGGGAAACAGGCAAGCCGGTTCTGACCGAAATGATCACTTTTAGAATGCGCGGTCACGAAGAAGCATCGGGAACTAAATATTACCCTGATGGTCTGCAGGATGAGTGGGCTAAACACGACCCAATTGACAATTACGAATCATTTTTGGTGGAATCCGGGGTTCTGACCGAAGAAGAAAAAGAGAAAAAACGAAAGGAAATAAAAGAGCTTATTAATGCTGAGTGGAAGACCGCGGTTGAAGAAGATGATGTTTCTTCGAGTATTGAAAATGAGCTGAATGATGTTTATGCGCCTTTTGATTTTGAGGAAGTTAAGCCTGGTAAGAAGTCAAAGGAAATGCGCTTTGTGGATGCCGTTTCTGACGGTTTGCGTGAGGCAATGAAAAAACACGATGGCCTTGTTTTGATGGGGCAGGACATTGCTGAATACGGAGGTGTTTTCAAAATAACGGATGGTTTTGTTGAGGAATTTGGCAAAGAGAGAGTTCGGAATACTCCGTTGTGCGAGTCAGCTATTTTGGGAGCCGGACTCGGACTCAGCGTAAAAGGCCAAAAGGCGATGGTAGAAATGCAGTTTGCTGATTTTGTCTCAGAGGGAATCACTCAAATTTGCAATAACCTGGCAAAGATTCATTACCGCTGGGGACAAAATGCCGATGTCGTTGTTCGCATGCCAACAGGTGCCGGAGTAGGAGCGGGACCTTATCATTCTCAATCAAATGAAATGTGGTTTGCACATATTCCGGGTTTAAAAATCGCTTATCCGGCTTTTCCTGAAGATGCAAAAGGATTGTTATTGACTGCTTTTGAAGATCCAGGCCCTGTAATGTTTTTTGAGCATAAAGCACTTTACCGGAGCAAAACCGGAAATGTATCGGAAGGCTATTACAACAAGCCATTCGGAAAAGCTTCACTCGTTAGAGAAGGTGAAGATATCACAATTGTAACTTACGGTATGGGTGTCCACTGGGCAATGGATTATCTCGATCAGAACCCGAATATCAATGCCGATTTGATCGACTTGCGAACATTGGTTCCGCTCGATTCAGAGACAGTTTATCAATCGGTTCAAAAGACATCAAAAGTGATTATCCTGCATGAGGATACACTCTTTGGCGGCTTTGGTGCTGAGCTCGCAGCTCAAATCACCGAACACTGTTTCGAATACCTGGATGGCCCCGTTAAACGTGTAGCAAGTATTGATTCTCCAGTACCATTTGCAGGGAATTTAGAAAAGGAATTTTTGCCAAATGAACGCTTTGCAAAAGCAGTGAAAGAGCTTTTGGATTATTGAATGTTGAGCGTTTGTTTGATTTGAGCGAGACGTTTTAATCTACTCGCTAAAGTTTCTTGACGCGTTACGTTTTGATTGTAATAATCATTCGTAATCACCTTTTGATAAAGGATTTGTTGTTCCAGTCTTTTAATACGATCTAGTATTTTCTTTTTCTTGTCCATAACACTAATATAACGTATTAATTTTAAATAGGTTTACTATAACTAAAACTTATTTTGTGGTCAGAGCCCTAATCAGACTGCGGTTCAGGTAGTTACTTGTAGTTTTTTTCTCCGGCTCTGACCGAAAAGTCAAGGCTGTTTTCAGGCGGAGGAATAGGACAGGAGTAGTTGTAATTGTAAGCACAATAGGGATTGTAAGCTTTGTTGAAGTCCAATAATACAGAATCCTGATCGGTTTTTGGAGGCTTTACATCCAAATAGCGACCGCCTCCATAAGTTGATACCGCTGATGTGAGATCGCTAAATGGAATGAAGTAGAGCGAATCCTGAGGGTTATCAAGGTTTTCAAAAATTGTCAATCGATGACGCATGCCTTCTACTTCGAATTTTGCAAAACCTTTCCTGATGTAAAGAGGTGTACGATCTGTTGAAGTTGGCATTTCAAATGGTTTTGCTGTGTCAATCGGGATGTACTCAGCTTTGATGCGAAAAAATGTATCGACAGGAAAGTAATTGAGACTGACGAAATTCTCTCGATCTTTTTCTTCGAGCGGACCATCAGCACTTGAAAAGAGCTTGTTCTTTTCTTTTCGTTCCTCGAGGACTTTCTTCTCGTACTTTTGACTTTTTTGGCCTCCGCAACTCAGTAAAAATAAAATTGGGACAAACAGTATTATTCGCATCATGCATGCGAATATAAAAATTGTCCTAGGAACAAATCTCAAAGTCCTTTTTGAGGTCGTCAATCATTTTTTGGGGAACGTCTTTCAAATCTAAAATCATGAGTCCGTCAAGCGCACTCTCAAACTTTGGATCAATGTTAAATCCAATAATACGTGCGTTTTGTTTCATGTACTTTTTGAGTAAAACCGGGATGGTATGTCGGTTTGGTTCAATGTCCTGAATGAATTTATCGAGTTGTAAAAAGTTGTTTTTTGAGTATTCGAGCAATACATCTGGCTCAACATTCTTGACTTTTAGTCGGAACCGTTTGCGCGGTTTTACATGCTTTGCCAGCTCATCTTTATAAAAGTGATTTTTGATAAATCCTACCATTAGAGCTCTGGACAGCTTTGAGTAGCGATTACTGATTGTAACAGGTCCCAACAAGTAGCGGTAATCAGGATTTTTGAGAAGGAAATACAAAATCCCTTTCCAAAGGATAAACAATGGAAGTCGAGCCTTTTGGTAATCTTCAACAATGAAAGAACGACCCAGCTCAATTGTATTTTCCAAAATATTGTTGAAGTCCTTTTTGAACCTGAACAGGCTATTGGTATAAAAACCACGTTTGCCGTACTGATTCATAATATCACGACCTTTTCCCAAGCGGTAAGCTCCCACAATTCTGTGTTTGTCTTTATCCCAAATAAAAAGATGTTGGTAGTAGAGGTCGTATTCATCGAGATCGAGATTGCGGTTTGTGCCTTCTTCAATACTACGAAATGTCACTTCTCTCAATCTGCCGATTTCAGTCAGGATATTGGGAATATCATTGCTCGATGCAATAAACGTTTCAAAGTTGTTTTGGCTGTGGATTTGTTTTTTGTTCTGCTTCAGGATCTCAATTTCTTCGATGAGTTTTGCGGTTGGAACCGCTTCTGCAATTTCCAGGCTAGTGGTGTTTGGCTTAAAGAATTTTTTCACCTCGAGCGGAGATCCAAGAGCATAGGTCTTTGCCCTCAGGAATCTTCCCATTTTGAGAGGCTTATTGAATTCTGAGAGTTCTTTTGTACTTACTGGTGATCCTATTCTAACCCTGATGGTTTTGTTCTTTTTGTTGAAAAGCTCAGAGGGGAGCTTTGCTGTTCGAAGGCCGGGATGTATAGATGATAGGATCTGAAAGGACAAGCTGTTCTGACCATTGAAATAAATGGGCACAACCGGAACCTGAGCGTGCTGGATCATTTTTAGTATTCCCGGCTGCCATTCGCGATCAGTAACCGTTTTGCTTTGCGTTTTGAAGCAGGAAACCTCTCCGGCTGGAAAAGTCCCGAGGGGATGACCGGCTTTTAGATGTTCGAGAGCTTTTCTCAAACCCGAATAATTTGAGCTGAGTTCTTTTTTATTTTCAAAAGGATTGAGCGGAATTAAAGCTTCCTGGATAGGTTCTATTCGTTGAAGCAGAAAGTTCGCTGTGATTTTTGCGTCATTTCTGTGCTCGAAGAGTAGTTTAATGAGGAATAATCCTTCAATTCCGCCAAAAGGGTGATTTGAAACAGTGATAAAAGCTCCGTCCTTTGGAAGTTTATCAAGATCTTTTTCATCGATCACAAAATCTATGTTCAACTCTTTAAACAGCGAGTCGATAAAAGAAAGTGCATCTTTATTGGCATTTCTCGAGTAAAAGTCATTGAGCTTATCAATAGATAGCAGATTCATTAAAAAGGATGAAAGTGGATTGTTGAACTTGAACTTGTCTAATCTCGCAGCTTGTATGAGATCGTTTTCATTAATCAGTTGATTGATCATATAAAATGAAAATTTCTTCCGAAATTACTGGCTATGATTGACTTATAGGTTAAGAAGACTTGAGCGGATCGTTAAGGAAAGGAAAATGTAATGTTAACGACTAAGAAGTGTTATGCTGAAATGGAAACAAAAAAACCAGAGCGATAAACGCTCTGGCTGTCTAAAAGGGGTCGTTAAAAATAGGGGAAATCTAACAACTTATAGACTTTACAAAGTTGCGATAAAAAAATGATTTAATAGCAAATATTTTAATTAAAATTTCAAAAATGAATTGGTTTTTAGATTGTTGCGTGGCTTTATTCCTTTAGCATAGAAGTAAAATAGGTGTGTCTAGTTCAGTAGTTAGAATTGATTGTTTCAATAAGAAGTTTATTACTGTATTTGAATAGAATTCCACTAAATCTAAATGAATCGACTTTACCTTTTCCTAATTCAACCAAATCAAAAGCCTAGTTAACTTTTTGATATTATCTGCAAACGACTGTCTATAGTTGCACTTTACATTGTTCAGGTAATTAAATCTAGATCAGTTTTATAATAACACTTTTTTAAAAATTAACTGATTTTAGTTAGTCGGTTGATCTTTGTGACTAAATGTAAGCATTCAAACTTATTAGACAGGTTAGGTGTAATAATTTCTATTAATTACGTTTGTAGACTAATTGATAAAGTTTTATAAGCCCCCAACTATTATTGACAAATGAAAAGCAATTTACCAGAAGAAGAAAAAATTGGATCAGTTGTAAATGATCTTGAAAAGCTTTTTATCAAGTTTTGGAACTCTATTAAAGTCTTACTTGCAAATCTCAAGTCTGCTATTAGTGAACTTTTTAAATCTTGGAAAAAACTAATGGCTTGGGGAGTGATTGGAGCTATTGTAGGCGTAGCCACGTTATTAATTGTACCAAGAAAATATGAGTCAAGTATAATCTTGAGGACACATATAGATGCTAATGAACAGCTTTCAAATGATGTTGATTATTTAAATTCCTTAATTAGTTCAGGTAGCCATGATCGACTTGCAACTATTTTGGGGACTAGTGACGAGGAGACTAAAAAAATAAGCTCAATTGAGATGCTTTCGGCAGCTAACATCACTGAGCGGTTGAGTAGCTTGAATAAAGTTTACAGTGGATTAGATTCTGCATTAAAGCAAAATATAATAATTGAAGATCTATTAGAGGATGATAAATACACTTTCACTAATAAATTTAGAGTGAGTATTTATTCAACTGACCCTTTTGTCTTTGAAGGGATTGAAGATGGACTAATAACCTTTTTTGAAAGAGTGCCAGAGCTTAATCGTTTAAGAAAGAATAAATTACAAATCATTAAGCAGCAGAAACATCTGTACGAAAATGAGATTCAAAACTTAGATAGTCTCAAAAAGATTCTCAATCAGGTAATGCTTGAAAAAGCTAATCATAGAGAGGGTAGTGAGATGACTATCAATATGGGGGAAAGTGGAGAAAGCGATTTAATTAATCCGCTAAGTGTTTATAATCAGGTAAGTAGTTACTCTGAAAAAATAACAGAATTAGAAGAACGCATACCTCTCTATGAGAAATGTTATTTTATCGTATCTCACTTAAATGATACTGGCCAAAAATCAGGCTTTGGAGGTTTGTTTAGAGCTTTTATAGGTGCAGTACTATTTGGTTTTTTGGGTATAATTAGAGTGCTTTCCAAGTAAGATAAGTATTTAACATTAATAAAGAGGATACATCTCATGGCTGAAGTTGAAAATGAAGGCCTTCAAAAATTAAAAGGTGTCCTTAGATTATCTTTTATTTATAAAGGGATTAATGTATTTCTTTCCTTTCTTTTGGTGCGTTACACTATTCAGTTTGCCGGAAAAGAAGTTTATGGAGTTTGGGCAACAATATTAGCTTTTCTTACTTGGTTTTCAGTGATTGAATCAGGTATTAGTAATAGTTTTAGAAATAGGATCACCGCATATTTTTCAGAAAAGAAATACAACGCAATTAGGGTGCATGTATCTTCTGCTTATCAACTTCTTACTATCGTTTATTTTTCATTAGCGATCGTATTTGTTATTATTATCTCTGCAACTCCCTTTAATACACTTTTTCAATCTGATAATGTTGTAAATACCAAGTTTGCTTTAGTGATTAGTGTATTCCTTTATTTTCTTTATTTTATTTTTCATTATCTGAATAATGTCTTGCTAGCTACACATCAAGCTGAAAAAACGTATCTCTTTCTACTCATTCAAAATGTAGTTGTTCTTTTATTTCTTTTCATTTTGGAACAGAGTGAACTTGAAGTAAGCTTACTTTTAGTTTGTTTAGCCTATACCATGGGTCCATTGGTTAGTTGGTTAGGGTTAAATATTTTTTCTTACAAGACCTTTTTATTCAAGGTTAAACCTGAGGTACTTGAAGTACTTTACTTCCAAAAAACAGGTCAGCTTTTTAAGCAGTTAACTCCATCCTTTTTCATAATGCAGTTTTTTACATTATTGATTTATTCAACCGATAGTATCATTATTCTAAATTATCTCAATGGGGTAGAAGTAGCTAAATACAATGTCAGTTTTAAGTATTTTAATATTATTACAGTCCTCTTTAATCTAGTCTTAGTACCTTATTGGGCAATTTTCAGTGAAGCTTACTACAAAAAAGACCATGAGTCTGTAAAATACAGTATTCAAAGGTTATTGAAAAACTGGACTGTGGTATTAGTTTTTGCCATTATTCTAATCATAGTTTCTCCATATGCTTATTCCCTTTGGATCGGTGAAGAAATGGATATACCAATTTCACTATCTATCTTAATGGCTGTTTCAGCACTATTGACAGCATGGGTTAATATTTTTGGGTATTATCTAAAAAGTGCTAATTTACTGAGTATACAAACTAAGCTTTTAAGCTTAGCAGGTATTGCTAACATACCTTTATCAATCTTTTTAATTTCCTATTTTCAATCAGCTGGTGTAATCCTGGCAACTATTGTTTCCATTTTACCATTAGTTATTGTACTTCCTTTACAATACAGGACTTCACTTAAAACTTTGATGTAATGAATTTCTTGGAAAAGCACCATAGAACCCTGATTGTATTGCTACTTGAACTTCTCAGTCTTTCTCCTATTTTCATGATTTTAGGAAATGTTATTCCCCCTTTTCCACTAAAAGTTCACTTTATTACTCTTGGCTTGAGTTTTATATTAATGACTCTTTTTTTAATCCAATATCATTCAAAAAAGTGGATTGCTTATATAGCATTTTTTTATTTTATCATACAATTCACTCTTTCTGGACTACACATAAAGGATTTTGTGGATTTCTTTTTTGGACCATTTGTTTTTATTACCCTAATAGATATTTTATTTAATGATAGAATATCTAACGTAGTTTTATGGAAATATCAAAAGCGCTTTTTTGCTCTAATGTTAATTCCAGTGATTATTAGTAGCCTCCAGTTTTTAGAGATTTTGCCACTCACTTTTTGGAATGCTAGCTATATCAACTACTCTGTTGTAGATGGAGTTAAAGAACCTAGACCAAATGGATTTTTGTATCATGGTTCAGAACTATCGATAATTATATTTTTCATTGGTGTAAAACAGTTGGTTAGATCTCAAAAGTATTTTTTAGTCTTGTCTTTGATTATTTTATTTATTGCTTATGGCACTTACTATAAGGCATTAACAGCGACTATTATTTTATTAATTGTCTATTATTATGTATTCATAAGACCTTTAAGCTTTTTCAATAGGGCTCAAGTTTTTTTTAAGTACGAAAAAAGGTTATACGGGATGTTGCTATTATTTGCAATTTTCAGTCTATTAACTTTTCTATATGTAGTTAAAATAAAAGGAGAAAAAGAAATATTTGATCCTGAACTCTTGACAGGGAGAGGAGCCATATGGAATGTTTATTTACAAGCTGTAAAAGATTTTTCATTTTTTGAATGGATATTTGGAGCAGGAATCGGAGCTGAGCCTATCTTATTTGAAAAATATTCAACTCCTGAACTATTTTATCCATTACAGGTTAACCCTGACAGTGATTTAACTCCTGATGGGCATAATGCTATATTATCCACTTTTCTCAATGCCGGTGTTTTTGGGGTTATGCTGTATGTTTTTTTGTTTAAAATAGTTTATTCACAGATTAGTAGATTAAAGAATATAATTAGATCAAAAGCAGTTTATTTTTTTATTTTCATAATTTCAGTTTTTACTATTGGAGTTACCATACCATTTTTTAAAAATGCTATTTACTGGATTGCATTGAGCTTTACTATTTATTTTTGGTTTATATCAGAAAAAAACGATGATTTTTATGATCATTAAATATATTTTTAACCGTAATTTTGTACTGGGAGGGTATTACTTTTTGATGCTTTCCTTTTATTTGCCTTTAAAATTTAATAGTATAGCCCTTATAGTGTGTGGTTTAATTAGTCTATTCAATATTAATAAGTCAACTCTTAAAGAGGTATTTATTTTTCCTTTAAATCTATTCTATATCCTGTTTTTAGTGTTATTGGTTGGTTTACTGTATACTGAAAATAAAGTAACCGGCTATGCTATATTGGAAAGACATTATTCTTTGATTTTTGTACCTGTAATAGCTTCTTCTTTTTCAATATTGAATACTAAGCAACAAAAAAGGATTCTTTATTTCTTTACATTAGTTACTACAGTTCTAGCTTTTTATTTTTTGGGATATGCTATAGTTGATTATTTTAATACTGGATCTATTTATATTGAAAATAGATCTGGGCATCATTTATATAATAAGTTTATGCATCATCGTTTGACAGCACCATTAGGAATGCATGCTATTTATTTTTCACTTTATTTATCTTTTTCGTTTATTTTAGTGCTACATCATTTTATGAAATATTTTCATTCACATTCTATTTTAATTAAAGTATTGTTCTTTTTTCTTTTTTCTTTTTATTCTTTAATGATAATTTTATTAAAATCAGCTTTATTTTCTTTGGCACTTCCTTTAGCGATTATTATTCTGCTTTTTTTTCATTTTGGGAAGTATGCTTTTTCTAAATCAAAATATCTTATAGGTCTAATTAGTATTATTATTATATTGTCAGCTTTTTCATTCTACGGAATGCAATCTAAAATTTTAAATTTCTCAACAAATTTAAATCTTACTGAAGAACATCCCGGCCCCCTTAAAATTCGCTTGGGAGTTTGGTACAGTAGTTGGCAAACTATACAAGATAATTGGTTACTTGGTGCTGGTACTGGTGATGGTCAAGATGCACTGGTTGAGAAATATCATAAACTTGATTTTTATATTGGTAAAAGAGATCAATTTAATGCACATAACATGTATTTACAATATTGGATTAGTAATGGTATTTTTGCTTTTTTGTTATATTTTCTGATATTAATATTATTTGGGTTGTATTTCTTGAAGAAAAAAGAATATGTGGGCTTTTTAGTTATCTTTCTTTTTGCTTCTTTTAGTTTTACAGAGTCTACAATGCTTAGGCAATCCGGGGTAGTGTTCTTTGTTTTGTTTAGTTCTTTATATATTTTCAAGTCAAGTAAAAAAAACAATGAAAATTTTATTAGTTCATAATTTTTATAAGCTTTCAGGAGGGGAAGACAAAGTTTTTAAAGCTGAAAAAGACTTGCTCATTCAAAATGGACATGATGTTATAACATATACTAAATCAAACAATGAGATTGATGAGTATCAACCTATTGAAAAATTAAAACTTATTACTAGTACTTCTTTTTCTCAAAGGGTTTATGAACAAATTGATCTTTTATTAAAGAAACATAAGCCAGATATTTGTCACGTCCATAATTTCTTACCTTTAATTAGTCCTTCTGTATTTTATGCGTGTAGTAATAATAAAATCCCCACTATTCTCACCTTGCATAATTATAGACTAATGTGTACAAATGGATTATTGTTTAGAGATGGGCATATCTGTGAAGAATGTGTTTCAAGTTCTGCTTATCATTCAGTTTTAAAAAAATGCTATCGAAATTCACATCTTCAAACCTATGCAGTGGCTAGAATGCTTGAAAAGAATAAAGATGTCTGGTTTAATTTGATTGACGGATTTTTCTGCCTATCACATTTTGCCAAGCAGAAGTTTATTGAGCATGGACTTCCAAAAGATAAGATAACAGTAAAACCTAATTTTATAGATGACGGAGAGCTTTTTAAAAAAAATGAGGCTCTAAAAAGTACTAAAAGTGAATATTTGATTTATGTTGGAAGGTTGGAGATCAACAAAGGAACTCGTTTATTGAAAAGGTTAGCTGAATCTATTGATAAGGAAATAGTAGTAATAGGAGAAGGTCCCTTAGAAAACAAACTTCACTCCTGTAGAAATATTAATATAATCGGTAAGAAGAGTAGAGAAGAAACCTTGGCCTACGTAAATAGGGCAAAAGCTTTAATCTTGCCTTCAATATCCTACGAAGGAGGTTTACCATTGACAGCACTTGAAGCTTTTTCATGTAGAACGCCTGTTATTGCAACAAATATTGGGTCTATGAAAAGTATGATTCAACACGAGGAGACTGGACTTCTTTTTGATTCAAATTCTATTGAAAGCTTTAATAGTTGTGTTAACCAGGTATATTCTAATCCTGAATTAATAGACAGAATTATAAATCAAGCATATCATTATCTTAAAACAGTTTATACTAAACAGTACAGCTATCAACTATTAATCGATAATTATAATGAAGCTATTTTATCAAATGAAAATCCTTCTTAAAAGCTTTGTCAAATCTTCCATGAAATAAAACCAATATGCCTTATTGATAGCACTTTTGGATTCATTCACTTTAATTTTTTCAAAATCAAAATCTGATTCCTGATTTAGTACTCTTTCAGTTTTATATGCATTTTCTGCATTAGTATGCATTCCACTACCATCAAAGCCTATGTTTTTCGCAAAAGATTGTTTGGGGGTTAAGCATAAGCCATTGTTTTTATAAATAACTGCATACCAGTATATAGCCCATGTATTTATTTTGCCATTTTCATTTGCTCTCAACTGTCTCCAAAAATTAGCAAGTCCCCAAAAGCTAAATCTCATTTTTTCGGTATAACTAAATGTATACATCGTCTCTTTGAGGTCACTACTATAATGATCCCATCGACTCTTCCATGTTCCCCAACCAGCAGAGCAATTCATTATTCTCCAGAAAAAGAAGTTAGGAAGTCCTTTTGAGTTAATAGCGGGAGTCCATCCGCTTATATGCCAGACTTTTGAGTTGTTTTCAAAGTGATCTAGGGCAGAATTCATATAAGTTAAAAATGTTGGACTCGTAACTACATCGTCTTCTAGTACTATTATTTTTCCATACTTACTGATAATAGCTGTCACCCCCTCAATAATAGACTTTTTTAGTCCGTAATTGCCATCTCTCTCTATTATATTTACAGATTTAAAACCTGATACCTGTTTTAAGTAACTCCTTAAATTATTTACATTACTTATATCTCGATCAGTTTTAGCCCCATCACTAAAAACATACAATTGGCTTTCCTTTGCCATTTTATTCATCTTTAAAGCATCAATCGTTTTGCGCGTGTGATCTGGTCTGTTATAGGTGAAGAGTACTATTGGTGCTAATGAGTCCATTTATCTTTTTCTAGGCTGCGAAACTATCATTTATTTCTAAGCTATATGAAAATGAGTTAGAGTTCCTTGAGGTTCAGGAAATGCGTTTATGCCAGTGATAAAGGATATTAATCCTTATTAATCAGTAGCCTATGGTTTTATTAAGAGGTGTTACTTTTTTGCTGTACTTACTTTAAGAGTTTTAAGATTGATTAAGTATCAAACCATAAATCATGATTAATAGGTTAGCTACAATAGAGGTTAAGGGCTCACTGTAGATGTAGTATCTTTTGTAATTTTGTTAAGACTAATTGTATGTATATAGTTCAATAGCATGCCATGAAACATTTTTTAACGTAAACTAACTTAACGGGAATTTTTGGAACCGAATTAATCTCTATGGGTTCTTCAGAATAGCAAAACAGCAATAAAATATTTTATTTAGTGCAAAAAACTAATATGCTGCATAATACACCTATTGATAGTCGTAAGGCTAATAACTCAATATTTGGTATACGACTTGATTCTATGCCTATGCAGGCTTTATTGAATAGAGTTGAAGAACTGGTTAAAGGTAAGGAGAGAGGGTATATTACATTTTGTAATGTACATATGTTGATGGAGGCTGAAAAAAGCACTTACTTTAAGACAGTTTTAAAGAATTCAACTTTCAACTTAACTGATGGTATGCCTCTGGTAAAGATTTTACAGTTTAAGGGTAATAAGAATGCAAGTAGAACTGCAGGCCCTGATACTATGCCGCTTTTGTTAGAATTGTCAGAGAAAAATAACTGGTCAATAGCTCTTTACGGAGGGTCCGAGAAAACATTATCCAATTTAAAAAACTGGGTTAAAGATAAATACCCTTCTCTCAAAATCGCTTGTGCTATTAGTCCTCCATTCAGGAAACTATCAAACCAAGAAGAAAAAGACTATATTCAAAAAATAAATGAAAGTGGAACGCAACTCCTATTTGTAGGGTTAGGATGTCCAAAGCAAGAAATATGGATGAGTAAGCATGTAGAACAAATTTCAGCTTTAATGTTTGGAGTAGGTGGTGCTTTTTCAATGGTCACCGGAGAAATAGCAAGAGCACCCGTATTTATGCAGAAACTTTCACTGGAATGGCTTTATAGGTTTTCTAAAGAGCCTAGCAGGTTGTTTTACAGGTATGTATGGTTAAATTTTAAGTTTTTGACACTTTTAATTTGGCGTAGCATTAGATAAGTCTGTATCTTTGATATATGATGATAGGGTAGATTTTCAAAAAAATTAGGCAACCTATTAAAACGAAATACGTTTGACCTTTGAATCGAAAATGAAAAGCTAATTTATTAATTTAACCTCCCCCAAGGTGATGAATAAACTGGAACTATTAACCAAGCGGTTGATCGATATTATTGTATCATTATCAGTAATTACTTTTGTCCTTTCATGGCTGACTCCTCTTTTAGGGATACTAATACTTCTAGAGTCCAGAGGCGGAATATTTTTTATTCAGTCTAGGGATGGAGTTAAAGGTAAACCATTTAACTTAATTAAGTTTAGGACAATGACTCCTAGCAAAACGGCTCATTTAATTCAGGCTAAGAAGAATGATGCCAGAATAACTAATTTAGGTTCATTTTTGAGAAAAAGCCATATTGATGAACTCCCTCAGTTTATCAATATTTTAATGGGAGATATGAGTTTGGTAGGACCCAGACCTCATATGCACAGAGATACTAAACATTACGAAACCATTATTGACAATTATAGGAAACGACTAGAAGTTAAACCTGGTTTTACAGGATTAGCTCAGGCAAAAGGCCTTCACGGGAATACTTCTATTGACGTACAAAAGATGAAGGATAGAGTGAGAGTTGATAATTTTTATGTTTCTAATATCTCACTTTATATGGACTTTATGGTTATCGCTTTGTCTTTTCAGGAAATCAATCGTAAATTATCTTCTTTGTTTAGTTCTGATAGAATGGCATTTATTTTAAATAGAATTTAAAGATTCCACTAAATCTAAATGAGCGGACTTTACCTTTTCCTATTCAACCAAATCAGAAATCCGGTAACTGGAAGAGCTGCGCAGATTAAGCTAATGCAAAACATGATTATTTTGCCCGGTAAACCAGCTATAGACCCAACATGAATGTCGTAATTCATGCGGATTACTTTGTCTGAAAAACTAGCGGCCGAATAATCTCCGTAAATGCTGGGAGTTGATAATTCGGCTAACGTGTTCTGATCGTAAAATCGATAATCGTTTTTGTAAAAAGTTCCTTCACGATTGGTTACTTCTACATAAATTGAACTTGAGTCTGTATGAGGATAGTGAAATTCAAAGCTGAATGCATCACTGTAAGTTTTTCTCAACTTAGGAAGTAATTGATCAATAGCAGGAACATTTTTTTCTTTGTAAGAGCCACTCTCATTAGCCGGAATAGAAAAGTTAGTTTCCTTTTCTCCGCCAATTGTATCGTAAACTACGCTTTCAAATGGATCGAATGCCATTACACAGCCGGTAAATGCAATTGTGAGCCCCAGGAGACTCGCGTAAAAACCTGATATGTTGTGATAATCGTAGTTCTTCTTTTTCCACTTTGTCCGTTTATTCCATTTGAACCAAAAGTGTCTTTTTTGAAGTTTTTTAGTTTTTGGCCACCACAATACAATTCCGGTAATAAGCATGATAGCAAAAATGGCAGTTCCCCATCTTACAACCTCGTGACCGATTGATTCAGGTAGCCAGAGGTACATATGCCCATCGAGTACGAAGTGAAAAAAGCCGTTGAGTAAGTTTTCGCTTCGTATTAATTCGCCACTTTGAGGGTGGAGGTAAACCATGCGGTAAAACTCTTCCGGTTCTGACTGATAGAATATGACTTCAACAGGGTTTTCCTGACCTGAATAAAGAGTTCCGTGAATGCGTTTATCCGGAAAAACGCTTTGTGCCATTTTTTTAGCTCTAGTGGGAGTCACCATAGCATTGTTATGTGAAACTTCATAGCTGAATGGTTCTCTTGTTAATTCTCTTATCTCCTCCTGGAAAACCCACAAGCAGCCTGTTATTGCTACAATGAAGACAATAATTCCTGTGATCAGACCCAAAAAGAGGTGCAGCTGTCTTATTACAGAACGAAATGTGATGTTTTTCTTTAACGCCATTTAATTATCAGTCAAAAAAATGCCGGGAGTGGAACTTCCAACTCCCGACATATTATCTAAAATTGAATTGATAGAGATTAAAGCTTGTAAAATCCTTTGATTGTTTTACCGTTGATTTTAGCTCCTTTTGTACCAGTAGCTGTTGCAATGTCAACCTGGTAAACGTGAGCTTCGCTGGCAGTTTCAACACTTACATAAACTTTACCATCTTCAACGAGTACAGGAGAACTGTAACGCTTTGCGTGAAGTGGGACATTCGTTACATCTGTTACTGTTTGTGCTTCAAGATCGAGAATAACGAGTTTTTGGTTGAACACATCACGGCCAAATGCTGCCCATGCACCGCCATTGTCATGCGTTAGAATACGAGCGATTGCTTTTCCATTTTCTAAATACTCAAACCAAAAGATTTTGCCGCCATTTGTAGCTTCTTCAACATTGAAAAAGTAGTTGGGGTCAAATTCAGTTGAACCATTGTTAATTCTCAAAATTCCTGATGGTTTCGTTGAAGCAGGAGCGAAGCCAGCCATCTCAGCTCCACAGGAGAATGAGTAGATATCTCCGTTATCTGCTTCAATCATACCACTTGTTGCACCATTAACACCGATGTTAGAGGTGCGTGTGTCTGTAATTATCTTTTCAGGTTGTTCACCAACATTTGGATAGTTATAAACAGCAACAAAAGCAGTGTCAGCTCTCGGTGTTGTAAAGTAACCATTCGCATCGAGCTTGTGAAATGGAACAAACAGTTTATCACCTCTTACCTGGAGTGCAGAAGGCCACGCAACAAGTGAATCAGATGTAGACTGGAATATTTTTGTTCCAACGATACGCTTTACCTGAACTGTGTTTACATCGATGAAGAAGAGTTTTTTGTCTCCAAATCCTGCACGTGGAATTTCCATTGCGAGAAGCGTTTCTTCATCATCAGATTTCCCGAACATTTCAAGCGCATTATCGAAAATAAATTCGCCTTTCTTTTCGATCTGTCCATTTGCGTTACTTGCATAACCGGCACACTGATTATCTTCACTGTAACCTGATGCGAAAAGTGTTTTTCCTACAGGGTAGTAAAAACGCCATCCTGTTTGCTCAATACCTGTTCCTTCAGCAGATATTTCACCTTCCATGATATTCTCCTTGGATATGATGAATTCAGACTCATCACCACCTGTTGTCTTGAAAGACATTGTAATACCTGATGATGATTTTGTCGTTGGAGTTGGATCATCGTCATCATCTTTGTCACAAGCTGTAAAGCCTGTTGTTAATGCTGCAACAAATAAAATGCTGCTGATTTTTCTCAGTTTGCTCTGATTGTTAATAAACATAGTTGTTGATTTTGCTATTGTAATAAGTATCTGATTTTAAAATAAATTGCTCTTCCTGGTTTTTGAATTCTAAAGTTGTCGTACACAATATTATTCGTCAGGTTATTCACCGATAAACTGAAGTTGTATTTACCATCTTTTAAACTGTATTCAGCTTCAAGGTCATGAGTTAATTGAGAAGGGATTACGTGTTTGCTTTCAGCACTTCCTAAATTTTCCCAGGTGAGAAAAAATTCATGAACATAGCGAGTGCTCCAGTAAAAACTGAGGTTTCCGTCAGTCTCTTTGTGAAAGGGTTTGATGCCGAAGCGAGCATTGGCAAAGAAATAAGGAACATTAGGAATTTTACTGTTGTAATTTACATTTTCCAATCCTTCGTCTTTTTTAGTTTGGTCAGTGATGTTTTGATATGTAGCATTTGCATTGAGTGATGCAAAGCTGTTGTAACGGATTTCAAAACCACCTTCTATTCCGGTAGATCGTACATTGCTGATGTTTTCGTATTGACCAAAAGGCCCCATTGGTCGGAACCGGATGAAGTCGTTTGAGGAACGGATGAAAGTGTTGAGATCTGACCGAAAATCCCAGTTTTCAGCGATAGATGTTCGGAACCTTAATCCCAGGTTTCCATTGTAGCTGTTTTCAGGTAATAACTGAGGGTTAGGGTTTACGTAGATTCCATCTCCAAGGATTTCATGACTTTCAGGCAACCTTAGAGCTCTCTCAAATGAAGCTTTAAACTGGAAATGTTCTCCTGCAAAGTAGCGCGAAGTGAATCCGTAACCTGTGTTGCTCAGGTCGATGTTTTCTTCGACTTCCTCATCCTGTGAATCGGTTGTGACAATGTTTCCATTGTAAAGATACTCTTTGGCAAATACTGAAACTTCCCAACGCTTAGAGTTTGGTTTGTAGGTGTATGAGCCACCTAAAATTGTTTTGTTTATGTAACTGGGCGACTGAAATGATGTGCTGAATTCATCGACATAATCTGTACCGGAGCGAGTAGTGTAGTTTTGGCTGTAACTGGCTGCCAGCTCATGGTTTTGATCAATAGTGTAAACAGCCTGAGCACTGCTTCTAAAAACCTTATCCGTTATTTCGAGCCAACTCCTGCGATCGTATAGTTCGCCTCGCTGGTCGTCTTCATCTCTTCTTATGGATTCTCCGGCCCAATTGTACTTATAAGAACTCGTGTCGATTACTTCCTCAATGATTTGACCACCTAAGGCATAGGCCGTTATTGCGAGTTTGCCAAAACGTTTTTCGTATGTAGCAGATAACAATGTTGTGTTGTTTCTGGAATGGAAGTGACCAAAAACTCGCTTGATGTTGTTGTCGGGGTGTTGATAGTTTTTGCGGTTGAGTGATTTTGTGAAGCTCAATGAAATTCGATCAGCAAATTTTTTGTCGAACAATCCCACTTCTGCCTTTACCATTCCAGATGAATATTCAGAGTGTTTTCTTCTCACATCAATGTCACCCTCATAATTTCCTAATTCGAGATCGTAGAGTGGAACATCGTACATTTTAAAATTATTGTCAGAGTAATTGATGAAAGAAGTCACCCTGGCGAAGTAACCTTTTTCTTTATTAGCGTATTGTCCATTTATTGATCCTCTGTGTGTATTGAAAGAACCAACAGTATAACCAACATCTAAAAAAGACTTTTTGCGATAAGCTGATGTGATATTAATAGCTCCACCAAGAGCATCAGCGCCAAGAGAGATAGGAACCACACCTTTATAAACTTCAATGTTGTCGATTAGGTTGACAGGGTAGTTGTTAAGGCTGAGTGATGACCCAAAACTCTCCATTGGGATGCCATCGATAAAGTAGCGAACCTGGTTACCGGACAATCCGTTGAGAGAAAGCTTAAATCCAGATCCCAATCCGCCTGCCTGTCGAATATTCACACCTGATGTTGTTTGTAACACCTGGTTGATATCAGTTGACAAGTTTTTGAGCTCTTTAGTTTCCAGCACATTTACATTGTATCCCGTTTCACGGAGCTCTTCAGCATTTGATTTACCCACAACATTGAACTCTGAAAGGTTATACTGACCTTTTTTCATCTCAAAGTTCACGGTCAGATCCGTTGATCCTCCGGGCTTAACTTCTTTAGACTGTGTTTGGTAACCAATACCGCTAATAGTGAGGTGAAAAGCTGTATCAGAAATGATATTCTCTATTTTGTATTGTCCGTTTGCATTTGAGACATCACCTTTGTTAAGACCTTTAATGTAAATTGAAAGCCCAGGAATTGGATTATTTTTCTTATCAACCACTTTCCCTGAAATAGTGACTCTGTTTCGGTTCTGACCAAAACCGTTAATACAACTTACTATAATAAAGGGGAGTAGTATTAAATAAAGGAATTTGTTTGGCTGAAAAAAGGTCCGGAGCATTTTCTTTAGACTTAATCTAAATTAAGAGAGCGCGAAAATAATTCCGGGTCGTCACTTGAACAACGATTATTTAGAATAAGTATACATAAAACTGAAAAATACCTACTTTTAGGTATAAATGCCCCCCTTCGAAAAACTAGTTCCGAAGGGGGGCATTTATTTCTATTTCAGTTTATATCGAAAGCCGATGTAGGCTATGCGACCAAAAACAGGTCCCCAAACCATAGAGGCATCAAAGTAATCGCCAAATGGTTCATCACTTGCCAATATTGGGTTTGGTTGCCTGTAGTTGAGAAGGTTTTCGGCTCCAACGTAAAAATCGAAATCTTTCCATGTTTTACTGATTTGCGTGTTGACTGTCCAGTAAGATGAACTCTTTTCATCCAGCTGGTATTCCTGTGGGTTGGAACTCGTGATGGGTAACCTTTTTTGCCCTATTCTGTTGACTGTAGCATCAAAGGACCACAACGATGGTGTTTCATATTCCAGGTTCAAAAATGCACGATGCCTTGCTACAAGTGGTTTTTGACGTAACTCGCCACTGTATGTGGTTTTGACATCGAAAAAGCGATAGGCTATTTTAGCACTTAGCCTTCGAACAACTTCGTAAGAAGCGAGTGCCTGAAAGCTGTTGGAGTAGGACTTACCATCTAGGTTGTAAAATACGGCTTGTTGCGGACTTCTATCAAAATCAACTACGATTTGATTGATGAAATCTGTACGGTACAAATCGACTGAGAAGTAACCATCGCGGTAATCGAGTGTGAAGTCCTGGGTAAGGCTGAGTCCATAATTCCAGGCAACCTCTGGTTTTAACCCGTACAAAGTATTGTCTGGATCTCCGTCAGTTTCAATCACAAACTCTCTGTTTGATGCTAACAAGCCGTTGTGCTCAGCAAAAATTGCGGGATGTCGCTGACCACGACCGGCACTGGCTCTTAGTATTGTTTTGTCGGTAATTGCCCATCTCGAGTGAAAACGAGGTGTAGCAAAGAATCCAAACTGGTTGTGGTGATCGGCTCGTAAACCAAATACCAGACTCAGTTGATCAGATTGGGTAAATGTGTATTCTGAGTAAACTCCAGGTATAATCTCTTCACGTTCATAAATGCGATCATTCAGTACTTCATCGTAGTAATCGTACATCAGGCTGGCTCCGGCTCTGAGTTTGTGATTGGTGTTGCCGAGGAAGTCCTGATAAATAAAGTTGGCATATCCGCTTTTTTGATCGGCATCATAACGTCTTTTACCAAAATAGCTTCGCTGTTCGTGAATGGCACCGCTCAACTGCAGTGCAATTGATTGTTGTTTTCGATTTGGATTGATATAGCCTAGCTTGTACCAGCCATCGAGTCGTTTAATGTCGAGTGCCATGCCCCAAACTGATTCTCCACCTTTGTGCTCACTGCGATTAAAGCTTTCCTGTCCTGATGTACTTTCTTTCATTGTTCCCTTAATGCCGGCCTGCATTACCCAGGCTTCGTTAGGCCTGTATTTCCAGCGGTTGGCTACAGTGTATAATTCTCCAACCGGCATATCGAGGAAGTTATCATCATTGCGATCAAAACGATTTTGGTTGGTTTTGGCATGTACCAAAATTGCTGTGCTGAGTGAATCTGTAATACGGATACCTGAGTGAGCATTAGCTTCAAACCTGGAACCCTCATTTGCATAAAGGTTGAGATATAGTCTATGAGTGGATTCTGGTTTACGCAACTCTGTATTGATTTGTCCTGCAATACTCTCGTAACCGTTTACAACTGATCCTGTGCCTTTATTGAGCTGAATGCTTTTTATCCATGTTCCGGGAGTAAAAGTGAGTCCGTAGAGAGCTGATAACCCGCGAACATTGGGCATATTTTCACGCATGATTTGCGTGTTTGGACCTGCGAGTCCTAACATCTCAATTTGTCGGGTTCCTGTTACGGCATCGCTGAAAGAAACATCTACACTTGGACTCGTTTCAAAACTTTCAGAGAGGTTGCAACAAGCTGCTTTCATCAGTTCATCTTCACCCATTTTTTCCACTTTGATCGGGTTCATGTAATCGATTTTCGTGGATTGTTCTTTAGAACTAACCTCAAACTCCTTGAGGGTTACAGTACGAGATAAAACAAACTGGTTTCCAATACTCTGCGATATGGTAAAAGTATCGGTGACAAATTGAAAAGCGCTAATTATCAGCTCGTCAGTTTCTTCAACTTTCTCAAGTTTGAATTTTCCGTTTTCATCGGTCAGAGCACCAATTGTCGTTCCTTTCCAAACCACTGTTGCTCCGGGGATTGGCGATTTAGAATCATCATCTTCAAGCCCCAGTACGGTTCCGCTCACTTGATTTTTCTGCGCATGAGCTATTGTACTCCACAAGCTAAAGCTCATGAAGATCAATAATATACTACGTGCCATAATTAATGAGTTTCGAGTTCTCGATATCGACAGCACTCATCAATTGACATGTAATCCTCTTTTTTTGCTTTTTGATCGCCCGCATCGTGACCGGCAGCGAGGATGTTCATCTTGATTCGCTCTACTGATGTTCTTTTTGTCTTGTAAATGACTGTGATTTCTCTTTTGTTTTTGTCCCATTCGACAAATTTCACACCTCTTTGATATGCAGCATTTTCAATGCGGTCTTTGCACATATCACAAACACCATCAACAAAGAATTTTGCAGTATCAATCCGGTTGTTTTGGGCCTCAGCCTCATTAGAGAGTATGAAGAAAAATACAGTTACAATACCTATTAAATATGTCTTTAACATGTTGTTCAATTTTGTTGTTTCGAATATAAATGCAGGAGGAAAGTAGCGTAGTTGAACAACATTTTCTACAACAGGTAACTTTCAAATAAGACATACCTATCTAGCCGTAGATTGGGCCGGAGGTAATGAAAGATTTTAGCATAACCACCAAATTTCAGCTGGTTGAGGTTCTGACCAATAACAGGTGAATAAGCGAAAAAATCATCCTGAATCTGCTCAACTTTTTTGATGTTGATGATTTCAGGAATTGTGATTTGGTAGTCATTGCCAATTACAGAAGTGATTTCACGTTCACAACATCCAGAGTTAGATTTCTTTTTATCGTGATCGTGATGTTGACAGCCTTTTTTGGGCTTCTCAGCTTTGTGGCAATTGTTGCAGTTTGATTGGTGAACCTCGCAGGATGCCTCAGTGAAAATGGCACTATCTACATGCTTTCCAGAGCAAAAGTGTCTTTCGATGGTAAACGAAAAACTACTTGCAATGACAACAAGTGATAATATTGAAATAAATGCCGACTTCAACTTTAGCATATTACAAAATTAACGCAATACGGGTTAAAATGTCAAGTTCTACTCCTTTATGACGGTTTTTTAACAAAAAGGATGGTTTGAATTACGGTAAATACCGTATTGAAAATCAGTTATTGCGGAAATAGATTTGTTTTCAAAAAGCAATGAAACACTGTACAATATTAACTCTATTTTTGTCCGTTTTTGTGATGGGGTCTATGGCTCAAAGTGTCAATGACCTGGGGTGGTTCAGAGATTCTTATACAGATCAAACTTATATTGGCTTAGGATTAAACCATACATGGATTTCAAATGATGAAGCTCCCAATCCTGATGCTCATAAAAGAAGCGGCTGGACGGTTAAACTTGAATCAAGAAAGATTACCTATGAGCAATGGAAGTCAAGCAGATACTGGGAACACAAAATGTTTGGTGATATTATCAATTACTACGCTAATTACAGAAAAGGAGATGCTTCGATTTATGTTTCAGAATCGAGTCATATCAGTACCGGATTATTCGGTTGGTGGTCGTGGGTTTGGAATGTGACTAAGCCGGGAAGGTTTTCAGCAGCGGGCGGACTCAACCTCAATGATTTCTTTTTGCATTCTTCATATGTAAAAGATGAAAACTCTCAGTATGATCGTATATCAAACAAAACACGAATAGAACCCAATGGCTATTATTTTGCAACTGGTCCATCAATTCGCATGAACTACATGATTACCAGTGGTATTCAGTTGGAATACTTCGGGTCGTTATCCATTCCGTTTGGTAGAGTGACACCTGAAGATTTCGAGAACCAAAATGACGATTATCCAAATCCGTTTTTTCTGAATAACAATGTTGAAATCATCAGTTCCTATGGCTTTTATGCAGGCTTCTCGTTCACTGATATCATCAATAGGGGAGACAACCCAAACAGCTCTATG
This sequence comes from Salibacter halophilus, assembly GCF_008806325.1. Classification (GTDB taxonomy): domain Bacteria; phylum Bacteroidota; class Bacteroidia; order Flavobacteriales_G; family Salibacteraceae; genus Salibacter; species Salibacter halophilus. Next base: position 215,017 of record NZ_WACR01000004.1, read on the forward strand.
CGAAGAGATGCTTACCTGGGGTTCAGAATAAAGCTTTGATTTTATGGTCAGAGCTCGTTCTTCAAAAACATGCCGGTGTAAGAGTAATCGAGTTTAGCGATTTCCTCAGGCGAACCTGTGGCAACGATTTGGCCTCCGCTTACGCCACCTTCAGGTCCTACGTCAATAATGTGATCAGCAACTTTGATGATGTCCATGTTGTGCTCGATAACTAGAACCGTATTCCCTTTTTCAACCAGACTATTCAACACATCCAGCAAAATACGGATGTCCTCAAAATGCAATCCTGTTGTGGGCTCATCCAAAATGTAGAACGTATTTCCGGTGTTCTTTTTCGATAGCTCAGTAGCCAATTTCACTCGTTGCGCTTCACCTCCGGATAGTGTAGTGCTCGCCTGCCCGAGTGTAATGTAACCGAGCCCCACATCTTGTAGCGTTTCAATTTTTTGCCTGATTTGCGGAATCTTATCGAAAAACGGCATCGCATCGTCAATCGTCATTTCCAGCACGTCACTAATCGATTTTCCCTTGTAGCGAACTTCGAGTGTTTCGCGGTTATAGCGTTTTCCTCGACAAGTTTCACACTCCACATAAACATCGGGGAGGAAGTTCATCTCGATGGTTTTTAGTCCCGCACCCTGGCAGGTTTCGCATCGGCCACCTTTTACGTTGAATGAGAATCTTCCCGGTTTGTAACCCCTGATTTTCGCTTCGGGTAAGTTGGCGAAAAGCTGGCGAATATCGCTGAAAACTCCGGTGTAAGTTGCCGGGTTTGATCTCGGTGTACGGCCAATTGGCGATTGATCGATATCAATCACTTTGTCAATATGTTCGAGGCCAGTAATTTTGTCGTGCTCAAGAGGTCTGCGGCTCGAGTTGTAGAGGTTCTGACTGAAATAAGGATAAAGCGTTTCATTGATAAGAGTCGATTTTCCACTTCCTGAAACACCAGTCACGCAAATGAATTGTCCAAGCGGAATCGAGATATCAACATTCTTGAGGTTGTGGCCTTTAGCACCTTTTATTTCAATCGCCTTGCCGTTTCCTTTTCTCCTTTCGGTCGGAACCGGAATTTCCTTGCGGCCCTGTAGGTAATCGGCAGTGAGAGAATCGGCCTGTTTGATTTGATCAGGTGTTCCTTCAGCTACGATCTTTCCACCGTGCACACCAGCATGCGGACCGATATCCACAACGTGGTCAGCTTCGAGAATCATGTCTTTATCGTGCTCCACCACAATAACGGAGTTCCCTACATCTCGTAATTCTTTAAGCGCTTCGATGAGTCTGTGGTTGTCGCGTTGATGCAAACCGATACTCGGCTCATCGAGGATGTAGAGCACACCAACGAGCTGACTTCCAATTTGTGTTGCTAGCCTGATTCGCTGTGCCTCACCACCAGAAAGTGATTTGGAGCTACGGTGAAGCGTGAGGTAATTGAGCCCAACATCCAGTAGAAAATCAATACGTGAACGGATTTCCTTTAAAACCTCTTTAGCAATGATTTTTTGGGTTTCGCTCATGCGTGACTCAACATCACTGAACCATTCTTTCAGTTGAATGATGTCGAGCTGAGCCAGGTCAGCGATATTTTTATCGTCAATCTTAAAGTGTAAAGCCTGCTTTTTGAGTCGGGCACCTTTGCACGAAGGGCAGGGGACTTTATTCATGAAGCCCTGCGCCCAGCGCTCAAATGCTTTCGTTGGTTTGTCGTTGTATTGCTGCACAATCCAGTTGACAACACCTTCAAACTTGATCGTGACATTTTTGCTGATGCCAACATAATCATCTTTGTAAGTGAATTGCTCATCGGTTCCGTAGAGGACTGCTTCGAGCGCTTCTTCCGGGATTTTATTGATCGGATCTGAAAGTTTAAAACCGTATTTCTTCCCGATTAGCGCAATCTGCTTGAAAATCCATGTGTTCTTTTCTTCTCCGAGTGGAGCAATTCCGCCACGCTTGATCGAGATTTTTTTATCCGGAATGATTTTATCGAGATCTACTTCGCTCACATCACCAAGGCCGTTACATTTTTTGCAGGCTCCGTAAGGTGAGTTGAAAGAGAAGAGGTTAGGAGCGGGGTCGTCATAAGAAATACCGGTTGTGGGACACATCAGGTTGCGCGAATAATGTTTCACATCACCACTTTCGTGATCCATGAGCGAGATGAGTCCGCCACCTTGTTTCATTGCCGTTTTCACGCTGTCGCCAATTCGCTTGCGCGTATCGTTTTCAACTTTAATGCGATCGACAACAATTTCGATATCGTGAACTTTGTAGCGATCGAGTTTCATCCCGTGAGTGATCTCTTTTACTTCGCCATCCACGCGAACGCGTAAATACCCGCGCTTAGCAATATTTTCAAAGAGTTCACGGTAATGTCCTTTTCGGCCTCGCACTACAGGAGCTAAAACAAGCACACGTTTTTGGTTGTAATCGTCCATGATCAGATCCAAAATCTGCTCATCAGTGTACTTCACCATTTTTTCTCCCGTCTTGTAAGAGAAAGCTTCTCCGGCTCTGGCAAAAAGGAGACGCATGAAGTCGTAGATTTCGGTTATGGTTCCGACCGTAGAACGTGGACTCCTGTTAACCGTCTTTTGTTCGATTGAGATGACCGGAGCCAAACCGGTTATTTTGTCCACATCAGGACGCTCCATTTTACCCAAAAACTGACGGGCATAGGATGAAAAGCTCTCGATGTAGCGTCTTTGTCCTTCAGCGTAAATGGTATCAAAAGCGAGGCTCGACTTACCAGATCCTGACAGACCGGTAATCACAACGAGCTTTTCGCGCGGTATGGTGACGTTTATGTCTCGGAGATTGTGAGCACGGGCGCCATACACCTCAAGTGTTTCTTCCTCGTTAATCGCAATCTTCATTTCCGGATCAATCTCTTTCATATTCAATTCTAAAAGGCTGCAAAGGTAAATTGTTCACGCCTCTTAAAAAGTGTTTGAGTAGAATTTCGCTAACTGATCTGGAAATTAGTTGAAAAGCAGTTTATTTTTTTGCTGAAAAACTGGCAAACCAGCCAAATTTAATCCACGTTCTATGCCTTATGGATTGAGCTGAAAACTTATCAGTGCGGTAGTCTATAGCCACTTGCACCTTTTGATGCTTAGTGAGTAATTTACCAACACCTAATACGAATCTGTTTTCAAAACCGGTGTCGTCATTTTGATGACTGATGATTCCTTCATCTGATAATATGCAATAGAATTCGGTCGGATCCAGCGATTGGCCTGATAACGGGATTTCAGCTGAGAGGCGATATCTACCGCGAAATTCGGGGTTTTCTTCAGCGGCAAAAGTTTGATCGGTTCTAATTCGATGACCGAGTTTGATTCCTGTTAACGGCTGTACAAACGAAATTTGTTGAATTGAGCGGTTACTGTTGTTTGATTGAGGGTCAATGCGGTATTGATATCCTATTGTAACCGAAACAAACGGGTTGATAGACTTTCCAATAAATCCCTGGAAATCTGTTTGGTTGTGGTAATAATTATAGTGGGGATTCATATCTGGCGAAGTGTTTATTATACCTTGCTGTGATTCGATTTTTGTGCTGATCTTGAACTCGTTAGCTGTTTTGTAACTAAGTTGCGCTTCAGGGAAAAAACCGAAGATGGAGGTTGGGTTCTGACCAAAACTGAACAGGTTGATGAACAGAAATATGGAAAATAAAAAGGTCCGCATTAAAAGTTGAGGTTGTTAGATGTGTTGAGGATTACTTCTCTTTTTTGGATGTATTTACCTTCATCATCAAAAAGGGCTTCCCAAATTTTTTTGTCCTGCTCTGTTTTGCCGTAGAATTTGATCTCGTAACGGATTGTGAGATCTTCAAACTCGTTTTCATCAATCAAATCTTCAAGGTCATCTTCGTCTCCTGTGTATTGGATTTGAATTTTGCGGATTTTGAATTTTTTGAAATTCGATTGGAAGTAGTTTTGAAGGTTTTCTTTCACTCCCGGTAGAAGTTCATCCCATTCTTTAATGATCTCGATATCCTGGATATTTCCGAGCGTATCAAACTCAACACTGTGAAGATCGTCCATGAATTTCACCTTTGCTTCATAGCTGTAACTGCCAGATGTTTCTTCAAAGTACCATTTGATTTGGTTTTCGAGATCTTCGTAAGCATCATCCATCCATTCGATTGCTTTGGATGGTACTTCATTTGATTTTATGCGCTTTTCACGCTCAATTTTTTCCTGAGCCAGACTCAAAATTGGAATAAAACTGATCAATGCAACTAACAGAGATTTCATGTTGCAAAAGTAGTATGGCTTTTTCAATCACATAAAATGTGCAGTTGATTTAACCGGAATTTACATGACTAATCAACAGGTTTGGTGCAAATGAAAAACAATTCCCTGCCTCTCCTGGGCAAAATAGAATTGTGAGCAGTTTCCATCAGATCCACTTTTAGTTTGTGACTGAAATAGTTGAGGTATTCTGTTTTAGAACCTCCAAAAGGTGGACGGTCTTTTGATAGTGGATCGTCAAATAGTAGTCCAACAAGTTTTCCACCGGGTTTTAGAAGGGAGTACATTTTATGGACATAGTCTTTTCGTTGAGCAGGTTCAAGCGCACAAAAGAAAGTTTGTTCCAGTATTAAATCATATTCTCCTTTGTGATCGAAAAAATCTTCATTGTGAACATACTCTTTGGGGAAGTTTGGGTTAGCTTCTTTAAACTTTTCAAGTGCTATTGTTGATAGGTCTAGTGTGTGGACGTTTGTAAAACCTTTTTGATGAAGATAAGCCGCTTCGTAACACTGTCCGCAACCGGGAATTAAGATGTGCTGTTTATAATTCTTTAATTGATCAATATAAAGCTTGAGCGGAGGAGAAACTTCACCAATATCCCATCCGGTTTCACCGTTTTTCCATTTACTTTCCCAAAACTTCTTCCCAAATCTCGTTTCTTTCATGATCTTTTACTCTTTCTCAAACAAGCTAACTGTTTCAACGTGTGCTGTGTGTGGAAACTGATCCACTACACTAAACTTTTGCAGAATATAGCCACTTTCGTTTAGATGGACAAAATCCCGAGCCTGAGTTGCCGGGTTGCACGATATATAAACGATTCTTTTTGCATCCAGTTGTATAACTCGCTTGAGCGTTTTTGGTGCAATTCCTGATCTTGGCGGATCTAAAACAAGCGTTTTAATGTTGTTTTTGTATTCCGGATATTCGAGTAAAAACTTGCCCACATCAGCAGCAAAAAACTTCAGGTTTTTCAACTTGTTGAGCTCAGCATTCTTTCGCGCATTTTCAATTGCACTTTCCACGATGTCTACACCAATGATTGATTTTGCACCATTGCTTTGATGAGCGAGGATTTGACCAATAGTTCCTGTACCGCAAAAGAGGTCGAGAATTACTTCTTCATCGTTTCGGTCAGAGCCGGAAAGAGCGTAGTCAACGGCTTTTTGATAGAGCTTTTGTGCAGCAGCCGGGTTGGGTTGAAAAAAGCTGTTGATACTCATTTCAAACTCCAAATCGAGGAGGTTTTCATGAATAATCGATTTCCCGTAGAGCAAGTGTGTTTCTGCGTCTTTGTCAAAAGCTCTGTCTCCCAGGCTGTCGTGGATCGTATGCATGATTCCGGCCAGGCGATCTTTTCCAAATAATTCAATCAGCTTTGAAACGAAACTCTCTTTGTCAAATTCCTCAAGATGAGAAGATGAAGTCGTGAGGTTGAAGAGTAGTTTATCTTCACTAAAACTCTTTCTTATATTGATGTAACGATAAAACCCTTTGTGACGAGCAGGATGCCAGGCGGGTAGACCAGTGCTTTTCAAATATTCGCGCAATTCACCGAACTGATTTTCAACATCGGCATCGAACAGACCGGAATCAGCATTCATGTTTTCAACGCTGAGCCATTGTCCGCGATGTTTGAACCCAAGACCAAAGTCGTTGTAGTTTTCGTTTTTCTCAGTATCCCAAATCACTTGCGAAAAACTGTATTCCATTTTGTTGCGGTAATGCCAGTCGCGCGGTGACGGAATGAACTCATCGAACTTTGACTCGAGGTTTTCCTGTTCGCCTATTCGTTTGTAGAGTTCAAATGTGGAATTTTTTTTATGAGCGTGTTGCTCTGCTAAGGGCCAGTTGGCAAAAGGAGCTCCCGGAATAGACTGATAGGGTGTTTCCACTTCATTTGAAGATCGCTCGAGGACCTCAGCGAGTTTGCATTGAGCGTAATTCTTTTTGCGTTTCACGACCTTGGCTCTGACCGTTTGTCCCGGAATTGAGTTTGCTACAAACACTGTGTAGTTTCCATTCTCAGTAGGGATACGAGCAATGCCTTTTCCGCCAAAAGCCATGTCCTCAATGTGAAAAGTGAAATAGCGACCTTTTTTGAGGTCTTTTATGGAGATGTTTTCCTGTGCCAAATCAATAAATTTTGGCAAAAGTAGAATTTAGTTAAGAGTTCATAGGGTATTAACAACCTACATTTACAATCCGATTAAAAAGTTAAGTTTGTATTGAAATAAAGTTCAATGGGGAAATAATCTTTTAACTGCTCAATGTCTACAAGGTTTTTTATTTTATTCTTTTTCATTTCCAAAATAATACTTTCACAGGGAAGTGGTAATGCACTGGTTTTTGATGGCAATGATGACTACGTGAATATTGGGAATCAGGTAGCTAACAATTGCAGAACAATTGAAGTTTGGTTTAAGCCAGCCATCAATATTACTTCTTCACTTCCTAATCCATCCTGTTTAGTTGTAAGGGATTTTGATAATGGTAATGGAGCAAGTACTGACGAGTTTGGTTTAGCTTTCCACCCATCAGGTTGGGGAAGCAATGCAGGAAGGTTGGTTTTTGTTAGAAGAATTGGCTCAACTTCCTATGATATCGCTTCAGATCAAAACAACTGGCAGGCTAATCACTGGTACCATGTTAGTGTTTCGATTGATGCTACATCAGGGATGAAAATGTATATCAACGGAGTTTTGCAGCAGAATACAAATCCTTCTACAGCTCCCATTGGCACTCAAACAGGCTCATCTTCTGATAATGTCTCGATCGGAAAGTGGGGGAACTTGAATCAGAATAGGTATTTTGAAGGTGAGATCGATGAGGTAAGACTATGGGATGTATCCAGAACGCAACAGGAAATCCGTGATAATATGTGTTCTTCATTATCTGGAAATGAGCCTGGCTTGCGGGCTTACTGGAATTTTGATAGTGGATCGGGAAATACATTGATCGATAATAGTCAGAACAACTATGATGGTACATTGAATAACATGACTAATAGTAATTGGGTTTTTTCCGGAGCGCCAATCGGTGATACGAGTACACATACTTATTCAGCAAACTTATCAACTACGACAACTATTCTTAATACTGGTATAGGAGATGAGTTAACAGTCGATAATATCAACTCTAATGCTGATGGTGTTCATATTTACAAGGTTGATACTCTGCCGAATGATACAGTCGGAATCGGTAGTCCGCTCGGTAATTATTACGGTGTATTCTTAACAGATATCAGCGGAACTTTTGATGTTTCATATGATTACAGTTGGCATGGTTGTACTAACTGTGATCAAATTCACTCCAGAAATGATAATGCTGATACGAGTTGGCAATTATTAACTACACCTCCGGCAAACTGTGAGTTTAATCTTTCAAATCAGAGCACAGTTGGTTATGACTATCGTGCAGAGTTCATCATAGATACGAGCCCATTATTGACGCTAACTAATTTTTTGGGTAGTGACACTACAATTTGCCAGGGCGATAGTTTTGATTTGAGTGCTTCATTTCCCGGAGCTACATATTTATGGCAGGACAATTCTACAGATTCTACCTTTACAGTTACGCAGGGTGGTATTTACTGGGTTGAAATTACGCTTAACGGTTGTACGGTTAGTGATACTATCAATGTTTCTGAAACTATCATTGATCCGTCCCTCGGTAATGATACCGCTATATGTATTGGTTCTAGTTTTGATCTCAATGCTTTTAACCAGGGAGCTACATATTTATGGCAGGATAATACAACTGACTCTATTTTTACAGTAACACAAGGAGGCACTTATTGGGTAGAAGTTTCGAAAAATGGTTGTTTAGATAGCGATACAATAAATGTTACAGTCCTCGATCCTCAACCAAACTTCCCCAATGATACTAGCTTTTGCCAGGGAGATAGTATCACACTAAACGCTGCTTTTCCAGGTGCTACTTACTTATGGCAAAATGGCTCAACTGACTCTGTGTTTACAGCTCAACAAAGTGGGACGTATTGGGTAGAGGTAACAGCAGGGAGCTGTGTTGCAAGTGATACAGTTGATGTAACTGAAGTTTCTCTCAACCCTGACTTAGGTAACGATACTACTATTTGTCCTGATGATAGCATTGTTTTAAATGTTCAACATACCGGAGCAAATTATCTCTGGAATGATAACTCTACAGATTCGGTTCTGACCGTTAATCAGTCAGGTATTTATTGGGTGAGTGTTTCGCTAGGAGGCTGTTCGCAATCAGATACGATCTCGGTTTCAGAATACAACTTCAATCCCTATTTAGGAAATGACACTACAATATGCCCGGATTCAAGTCTTTTACTCGAAACACAATATCCAACTGCCGGACATTTGTGGCAGGATAACTCTACGGATTCTACATTCTTAGTAAATCAGCCAGGGACTTATTGGGTTGAAGTGACAGGTAACAACTGTGTTTCCAGCGATACCATTAATGTGGATGTTTTTGATTTTGACTCATTTCTCGGAAATGATACCACCTTGTGTTTAGACTCGAGTATTTTATTGAGTGCTCCATTTGAGGATGCGTCATTTATTTGGCAGGATAATTCCACAGACTCTACTTACCTTGCAGATCAGGGTGGGACGTATTGGGTTGAAGTGCAGGTTAACAACTGTTTAGCTTATGATACTGTAGAAATTGAAGAGATCGATTTCAGCATTTCTCTAGGAAATGATACAACGATTTGTGCCGATTCGAGTTTGGATCTGACCACAGGATACCCCGGACTGAGTCATATTTGGCAGGACAACTCAACAGATACGTTATTTTCAGTTTCTCAATCTGGTATCTACTGGGTTGAGGTCGATTCTCTCGGATGCAAGGAAAGTGACACAATTCAGGTACAGGAATTCAATTTAAATCCATTCCTCAGTAATGACACTACAATTTGTGCGGATTCAAGTTTGACGTTTACTTTGCAGTATCCAAACTCAGCTTACTTGTGGCAGGATAATTCAACTGACTCTGTTTACACCGTTAGTGAGCCCGGAATGTACTGGGTTGAAATTCAGGGTGCTGTATGCTCATCAACTGATACAATTGTAGTTGACCAGTTATCTGTCAATCCAAACCTAGGGCCAGATACTGCATTTTGTAGAGGAAGTGGCATTTACCTCAATACATTAGATTCATATGGATCTTATTTATGGCCTGATAATTCAACAGCCACAACTTACTTTGTTTCAGAGCCCGGATCTTATTGGGTTCAGGTTCGCGATCAGGGATGTGTTGGGAGAGATACAGTTGAAGTTGATACGATCAATTGTGATACATTACTTTCAGAACCTGAAGTAGTACTAGAATTGCCAAACGTTATAACCCCCAATAACGATATGATCAATGATGTATTTACCCCAAAGAAAGTTAGAGGTATTCGATCAATGAATACTGTCATCTACAATAGGTGGGGTGAAAAAATGTTTGAAAGCGATTTCACAACAATTATGTGGGATGCTTATAAAGCATCTGACGGAACCTACTTCTGGATTATAGAGTATACCGATGTCAACGGGAACTCAGGAACCAAAGAAGGGGATTTGATGATATTGAGGTAAATCTCAAACTATTTGATCATGTCTAAAATATATTTCTCATCTAATAAATAAATCACTCCTAAGCTGACTGGAATATATTGAAAGTCGCCTGCTATTGCATACCCGGCACTAAACTCAACTCCAATTTCTTCTGATACCATGTAGTCGCCACCTATTTTTGGGACTATTGTAAACTCATTATTTTTAACTACTTGTGACTGTGGAGCAAGAAATGGTCCTGAATAAACTATATATTGTCTAATTAGGTTGACTCCAATATTCAAACCAGCGTAGATATTGATATCTTCATTAGGCATTAAGTGGTAGCTACCTGTAAGATATATGTTGTTCATTGTTAAAGGATCAATTTGTGGAGGAGTTGTATTTATCCCAGTAAAATCTGGCTGTTCAGCAATGTATCCCATTCTTTCATACTTTAGACCAACACTGATGTTTTCCTTTACCATATATTTTGCTGAAACATTACCACCAAAACCAATACTGTACGTGTTACTGAAGTCACCTAATGCTACTCCTGACATGAAACCACCCCCAAGCCTAATTTGAGCGTTTGCTGTTATTGAAGACAGAGTAAAGAGCATAAGAGAAATGAAGAAAATATTGAAACTTTTCATAGTGTAGAATATTTTTAGTTTAGATAAAGCCAAATATCACTTTTTTAGAATAAATACCACCCTGGTGATCTATGTTTTTTAAAAATAATTATTAACATCTAATCCAAATTATTCAAAAACATGAAAGACTAGGATGCGTTCAATATATTTGCCATTTATCAAAACGGATTCATGATCATTTCTCACAAGCACAGGTTTATTTTTATCAAGACCGAAAAAACTGCCGGCACAAGTATTGAAATTGCTCTTTCTAAAATTTGCGGACCAAACGATGTTATAACTCCAATAGAACCAGTTGATGAGGAATACAGGAAAGAAATAGGGGTTAGATCTTGTCAAAATTACCGAATACCATTTTCTAAATGGAGCTTTAAAGATTTCTTGAATTCATTGAAAATTCTTAGACTGCCTTCATTCTACAATCATATGCCCGCTAAAAAGATAAAGCAATATGTAACAGAGGACCAATGGAATGATTATTACAAGTTCACATTTGAACGCAATCCATTTGACAAGTTGATCTCTTATTACTTTTGGACGAACACAAACAACGACTACAGTTCTATTCAGGAGTTTATCGACTCTGGTAAAGCAAAAGGTATAGCGGGATATGACCTTTACACGATCAATGATGAAATTGTAGTCGATAAGGTTTACAATTATGAAAACCTTAAAGAAGCTATGCTTGATATTAGTTCAAAACTAAAACTTGATGAAGAATTAAAACTCCCCCAAAGAAAAGCTAAAGGTCACGTACGTAAGAATCGTGATCATTATAGCAAGGTGCTCAACAATGATCAAATCGAATGGGTGAAGAAAGAGTTTTTTAAAGAAATCGATTTATTCAACTACGCTACCTAACTGGAAACTCGATGAGCTATGAAACTGTAAAAAATACTGATGCAGGAATTTATGAAGACTTATCCGGTTCTGATAAATTACTAGTGACGTTTGGTGGTGTAAATCAGGGTGTTGGGGTTCCTGTTTTCGAGTTTTTTAATACGATTTCTAACATTGAATGCGATAAAATATTGATTCGTGATCATCATCAAGCATGGTATCAAAAAGGTGTTGATAATGAGCTGAACTCTTTTGATAAAATTAAGTCCTATTTAGAAGAACTAATTGAAAAGAACGATTACAAAAAAGTGCTCTTTTTAGGGAATTCGATGGGAGGATATGCTGCTATCTTACTCGGTACTTTAATTGATGTACATCATATCATTGCGTTTGCACCCCAATCGTTTATCGATCCATTCTACCGTTTTATTTATCGTGACAAACGATGGAAAGAGCAAATGAAAAACGTACATAATTGCGAACAATCTCATAAGGAGTATTTCGATCTCAAAGCTTACCTGAAACAAAATCAATCTTACAAATCAAGTATTCTGATTTATTTCTCATCTTCAGACAGGCTTGATAAAATCCATGCTGAGAGACTAAAACTCCTGAATGGTGTGAGTACAATTAAAGTTTTGGAAGGTGGTCACACGCTGGTAAAAACACTTCGCGATAGAGGTGAGTTAAAGCGCATTATTGAGGGCAGTCTATAGTTCACCATAGAGTTGAACATTCTTTCAAAACCAATAATCAATAGTCTCAACCACTTATAAAATTAGAGGTTTGTTTTATTTCTATTTTATTAAATTCGATGAGCGAATTAAACAATCTATCGAGATGGAAATCAGGGATCTGACCATTAAGGGTGAATTTGAAGGTGATGAAAAGCTTGAAAAGCGTATTGACAATTTTCAGGATTACCTCAATCTTATCAATAGCCGTGATTTAGATGAAGAAGTCGTGAATTCAATAAATTCTTCAATCGATGAATTAAATCAGTTTATCGGGACGAAAAGAGGTTATAAAAATAAGCTCGTCAAGGTGAGATCCAAAATTGTGAGACTCGTTGAAAAGCAAGCCAAACTGGTACCACAAAACTATTACCGCAAATTATGGCTTGCTCTTGGAATGTCAGTTTTTGGGATGCCCATTGGAGTAGTTTTTGGTACTTCTTTTGGAAGCATGGCTTACCTTGGAGTAGGATTGCCAATTGGTATGGCTGTTGGTATTGCTGTAGGTGCAAGTATGGATAAAAGAGCACTTCAGGAAGGTCGTCAACTCGATATCGAGATCTTTTCATAAATGTTATTTTACGTGTCAATTAATAGCGTCAATATTTTATTTACATTTGTATCGTGCACGATTAAAACGTAAACGATTAAAATATGAATAACATTAATACAACTAAGGCTCAACTGATTTTCAGGATATTGCTGGGGCTGGCAATGATGTATGCCGGGATAGGACACATGACATTTCAACGGGCAGAGTTTCAGGCTCAGGTTCCTAATTGGGTACCATTGAGTAAAGATTTAGTCGTCATTCTTTCTGGGATAGTAGAAATTTTGCTCGGAGCGGGAATGATCTTTTTGTCAAAGTACAAAGTTCAGGTTGGTCTGGCTTTAGCGATTTTTTATGTTCTCATTTTTCCGGGAAACATCGCTCAATACATGAACGAAATTGATGCTTTTGGTCTCGATACAGATAGAAAGCGATTCATCAGGTTATTCTTTCAACCGGCTCTTATACTCTGGGCTCTTTGGTCATCTGGAGCTCTAAAATATTTGATCAACAGATCTAAAAAGAAGTAATTTGAAACGAAATTGAAATGGGAGATAAGTACGATTCATTAAAACTCGGGAATCAAATATGCTTCCCGCTTTACGCTACTTCTCGATTTATCACAAAGCTCTATACTCCGCTGTTAAAAGAGCTTGATATCACATATCCGCAGTATTTGGTTTTATTATCCCTTTGGGAAAATGAGCAATTGACGGTCAGAGCCATAAGCGAAATTCTGTTTCTCGAATCTAACACGCTAACTCCGCTTCTCAAACGAATGGAGAAAAAAGGAATTTTGATCAGGAAGCGATCTGATGAGGATGAGCGCGTTGTTGAAGTCATTTTAACAGAAAAGGGGTGGAGCATACGAGATAAAGCTGTTTGTATTCCTCAGCAAATTGTGGATAGCTTGAGTAGTAGCAATTTGAGCAGGGAGGATATCGTCCATTTCAAAAAAACTCTCGATCAATTGTTACCTGAGGTAAGGCAAAAAGCAGAAAATATAACTTGATTAAAATCTGAATCCGGTTGCGATCAAAAAGCCATTAGCATAAATTGGTTTTGATGGAAGTTTCTCGGCAGTTGAACCACTTCCAATTCCGCCAAGCTCAATGAAGTAGGAAGGAACACGCTTCCCCGTTCCAATAAAAAATTCAAATCCAAATAGACCAAATCCACCCGGACTGAAATCCTGATCACTAAAATCGGGATTAGGAACGGCTACAAATAAACCTCCTTCAGCGTAAATACCAACTTTTTCACTTATAGGTGATCGGTACCTGATCGCGATCTGACCATTGTAATAATGATACCAGTTCTGGTTTTCAGTTTTAGGAGAGATTCCCTGTAGCCAGTTTGTATTGGCTTTTAAGGATATGCTCAGGTTTTTAAATTCAGGGGAAATTACATGAATACCAAGGCCAAAATCGTCTTGAAATTGATTGATTTGAAAACCGAATTTAACTTGTTTAGTATCCCGAATTTGACCGATTAAAGTAAATGGAATTAAAACGAGTATCAGCGATATTTTTAATTTCATAATTATTCAAAAATTTCTGTTTTTTTAATCCCATTGATAGCTTTCTTCCTTGAAATCAGGAAAAAGATAAAATGGATCGCTAAAAATGCTCCCCAAATGAGGGCAGTGAGGTGAACTGTGAAAATGTTTTCATATTTAGAATGAAAATCGGAGAGGAGCCACAACTCACCAATTACGTTACAAATCAGGTACGTTGCAAAATGAAATCTGAATCCTATATCGTACAGAGGTAGGTCATTACCGTCTTTTTTACCAAAATACCATCCTAGGAAAAATGCTCCTAAGCCATATGCTGTAGCCATTATCCATACCTCCCAAAACAATTTGGCATCGAGCATTGAGCTTAGTGTATATCTGAAAATAACGGTGAGTATTGTCATGCTAATGATGAAGTAGATGAGATTTTTTGTAAATACTTTCATTTTAATGTCCTCCTTATTTTATGAGTTTTTGAATTCTATCGTTGAAAAAGAGATTGATATTTCTCTTAATGAATGTTTCAAGTAGTTCAGATCCAACATCGGTGAGATAGTAATACTTGCGATCAGGACCTTTGTTTCCTTCACGAGTTTCGAAATCCACAACGCCAACGTGTTGATATTTTCTGAGGTTTCTATATAGGCTCTGGCTTTCACAACTCATTGTTTCTTCAGACTGTTCCTGAACAAACTCACGGATTTCATCTACATATTTCTTTCCGTCTTTCAATGCTAAAAATATCCACAGTGTAAGCTGTCCTTTCTTATAGGTATCCTCCCAGGCACTAAGGAGTTCTTGTGTTTTGTTTGTTTGTTTCATTGATGTTCTCATCATGTATTAAACAAGTTGAATAATACAAATGTAATAAAAGGTTTTTTATTCTTCCAAATTTTATGGAAGCAAAAGTTTTCAGTTTTCATTACATTTGAGGATATGAAGTCAAAGTATGTAGATGTATTGATGATTTTGGTCATCACCGTTTTTCTCATTGCAATGAATGAAATTGGGATACTTGAGAAATATGTAGAATTCATTATTATCCCGATGTTAGCTGTCTATTTTGTAGGTAAATATGTTCAGCGAAAATTTTGTAAATAAACCAATCCCTTATTATGAAATCGCTATTGCTTACCCTTTTGACAACATGCTTTATTTCAATTTCATTTGCTCAATCTTTTGAAGTTCCTGAGAATTATAAACTTGAAAAAGGAGAAGATTATGAGCGCTATGAAGATGAAATAATCGATTGTATCGACTGGCTTATGAGTACTCCACCCAATGAAGAAACGGAAAAAAGAGATAGAGCCAGTAAGTTTTATCTCGAATGGATAGCCGGCACACCTGATGTTACAATAGAACTCAATCTCGATGTGGCTCCATTTGCAGAAAAGTCACCCGAGCTACTGGTTATTTATATGGGTGGGTGGACCAAAAAAGCACTGAATTCTGACGAACCCGTAAGCATAGTTGACGGAAGCGAAGCAGGCTTATTAGCTGTTATTGAGTATTATCAAAAAAATGAGAATATCATTGATAAAAACAGGAAAGTAAAGAAGCTTATTAGACTAAAAAAGAAAGATAAGCTGCGTCAATTTGTTTTAGATAATGCTTAGTCTTTTTCAGGTTGTTAGAAATGAATGATAGACCTCAAATTAACCTGTCATTATCACCATTTGATAAGTGGATTGAAGTTTTAGGTTGGTTAGCATTACTGGTAATTTGGGTTTTTTCTATTTACCAGTATTTCTCTTTACCTGACGAAATTCCTATTCATTTCAGTTTTAGCGGAGAGCCAGATAATTTTGGATCGAAAGGATTTATATTGTCTTTGCCGGTAATTGCTTCAATTCTTTTCCTCGGTCTCACAGCTCTCAATAATTATCCGCATCTGTTCAATTACCCATCTGAGATTACAGAAGAAAATGCTGAGATTCAGTACACATTAGCAACCCGGCTCATAAGAATGCTCAAGTTTTCAATTGTGGTTATTTTTTTAATTCTGGCAGTTAAAGTAAGGGCATCAGTTGATGGTTTTACATTGTTAGGACCATTTTTAATGCCGGTTATTTTGGGGTTGATTTTTATTCCCATTGGCTACTTCCTGGTGAAGCTGTTGAAGAGTCAATGATTATTGGTCAGAGCCTGAATCTAGCTGAATTGGGGTAAAGAGGCAGGTGAGGATCTGACCAAAAAATTTAACCGAATAGAGTTTCCAAATAATTCCCAGCAACATAAGCGAGAACCGCTGCACTAGCACCCAGCAGTAGTGTTTCAAAAATACTGCGCAAGCGATTAGTTTCGTTGACATAACTCTTTAACCACCCGATAGCAATAAAGGCAACTCCAGTTAAAACAGATGAGATTAAAAACAAATCACTTTCAACCGGATTTATATAATCTAATAGGTAAACTGCGAGCGGAATAAACCCTACAATATTGAAGGAAACAAATGTCATGACAGCCATAGCTATTGCTGATTTTGACGGTTTTATCAACTCCAGCTCTTCTTTCATCATAATATCGACCCAGCGGTCTTTATCTGCCGTGATGTGATCCACGATTTGCTTGAGTAAGTCACCTTTGAAGCCCTTTTCTCGGTAAATTTCTTCTACTTCTTCACGTTCTTTGTGAGGTATATGGTCTACTTCCCAATACTCGATTTGTTTGTGCTTTTCGTAAGTTTCTTTTTCAGATTTATTGCTGAGGTAACTACCAACTGACATTGAAAAACCATCAGCAATGAGGTTGGCAAACCCTAAAATGATTACTACTGAGCTATCGAGTCCGGCACCTGAAGCACCGGCTACCACAGCAAATGTTGTTACAGAGCCGTCAATACCACCGTACACAAACTCGCCCAGGTAATCCTGAAACCTGGTGAGTAGTCCGCTCTGTCCGTGAAGAGATTGTTCAGAATGTTGCATCAAATCGTAAGGTTAGTTCTTTTTCGAAATGTTATTACTACTCAACATAGAGTCCAGTTTTTCGCCTCCCTTTATACCAAAGTCCAGCGTTCTGATAGGGAATGGGATCGTAATATCGTTTTCGTTGTATGTCTTTTTAAGATTCTTAATGCCATCACTAATGGCTCTGAAGTAATCGGGTTGTCTACCGTAATTGACCCAATAACGGACCACAAAATTAATTGAACTATCACCAAAAGCGGTGTAGAAAAATTCAACTTTCTTATCTTCTTTCAAATACGGAATAGCTTCAATTGCTTTGGTACTTAGGTCTTCAACCTTTTCCAGATCGTCACCATATGAAATCCCAACTTCCAAATCGATCCTGCGCTCGCCATTAATCGTAAACTGTGTGTAAGGGTTCTGAAAGATGAGTCTATTCGGTAAAACAATATCTTGCCCCTGTGGAGAAGTGACAGTAGTAGAGCGCAAACCTATGCGTTTTACTGTTCCGAAATAACTATTGGTTTCAACGATATCACCAATATTGATTGGGCTTTTTACGGCCATTGCAACACCTGATATGAAATTTGCTGCTGCATCCTGAAAGGCGAAACCGAGAGCCAATCCAATAACTCCAACGCCTGCTAAAACAGAAGTAACCGTTTTGTCGAGTTTTAAAACACTCAAAGCTACCATAATACCCGTCAACATTATTGCAAAACCGGTTAAAGACAGGATTAGCCTGATAACTGAGTCGTTGCTCATCGAACGATGTAGCACTTTACCCAACACCATCCTAATCAACTTCGACAAAAAGTAGAAAATGAGGAGAACCAATATAGCAATGATAAAATTGGGTAGCATTGTAATTGCAGTCTCCAGCCAGTTTTCAACTTTATTGATAACAATGGAAGAAGCGTTGGTTATTTTGTCAAACATATTTTTCAATTTATCACTTTTGAATGCTTAAAAGTAAAAATACCTCTTTAACTTTAGGCGCAAATGGAAAAGAAACGTAACGATTTAGCCAAAATCAGAACCAATTTAGCCAATTCGCGCACTTTGTTGAGCTACGTGCGAACAGGTTTAGCAATGTTTGGTGTGGCAGCTTTCTTATTCAAGTTCTATGTCAATGATATTGTTCAAATATTATCAGGAGTAGTTGCTATCGTTGCGATAGCAATCTTTATTTTGGGTTGGATGCAGTACAAAAAAGCTCAGAAAAAAATTGATTATTGACCATGGAGCTAATTCTACTCGCCATTATAATCCTGGCAGCTCTCATTCTGTTTGTCACCAATTTAGTATCGGTTGATCTCACAGCCATTATCGTCATGGTCGCCCTCATGCTCACGGGCATACTGACTCCAGAGCAGGCACTGTCAGGATTTAGCAATACAGCTACAATTACCATTTTGGCGTTGCTCATTATCTCAGAGAGTTTGAAGAATACCGGGGCGGTTGAGGAACTGGGTAATAAAATGCTCATGATTACGGGTCAGAACCGAATCCTCACACCCATCGTCATCATGCTCATTGCAGCGGTAACCTCTGCATTTATCAACAACACAGCAGTTGTGGCTGTCTTCATTCCTATCGTGTACCGCATTTCTCAATCGACCGGAATAAAAGTCTCAGCATTATTGATTCCACTTTCTTTTGCTTCAATGGTGGGAGGAACGTCAACCATGATAGGAACATCCACGAACCTTCTCATCAATTCGCTCGCCAAAGAAAACGGATTAGCCGGTTTTCAGCTCTTTGATCCTGCGTTATTAGGCGTTATTTTACTGGCGGTTGCAATTGTTTACCTGTTGTTTGCCAGTATGAAAATGCTCAACAAAGGAAAGAGTAAAGATCCGTATGATAATCAGGTTGATGATAAACGCTACGTCACTGAAATTGAAATTTATGAAGAATCTGAACTGGTTGGCCAATCACTCGATGAAATCGGGTTGTTTTCACCGTCTGATGTAGAGTTGCTGCGTATCAATAGAACAGGTGGCGTTCTGATAAAACCTGATTTCGATACCAAACTCAAAGCGGGGGATGTATTGATCTTGCGGACAAATGTTAGTCAGATCGCTAAGCTCAATGCCGATGAAAAAGTGCAAATAAGGACGAATAAATACTCGCGCAGACTCAACCAGGAAGATGAAGAAACCGAGTTGTTTGAAGTGTTAGTATCGGCAAACTCTGAGTTGATCGATGAACGAATCTCTGATGTGGAATTCTTCCGCTATGACGCATCTCCAATTGCTGTAAAATCCAAAAAGCGGTTGACACCAACACGATTGTCTGAACACAAAATCGACTACGGAGATATATTGCTCATGACAGGTAAAAGTCACGAGCAGGATGAGAAGAAACGCAACGCGTGGATCACCCTTCAACGATTTTCACGCAATGAGCTAATCAGTCAACTCCCGCGCAGAGATAAAATGCTCATGAGCTCACTGATCACTGTTGGAGCCGTTTTACTGGCGGTTCTGAATATCTTGCCCATTATCATCAGTGCCTGGCTGGGAGTAGCGTTGCTTATTTTGACAAGATGTATCACGCTCGAAAAGGCTTACACAAATGTGGAGTGGAAAGTGATTTTCCTCCTGGCCGGAATCATTCCGCTGGGTATTGCTATTCAGGAAACCGGAGCCGATCAATTAATAGCGAGCGGAATCATAGATTTGGTTGGAAATGCTTCACCTCAAATGGTGATTTCTGTCGTTTTCATCGCTACTGTCTTGTTAACCGGAATTATCTCCAATCAGGCTACAGCAGTATTACTTGTGCCTATTGCTTTGCAATTATCCGGTGAGTTGAATATACCGCCACAGGCTTTATTGATGACCATTCTGTTTGGGGCCAGTACCAGTTTTTACACGCCCGTAGGCTACCAAACCAATGCCATGATTCTGGGTCCGGGGAACTACTCGTTTAAGGATTTCTTATTCGTAGGTGGAATCTTGTGCCTGCTCTTTTGGGGACTCGTCACCTGGCTGATTCCTGCTTTTTATTTGTAGTTCATTGATTCCACCTTAAAAACTACCTTTGCACGCAATCAAAAATTGCAGGATGTACAAGGCGCTGATCAGACCCATTTTCTTTCTCTTTCCGCCCGAAAAGGCTCATCACCTCACGACTTCGCTGTTTACGGCTCTGACCAAAATTCCCGGTATCAAACAGCTCATTCGGAGTATGTTTACCATTCAGGATAAAAGACTTGAGCGCGATATTCTTGGGCTCAAATTTCCCAATCCTGTTGGACTGGCAGCCGGTTTTGACAAAGAGGCAAAGCTCTATAACTCTTTCAAGCACATCGGTTTTGGTTTTATTGAAGTTGGGACTATAACTCCTAAAGGTCAGCCCGGGAATCCTAAACCGCGCATGTTTCGACTCCCACAGGATGGCGGACTCATCAACCGAATGGGGTTCAACAACGAGGGCGTTGCGGAGGCTGTGAAAAATCTCAAAAAGCGAAAAGGCGATTTGATAATTGGCGGAAACATCGGCAAGAACAAGGTCACGCCTAATGAAAATGCGAAGGACGATTATCTCAAGTGTTTTGAGGCGCTGTACCCACATGTGGATTATTTTGTGGTGAATGTGAGTTCTCCCAACACGCCCAATTTGCGCGCTTTACAAGACAAAGAGCCGTTGATGGATTTGCTGAAAACCATCAGGCAGGCCAACGACCACAAGCAGGTTGCGAAGCCGGTATTTTTGAAAATCGCACCGGATCTGACCGAGAGTCAACTTTTGGATATCGTGGAAATCGCGGAGAGTGGAGTAGTGGACGGACTAATTGCTACAAATACAACGATTGAACGCAAAAATTTACGGTCAGAGCCAAACCGAGTAGCTGAAGCTGGTGGATTGAGCGGAAAACCTGTACGCGAACGATCTACCGAGGTTATCCGCTTTTTGCGATCGAAACTGCCCAAGCCGTTTCCGATTATTGGAGTTGGCGGTATTACAGATGAGGAATCGGCATGGGAAAAAATTGAAGCCGGTGCTGATTTGATTCAGGTTTATACCGGGCTGATCTACGAAGGACCGGCTCTGATCAAAAGGATCAATAAGTACATCCTCAAAAGGCAGGGGTAGCGGCATTTTTATAAATTCGCTCTCGAAACCGAAACGAACCTTTATGAAAATAATTGAATGTCCGCGCGATGCCATGCAAGGCATTGAGACTTTCATTGAAACAGATACAAAAATCGCTTACCTCGATCAATTGCTCAAAGTTGGTTTTGATACAATTGACATCGGCAGTTTTGTTTCTCCCAAAGCAATACCGCAACTGCGCGATACCAAAGAGGTATTGAGCAAGCTCAACTTTACCGATTCTCCATCAAAATTACTCACGATTGTGGGGAATGAGCGTGGAGCTAATGATGCTGTTGAGTTTGATGAGGTTACTTATTTGGGGTTTCCCTTCTCGATATCTGAAACTTTTCAAAAACGCAATATCAACAGTACGGTTGAAGAATCATTTGACCGTGCAAAGCGCATCCAGGAAATAGCTTCGCGCAACAATAAGCAGTTGGTTGTTTATATTTCAATGGCATTCGGAAACCCGTATGACGATCCGTGGGATAAAGACGTTGTCCTTGAATGGTGCCAGCGCATTGTGGAGGAGCTGGGTGTGGATGTTATTTCATTGTCAGACACGATTGGTGTGGCTCAACCTCAAACACTGGATTACCTTTTCTCGCATTTGATTCCGCAAGTTTCAGAGGCAGAAATAGGCGCTCATTTGCATACCACTCCAGATACGTGGAAAGAAAAAATAGAATCGGCTTACAATGCAGGCTGCAGGAGGTTTGACGGAGCTATTCGCGGTTTTGGTGGTTGCCCCATGGCAACTGATAAACTAACAGGTAATATGCCCACTGAAAACCTCATTTGGTTCATGCAGGAACACCTGATCGATCACGGATTGGATTTGGAAGAATTCGGCAAAGCTGAAAACATGGCGACTGGGGTTTTTCCTGGTTGATTGTCAGTATAAAGAAGTTGTAAATGATTATATTACTTTTCATTTCAAAACAAAACCAAAGGATTTAGCAATTGAAAGAGGGGACATAATTCTTGAAAGTTACGGAGGCTTTATCTAACTGGTTTACATTGTAACCATACTTCTGATCTTATCTTGAGGAAAAAAACTGAAATTTAAAATTGCTGTTCAAAAGTGGTTTATAGCTGTTGATAGGTGTATTTCCATGGATTGATAAGATTATGACTTTAAAACTTTACTGGTAAAAGCCTTCTGCATCAATAATAAAATAAGTGTTTGACAGGTAAATATTAACAACATTAGTAAAAACCGACATTAAAAAGTGGTATAATCCGCCATTAGAAAGCGAAAAACCCGACAGATAATTTTATGAGTTTTGACAGGAAATCAAACCTCATACAATACTATGTCGATTAAAAACCTTTTGCTTCCCCTGTTTATTTTTTTGGCCAGTCACATTTATAGCCAGAATATTTCAGGTCTACAGTATTCACTATCCAACCATCATCCAGATGTCATTTCCGATTCTGGCAGCTATAGTTGGACAGATTCCGCTTATGTACTACTTCACTTCGAAGCTTTCGTAGTTGATACCACCAATCATTTTTTAGTAAAAGATAAACCAGCAACAAATACAAGCTGGTTAAACAGTTATTACTTCCAATATGGCGACCCTGTTCCGGGAGGAATTTTGAGTTATCGTCAAAACGGGCCAAAAGTGAGTTTAGGCATAGGAGCCCGTTCATTGAGTACCGATATTACAAGTGCAATTTATTTGTTAGCAGCGGATAGCAGTATTCTTGATAGCCTCAGCATAACAATATCAACACCTTAACCCTCATTGTAATGAAATTAAAAGCAGCCCTTCTCCTGTTTATAGGATTGACTAGTTATACCATTACAAAAAGCCAGAGTTACTCTGTGAACTGGTACTCCAATACAGGAGGCTATTACGATTCAGGAGAACAACGCGTATACCGGACCACCGAAGAAGATCCACACATCAGCTACGGTCGTAACCTATTCGATGTAAGCCAGACAGGAGAGTTAGAATACTGCATTTCAGGTAGAGGCGCCTTTACCCTTGGATTGACCCCCAGGACCAACATCTGCTATAACTCAAGCTGCTTGCAATACGCCATTTACTATAACCCTAATACCAGCTTATTAGAAGTTAAAGAAAATGGCAGTAATGTCTTTAGCAGTAGCACACTTGAACTAGAATGCCTGAAATTTGATAATACAAATGACACCCTTACAATACTGGCAGACGACTCCGTATTACATGAGACCCCCATAACTACCACCGACCTGTTTCCCACCGTTATGCTCGAAGAAGTCGAGAACTACCTGACCAGTGTCTCCACCAGCTACCCATCCGAATCCCCCGTTTACCCCGTTATTTTCGACACCGTAGCGGGTATGCACTACGAAATCAACCACAGTAAATTCATCGTCTTCGATATGGATAGTAGCGGCTATGCCAGAAGCCGTGATAAGTGGGAAACTCAAGAGACCTTCAACTTTCAACACCTCGATAGCACCCTAGAATACAGCTATCACATACTCGAACTATCCAAAGCTAACCAGGACACCCTGAAAACCCACGAGATACATCTGAATATAGATAAAGTATATCAATATATTGATGATGATTTAAGCGACAGTGCCAACCTTTCAGTAGGAGAAGAATACAACATCATCACCAATACCGAAGGCAATAAAATAGAAATCTACAGAGATGGAAGCCTACTGTTCAGCGCAAACAGCGATAACAGCGGTGTCGAGAAAGAATTCAGATTATTATACCACGTATACGATAAAGGCAACACCCTGGAAACCGCCTCCATCAACACTAGTATAACCCCCTCCTATGAGCCAGACTTTTCCAGTACCAGCAACTGCACATTCGATAAATGGAGAAACCAGCTATGCGTAAACACAAACTATACAAACAACCAAACAGGCGCTTACTCCTCCCATTCTCTTCCCCAGGGAGAAGACGGCTTTGTGACCTATACAATAGAAAACACCCAAAGCGCAGTTGCCTTTGGATTATCGACTACAGATGAGAGCCAGGCCCCCGGAACAATCGAATACAGCTTTTATCTTGACCAGGGCACCGGAGAAGTACAAGAGTCAGGAAGTAAACTCGTAGAATTCTCCTATACTACAGGCGATCAACTCGAGCTAATAATCAATAGTACAGGCGATCTTTATTTTTATAAAAACGGTTACCAATTAAGAAGAGTAACACCAGAGGGAGGAATCAATAACCCCCTATACCTCGATGTAAGCCTGAACAACGCCCAATCCTGTTTAACCGGACTAAAATGTTCCTTCGCTCCCGAAGTGAGCATCGAAACACGATATTATTCACCCTGGGCTCATGACAAGCAAGCCCACCTGAAAATCGGATTAAAACACCACACAGCAGAAGATCTGGTAATGACCTGGCGCGACTCACTGTTCATCAATCAACAAGAATACGATTCCCTGTATTACTATTATGAATCCTACCTGACCGATATAGAAGATGACACCTCCGCCAACCCCTATGAAAACCTCAGTTACGGAGAATACCTGGCGCTTCACAAAAACGAAATCAAACGTCCCCTACCAGGAGTTAGAACCATTACCATAAAAGACACCAACCTGAATACACTTAGCGAATTTGATGTCCCCATCACCACCAAAGCCGTAGCCGATAGCCTTTCAGGAGGCACCTTCAGCAACAACACCTTTGAAAAGACAGCCAGTTCCGGATGGACAGACGGAGTCATGAGCCTTGGCAACCTCGTATTTTCAGAAGACTCAACCGCACTTAAAGGCGGATTATCCTTCAAGATCGATACTGGCACCACCGAAGGAGTAGTCGGGCTGAGCGATCCAAGTGCCAGTATAGAAAGCTCCACCAATGGCATCGAGTTCGGAGTACATTTTGCTGATGGATCCATACAAGTCATCAAAAACGAAGCAATCCAGGAAGCCAGCTATTCTTATAACAGCAACGAACCCATAGCCATCTACCGCGATGGAGGCAAACTGCGACTCTACAAATCAGGCGAAGAGTTAGACAACATGAATGAAGCCTCCTCCTCAGCAACCTACCGGATCGATCTAAAACTAAAAGATCCCGAAGACAAAATCATAGATATCGATCCCGTAACACCATATTGGCCCGTAATATCCAAAGATCCCAACAATGAATACTGCGGCACCTATGGCGAGATGATTGATTTGTCCATAACCGATTCAGAAGGAGGAGGAAGCACAATTGATCCACCGATACAATACAGTTCTATTTCGTATCAATGGTGGGACAATGATAATGCTACTTATATTGCAGGGCAAACCCAACCCACAATAAGCGGATTATCACCAGGTAGCTATAATTTAGACATATGCTTCAATTTCGCCTCAGGAGGCGGTTCTTGCATCCCCGGAATCCCATATTACGTGGGCTATAAAGCCGAATGGTATGACCTGATCAATGCTCAGGTATTAAGTCCGTACACTAACTCCATTCAAAATAACAGTTCGGGAAACTCATCAGCCAAAACCACCAACATGCTCCCCGCAAACCTTAATGGTTGGTACGCCTTTAAAATAACGACAGACGACTGGTCAACAACAAAAAGCCAAGAAAATAACGTTTGGCGATATCACCCCTATCTGAGAGGAGGGAGGCATTTTGATAAAAAGCTATCCTTACCAGTGTGTTATCCTTACCCGTTACCAACATTGCTACCATTCCACTATAAATTAGGGTTAAAAGATGGCAGTAATAATAATAGAGCCTATGTATTTGTGCAACCGTTATTGACCGGAGAAGCACTTGTTCAATTACATAATAACCAGTCAAGCTCTATGGATCAAATACTGGTTGAAGGCGAGCAATGGATTCGTGTTAAAGTAGATAATACAGCAAACACGCTAGATTACGAGATAAACGGAGAAGACTTAACTCCCAATATTAACCTAACATCCTTTATCTTTTCAGATCCTTCATCGCTTTACTTTGAAATGTCTGGCAACATGGGAAGTCGGAAAACAGGTCCAAAGAGAGTCATTACTTCTTTTTCCTGTCCAAATCCCGTTTACCAAAAACTCACCAGAGAACTCGATGGACAATACTACCATACAATGGCCAAAAACCTGTTTTTCTACACCGACAGGCATTACAATGACGGCCAGCTCAACTACAACCTTTACAAAGATGAAAACGGGCAGCAGACCATTGTACCCGTTACTCCAACAGTAGAAAACCTGGGCGATAACCGTTACCAGTTAATTGCAAAGAACATAGACGAAGGTTACTACTGGTTAGAAGTAACCAATGAAAAAGGCGAAAAGAAATACCTGAGATTTTACAATAAATACTAATCCATATGCTTCAAAGAATCAGACGCTCATACGTGATCAAGACCATCTCAATACTAATGGTCATCATATTTGTTGACAGCATTGTTCACCCCACCATTTTGTTGGGTCAAAGCAGCAATCCCGATTATTACTCCAATCCTGCCGGAGCTTCACAAATGGTAGACCTGTCTACCGGGAACTTTCATTACAGCATCCCACTGCTGGAAGTAGAAGGCTATCCCATAACACTGAACTACAATGCCGGAGTCACCATGGAGCAGGAAGCCTCGTGGGTAGGATTGGGCTGGACCCTGAACCCCGGAGCCATCAACCGACAAATGAGAGGGATTCCCGATGATTTTAAAAAAGAAAAAGTAACAAAGGAATATTATTCAGCACCATCAAAAAACCAAGGAGGAGGATTGACCTTTGGGGTTGAGTTATTGGGAATGGATATGGATAACCTGGTTTCTGGTCTAGGTCTTAATGTAAATGCTGATGGAAGATTGAATTCTTACACTGGTTTAGGATTGTCTGTTGGTTTTGGTCCATCAGTATCTCTAGGTATGAATTCAATTGCTTCATCTGGACTTGGAGCTAACCTGTCAGGAGGACTTAACTTTTCATTAGGTAATCATTCAGGGTTATCTTCTTCATCAAATCTTGCTTTTGGTTTAAAAGTAGGTTCGGCTGAAAATGATAGTGAAACCAATACTTCTTATGGTAAACTTGGATTTGGTAGAGGGTATAGTTATAACTCTGTAAGTAATCAAAGATTAACCCACACATCAATGTCTTTGGATTTTGGGAAGGATAATGTTCCAACTTCATATGATAAAAATGAGAATATTGATGAGACAGGATCAATGAGTATATTCGGACTGAGTTCAACGATCTCTAAACCATTGATTAATACATTTTCACTACCTCCGAAAATTTCTTTTTCAACCTATACTAAATCTTTTGATATTCAGATAAAAGGAGGCGGAGAAACACCTATAGTTCCTACTTTAATATATGGAGGTGTTCGCTATAATGAAATGGAACAAACTCTTGTAAGGACAAAGAATGAGCTGGATGCTTACGGATACCTGTATATGCAAGATCGAGAAAAGAACAAGTTGGATAAGATGAAAACCATCACAGATTTTAATCGCTATGGAGAAGGCAGAATTCATAGAGAAATGAAAAGTTTACCATTTTCTTATCTAACTCATGATTTATTTACCTTATCTGGTGCAACAGTTGGTGGTTCTTTCAGGGCTAAGCGATCTGACTACGGAACTGTAGGGGACAATACTGTATCAACTAATGGGATGGGTAATGATTTTGGAGCTGAAGTAGGAGTAGTAGGTGTAGCTGAAGTAGGAACAAATTATTCAGGTTCTATGAAGTCTGGGTATTACGGAGAATGGCATAATGAAGTAACAGAAAGCTTAAATTACAGAGCCAATAAGTCTGGAGATCCTCTATATCAGCCATACTATTTTAAAATGCTGGGTGAGTTGACACCGAGCGATGAAAGTTTTGCTGAAAAAACAGGTGGGGATAAACCGGTTCTAGTACCTATTTCAAGGAAAGGAGATAACGCTTTTATGAGTCAAAAACTCGATATCGAGGTAGAAAAAAAATTATTAGGACGTGATGTTAGTATAACCAACTTTTTTGATAATTATCGCGATGATCGAGAGCATCGAAACCATCAAATTTCAATGCTGAATGCACAGGATGCTAAACATAGTAGTGTATTTCCAGAAATTAGAAATTACAATTCATTTGACTATACGGGAGGATCATATCCAAATACTGCAATAGACAGGGTAAGTCATGCTGAAGGCAAAAAGCATCATATTTCTGCCTTTAATGTTACTAATACCCAGGGAGAAAAGTACCATTATGGGGTCCCCGTTTATACCCGAAAGGTTGTGAGTAAATCATTTAATGTATCAGGGAATATAAAAGATCTAACAGAAAACAGGGTGAAATACTCCGGATCTGATGATACATACAATAATTCAAATGGGATTGATAATTATTACAACTCCCGAACAACACCGGCATACGCTTCAAGCTTTTTGTTGTCAGGATATTTCTCTTCAGATTATCAGGATGTCACTCAAAATGGCCCTACACCAGATGATTTGGGTAAATATATAAAATTCAATTACACACGGACCAGTACAGATTTTATTTCCAGAACTCCACATATAAGAGGGAATAGTGATAATAATGATGCAGGTTACGATCCGGGATTTTTAATGAATCCGAATGATGACAAAGGAGCATACTCTTATGAAGAAAAAGAGCTGTGGTATATGCATAGCATGGAGTCAAAGAATTATGTCGTGGAGTTTAAATTAAACGATGAAGACAGAGAAGATGGTTATGGTGTAGTGAATGAAGATGGTCAACTTGAATCAAGCCCTTCAAAAAGATATCTCAAAGAAATAAACTTGTATTCAAGACAGGATAAATTAAATAATGGGAGTACTGCAAAACCACTGAAAACAATTGTTTTCAAGTACAACTATGATCTCTGTCCCAATTATGTTGGTTCAAACGGAAAGTTGACATTAGAAAAGCTTTTTATTTATGATCATACGAGCAAAAAAGGAAAAGAACATCCTTACGAGTTTTACTACGACAACAATGAAAACTATAGTCCGCAGAATCAGGATAGATGGGGATACTTTAAAGAGCAACCAGCACTTACCAGTGATGATATAAACAGCAGTCAACAAAGAAATGATCCCTTATCAAATGCTGAATATCCTTACACTCCTCAAAATAAATCTGAAGCTGATAGGGGAGCTAAAGCCTGGAATCTAAGTCGTATTAAAACACCACAGGGAAGTGAAATAGAAGTGGAGTATGAAAGTGATTCTTATGGATACGTGCAGGATGTTGAGGCTATGAAAATGTACAAAGTTAATGGATTGGTTTATGCTGGAAATCAACTTCGTTCTAAACTTTACGAAGATATTAATACACCTTCTTACGCTGTTGAAGTAGACATAAGCTCTGATCCTGTTTCTTCATCTGTTTCGGATCCTGAGCAATATTTTATCGATCGTTTTTTGAAGTCTGAAAAACACGGTACAACCCGTACAAAATATTTATCCTATAATTTTTTAGTTAAAGCCGGAAATGGAGGTGATCAATGGGAGAGAGTGATGGGGTATATGCCCATAATAACAGATAAAGTGAAGCTGACTGATTTAAATGGAAATGGCGAATATGAAACTGTCCTACTCGGAATAAAGAATCAAAAGACCAATGAAGGTGATTATGGTCCTTTTGGCAAATTAATCAAAAAGGATAAAAGCTTTAAAGCAAACCCTATAAGTGAAATGGCCTGGCAAAATAATAATGACTATTTATCAGGGGAAATAATTCCAGGGAATAAGCCGATTGCGTCTGGTTTTGAGGCTATAGTAATGGCGCTTGAAGGCATGAGGGTTCAGTACCAGATTGCTCAAAATGGGTTTTACAGGTTCTCTGCAGATAAAGGAATGGCAAGATATATTAAGCCTGAAAAGAGCTTTGTGAGGATGCATGTTCCAGATAAAGTTAAGTATGGCGGAGGTCATCGTGTAAAGAGTATTACAGTAACCGATAATTGGGATGAGTTTTCAGATACTTACGGAACTGAATACACTTATACAACCACAGATAATATTGGCGATACAATTTCATCAGGTGTAGCTTCTAATGAACCTTTCAAAGGATTAGATGAAAATGCAATTAAATATGCAAATGATCCCATTAGTGTGTTAGGTCTTAGTAACTATGGAGCAGGTCATAAACTGATGAATGAAATGCCGTTTGCCGGACCTATTTTGCCACCGCCTGGTATTGTGTATTCAAAAGTTACATCACGATCTATTGATAAAGCAGGTGTAACGATTAATCGCACCGGTTATCAGGAGGACTGTTTTTATACCGCCAAAGACTTCCCTTTTAAGTTAAAGAAAACTGCAATTGATGTAGAATCTCCTGATCCTTCCAGATTGTTTTTACTCTTTTATAAATCATCAAAGTCAATTTTAGGTGCAACTCAGGGGTTTAGTGTTGAATTAAACGACATGCATGGAAAGACAAAATCTCATGTTCTATTTGATGAGAATGGGAAAAAAGTTGAAGAAACCTATTATCACTATAAGGGCAAAGGAAATGAAATTATCAACAAGGTTAATGGAATTGATAATGAAGGAACGTTACATACCGACTACGAACTAGGGGTTGAAAGAGATTTTGTTATTGACTCAAAACGCTTTTATTCAGCTATGCAAATTCAGAATATGGAAGTTGGAGTAAATTTTCCTGCTATGCCTCTTCCTCCTGGGTTTTATGTAGCTCCTGCTATTCCTCTGCTAACAGTTAGTCAAGATATACAGGAAATGATGTCTATTACGACTAATAAAATAACCCAGAAGTACGGTGTTTTAGATAGAATAGTAAGACGTTCCCAGGGAGCTAAAGTCGAGACTAAAAACCTTTTGAGAGACTATTCTACAGGCCGTGTGCTTGTGAGCAGTGAGACAAACCATCTAGATAATTCAAGTCCAATTTATACATATAGATTTCCTGCAAAGTGGAAATACGAGGCTTTGAGTGAGTCTTACGAAAATGAGAGTTTGGTTTTAAATCAGTTGAGCGGAATATTAGACAGTAACTCAGAAATTGAATCTGCTTATACTGATATGTTTCACGATGGAGATGTTCTATTGAGAAAAGAAGTTGAAAGCGATGGCACTTTAACTTTTGAAAAAGTTTGGGTAATAGAGGAACGTGATGTAAACGGCTCTTATACCGGTATTAAACAACTTATTGATGATAATGGACTCATAGTAGATGAAGTTGGCACTGCAGCTTATAGCTATCGTGTTATTGAATCAGGTAGAAAGAACAATTTATCGAGTGATGTTCAGGTAATCAGAAAAGTAGAAAGCACTACTGCTGATCCTTCAGCGATTTATTCCAGCAGTACTGCTAATGATGTCTTAAATGTGTCAGCTGTATCGCTTAATGACAGGGGGAAGTATCCTATGAGCATTTTGCATGCTGAATGTTATCAGTGTTCACCTGGTGTAGATCCTTTTGAGCAGCAGGTAGTAAATTTCACAACTGATTTGAATCCTTTTCTTTATGGGTTTATCAATAACTGGCATGTCGACAGCAATTATGTTGCGGATGTTTCCAAAGACTATGGTTCTTCTACAGGACAAAATCTAGCAGACCCTGATTTGAAGAATGATGGTACCTTTACAATTGACCCAATTTATCGTTTTAGTGGTAGTTCAGTACAAGTGAATGTGAGTGACGACTGGAAGTCAACCTTAAAAAACATGAATTACACTTCAATTTCGGGAACAGTTGAGAATAAGAATATTCTCGATAACTTTTCGAGTACTCTGTTTGATAAGTATTCTCAAAAACCAGTTGCATCAGTTATGAATGGAGAGCTGGAAGAAATATTATTTGAGGATTTTGAAGACTTTGAAACTAACGATTATGATTTACCTGTATCCTATGAAAATTCACATAGAACTATCCCTGTTTTTTGGGATTTGATATTCGTTTCTGATGAGGATGGTCACACTGGTGAGCTTTCTATGGATGTAAAATCTCAGGGTGATTACACGATGTTCATACCGATTGTTGAAAGAGAAAATCAAGATTTCAACAAGTACAGAAAGGATGTAAATATTCCATATAGACCAGATTGCTATGATGCTTATCCCGGAATGTCATTTGTTCCAAAATTAGGTACGCAAAAATTCACTCTTTCATTTTGGATCAAAAAGAAAAACAATGATAATGAGGATTTCGAGTATCCTACTGAACTAGTTCGTTTTGATACCCTGTGTACTGAAAGACAAAATTTACGGATAAGTAGTGATTTTATCAATGAAACGAATGTTATAGATGGCTGGAAACAAGTTAACTATACTTTTTCTATGCTTTCATCTGATAAAGCAGAGGATGCTTTATTGAAAATTTCAATTGACAATTCAGGTTCATCGACTGATGAATACCTTATTGATGATATTCGAATACATCCTTACGAGGCGAATATGAATGCACGTGTATATGACAGGTATCTCAACAGGCCTGTTGCAGAACTTGATGAGAATAATTTTGCCATTTTCTACAACTATAATTCGAAAGGGCAGGTCTCGGTAATAAAACGGGAAACTGAAAATGGAATCCAAACTGTTTCAGAAAGAAATAGTTCACTTGAACGCTAACCTGATCGAATAATGAAGTTTTCACCTAACTCATACACTATGTTGAACGACAAGCTTTTTTACAAGTCCAGAATATTGTTGATCTGTGTATTTACACTGTTATCTGTAAGCAAATCATTTGCGGGTATTGAAGAGGCTAATAGCCGTATATACCCCGATTCAATGCAGGTTTTTTCTACCCACGTTGAGGATAGCAAGCTGATGTACTTTAAATCTACTACAAACTGGGAAGACACTTTTTATGACAAAGAAGTAATCGGTAGAGTTGAGTTGGGAATTGATCATAGTTTATTGCGTGCCCATCATTCTTATGCAGAAACATTTGCAGAGTTAGAAGTGAAATATGAAACATGGGATGGAACTTCATTTGTTTCTCATACTATTACATCCCAGGAGTTGTTTGTCTCTTACGATCCTGTAGCTGGCACGAGTTATGATGATCGTGACGTACTGATCATTCCGGGAGCTTATTCAATTGATGTTACTTTAACAGATAGTACAAACATTGAAGATTATATTTACCTGGATGCCAGTGTGGAAGCTGAAAGATATGAGGCGTATGACATTGATTTTATTCCAGCTTCTTCTAATATGAATCACAACAAACTGGGTGATAAACTCTATTTATCATGGCCTTTTATAAAGGGAGCTGAAGCTTATGATGTAGAATGGGCTTATGTCGATACAGTAAACAATACTGCTATTATTCAGCATGACTATGATTTTGAAGAATACTCAACGAGAATAAGAGTTGAACAGAACCGCGCTCAAATACCACTTATTTACGACCCTGGGTATCTTTTAATGCGTTACAGGCCCGTTTATTACGATTCAAACTCTTTGAAAATAAACGTTGAAGGTAAATGGACCACTGATGTTGTTTCAGGATCTGACAATGCATCAGGAGGTCTCAATGATTTTATCACTAATATGGGGCCTAATGCTTATTATATCATTGAGGACTGGTTTGAGGCTTCAAAAAACTGGAGCGCTAATATCGTTTATGCTGATGATGGTTATCAGGGCCAGCAAATCAGCTACATGGATGGATTGTCAAGGGAGAGGCAATCTTTGAGTTCACTCAATACAGAGAACAAAGTGATGGCTAGCTCCCAGCTTTTTGATGCTGCGGGGAGACCGGCTATTCAGATATTACCTGCTCCTGTTGATCAACAAAAATTCAGCTTTATCGAAGACCTTAATATATCAACAACTGGTCAGCATTACAATTATGAGGATTTTGATAAAGATAATTTTTACGATACAGCTCAATGCCAGTACGGATATAATCTCATGAGTAGTTCGCTCAGTAATGGTGCTGCAAATTATTATTCTACTGATAATCCAGATAAAGAAGGAATGCAGGCTTTTGTGCCTGATGCACAGGGTGCACCATTCCTGATCAAACGGTACATGCCTGACAGAACGGGAAGATTGAGTGAATATGGAGGTGGTTTTGGCGAAGAGTTTCAACCCCTTGAAATGGGAGCTGTTGAGATAAAATACGGAATGGTTACCAATAGTGATCTCGGCTTGTACTTTAACAGTAATGATCACGGTGATCAACAGTACTACAGGAGTAACCATGTTTTCGATCAAAATAATCAGCGCTCTTACCTGATGAAAGATTACAAAGGAAGAGTTATTGCCAGTATGCCCGGTGGAGAGGTTCCCGAATCTTTATTACCGGTTGACGGATCGGTTGCACCAGCTTCACTGGAAGCTGATCTCATAAGCCTGAATCAGGAACAGGATGGGGCTTTAGTTGTGCAGTTTCAAAAGTATTTGCCGGGTAATGAGAATTTTATCCTGAGGTACGATGCAGATGTTCCCCAATTCAGGGGCTGTGATCAAAATGTATGTTTTGATTGTGTTTATGAGGTTGATGTAAAAGTTACCTATGAAGATTCATGTGTATCGGGTATTGAGCACACTAAGCTCCACGACAATGCAACTATTGGCCAGTTTTCACCGGTTGATAACTGCTCAAATGATACGCTGTATGAATTTGGGGTTACCGGAGCAAGTCCACCGGATACAACTTTTTCGCTCCCTTACGGGGCAATGGTTACCATTACAAAAACCCTCAGACCAAGTGAAAAAGCGCTCGAACAATATGTTGATTACTACATGCAAAACAGCTTGTGTGTTCCGCAGTTTGAGGATCATTTTATCGATGTGCTGGGAGATGTGGCGAGCGAGGCAGATACCTGCTACACAGATCCTTGCTATGTTGAATGTTATGAAGAATACGGCTCAAAAGAAGAGTATGTAAACCAGGCAATTAGTGATGCTGCTTCTATTGAGGTGATAATTACTTATGATACTGTATATGAACAAGGAGGAACTTCTGGTGAATATGAAGTTTTTGCAGATACAACTTACAACATCACCTACCCTTCAACATTTGATACAGCATCTGTTAGAAGTGAATATGATGCGCTTATACAGGAGTGTGCCGATTTCTGTCTTAATGGAATAGAGTTGCAGGACTCGCGTTGTGAAGCTGTTAAAGATGATCTGATCAGGAGCTTTAGACCGGGAGGAACTTATGCAATGTTTTCGTTTGACAGTGTCAACAATGTAATTGTGGCACAGGGAGACTCATCAATTCTTAGTTCCATAAATAATTTTGGAGTAACATACAGAAACAGGGAAATAAAATATGAGAAAAGTGACGGCACACTTTATTTGCCAGGTGATCTTTCTCCACATGAAATGTCTGTTGGAGATTTTGTGACATCTTTTCAGCCTCAGTGGGCTGAAGCGATCTTCGAGTTTGTGCGAAGTGAGAATGAACTCCCAAATGAAGCAGAATGTATCCTCACAGCTTGTGAAAACTATGCTGATGTTTTTGAATACGATCGATACCTGCGTTCTATTCATACCTACGAGCAAGCAACATTAGCCCGTTACGCTCCTTCAACTGATGGCAGTTTTCTCAATCCGGCTGATGTCTCTTTTCCTTTCGATGAGTTTGTAAGACCTACAAACCATGCTTCTCACATGGTTCATGATCCTTTACTACAGGAATCTTATGGTTCTGATTTACAAGGCTTTGTTGAAGAGTGGAGATCTGGTGAAGGAACGCTTTATGAATTTGCTGCCGAATACGGTGATCCCAATTATCAAATTGGGGATAATATGGGAGATGATACCTGTGTAATGGATCAGGAATGGATGATCTTTAAGGCGCGCTATTTGGCTTTCAGGGATAGCCTGATTGATGCTGAAATACTGGGTAGTTGCCAAACAATGACTAATATTCCTGCTTATTACGGTGGTATTTATATCTATCAGACCCTGGATAATCCGCAGCTGGCTGACGATTTAAGTGATATTGACACTGATCCTGACAGTGCCTGGGACGACATGAAATCCAGTTGTGAGTCAAATTGCAGTGCTCTTGCCGATGAATGGGTAAATAAAATAGAACAGTGTACCCAAAACCAAACAGTTATTGACAATATGCGTGCTGACCTCATCGCGCTTTGCAGTGCAGGATGTTCTCCTGAAAACGCTTTCGGTACCAAGTCCCTGCCCAACTCACCTCATGATGTAGAGGTCGATGGTAGTGTCGTGTACACTGTGCCTACAAGTATTCAAATAAATACCGGGATAAGTACTCCTACAGTGTCTTCTTTCAAAGAGATTTTCGAAGAATACGCAGATGACTACAGCTCGCTCGAATCAGGTACGGCTGTGTGTAATCCTTATATGTTTACTTCTGTGGATAAGTTTCGTGAAGAGATACCGTTCTCAAAACTCGATACATGTGCCTGTAACACTGTCCTCGATATTGAAAGTGATTTTAATCATTTGAACAATGTGGATTCATTACCGGATGGTGTCACGACCGGGCGCCAGTATTTTGCTCATGTTACAGGCGTGAGCTTACCAAGCTATAACCCCATTGTGTGCAATTGCCAGGCTGCCGAAGCAGACGCTGATCCCGCAGGCTACCTCGCAAACCTTGAAATTCCGTTTACCAGCCAGTTTGTTTGTAAAGACAATTGTGTTACGTGTGACGAGATAACCACCCATTACAGTACATTCCTCACGGAAGTTGGCTTTTCACAACCTATCCCGGATACGGCTCTGACCGATGTTTATGCTGTATTTGGCAGTTACCTTGAAGATGAAACAAGCATGAATGTTGATCCCGGTGAGGCTACAGCTTTCATGCAACAATGCGAGCAATTTCAAAACGATTCAAAGTTAGGCACGAACGGGCTTAGTCCCCAGGCTGGTGATATGCTGACTCTAATTGAAGCGTTATACGACAAGCAGGGATTGAATGATAATTCAGGGACACCACTTTCAATACCGCTCTACTGGGATTTTTACTGGAGTACTCTGTACCCGTATGGTTTTGATACATTGTTTAATGTGGATGCTTCGATCAGCGGGAGCAATGTTTCTTCGCTTTTGATTGAACTGGACGGTACAACACAGTACCCTTATGATAAAGAAATAAGTTTCAGTTCCATGTCACCTGCTGACGTTACACTCGATAGTATCCTGTTATTCCAGAATATTTATGCTGATATCAGTAGCCTGAGCATTGGAAATGTCAATGACTTTGTCATTACGGGGATTACCGTTGGGGGACGTGCGTTTGAGTGGAAGGGAACCTGCTCATACGACTTGCTCAAGAAAATTGTGAGTGATGGTAGTGGAGGCTATGACCTCAAAATATGCAGTGACAGGTATAATTTTGAACCGCAAGATCCGTGTACAAAAAACATTTTATCAGTAGCTTTTGAAACAGCGGTGAATACCTATACCCAGGACCTGGATTCCATTGAAACAGCTTTCAGGAATAGCTACCGCGACAGTTGTGCTGCTGTTAATGAAAACTTTGTACTGAAATACGGGACAACGGAACATTCACCCACGCTTTATTACTACGGCCTTGACGGCAACCTGGTACAAACCGTTCCGCCAGAAGGTGTGGACAAAGGAATAACCAGCAACAACCACACCCAGCGCAGCGTGTACCAGTACAACAGCATCAATAAACTCGTGTCTTCACAGAGTCCTGATGGCGGTACCTCGCATTTTTATTACAACGATAAGTTGCAACTGGTACTGAGCCAAAACGAAAAACAAGCCAATACCCAAAACCCATCAGGTAGTGGAATAGCTTACAGTTATACTACTTATGATGACTACGGACGAGTAAAGGAAGTAGGGCAGTTGTATGCCACACTTTCACAGGGAACTGTTTTTGAGGATCTCTCAGAGAGCGATCAAAAAGCTTTCTTGTCAGACCCCGGGTTCCCGGAAAATATCACCACCCAAAACGGTATCGATTGGACAGTATACGGTAAAGTAGAAGTAACCCGCACCTATTATAGCGAGCCTTTACAGGGATTGACAACTGATATTTTTGATGGTCAGAACCGTTTCCTCAGGGGGCGTATCAGCACCATAACGTACGAAGAAGATTTCAACGAATACCCGTATATCTATGATTATGCCCTTCATTTCCGTTACGACATGCACGGCAATGTAAAAGAACTGGTTACTGAAGACACCTACCTGGAGGAAATGGACCAGGATTTCAAACGCCTCACTTACGAGTACAACCTGCTCAGCGGCAACGTGAAAAAAGTAACCTATCAAAAAGGTCAGCCAGATCAATGGTTTCACAAATACGAGTACGATGCTGATAACCGCCTTGAGCGCGTTTACACCAGTACCGATAATGAATACTGGGAAGAAGATGCCCACTACGAATACTACGAACACGGTCCGCTCGGGCGCCAGGAACTGGGTGAGCTCAAAGTACAGGGACTCGATTACGTGTACAACCTGCAGGGCTGGCTCAAGAGCCTCAACAGCAATACGCTCGACAAAACCCGCGACCCCGGTAAAGACGGAGAAGAAGGAAGTGACTACATGAGTTCACAGCCCGATATTCATGCCCGCTTTGCCCGCGATGTATTCGGTTTCTCACTCGGTTATTACGATGACGACTATGCAGCCATTGATGCCTCTAAAGACAACTTCATAGCTGATGAAAGCAGCCAGAGCAGCAACCTGTACAACCTGTATAATGGCAACATTTCCCATGCTGTTACGGCATTGCTCGATCAAAACCACGAGCCGCTCGATGTTCACCTGAAGCGTTACCGTTACGACCAGTTAAACCGCCTCAAATCACAAACGGTTTACACCTCAGCTAACGTGATAGCCAATAACAACTGGACCAGCGCCTCCACGAACGGAGATTACGATGTCAGCCTAACCTATGATGAAAACGGCAACATCATGACCCTCGACCGCCACGGTTATGGTAGCAACCAGGATATGGATGATTTGGTTTATAGCTACAACAGTGGAACCAACCAACTGGATCACGTGACAGAAAATGCATCCAGCACACCTTTTGATGATTACGAAGGTTCCTCCAGCGGTAACTACCAGTACAACGAAATAGGCCAGCTCATCAGCGATGATGAGGCTGAAATAGCTGATATCGAGTGGAACGTGTACGGAAAAGTAAAATCGATTACCCGCACAAGCGGCAGTACACAACCCGATTTAGCTTTCCGTTACGATCCTTTTGGTAACCGCATCATGAAAGTTGAAAAGACAAAAGACGGCAGCGGAAACCTCGAAGATGAAACAGAATGGATTTATACTCATTACCGCACAGATGCCAGTGGAAACACCATGGCCGTGTACGAAACCAAAACACAAAATACCGATTATTTGAGTCATTCCGTAAAAGAACGCTATCTTTATGGTTCCAACCGACTGGGAGTAGAGAAAGAAGAACAGCGGATGCGGTATAGCGATATAGGAACATACAACGGACTGGGAGATTACAGCCTTGACAACATCAGGCACTACAGCACCGGTAGTGAATACCTGGTTACCTTCTCAGGCGGTACTATCACCACTTCACCCAACGTAGAGTTCCATTTCAGTATCAAAAATGGTTCTGATTATACAACCGTAGGCTGCAATACAACCGGCAGTATAGCGTCACTGACGAGTTGCGTGGCCGGTCAAATACTCAACCCGCTAGATACCATCAGGATAAGCGATACCTCCTTTGTGGTAACCGCCACCGAATTCTTCATGCCCACAGATGCTCAAATAAGCTATGACAAAGTCAACGATTTAAAGATTACCATAGAAGAAGTAGACTCACCACTGCGCAAGCAATACGCCTATCACCGTTACGGGAAGAGTCGCTACGAGCTCAGCAATCATTTGGGCAATGTGCAAAGTGTGATCAACAACCGCTACCTGTTTGATGATGATAAAACTTATTACCAGGACTTTTCAACAGACATTTGGAGTTATCCTAACTCATGGCAGGCAAATGGAGTGAGTGTGAATACCAGTTATGGTTACATGGGAGTAAACGGAACAGGAAGTGTAGAACGCCCACTGAGCGTAACAGCTGGCACAGGATATGAATTGAGGTTTGATCTCATCAATGCTGCAGATTCCATTACCGTAAAAGTTACTGAGGGAGGACAGGAAATAGCGAGTAAAACATTTTTCAATGGCTCGTCACAACGCATGAGCTTTACACCAACAGGTAGTGGAGTAACATTAGAATGGCACACAAATATAAATCAAAGCTTCAGGCTGGATGACATCATTGTTGCTGAAAGGCTTGAAAGCCTGGTAGCCGATATCATCAGCTACAAAGATTATTACCCTGGCGGGATGATCATGCCAGGGCGTAACACGAATCCTTCAATCTTTGGATATGGATATAATGGTATGAGAGAAGTTGATGAAATATCAGGAACAGGTAATCATTATACAACCTTTTATAGAGAATATGATCCAAGAATTAATCAATGGTGGTCAGTTGACCCAGAAGCAATA
This sequence comes from Salibacter halophilus, assembly GCF_008806325.1. Classification (GTDB taxonomy): domain Bacteria; phylum Bacteroidota; class Bacteroidia; order Flavobacteriales_G; family Salibacteraceae; genus Salibacter; species Salibacter halophilus. Next base: position 255,517 of record NZ_WACR01000004.1, read on the forward strand.
TCAATGCCTTGGCAAAGTCCTTATGTACCAATGAGTAGAAACCCTATATCTCGTATTGATCCTTTAGGTGATAGGGATGATTGGGTAGAGAAGACAGATGAAAATGGGAATACGAAAATAGTATGGGATGATAAGGTTACTAGTGCTGATGATAAAGATTTAAAAGAAGGTGATAAGTATTTAGGTAAAGAAGGTTATGCAATAGATGAAAAGACAGGAGAAGCGGTTCATTACATGAAAGATGGTACAAAAGAAGTCTTTACACAACAACTCCCTGAAGCAACAGTAAAACCAGATATAGTATATGCAACTAAGAATCCTTCTATGAGTTCTAATAACAGAACAGGTTATATATATAATAGTGCAGACTTGAGGATAAGAAGAATAGCTCTTTCTAGCTCAAACCCAATTGCTAGAGCTATTTTATCACAAGAAAGAAGAGGTAACTATCAAATATTAAATGCTGATGATTATTGGAAAGAATATGGACATACTTTGGGCAACATGTTATTGATGGATAAATATATTGGGATGGCAGATATGTTAACAGGTGGAGGAATAAATCAAATACGTTCTCCAAAATCTTTTAATATTCCATCTCAGATTTCTTCACCTAAACCAAAATTATCTACTCCGAAAAACTTTTCGGAATATTTGAAGACTCAGAAAGGAAAAGACGTAGGTAAATATCATGGTAGGGGAAATTGGATGAAGCAAAAAGCAAAAGAATATAAGCAACTCAAGAATAGCCAATAGATATAACAATAAAAAAGAAGAATTATGAGATTAAATTCAGATTTTGTAAAATGGGGTATTATTTCTATAGTAATAATGCTATTTTCTGTGCCATCATTTTCACAAGACAATGAAGATAGTTTAAAATCGGATTATGAAGAAATAAATCCTTATGGAAAAAAAGTAAGTGGATTTACTATTGTTGATAGTTGGCCAATGTATCCAGGTGGGATTAATGGTTTAAATCAATATATTTCTATCAATTTAAAATATCCCTTAGAAGCAAAAAATCAAGGTTTAGAGGGGAAGGTTCTTGTCAGCTTTATTGTTAATACAGAAGGAGAAGTTACTCAAGTAAAGATAAAAAAAAGCGATCATCCTGTTTTTAACGAAGAAGCAAAAAGGGTTATTGAAAATATGGGAAAGTGGAAACCTGCAATTCAAAAGGGTAAACCTGTTAAAGTAAAATATGAACAAGAAGTGAGATTTATATTATAATAATTAATCATCATATCTAGGTTTTGCATATGTTCGTTTAATAAATAAATTTTCCATTGGTTTTTTTTTGTTAAACTTTATTAATAAACTATCACCGACAGAGTATTTAGAGGTGTAGCTGCGTTCCATTTGATCAGATTCAAAATCACCTTCATAATAAATGCCGTTTACTTCAAACTTATAAAATACATGAGGTTTGTAAAATCCTCTACCCCAATGCTCCTTTTTAATATCTATGACAATTGCTAATGTATATTCAGGATTTTTAATTTTATGTTTTTTTTCACTACATCCTATTATGATGAAGCTTAATAACAATACTGCAGTAATGATATTTTTCTTTTTCATCTTTACCTTAAATTTTGTTTCAATTTTTCAATAAGAGATTAACCATTTAAAATGAGGATCAATCTTAATGATTTCTTTTTATTAATAAAAGGGTAATGTCTCAAACATGTTGGTAGTCTTATTTTTATCCTTTAAATTTCAGGTTATCAAGTAGTAAAAGAACATGTTTGAAATAAATTCAAATATATCTATACCTCACTCAGCAACTTTTAACCGCTAAAACCACCTTAAAATGGCTTCTTCCTGTACCTCGTGTATCAAATGTGTTGGTGATGAACTAAAGCTTTGTTAATCACAATAAATACGGAGAGTTTTGTCGGTTCTGACCGTTAATTTTTTTATCTTTATGGTTCCAACCGACTTGGAGTAGAGAAAGAAGAACAGCGGATGCGGTATAGTGATATAGGAACATACAACGGACTGGGAGATTACAGCCTTGACAACATCAGGCACTACAGCACCGGTAGTGAATACCTGGTTACCTTCTCAGGCGGTACCATCACCACTTCACCCAACGTAGAGTTCCATTTCAGTATCAAAAATGGTTCTGATTATACAACCGTAGGCTGCAATACAACCGGCAGTATAGCGTCACTGGCGAGTTGCGTGGCCGGTCAAATACTCAACCCGCTTGATACCATCAGGATAAGCGATACCTCTTTTGTGGTAACCGCCACCGAATTCTTCATGCCCACAGATGCTCAAATAAGCTATGACAAAGTCAACGACCTAAAAATCACCATAGAAGAAGTAGACTCACCACTGCGCAAGCAATACGCTTATCACCGTTACGGGAAGAGTCGTTACGAGCTCAGCAACCATTTGGGCAACGTGCAAAGTGTTGTGAGCAACCGTAAAGTATCTACTCAGGACAACAGATTGTGCTTAAATGGCCTCAACGAGTCAGCCTCTTCAACGTATTTTGCAGCCGGGTTGAGCAATGAATTAACCATGGCAGGTTGGATAAAAACCACAGACGATTCCCCCGGTACATCCTATGCGATAACCTATTATGACGTCAATACATACGAGAAAGGCATGGTACTGGGAATTTACCACGGCAATGCCCGTGCAGCAGGCCGAAACGGAACAGGAAGCTTGTACGGCCTGGTAGGTACTACAGACATAACCGATAACCAGTGGCACCACCTTGCCGTAACCACAGATGGCACCAACTGGAGCCTGTATGTAGATGGTGTAAAAGAAGATTCACTGGTAAGCCCGTCAGGTAACTTTACCAGCAGTAGTATGTACGAGCCATTCACAATAGGGAAAACCCAATATGATGGAGGCTACTTCAACGGATGTGTTAAAGAAGTGAGCTTTTGGAATGCAGTACGACCAGATACAACAATAGCCAATGACTATTCAAGGAATAGAGAGTTCAGCGGATCAGAGAAAAACCTGATAGGATACTGGAAAGTAAATGAAACTACCGGTACCACGATAACGGACTACTCATCGGGGAATCATGATTTAACCGTTTCCACCTCTACAGGCTGGTCAACCACTACACAGGAATACTTAGCAGCTGATATTATCAGTTTCACCGACTATTACCCTTACGGAAGCCGAACACCGGGTAGAAACTGGAATTCAAATGTTTACCGCTACGGGTTCAATGGTATGGAAGGCGACCCCGAAATGAAAGGCACCGGAAACCATTACACGACTTTCTTCAGGCAGTATGATCCAAGACTTGGTAGGTGGTTCTCTACTGATCCTGTTATGCAAGCATGGATGTCTCCATACATGGCAATGGATGGTAATCCTATTTTGTATGCTGACCCAAGAGGTGATGAAATCAGATGGGGAAGTGTTAAGAGATGGGCAAGAACTCATATTAAAGCACTTTTTAATAAGGATTACAGGAAAAAATTAAAAGCTTTTAAAGCACATTGGAATGAAAAATATAAGAATACAAAAAAAGATAAATTTATTTTAGATTTTGACCCAAATCTTGGAGAAGGAGCTATTGATTTTAAAATGGCACAACTAGAAACATGGGAGATCACAAGAGTAAAGTTAAAGATAAACATAGGTTTTATATCAAAAGAAACTTTAAACACGAACCCCCTCTTCATAGAGTGCCAATAAAAAAACCAGACCACATAGAAAATGAATTCAAACTAGAAATAGCTAGAGATCCAATACCTATCCCTGATGATGAGATGGATCATCATCACCACCATCGTCATGTAACTATTAGTATATCAGCGTCCTATAAATCTAGCTCAAGTGATTATAAACGTCCAGAAAGAGCAAACGATGAAATTAAAGATGCTGCTGATAGAATTATAAGTAATTCTTTAAGTTCTGTTTTTATTACAATCTCAACTAATATGTCTGAAGATCAGCTTGGTACTCCGATAGGGAGAAATGTGACGCTAAATAATCTTCTTTGGAATAGGGGTCGAAGGCTTAGACAGCAACTTATAAATGAAGGAGTGCCTCCTAGTTCCTTTGATGAGAGTAACTGGTTAAGATTTGAATTTGATTCTTCACCAGGTTTGAATATAAGTGGTGAGTAAAAAAATATGGTATTATGAGAAAAGTATTTGTATTATTTATTGTTATAGTTATAGTATCTTCTTGTAATCTAAAAAGTAAGAGCTACTATATAATAGAATATAATGATAAAATTGATTCTTTTTACACAAAAATAAATGATATACCTCTTTGTGAAATTGCGCCTACTCTAACAGAAAAATATGAAGGAATAGAAAGCTTGACCAAAAAAGATTTAAAAAGGATTAGAAGAAGTTTAAAAAGATGTGATTGTAAAACAGGTTTCATATATGGATTATATGACAGTTATAGTGAAAAGAGGATCATAGCAGGTTGTGACTCTATAAATCCAACAAGGTATGGTATAAGATTAGAAAATTTTAAATTAATTGAATAAGTTGGTAATTTATCAAACATGTTGGTAGCCTCATTTTACTTTTTTAAAGTGCAGATTACCAAGTAGTAAAAGGACGTGTTTGAAATAAATTCGGTAATGTATCAAACATGTTGGTGGCCTTGTTTTATTCCTTTAAGGTGCAGATTATCAAGTAGTAAAAGAACGTGTTTGAAATAAATTCAAATATATCTATACCTCACTCAGCAACTTTTAACCGCTAAAATCACCTTAAAATGGCTTTACCCTGTACCTCATGTATCAAATGTGTTGGTGGAGAACTAAAGCTTTGAAAATCAAAATAAATACGGAGAATTTTGTCGGTTCTGACCGTTAATTTTTATACCTTTTTGGAGACCAACGCCTCGGAATGGAAAAACAGCCGGACTCCGTAAATATCGCAACAGTGTACAACTACAATGGGCTCGAAGACTACGAGTTGAACCATTTGACCCGTTATGCCAAAGGCTCTGAGTTTATGATCTCCCTCTCGGGCAGTACCCTCTCATCCACACCCGGTATCAAATTCCACTATACCGATATCGACAGCGTTGAGCACATCACACAAGCCTGCACCACAACAGGAACGATACCGAGTGTAGCGGCAGACCTGTTCAACCTGATCAACATAGAACCCGAACTCGATGTAGAATGGGTGAGTGGTAGCAGTACTTCCTTTATCGTATCAGGCAATAAAGGCAATGCCATTTTGCCGATTGCCGCCAAGGTTAGCTACAACAAATTTGAAGACCTCACCATCACCATTACCGCACTGGAAGAGACCGAGCAGATCAGCCAACACTTCCATCACTACGGCAACAGCCAGTACGAGTTGCCCAACCACTTAGGCAACGTACAAAGTGTCGTGAGCAATCGCTACCTGTTTGCCAACGAAACCATCCACGAAGAAGACTTCTCGACCGACTTCTGGGGCGGAATGACCATCTGGGGATCGAGCGGCCTCAGCGTCAACACCAACAATGGTGATTTAACCGCATCAGGAAGCAACGGGTATGTAACCCTGTCATTAAACACGACCCCTTCAATAGGCCACGAGTTGCGCTTTGACCTGGCCGATGCCAGCAGCTCCATTACTGTACGCATACGGAATACGACAACCAACAATATTATCAGTTCAGAGACCTTCACCAATGGCACCGATCACAAGTACCAGTTCACCCCTAACGGAGATATCCAGATAGAGTGGTACACCTCACCGAACCAAACCTTCAGTATTGACAATGTTGAAGTGATCGAGAGAGGGGATGAGATACTGGCTGATGTGAGGACTTATCAAGATTTTTACCCTTTTGGAATGTTGAGCAGAAAATACAATTCTCCTGATTACTCCAGAGGGTTTAATGGACAAATCAAAACCGATGAAATAGCAGGTGAAGGAAATCATAATACGGCAAGGTATTGGGAATACGATACGAGGTTAGGGAGAAGGTGGAATATTGATCCTAAACCTAATCCTTCTATTGGTGGGTATGCAACATTTGCAAATAATCCTATTTTATTCAGTGATCCATTAGGAGATACATTAAGATTTGGATGGTTTGCGAGAACTTTTCGAAAAGGAAAAATTGAGGAGTATATGAAAAAGTTAAATGCAGATGTAAGAAAACATACAAACCTAAACCTGATAGAAAAAAACGGGTATATAACCTACAGTAGACGTGAAGGCAATACTCCCACATCATCTTCAAAGCCTGTTGCTTCAGCTTTAGCAAAAGGTTTAATGATGAAAGCAATTAATTCTAGAGACAATATAAAGGTTAAATTTTCTAGTAATGGGAATCGTTTCATGAAATCAAGCAATTATGCGGATAAGTCAGGTCATAGAAATGGGACTTTGTTCATTGATATGGATCAAACTTTAGAGTTACAAAGAAATTTTATTTCAAATTCAGTTACATCTGAAACTATTGGTTTTGCTTTTACTATGTACCATGAGCTTGATCATATTTATTCAGATTCTTGGGATCCAGGCTCTACTTCGTTGAGCTATGATCCAAATATTCATCTAGGAGGTACATTTGATCCTATGGGAATTGCTAGAAATAGTTTAGATTTAGCATTTGCAAATGCTTCACGACCAGGCTTGACTGTTTCCAATATTAATTCGATTAGGCAAGAATTAACAAATAGCTTAGGCCAGAATTATGGACAAAGAAGGATTTATTCTCATATTGGTTTAGAGAGAAGAACATACATATTTTTTAATAATGCTAAGACTTTTGGAGGTGGACATGGAGGCACAACCTTTATCGATTAATTTGAGAAGTATGAAAAATGAACTTATTGTAATCTTTTTGTTTATTATATCGATTCCTAGTTATTCATTATCTCAAGAGAGTAACAATTGGTTTAAGGACTCTTTATTCTTACCTCAAATAGGTGAACAGTATAAAAGCAAAAAAATATGCACTAAAAAGGTTAAAGAAATAAGAGAATTTAAAAAAGACAGGTATCATAAAGTTTGTAGTAAATTCATCATTGAGAATAAGCGATATAGAGGAAGTAGTAATATAGATTCTTTGATAGGATATATTGAGTTAAAGTATGATACTTTGATTCATCATTCTTCTAATCTAAAAGAACTTTCTTTTAGTGGAATAAAAAACGATAGTATCATATATGACAAAAAATCTGAATACTATAATTTAACTTTAAAAAGAAATACCAATACATTAAATTGCATTATTCTGTATAGTACTAATTGTATTTATGTTAGCTCTAAATATTTCACTTTTTCAATTATAGGAGGCAAGTATGATCCCGCTCCAAGTCAGGTATTTAATAATATACTTAACCCTGAAGAAAGAGAAAGTATAATAGACGTTGAAATAAAAGGAGTTGGAGCCTTATATGAAGAAAGATGGATTCTCCCTCCTCAACATTAAGAGGTAATGTCTCAAACATGTTGGTAGCCCTGTTTTACTTTTTTAAAGTGCAGATTATCAAGTAGTAAAAGAACATTTTTGAGATAAATCAAATATATCCATACCTCACTCAACAACTTTTAACCGCTAAAACCACCTTAAAATGGCTTCTTCCTACACCTTGTGTATCAAATATGTTGGTAACACGAGCATACCCAACAGCTTTAGCCAGACATCGGTTCTGACCGAAACAAAACTTTACAACCTACAAGGCTGGCTCAAGAGTATGAACAGCAACACCGGCAACACAACCCGCGATCCCGGTAAAGACGGAGAAACGGGAACCGGTTACCTCGCCAACCAGCCCGATGTACACGCCCGTTTTGCCCAGGACGTATTCGGGTTCTCACTCGGCTATTACGAAAACGACTATGCCGCCATCGACCCGTCAAAAGACAACTTCATAGCCGATCAGTCTCCGCTGAACAGCAACATCAACCACCTGTTCAACGGCAACATCTCCACCAGTGTCACCGCCCTTTTGGATCACGATCAGAACCGCCTGGAGATCCAACTCAAAAACTACAAATACGACCAAATCAACCGCCTCAAATCACAAACCGTTTACACAGCCGATGACAACATCCAGGAAACCAACGCCTGGTCCTCCGGAGTCAGCTCAAACGGGACCTACGACACCTGGTACAGCTATGACCTGAACGGCAACATCGACTCGCTGAGCCGCAACGGGAACCAAACCGGCAACCTCGGCATGGACCACCTGAAATACCACTACAACAGCGGAACCAACCAGCTCGACCAGGTAACCGATGATGTAGCCAGCTCCACCTATTCAAACGACTTCAACGGCAGCGAGCCCGGTAACTTCCAGTACGATGACATCGGCCGTTTGATCAGCGATGACAGCGCCCAAATAGCCGAGATCGAGTGGACCATCAACAACAAAGTAAAGTCCATTACCCGCACCTCGGGCAGTACATTAGATGATTTAGAATTCCGTTACGATCCCAACGGCAACCGCATCGTGAAAATCGTAAAACCAAGAGACAACAACGGAGACCCCGAACCCGCTACAGAGTGGCGCTATACCCACTACAGGCGCGATGCCAGCGGACAGGTCATGGCCACCTATGAGACCACCGTTGACGGTGATCAACTTGCACATGTAGCCAAAGAACATTACCTTTATTGTGACCAACGCCTCGGTATGGAAAAACAAACCGACTCCGTCAATATCGCAACAGTCTATAACTACAACGGATTGGATGATTACCAGTTGAACCACCTGACCCGTTATGCCAAAGGCTCTGAGTTTATGATCAGCCTCTCGGGGAGTTCACTCTCATCCACACCCGGCATCAAATTCCATTACACCGATATCGACAGCGTTGAGCACATCACACAAGCCTGCACCACAACCGGAAACCTGGCCAACGTGACCTCAGCCTTGCGCTCAATAATAAGTGCAGAACCGGATTTGGATGTAATTTGGGTAAGCAACACCTCCTTTAAAGTAACCGCCAACAGAGCAAACGCCACCTTACCCATAGCCGCCAAAGTAAGCTACAATAAATTTGAAGACCTCACCATCACCATTACCGCACTGGAAGAGACCGAGCAAATCAGCCAACACTTCCATCACTACGGCAACAGCCAGTACGAGTTGACCAACCACTTAGGCAACGTACAAAGTGTGGTGAGCAACCGCTACCTTTTTGCCAATGAAACCATCCACGAAGAAGACTTCTCGACCGACTTCTGGGGCGGGATGACCATCTGGGGATCGAGCGGTCTCAGCGTCAACACCAACAATGGTGATTTAACCGCATCAGGAAGCAACGGGTATGTAACCCTGTCATTAAACACCACCCCATCAGTAGGTCACGAGTTGCGCTTTGACCTGGCCGATGCCAGCAGCTCCATCACCGTGCGCATACGAAACACCACAACCAACAATATTATCAGCTCAGAAATCTTCACCAACGGCACTGATCACAAGTACCAGTTCACCCCTAACGGAGATATCCAGATAGAGTGGTACACTTCACCGAACCAAACCTTCAGCATTGACAATGTTGAAGTGATCGAGAGAGGTGATGAGATTCTTGCTGATGTGCGGACGTACCAGGATTATTATCCTTTTGGAATGTTGAGCAGAAAATACAATTCTCCTGATTACTCCAGAGGTTTTAATGGACAAATCAAAACCGATGAAATAGCAGGTGAAGGAAATCACAATACCGCAAGGTATTGGGAATATGATACGAGGTTAGGGAGAAGGTGGAATCGTGACCCTATCTTTAAAGAATGGGAAAGTGAGTATGTAACATTTAATAATAATCCGATTCTCAAAATTGATCATAATGGCGACAATGCTGGTGAATATGAAAAAGTAGTAAATGAAGATGGAACGGTGAAAACAACCAAGGTAAGTGATCTTGGAGATGATAAAGGTGTAGATTTCACACATATTACTGGTGGAGAACATGATGGACAAACTTATATTGAAAGTCAAGAAACAGGTGTTGGAGTTTATATGTCATCTTCAAAAAATATTAAAGATTTTATACATAGGCCAGAAGGCATTGATTGGGAAAATATTTATGAAGAGTTTAAAAAGGGAACAGGACCAGAGAATAGTTTGATTACAACACCAGCAATGCTTCAAGAAATAATGGAGTCTCCCCAATTTGCAGATGCATTTAAGCATTATTTAGATAAAGGAGCGCCAAAGAAATTAGCTTATGAGTCTTCATTTGGAATTCCAGGAGCTCTTAAGTCGGGTAAGAATATGACTGCTCAGATGATAGGAAAGGCAAATTATAGTTTTTATAATACTGGAGATAAGTTAGTGATTACTATTATGGATAGCAAATCGGTATCCTCTTATTATTGGATAGCTAAACTTGTACCATCTGAATGGGTAAATAAAAATAGGAGCAATGATTCTAATGAAAATATTCCTGAGAGTACTACTAGACAAACTTATATAATGATTTTTGATATTAAACAAGATGAATAGAATGGGCACAGTTAAGAATGTTTTATTAATTGGAGGGTTCGTGATTATTGCAATAATCTTAATACTTGTATATAATAATATTACAGGAACCTATGTAAGATATAAAAGTGAGAATACGACTGATTCATTAATTTTAAAAAAGGATAACAAATACATTAGAAAAATATATGATTTAAAAAATGATAAATTAATTTTTCATAATGTAGGTAAGTGGGAAGTTGAGGAAGATAGAATTGTATTTTATGATTTTTTTATTAATGAAGACAGAAAATACAATCATGATTTTGACTTTAATAGTGGTCTCACTATTGCTTCTTTTCCAATTAAAAATAGATGGGGTAGATATGTTTTTGATTACGATCAAGAAAAATCCTATTACAAATACAAAGAGGTATATTGGTAAGTAAATACCTTAAATGTGTTAGTATGCAAAAGCAGCAGATTGAAAATAAGTGTACTAATGCAGTAGGTCACGAATTGCGGTAATGTCTCAAACATGTTGGTAACCTTGTTTCACTCCTTTAAAGTGCAGCTTATCAAGTAGTAAAAGAACATGTTTGAAACAAATTCAAATATATCTATACCTCACCCAACAACTTTTAACCGCTAAAACTACCTTAAAATGGCTTCTTCCTGTTACCTCGTGTATCAAATGTGTTGGTAAAACTGCAGAGGTTATCCGGTATGGAAAAACAAGATATGGAAAGCAGCGTTACCAGTGCAAAAAATGTAAGAGTACATTTATTGAAGATTACTCTTACCATGCTTACATGGCTGATGTCAATAGCCGTATTACAATTTATGTGAAAGAAGGTTTGGGAATACGGAGCATTAGCAGGATAATAGGTATCTCTACCAATACAGTGATGAGTAGAATAAAGTCAGTAGCTTCTGATATCAAGTCACCTATGATAGGATTTGGAAAAGAATATGAAGTAGACGAACTCTGCTCTTTTATCGGTTCTAAAAAGAGAAAAATATGGATCGTTATAGCACTTAGCAAAGATACAAGACAGGTGTTAGCTTTCAATGTAGGGAATCGAACTAAAGTGACGATAAAAAAAGTAATAGATACTCTGCTACTCGCAAAGAGTAAAAGGATTCACACTGATAGACTCAGGTTATATAACTCAACTGTACCGAATAGAATTCTCAGTGTCTGCCAATATGGGACAAATCATGTTTAACGATTAAATTTATCTTTACGTACACATTTGAAAAGGCTGAACAGGAGAACAATTTGTTTTTCGCGAAGTAAAGTAATGTTGACAGCGAGCCTTAAGATTTACTTTTGGGGATAATCTAGATGTTTGAAATATTCAATTATTCGTTTTGATATGTTTGAGCTGCTCAATTCTCTGCAATGCTTAAAGTCCACTCAATAAAAGATCAATTCCAGTAGCTCAACACAGCAATTCAATAAGTCACTATTTGTTGCAAGTCTTTTTGATCATAGCTTGTACCAAAATTAACCAAGCCGGTATTTATCGGCCTTAAAAACTATAAACTTATGGATTACACGATTAATTTTTCATTTAAAAGGCTTTTAGCCTCTACATTACTTGTACTGGTGTTCGCTTGTGTACCGGTATTGACAAATGGTCAGTGGAAAGACACTTATCATGATCAAATTGGAAGTTTTGATCACAACCATTACAGCAACGAATTATGGAAACCTGGCTCTACTACAGTACTGGCGGGAACTATGTTTAATACCGATCAAGATTCAGATGAGACGGATCTTATTCATGTATTGGAAATGGATCACGGCAGCGGTATTGTCTGGGAAAACACTTATAATTTTGGAGAGAACCAGCGTTGTTTTGATGTTTGTACCGTTTCAGAAGAACTTGTTGCAATTACAGGAACAGCTAATAATAAATTGTTCGTTTCACTTATCCAGTCAGGAGGAACAGTCCTAAATACTGCTTTTTACGATGTAGAAGAAGGCCTGGGTTCTGTAGGATTGAGTATTGTTTATGCTGAGGATAGAGAAGCTTTGTTCGTAGGAGGTTATGCAGCAGAAAATATTCTCGATGATTCTATGAATGAGTCTATAGGCGTACTAATGTCACTTGATCTTTCACTAAATGTAAATTGGTCAGAAGAATTAAACTTTGGAAATGAAGTTGTGATGGTGAATGATCTAACTAAAATTAGGGATTTCGGTGTTTATGTGACAGGTAAAGTCACACAGCCAAATAACACAGAAGGAGTGTTGAGTACTTTGTATGACTATTCCGGAAACAGGATATGGAATAAGAGTTTTATGACTAAAAAGTATATTTATGATATTTATGATAATATAGTTGATTCCGTACTTTTACGTGCAGCAGGTGCCAATGCTGTTTATGATGAACAGACAGACGAACTCTTTGTATTGTTCAATTATGAAGACATTCACACTTTTGGAGTTAATAGACTGGTAGGGGTTTCATCTCCAACTCCGGTTACAGCATATACAAATGCGAATCTACTGTTAAATGGATTGGATTTGGGGAATTATGCAGGGTTTGACATTGAGATTGACCCCAATGATGATAATTTGTTAGTAGCGGGAATGGGTTTTCACCAAAGACCGGGAGGTACAGGAGCACCAACGGCTAATTCACCAACCTTCTTAGCTAAAGTTGATCGTGGAAACTCTTCTGTTCACTGGTTGAAATTCATTGAAACGGATAATATTGATTATCGCACTCATGATCACGATATCTTCCAGGCTTTTTACACAACTCACCCTTATATCAATCACCCCGATTTATTGACGATAATCAATGGCGGGCAAAACTTTCAAATAATTGGTTATGAAAGTAATTTAAGCAACCAGGCGTATGGGCTTACAGTCATGAGTACTGATCAAAATGGAGATGTTCCTGGTTTTATGAACTGTGCACAGGTTACAGGTAATGATCCATATGGTGTAGTAACTGAATCACTTGATTATGAAAATGCTGAGCTTATTCCGTTTATGAATGAAAGTGTTATAGATAGGCAGGAAATAAACCATCAGCCAGACTCGAGATGTGCTTCAGATTGTGACTTTACTATAGATGGTATTAATAGTGAATATGTAGATTGTTACGGATATGACTTTACACCATTAGTTTCATTTCCTACAAACGGTAATGTAATCTCATATGAATGGAATTGGGGTGATGGATCTACAACAAATACCTCTACTGTTCCAACTTATCATAACTTTAACACAGATTCATGTGAGTACGAAGTATGCGTTACTGTTACTTTCGTTTCTACTACGGGGGACACCTGCACAGATACATATTGTCAAACATTCCCAATGTTAGTTTTTCAAGGTTGCGGTCCTTGTGGATCATCTAATAAGAAAGCAACGGAAGGAGTTACCGGCACTGAAGAATTATTTGACATGGAATGGAATGTTTATCCCAATCCGGCAAAAGATCAGTTGACGGTTGAATTTGAACAGGAAGTTACTAATGGTGTGTTGACTATATTTAATACAGCAGGACAGGAAGTTAAACGAGTTTCTGTTGCAGGTAACATGAAGGCAAGTCTAGATATTTCTGACCTTCCACATGGTTTTTATACTCTTGAACTTACCGGGAATGGTAATACAAAAAGAGAAAAGATCATTGTTCAATAGTTTATTATTCAAAAATTTAACACTTATAAAATCGGTCTGGGTGAAACATCCGGACCGATTTTGTTTTATTATATTGCCACATTGAGGGATTATCCCCGCAGATATTTAAAACTATAATATGATTCGGGTAATTGTTTTGTTGTTCCTGACAGGCTCATTTATTTTCAATGAGGCAGTCGGACAACAGGAAATGATAAAGCCACTCCCTCACCTTGTTCAGGCAACTGAATTTCTCTTGTACCCTCCTAAGGTAGAGAGCTGGGATATAGAAGTAGACAGTAATAATTATACCTATTTTGCCGGACGCTCAGGCGTATATCGATTTAATGGTTACGAACTTGAACTATTGAAGAGTTCCGGAGAGCTTGAAAAAGCCCCTGTTTCAGGATTGTTTAAAGATCCAAAGGGACGAATTTGGATATCCACTGTTCACAATAAACTTGGATACATAGAGAAAAATCATTTTGTTCCATACAGGTTCAATGATAAGCTCGACTCAATAAATACTCAAGGAATAAGAACAAATTGGCACTTTGACCAAAAGGGAAAACTTCATGTAGGGATCAATAGAAAAGGATATTACACTGTTTCGTCAGGTGGGAAAGTGGAAAAAATATTAGGTCAGGAGTCTGGGATACATGGTATTGTTTATACCTTTTTGCCGGATGGCAATCCCTTTATTTTTTCAATTACTCAAAAAGCAGGGAGAAATAAGAATTTGAATATGGATTTGCACTTCATGGAACAGAGTGGTGAGATCCGTTATCTTTCCCGGTTAAAAACAAACCATCCCATACATTTGCCTGTAATCGTTAAAAATCAAGATGGCTCGGTAACCTTGTCATCGGGGCAAAAAGATATTGTAAGATGCTATTTTGATTCAGTTGTATCTCAGACCAGTTTATCCAGTAATATCATCCAGTTGTTCAGGGATAATGATTATAATTTGTGGGCAGGCACAGCAGATAAAGGCGTTTACTTAATCAAAAACCTGAACTGTTCTCCCGGAGAGCAGCTATTAGATGGTACAGCATCTGCAGTTGTCGCCCAGGATCATAATGGTGGACTTTGGGTGAAATCTTCAGGAGCGTTCTTCTATTATCTTCCAAGACTTAGCAAGAAATCGTTTTCAAAAAGAGCAGGTCAGTTGAATTTTGATAATGCGATGAGGTTCACAATAGGTGGTTCCCGTGTGTTCTGTCTTAACAATGGTTCTGATATAGCTGTTTTTGAGAAAGGGTCTATGTCCAGCCTCCCATATCCTCAAAATAAATCTATAAAAGGGTTGGGAGTAAATACTGAAGTTCCCGGGATTATTTATTACGATACAGTTAATTCTCTTTTGTGGGCTGGATACAGAGGAGGAATATGTAGCTGGAACGGGGAAAGATGGAAACACTACCGATTATCCGAAAAAGTAGATAAAGAGCAGGCTATTATAGCTTTTGGGGTGAAAAGTGACGGGACCCTGATGTTTGCCTGTAGAAATGCTTTGTTTTTTTTAAGTTCTGCTGGAAAAATTAAAAAGATTGACGCACCATCAATCGCTGGAAACCGTATTACCAGTTTGGCTGTTGAGCCCAGCGGAAATGTTTGGGTTGGTACCATAAGAGGCGTTTTTCGCCTGGATAATGAAAGTTACCACAAAATTGAAAACCCTGTTAAAAATATAGACTCCCTGAATGGTTTTGTACGGTATTTAAAATCTGCAAATGGAAGAATATGGATTAACACCGGAAGGCATCTACTTTATTCAGTACACGGATCTGAAGTAAAACAGATAACTTATAACAGCGGAGAACCAGTTCGGATATTAGAAATTGAGTCTTCTAAAGACGGAGATCTGTGGGGACGAACTGCTCACCAAAATCCCAAAATAGCTCATATTTCAATTAGAAAAGGAGAAGTAGACGTTGAGTTACTTGAATTTGATGTTTTTGGTGACCTTACATCAGAGTTCATTACAGGTACAATTTCTGTCATTGACCAAACGATGTTTTTGGGTATGAAGTCTAAGATCTACATTTCAAATATATCAGAACTTCGAAAAAGAGAACCGCTTCCTGATGTGAAAATATCAGAGTTTTTCGTAAATAATAAACAGTTTCAGCGTTCTGGTTTCTCTAGTCTTTCTCATGAGGAGAACGCAATACAGTTGAAATTTGAACCGATTTCCTACAGGAGAAATAAGCTTGAATTCAGGTATCGTTTGAAGGGTTTAGATACCGTATGGCAGGAAATAGAGCACCAGAATATACAGTACACTAACCTTTCCCCTGGAGAATATAATTTCCAGGTTCAGGCAAGGGTTAAAGGCGAAGAATGGGGAGAAACAGACAAGCTTGCATTTTTTATCCAAACTCCCTATTGGCAAGCATTTTGGTTTCGTTTTTTGGTAGTGCTGATCTTTATATCGTTTATCGGATTTATGTTTTACCTCAGGAATCGCTCAAAACACAGAAGAAACACACTTGTCATAGAAAAGTTAAATGCAGAGCAAAAAGCTTTGAGAGCTCAGATGAATCCTCATTTTATTTACAATGCATTGAGCTCTATTCAGGAGTTGATTTTTTTAGATAATAAATATGAAGCCCTAACCAACATTGCTTTGTTTGCCAAGCTCATGCGTAAGATACTCTATCATTCAACAAAGGAGCTCATCACATTGGATGAAGAAGTTGAAGCACTAGACTTGTACCTCAAATTGGAGGGACTTCGCTTTGAAGGAACATTTGATTATACTGTAACCATTTGTAGAAAACTACGTCCTAAAAAGCAGATGATACCTCCAGGATTAATTCAGCCCTTTATAGAAAATGCGATAAAGCATGGATTGTTAAATAAAAAGGAGAGAGGAGGGACACTTTCTGTTATTTTTAACCTTGATAACGACAGGTTGATATGTAAGATTGAAGATAACGGGGTAGGAAGAAAACGATCTACTGAGTTAAAAGCCAAACGCAATGCTGAACATCGTTCATTTGGCACACAATCAGTGTTGGACCGTATAAACCTATTAAATATTTCGAGAAATAATAAAATAAAGCTCGAAATTGAGGATCTTTACACTTATTACGGGGATCCTGGGGGAACACGAGTAATACTAATTATACCTTAACCATGAATACAAAAATACCACTTGCAATCATTGAGGATGAACCTAAAACACGAAACTTACTCAAAGCCATAATTAACGAAAGATTCAAAGACTTTCAATTTGTTGGTGAAGCCAATGCTGTAAAAACAGGATTAGAGTTGATAACCGAAAATAAGCCTGATGTGGTCTTATTAGATGTTGAGATGGGAGACGGTAATGCATTCGATTTACTGTCCCAGTTAAACTCCTTCAATCCTCATATCATTTTTGTGACCGCTTATGATCACTATGCGATTGAGGCACTGAGGAGCGGTGCAGTTGATTATATCGAAAAGCCGATAGATCCTAAAAAGTTGAGTGATGGGCTGTCTCGTGTTCAAAAGCTGATTGAAAAAAAAGAAAAAGCAAACTATTCAGGTTTGTTGAGATCAGTTGACATGAAGCTGCAAGCCAGGATTGCTGTGCCAACAAGAACAGGTATGGCTTACCTTGAAACACAGGAAATAGTTTGCATAAAAGCAGATAGCGCTTATTCAGAAATTTATTTTGAAAATGAAAGGAAGCCTCTTGTTATTTCCCGCACTCTGAAAGATATTCAACACGTACTTGAGAAATTTGGATTTGTGCGACCTCACAGATCCTATCTCGTCAATACTTCAAAAATTAGAGCCCTCAACAGAACAGATGGTGGGAATGTTGTGCTTACTAATGACTTTGTCGTTCCTTTTTCCAGGCAGTACAAGCTAAAAGCATTAGAACTCATCAAATCCAGAACAACATTTTTGTAAGTCGTGTAAAATAAGTACTACGAAGCTGAACAATGAAATACATCGAAGGAGAAGTTTTTGAAGGAACCGACTTTTCAAACCAGTTTTTGGAAAAAGCGGAGTACGAATTCTGCACGTTTACAAACTGCAATTTTTCACATACTGATTTGTCCGGTTCAAAATTTATCGAGTGTTCTTTTACGGATTGCAACTTCAGTAATGCCGTTTTGAAGAACGCTTCTTTTCAGGATCTCACTTTTTCTAAATGCAAGATGTTGGGACTCCACTTTGAGGATTGCAACAAGTTTGGTTTTGCCGCTGACTTAGAAAATTGCCAGTTGGACCACTCCTCGTTTTTTAAAATGAATCTCAGTCAGAGCACCTTTAGAAACTGCCGACTCCACGGGTCCGACTTCACCGAAGCTGAGCTGACAAAGACGGTTCTGACCAACAGCGATTTACTCAATGCCGTTTTCGATCACACGAATCTGGAACTGGCCGATTTGAGAGAATCTGTTAACTATTCCATCGATCCGGAACAAAATAAGCTCAATGGAGCTGTCTTCTCGTTGTCGCAGGTCGGTGGTTTGCTCGAAAAGTATCAAATTAAAATTGAGCAGGGTTAGTGTTCAACACTTACAATGAGCTTAATTATGTATCTTAGACGATTATTAACTCACACGTTTTTCCAATGTTAAAAATATTGATCCCCCTGTTTTGCCTGTGTTTTCAGTTATTACAGGCTCAACCAACTTTTCTTGATATTAAAAACCTGCAGAACAACCTGGCAAAAATCAACGACACACTTTACGCTTCAAAGTATGAAGTGAATAACGGAGAGTACAACGCATTTCTCAAAAGCCTTGAGGAAAGCGGAAAAGAAGAAGATTACGCAACGGCAGCAATCGAAAGTAGTCAATGGACGAAATACGCTAAAGAGTACGTTGATACATACCATTTATCGAAGGATTACAATTCTTATCCCGTTGTGAACATCAGTTACGAGGGTGCAGTACTTTACTGTAAATGGCTCACAGAGCAGTACAATTCTAGCAAAAAGCGAAAATTTGAAAAAGTAATTTTCAGGTTGCCCACAGAGAAAGAGTGGGAAGTAGCCGCAAGGGCCGGCCATCCCGATGCCATTTACCCCTGGAACGGATCTGAAATACGAAATAAGAAAGGGCAGTTTCTCTGTAATTTCACCAATACCGCGAAAAAGGCAGATCTTGCAAAATCGACAGATAATGGAGACATTCTTGCCCCGTCAAACTCTTATTGGCCCAATGATTTAGGGATCTACAACATGAGCGGGAACGTAGCCGAAATGCTCAGTGAAAAAGGCCGTACAAAAGGTGGCTCATGGTCAGATCCAAAAGAGTACGTCAAAATCGACAGTCCAGATCCTTACAAAGGTTTTGACACCACAATGCCCACAATCGGTTTCCGGTACTTTATGGAAGTGGTGGAGAGGTAATAAAGTTAATTAATAACAGAGTAGCTTTTAAGCTCTGTTATTACGGCTATTTATCGTGTGTTTTTTCTTTGAATAGATTTCTTCAAGCCTGCGTGTAAACTTTTCCAGTTCTTCAGTGACCGTTTTGATATAGCCGGAATATTCATTGAGCTTATCGAAAGATAATTTGTGTTCAGACTCTATAAGTTCTGAAAGCCCCAGCAAAGTCGTGACAGGTCTGCGGAGTACGTGAGAAATATCAAAAGCTATTTGCTCAAGGGTTTCCTCATATTCAAGGTGTTGAGTGATATCAGTAAACGAGCCATATATAATTGTATCACCATTTTCAGTTCTCATCGGATATCCATGTATAGCGTGCCAGTCATAACCCGAGTCACGTTTTACACGGTATTCATGATAAACATTTTTTTCTTCCTTAACTGAAAGCACTAGTGCCTCCCGTAACCCTTCAACATCTTCAGGATGCATGAGCGAGAAGCCAATGCTTGCGTCTTCGAGCCAATCTTCTAAATTACTTTCGGGATGTAGTTTTTTCATACCTTCGCTCAAAAAAGAGAACTTCAGATCTCCCGATTTGGAAACAATCATCTCAAAAATCCCAATGGGAAGGTTTTCAGTCAATTTGACTAATCGGTCAGTATTGAAATCAACCGTTTTAGTGAGGTTTTTAATCTGTTTTCGAGACTCTATTTTATCCATTGCTTTTTTGGCTAAAATTTTAAGAGCCCGTTCCTGATCTCTGGAAAACTCTCTGGGTTTCCTGTCAATAATACACAACGTACCCAGTACATTATTTCTTTTAGTCACCAGTGGAACACCTGCATAAAAACGGATGTTAGGGTTTTCAAATACCAGTTTGTTCTCAATAAAGTGATCGTCTTTTAGGGCATCGTTTACGACCAGGATTTCATCAGGTTTATGCAAAGTGTGCCGACAAAAGGAGTCTTCGATTTTTGTTTCGTTTATATCCAGTCCTTTGTTTGATTTAAACCACTGCCTTTTATCATCCAATATGGTGATTAAAGAGATAGGAGCATCGCAAATAATTGAGGCGAGTTCAGTGATTTCATCTAATTCTTTTTCTGATGGAGTATCTAAAAGCTCATAAGAATAAACATCTTCAAGTCTACTATTCATTTCCCCTGTTTTGACTTTTAAGGGCGCAAATATAATGATGATTGAAACTGAATTAGAAGAAAAAGAGATGGAGTTTCATTGTTATTCACTTCTTGTAAACAACAATAGATCCTACAACGTGATCATGGATGGTTTTCCGTTTTTTGTTTACTGACATCATGATCAATGATATCAATCCTAAAAGTGCTTTCGCCATAAACCTCACTATTGCCAGGGGGAACAAAATGTTTTTGCTAGGGTTCTTTTCTCTTTTGACACGTATTCCGATGGCTCTATGGCCCAAAGTTCCCCCAAAAGTAGTAGTGAAGAAAGGATCGTAAAGAAAAAAGATCAGGAAGAATGCGATCATCTTGGCGTAATCCGGGACATATTCAAAAGTTGAGAATACAGCAGTGACGATTACCATGAAAATCATTATCACGACCGAATCCATCACCAATGCTTTTACCCGGTCTGCAATACCGGCATATTTTACTTCATTCATAGTTTAGGGTTTTGCGAACGGGCAATTTAATAAATTCGCATAACTTGAATTAGCTGCAAGTTAACTCCAGAAATACCTCGTGAGCCGGGTGAATTTGTCTTGTGATGGGAGGGGACGGTTTTTCATTTATTGGATTTCTAAGTGGGTTATTAGTTATAAGAGTTAATCACTCTCAATTTCATAGTTTAAGTAGTCCATATTCTCATATCTCTTGAGGAGAAATTTATCATCTTTTATTCTTTTAATTGGAAAGGACATACTGTCTTCTGCCGAAAGGTACCTTGTCCTAACTGTTGATGCTAAACCGACCTCCAATTTAAGATTCTTATTGATGGGGATAGGGATTATTAATTTTTTATAACCTACCATTGAAATAGTCAGTTGATTTGCCTTTTCGATTTTCAAATTGGCTGTCCCAAGTGAATCTGTAGATGCTTCATTGATTTGTGAGTTATTTAAGCTGTCATATAAAACAACTTTGGCAAATTGAATTTTAGAAGAATCCAAAATGTCAAATAAGGTGACTTTTATTGATGCTTCTTGATTATCAGTTAAGTCATATTGTTTTATTCCTACACGACCATCTGTTTTGGATAGAGTGTCTGGGTTTAAAAAGTTAAGGTTCAAATTCCCGTTTTGAATAGTATATATTCCAGAACCTTCAGTTGCCCCTGTGCAATGTAACATCACGTACTCAAAAGTTCCGTTTTGATTAAATTTGATACAGTCAGATTCATACCAGGGATTATCATCCGCCCTGCAATACTTACCATCAAGTCTTGTTTGAGCGTTGGTGAGAACTGTACTTAGAATAAATATGAAAACGAACCAGTATTTCATTAAAAATGGTTTAAGCGAGGGAAGTTACTTTTTTCTCAGTCTTGATTCAAGTTTTACAGGAGTTTTACTTGTATAATCTAAGCTTAGGTCTGTTGGATCGCAATGCTTTGCGATCGTACAAACAGGTAAGATTCTATCGTACGGGAAGGCTGGGACTTTCTATCTCGCGAGCAGGGTGAGTTTGTCTTGTGATTGGAGGGAGAGGTTTTTCAATGGTTATCAAATGGTTTTGAGATGTTAGGACTAATGAGCAATATTTTTATAATTGATGTAGTCCATGTAGTCATATCTCTTGAGAAGGAGTTTTTCTTCATCTATTTTTTTTATTGGGAAAGACATGCTGTCTTCTTCCGAAAGGTATTCAACCCAATCACGAGCCAAATACACAGTCAATTCAATGTTTTTATTGTTAGGTATGGGTGTTTTAAGTTTCTTATAACCAATATAGTAAACTATCAATTGATTAGCTTCACCAGTTTTTAGATTTACAGTACCATTAAGTGTATCAGTAGTTGCTTTATTGATTTGAGTATTATTTGAACTATCTTGAAGATCTATATGAACAAATCCGATTTCTATAGAATCTATTATGTCGATCACTGTTACTTTAATTGAAGCATCCTCATTTTCAGCCAGGTCATATTGCTTCATTTCTATTTTACTTGTTTTATTAGGAATACTATCGAGAAGATAAAAGTTGAGCTCTAGCATTCCATTTTCAATTATATATTTTCCTCGTCCTTTATCAGTTCCTGTGCAATGTGATCTTTCATATTTGAAGGTACCATTTGGATTAAATTTAATGCAGTCAGTTGAGTATCGAAATCCATTATCATTTCTGCAATACTCACCATCAAGCCTTGTTTGAGCGTTGGCGAGAACAGCACTTAGAATAAATATTAAAATGAACCAGAACTTCATTAATAATGGTTTAAGCAGTGAAGTTACTTTTTTCTCAGTATCCATTCAAGTTTTACTAGTTGGATCGCAAAATATTGCTTTGTATGATCGCAAATTATTACGATCGTACCAATAAGCAAGAATATTCTATCTGGCTGAAAGATTTTAAGATTTTATCACTGCTTATCCCGCTTCATCTGGAAATAGAGCGCGGGTAGGAAGATGAACAGCAGCAGCGGATGCATGAGCAACCTGCGGATGTAGAATAACATCATGAGTTGCTCGGTTTGGGTGAGGAGCAGAATGGTAAGGGCGGTGATGAGGAGTAAAAACAGTGCTCCGTAGAGGATGGCCGCCACGCGCAGGTATTTCTTGCTCCACAGGAAAACGTAAATAATGCCCAGCGAAATAAGCGTGTTGATCACAAAACGAAACGTAAGGCTGAGCAGGTATTGACCCACAGCGAGTTCGGGGAGCAGTTGCCCTTTGAAGTCGGTGTGGAAAAAGCGGTTGAGCGGATCGTAGAAGAGCGTCTCTTCCCCGGCTCTGACCATTACCAGCAGCAAAAAGCCGATTACCACGCCTATGCCTCTTATTACCGTTCCCTTCATCGCGCAACGTATTTTACCCACAGGAACCACAGTAACATCGTGATGCCGTAGATCATGCCCGGGAAAAAGTAGTCGTGCATGGGTTTTGAATATTCGGGGTAGTAGAGAGCCGCAAAACCCAATATCCCGATGCGGGCGATGTTGGTCCAGTGAATGACGAGCAACCCAAACGGCACAAACCACACGTAGTGGATCCATTTGGCTTTAAACGCCACGATGAACGCTAAAAAGAGAATCATCACGCTAATGGCGTTGCAGCCTTCAATGATGTACTGGAAGGTGTGTCCCACGAATTTCATATCTGCTCGCGGATAGCCTTCTTTTAAATCGTAAGTAATTTTGGGCTCGAATAATTGCATTCCTTTCGTAGCCTGCTCTGTGACCACGCAGGATGCGGGATCGAGCTCAGTAGGGTAGAGATCCAGGTACCACGCGTAAACGACTGATAAAATGCCGTACACCGCGAGGAACTTCACGATAAACAGTATCGTTGATTTGTATTGCCTGAAAAACTCTTTCATACGAAAAGCGAATATAGAATTGATTTTTTAAATCTGATCGCAAATCCTTTTTGGTCAGAACCAGCTCTCAAAACTACGAACCTTACCCCGGTTTTACCGTTTAAAGAATTTTAAAAATTTCTTAGTATTTCTGCCACAGTTTAAATATCTTGCTAAAGCATGATAACAGATATATCGCCATATGTGATTTACGAGCTCGGCATGTTGAAAGGGGAACATGTGAGATTGTGCCGATACCGCTTCAATGGATCGGGTTACAATGAGGGCTATGTGCTCGTGGGAGAGAACAGCAGTTTCTTCATCCGCTGCAAAGCCAACGTGGTGGAAGACAAGCACGATATTCACTTTTTGGTGATCAAAGCCTTTCAAAACATCGAACTGGACGATTCTTTCAGCTATGACACCCAGTTTGAAGGCACGTTAAACGGTATTCAGATCCTCAAGAGCACCACCAAGGGGATGATCGTACAGCGAAAAGTGGTGCAGGACATCATTACAGAAAACGCATTACTTGCGGATTTTGAAGGCGATAAACGCCTGTTGATTTATCCCCATTCCAAGTTGTATTCTGACACCTCTATCTCAGCCAATACTGATGAAATTCTTGACTTAATCAGCGCCCGCAGGTTCCAAACCAGCCGCATCGCTAAACAGGATGTGAACTTGCTTTTAACGCAGGGTTGATTTTTTAGTAGGTTTAATTTTAGCGAACCATTAAGAAATGAAGAAGCATTAAGGAGGTGTAATTTTTAAATGCATAAACTGAGACGAGAAACCAACTTAGCTTTTACACGAAAACATAACTACGAGTTTTCATGGTCTCGGGAACTGACGTGTAGAATTTCAGCGGTTAAGTAAGCCTTGACTTTTAAGTCCTTTTGTGTCAAGACAAAAGGACAACCTAAATTATTCATTAGTTGCAATCATCAATCTTTTTTCTTGATAAAAAAGATAAAAAACCGAGCCGAAAGGCGAGCTCATGAGCACATAAATAAATGGATCGGTTACGAATAAATCAAGTCTCATCAGAGGCGATTTTTCTCCGTGTTCACTCCGAAAACCTTAGTCGGATTACGTGCTCCGCGCTTTGTTCCTCGCTGAATTGGCTGAGTCGAGATGTTAGGGAGTTAGGAGGTAAAGGTTGAAGTTTTTCATTTCAATCGCCTCTTAATATCCATTCTCTGATGTAGGATTCTAACAACTTCAATCACTTCATCATCGGACTTGCGGTAAAATATAAGATGAGATTTGATATTCGTTACACGATAGTTTTTGCGTGTCTGCTCAACAGATTTACCGATTAAAGGATTATCAGCAATGAATTCAATCTCTCCAATTATTAAGCTGTAATATCTGTCAGCTTGCTGTTTAGACCACTTGTGTAAAGTATAAACCCAAATATCGTTTAAGTCATCAATTGCCTGCTTACTTATTCGATATTTGCCTTTACTCATGAATGTTTGCGATGTAGGTTGGTCAGATTTTCTTCAGAATCAAAATCCTCAACAAATCCGCTTTTCTCTCCGGCTTCAAGTGCCTTGATCAGCTCTCGTTCCTTTTTCTCTTCACTTTCAAGCAATCGCAATGCTGCGCGAATGACTTCGCTGATAGAACTATATCGTCCTGATTTTACTTCCTCTTTAATAAAATCTTCAAAATGATTTCCGAGTGAAATTGATGTGTCTTTTGCCATTTTGAAATAGTTTATATCAAATATACCAGATAGTGATAATGCATCCAAATTGATTGCAACGATCAAAGCAATTTTTTTTGAGTAATGTTTAACGTTGAGGTCGAGGTTTAGAGGATTCTAATAATGTTCGGTTAGTGATATAAATTCAGGTCACAGAGCTCACAACAACTTTGCGCCTTAGTGCCCTTGTGGCTATAAATCAAAAGAGCAAAACACTCTGTGTAACACTGAGAACTACACCGTGATACTCTGTGGTATAAAAAAATGAGCTCCAGATCAAGAAAAGAAATTTTTCAGAATTCCATTTGATTAGAACGATGAATATAACTTAGCAGGAATCCCCTGGACCTCGGCTTCAACACTCGATCTCAATAATATTTCAGAAAAGACGAGTTTAAGAAATCATCAGAAAAAACATCAATACCTCGCTCGACTGTAAGGAGAGCCTATTTCCTAATTTCAAGAACCCACTTAATGAACCTTAATTTCTTCATGGTTTAAAAAAGTGAACTTTTGCGATTGTCAGAAGAAACATCAATATTTCGCTCGACTGAAAGGAGAGCATATCTCTTATTCCGTCCTGAACGAAGTGAGGGACATATATCCAAAATCACTTCAAACTGGCCGTAATCCGCGTTTCTTCGATCAGGTCAATACCCATTTCGCTCAATTCGTGCGTGATCTTGTCATACACCTCGTAGCTCTCATTCTTGCGGGCGCTTTCGCGCACCTCGATGAGCATCTTCAAAATAGCACGAGCCGATTTCGATTCACGGAGCGAATCCTTTTGCTCTTTGAGCGCCTTGATCATCAGGTCTTCAAAATGCGCCATTACTTGTTGGGCATTAAATCGTGTTTGATATAATCCAAAAACTCCTGCTTCGTTTCCTGTTCGTTGAACTTACCGGAATATTCAGCAGTGATCGTAGTCGTATTTTCGTTTCTGATTCCGCGAGTCGTTACACAAAGGTGTTTCGCTTCAATCACAACCGCCACATCGTCAGATTTGAGCACCTGCTTCAGTTCATTCAAAATCTGGAGCGCCAACCGTTCCTGAACCTGTGGTCTGCGCGAGTAGTACTCCACAATGCGGTTGATTTTTGACAACCCGATCACGTTTCCGCTCGAGATATACGCAACATGAGCATTCCCGATGATGGGCATAAAGTGGTGCTCACAGGCCGAGTTTACCGTGATATTCTTCTCCACGAGCATGCGGCTGTAATCGTACTTGTTGTCAAATGTAGCAGCGCGCGGCTTTTGTTCAGGCTTCAATCCGTTGAAGAGATCCTTCACATAGAGTTTAGCAACGCGGTGAGGTGTTCCCTGCAAGCTGTCATCCGTTAAATCGAGGCCCAGCGTTTCCATGATCTTTCCGAAATACTCCTCAATTCGCTCAATTTTCTGCTCATCACTCAAATCAAAAGCATCTTTTCTCATAGGAGTATCAATGCTCGACATCATGTGTGTATCGCCAACTTCCTCGGCTGTCAGTATCTTGTTTTCTTCTTTGCTCATCTTAACTAATTAAAACGGGTTGCCCCAGAAACGTGCGGCAAAAGTAAATGTTTAAATCGAGGTTAAAAGAATGATTTCTAATTGTCTTTTTTTCGGTCAGATCCAAAAGCCACGAAGTACAGAGCTGCAGGGGCTAAGAAGTTGCTGGCCCGTTCCACGAAATCGAGCCATTCGCCACCGCTCAGCGGACGCATAAGTGCTGTGGCAAAAGCCCAGATGGCTGCGTAGATCAATACCGCTTTTACGGGTTTCACCAACGTGACGAGTGCCACAATCCAGTCAATCACCCCAATTGTTTTCATCACTGCCGGAACCATATCGAGCGGAATACCAACTGTCGTGAGGAAAACGATCCATTGCGGTTTTACCAAAAACGCAAAAGTGCCGTGGCCCACAAACGTTCCAAAAACGGCAATTTGCAGAATGAGCTTAATCGTGCGCGTGTTCATCAGGAAACTATTGCAGCGTAAACGAATCGAATTCTTCCAGCGTATCGGGATTGACTACGCGTACCTCAATTTTATCGCCCTCCACATCAAATAAAACCAGCGCATTTTGAGTGGTAAATCCTTCAGTGAAATTTTGCCAGGGCGTTTCTTCCTTCGCGTAGTAAGGCGCCCCGGCCGCACCGTTGTTGATCTGCATAATCTCGCGACTCAGTTCAGTCTTTTTGAGTTTCCAGTTTTCCGGGTAGCGAGGCGTTTCATCGTTGATCGTAGTTCGGCAGTAATTGTGCTCGTCACCGGTGAGTATCGCGCGCACTTTTGAACTTTCATTCACCAGCAAATCGAGATACTCATCGCGTCTTTCGATAATGCCCTTATCAACCGGTTTTCCCGCAATCACCGGCCTGTGCTCGTTGTTCCCGTGATACCACATGTCGTCCTTTACGTGTCCGCCATTTGGAAAAGCCGGAGTGTGCTGCGTGATAAAAACGTGATCGATGTTGTCATTTTGCTCGTACTTTCTGAGCGTTTTCTTCAACCAGGCGAGCTGATTGTCCATGATGTAAGCGTGCAGGTTTCCGCCACTTGCCGGAAAGTTCTTTAGTCCCGGAGCGTACCAGTAATCGCTGTTCAGTACGACAACGCCCACATTGGCATAGCTGTAATGAAAAACCGTTTCGCTGTAACCCGGGAAATTCGTTTCACTTTTATCCGGGTCGTGGTCAGAGCCGTCTTCGTTAGCCGGCCCATTGATCGGGTTGGAGAAATTCTGTGCAAAAACAGCCTCTCCCGATTCGGTAGCGTATGGAAAGCGGTCCACACCAAAGCGATCTCCATCCTCATTGCGGAATACGCGCATCAGCGATTCGTGATTCCCCATTGTGGGTCTGATCAGGAAGTGGTGCCAAAAAGGCTCAACTGCTCTTCGCCAATTCGCGTATTGCAGGTTCATCTCACCCGGACTCGTGAGGTAGCCGTTGATCAGATCACCAGAAAACTGTAAAAAGCCAACGCGTTCCTGGTGGGCCAGGGCAGCCATCTTTTTCATGATGTAGGCATTAGCCCCGTAAATCTTGCGTTCTCCACCGCCTCGTCCGTGCCTACTGTCGCTGGCATAGGCAAATGTGAAAGCCTCGCGCGATCCGTCTTCTGGCGCGGTTCTGACCGAGAATGTGTATTCCTGCCTGTCATCCAGCCTGATAGAGTAATTGTAAGTTGTATTGGGTTCTAGTCCGTCAATCGTGAGTTCGTGACTTGTTCTCGGCTCTTCAAATTCGTAGAGTTGCCCGTTCACTTTTGCATTGCTCTTGAATCCTTTGCTCGTTTTGTAAAAGATGGAAAAGGAGTAGGGTTTTACATCTGTGATGTACGGCCCTTCAAGTAAGGTATTGGCAATTTTAAACGGACCTGTTCCTGAGAAGGTCACTTTCCCGTCATAGAGGATCGTTCCTTCATCGTTCACCACCCGGTACCCAATCGTTCCGAATCCTTTTTCCTGCCAGTCGATCATGTCGTACTTTCCGCTGAGGTCGGCCATTTCGATTTGGGCTTTACCTTTCTCGATCTCCACCGGTTTTTTGAAGTAAACGGGGAGCGGATGTTTGGTATCGGGATAGGGGATAAAGCCATAGTAGAGCGTTCCGTTCAGATCCGGCATTTCGAAGTCGAACGCGATGCCTTCTTCATTTCCTTCAGGACTCGTTTCAAACTGCTGCAGGTTAGCGAATTCGCTGTATTCTTCGGTGAAGGTATCGCCTTCGTGGACAAAGATGTAACCGTTATCCGTTTTTTTGATGTTGGGGTGCAGGGGGAGCGCGTTTTGAGCCGAGCACGAACTGAAAAACAATGCTGCGGCTGCCGATAGAACAATTGCGGTTCTGACCATTTCGATTAGTACTTTTTGAGGTCGATTTCGAATTTTCCGTTTGTGATGTTTACAGAATCTCTATTTTGGTTGTAAAGCATCCCAGAAAAAGTTCCGATGATTACATCTTTACTGTTGTGACTGTTGATGGTGAGCGAGAATTCGGTTGAGTCCAAAATGTTGTGTGTGTAAACAGCGTTTTTGGTATCGTAGTAAATGAAGTCTACACGTTGCACATCTTTACTCGAAGGATAAAAAGTGTGAGGATAGTTGAGTGCATCGAGGTTTGTTTTGTGAAGAGTTGCAAAAAAACCTTCCGGATTTTGGTTTGCAACAAAACGTTGAAACTGTACTAAACTGTCTTCAGGAGCATAGGAATTGAAAATAATATCCTGCAGGATCACCTTGTAATCAGCATTGACCTCTCTACCGTTTACATCAGCTTTCATGTAGGCTTCATCAGCTAATGGTTGTTGATCTTCTTCGTCTTTGTCGCATGCTGCAAACATCAAAAGCGCAGCAATCATCAATGTAAAATATTTCATAGTTGAGATTTTCCTCAAAAGTAGCAAATATTGAAAAGTGGTTTTGCTTAAAAGTAAAGTGAGGGTTATGAAAAAGAAAAGCCGATCATTTTGATCGGCTTTCCAAAAACTCTCAAATTTATTCTTTCACTTACTGAATGAAAACTTCTTTGTAAGTAATACTCTCATTTGTGGTTTTACCTTTGGCTTTGATGATAAGTACTTGTGAGTTGCTCAATTCATTTCGTACTTTTCTTTTTACCTTCATTCTTATGTCTTTTTTAGTGCTCAACTCAGCAGTTGTAAAGTTCAGCACATTCCTTCCCATAAGGTCATATACCTTTACTTCATACTGATCACTTTTATCAACTTGATTGATGAGCGCATTTGAAGTTGTGGGGTCTTTTTTGAAAGGTGTCCCTTGGATACCACAACCGTAGGGTATTATTTGTTCAGGATAAGCAACTACCGTATCCAGCTCTAATCTATCTAACTCACCATGGTCATCTTTTAAATAGTAAAATTGATCATCTCCCAATTCAACATTTTTAACAGGTGTTTCGCTTTGAATAAGTGATACATTGTTTGGGCATGAGGCAGGATTATCAAAGTTGTAAATATTGAGACCATCTTTACCTGTGGGACTCACATTATTCCTGTAGCCAAAAAGATATCGATTATCGTTTAATGGATCATCATCAATAATGAAATCAGCAAAATCAAAATTATCGGAATAACTGACATTAACATTTATAAGTTTATCTGATTGAGAACTTGTGAGTGATCCCCAACTGGGCATGTAAGGAACACTATGTATAATTGGTTCATCTGCGTTGCTTCCGGCAGAACAGTTTCTTGTAATACCCGCTATTTGGATACCGTCTGGATAGTTTCGTATAGCAGTAGGTTCAATTTGACAAGGATCGTAATGTAAATCTATTGCTTTGGCTGAATTAATATTAAAATCTGCACCTAACAGTGTATACCTGGAATCTATTCCTTCAAAGCCTACGTAAACAGTGTTGTTCGATTCATCGATACTCGTATGGAAGTTTTCAATTGGGTGCGATTTATCTGCAGCTAAATACAACGTTTGAGAACTAACAATAGGAACCAATGATGGACTACTGGCATCCATTTCCATTATGTTAATGTAATATTCTGGATTAGTACCGGCATTTTGGAGATCTGACGAAATCATAAACAAGTTTCCAGTATTGTTATTGAATTCTATTGACTCTAAACGTGGTACTGAATTTGAAGAATAATACGTATAAGTCATTTCTTCAACTGGCCCAAGTTGAGCTCCACCAACATCAATTCTATCAACCTGAATACCTCTTACCTGAGGACCACATTGTTGAGGGTTAACGTTTGTGTTTCGTATGGTGTACCCAACAAATATATCACCACCGGGTTGTTTTCTAAAACAGAGATCTTCAAATTTTGCACACCCATCGTAACTAGGGTAAACTTCTCTATATGAAGTAGGAACTTGGAATGGAAGAGGGTCTGTTAAATCAATTTCAAGCACTCCATAACTGTAAAAATCCAAGGGGTAGACTGCCTGGTTATCAAGCCAAAGGCCGATTAATACATATAGGTAATCTCCTTCAACAAGCATTTGTTTTACTTCAATATGAGTATCAAAATCGGGATTTCCGGTATTAACATCAATTGGCCCTATTCTGTCAAATGTGGAGCTACTTTTTTCTGTTTTAATTAACGAAAACTTCCCCAAATTTTGCCCTGTTGTATTATCTCTAATTGACCCGGGAGTGATAAAATAGTCAACTGATGTTACAGGGTGGGTCCATTGAACGCAAATATAATCTTCAATTGTATAGGATACCTGATTATTTCCAAATTCTTCCCCTGCTGGATTTGGAGCAAATTGATAATTGTTCCATGGCTGTGAATGTAGGTTGAACGAGATAGTAAAAAATAAAAATACTAATGCAGAATTTAATTTTTTCATAGTACTTGGTTTTGGTTATTTCACCAAATGTAATAAAATTATTTAATAATCAAATAGTTAAAATGAATCTTAATTGGTGTAAACAGTTAGGGTGTCTTTATTTTTTTTATATTTGATATATAAATGAAGATCAATAATTGTAAAATATTATTAATAATTATTTTCAGTGCTTCTCTTTTACTAAAGGTGCTTGAAGTGAAATCCCAATCAGCAACAAATGGTGGTCAAGCCAATCATTGGCCTATTGAAATTGCTTGGACTGGCGCTAGTAATTATAAATGGCTTAACTTTAATAACAATACCATTTCACCTTACCCGATAACTAATACAAATAGTTCTAGTCACGATCCATCTCGTATAAATGCAATTTCAGATTTAAGCGGTGATTTAATGTTTTATTACCATTCACCCTACCTGTATGATTCCACTCATCAAATTATGCAAAACGGTACTCTGCGTCCCTTTTCTAACAACGGCAATATAGATGTAGTTGAGTCGATAATTATTCCTAAACCCTGTTCTCCAAATTCATATTATCTCTTTGAGGTCATCGATACAGGAGTTGTCACCCCTCCATTCCAGTTAACTGATCACACTAGCCTGTATTATTCTGAAATTGATATGTCTTTGAATAACGGGAAGGGTGGAGTTGTACCGGGACAGAAAAATATTCTTGTTGACTCTAGTAATTTAGTCAATTCTTTAAGTGCTACAAAACACGCAAACAATAATGATTACTGGTTAATGTCTTCAGTAAAGGATACAAATATTTATCGCGCCTGGCAGGTTACAAGTACAGGTGTTAATCCATCTCCAACTGTAACTTCTATTGGTTTAAGTTGGATTGATCAATCAGGTTTTTACACCATATCATACTATGAAAATGCAGACTTTGAGTTTTCAAATTCCGGAGAGAAATTTGCCGTTGCTAAAATTTTTGATGATTTTAACACTTTTGGAGGAGGACATTATACGCTTAATTCTTCCAGGTTTGAACTTCTTGACTTTGATAAAGCAACAGGGCAACTCTCTAATCATGTCATCCTTGATTACGACAGTAGTTTTGCTCCATTGTATATTAGCAATGATCCAAATACTTTTGGCGACACTTTCCAGTATCTTTCTCCTGCCAAATCAGTTGAGTTTTCACCCAATGATCAGGTATTGTACGGGGGAACTCAATATTCTTTAATCCAATATGATTTGAGTTCGCAGAACAACGCGACCATTGCATCATCATGGAATGTTCTCCATAAGCAATACAATGTTTTGCAAATTTTTATCAATTGGTGGAACGGGTCACCTACAAGTGATCTTGAACTAGCTCCTAATGGTAAAATTCTCCACAACAATTTTGCAGCTAACCACAATTTTAATTTATACACCATCGGTGTTGTTAATAACCCCAATGTTTTCGGAAACGGGGCTAATTATAATTTTTCCCAGCTATCCTACAGTTCACCAATCAATTTATTACTCCCCAACTTCATAGCCGACATGCTCCAGAGCAGGGCCATCACTTTAAGCGATACCTGCAGCAACATGTCCATTTCCTTTAGTTTGGAAGATACACTGCACATTGACAGCGCCCACTGGTATTTTGATACCAACTCTACTTACGTGAGCTCATCAACTTTTCCCGTTCAACACACTTATTCCCAACCGGGTGATTATCCCGTTAAAGTGCGGTACTACAGCGGTTGCACGATTGACAGCACGCTCGACACCATGCACATCATGCCACCGGCCGAGGCGGATCTCGGTCCGGACAGGACACTCTGTGAAAACGACACTCTCCAAAACGCTTTAGTCTATCCTGGCCTGTCTTACCAGTGGAATACAGGCGATACCACTTCCTATCTTTACAATCCGCCTGCTGATACTTATACCATCGAAGTATCCAGCCCCAACTGCGGTACAGACTTCGACACCGTAGTGATCGACTCCATAACACCTTTTGAAGTTCACTTACCGGCTGATACACTCCTTTGCCAGGGCGATAGCTTTTTGCTCGATGCAACAGTTGGCCCGGGAAGCTACCAGTGGAGTACAGGCGACACCACTGCCTCTATTTATGCAACCCAACCGGATACTTACACCGTCACTTTCACCAACTCTTGCGGGAGCAACAACGACACCATTTTTGTGGATGGAGTAGAAGAGCCACAAGTCGATTTAGGAAATGATACTTCACTCTGCAATGGGCAAGTGCTCTACCTCGATGCGACAGATACCTTAAGCTCGTACCAGTGGCACGATGGTCACACTTCACCATTTGACACCACCACAACCGAAGGCCTCTATGCCGTTACCGTGACTAATATTTGTGGGTCTGACAGTGACAGCCTCAATTTTAATATCGATACAGTTTTAACGACATTTAGTTTAGGCGAAGACACCATTCTCTGTAAAGATGATACGCTAGAGCTAAACGCCCCAAGCGATGCCCAAAACTATTACTGGAGCAATGGTCAGACCACATCTTCCATTACCGTCACTGAGCAAGACACATACTCCGTAGAAGTACAAAACACTTGCGGTAATTACTTCGATACCATAGCCGTGATCTACGATGAATCACCCATCACCAACTTAGGCCCCGACAGCACCTATTGCTATACCAACCTGCAATTACTCGATGCCAGTTGGAGCAGAGCCAGCTACCACTGGCAAGACGGCTCGAATGGCCCCACACATTTAGCTGACACCTCAGGAAAATATTGGGTAGAAGTCACCAACCTGTGCGGTTACGATGACGACACAGTTAAAATATTCTACGACCTACCACTCGATATCTCACTCAGACCCGACACCACACTCTGTGAAGGAGAGAGCCTGCAACTATCCGTTTCGCATCATCACGCCAGTTTTGAGTGGAACACCGGCAGCACCGATAGCAGCATTACAGGTTATCCCGGTAATACTTACTTCATTACAGCTACCAATGCTTGTGGCACAAAGACAGACACAGTGAATCTCCTCGAAAAACAAGTTCCAACACTGGAACTTCCACAAACAGATACCTTGTGCAAAGACGAGCCAATTGACATCAAAATAAGTTCTTCAGATAACATCCAATGGTTCGATGGAAAAAGCGGCAAAGAGAGGACACTTTTTGCACCCGGAAAATACCCATTGACAGCCACCAACGAATGCGGGCAAAGAACCGATACCATCATTCTTTATGCAGAAGAAGATCCCAGTCCGCAACTTGGAGCTGATACTGTAATCTGTGAAGGAGAAGAAGTACAGATAAACATCAAACCAACATTCACCAACCACACCTTCGATTGGAACACCGGTCAGGAATCGCCCACGATTACAGCGAAAGAATCCGGTCTTTACCGCGTAACCGTTACCAGTCCCAGAGGTTGTGAAGGAAGCGATGAAATTGAAATTGCAGACTGCCCCATCAACATTTTCATCCCCAATGCCTTTACACCCAATGGAGACGGTCTCAACGACAAGTTTGAAGTACAGGGCATCGGCATCACCGATTATCATATTTTGATCTTCGACCGCTGGGGTAATCTCGTATTCGAGAGCAACGACATCAACCGCTCCTGGAACGGACTCCAAAACAACAGCGGAGAAAAAGTCAACCAGGGAACTTACAACTACAAACTCCAGTACCGCTCAGGAGACTATGATCTGGAAGAACGTTTTGGGACAATTGAAGTGATTTATTAAATGAAGGATTAAAACGAAAAAAGCCGATCATTTCGATCGGCTTAGGTCATTCAAATTAAGGTCATACATACTTGAATGAAGTGTATATTGCGTTACTCAACAGCGCCCATAACGCGTTGCATAAAACTGTTGAGGGCTTCTTTTTGAGAAGTTCCGTTTTCGCGCATATCAGTCAACACTACTTTAGCTCCTTCAATGTTGGAAACGAGTTCACCGATGACCTCACTTTCCTCATCTTTAATTCCGGGAGCTTCAGCTACCGATAACAGAACTTCAACAGCTTCTTCCATGTAGTCCTCATCAAAAGCGCCATCTTTCACGAGTTGTTTTATAATTGGTAATCGCATTGTAATTCGTTTTAGTCGATTGATTTGCGCACTTTGTTCGTGTATTCTCGAATAGCTTTTCCCATTGATACTCCCTCTCTCGCCATGAAGTCGATTACCCAGGCGGCAGCCATCACATGGGTGAGCTGTTCACCTTCATCTTCTCCTTCGATTTCAATCTCGGGAGTCTGTTCTTCGAGTAATGCTTCTTCAGCTTTTTTGAGCTGAGGAATATCGTACTCTTTAGCGAGTTGTTTGATTACTTTAACCTGCATTAACCGAGAGATTGAATCATTTCCTGAACTTTCTCTTTTTTACTTGTTGGCCTCCCTTCAAGTAGTTCACCATCTTTGAAAACTGCAAAGAATGGGAGGTTGTTCACACCTGCCATTTTGCGTGCTTCCTGATTTTCCTCAGCATTGATGTCGAGGAATACTACATCTTCAAATTCTTCAAGATCGCTCATTTTACGGTATTTTGGTGCCATGAGCTTGCATTGTCCGCACCAGTCTGCGTAAAATTTAACCGCTACTTTCTTATTGCTTGATAGAATATCTTTAAACTCGTTGTCTGTTGTTACTTTTACTGCCATAATGATTAATTTTTCTAAGACAAAAATAAGCACTGTATCTGCCCGTAAAGAACAGATAGGTATAAAAAGACTTATCGAAGTATTAGCTTTATTTATTTTAATTTTAATATCCTTAAATAATGCTAATAGTCAGAACCGGTCTCAACAATCCGATTGCCAGTGGCTCATAACCACACCAATTGAGTCGCACAGGAAAATGTGGGGTAAAAAGCCTATTATCAAAAATGAAAGTATTTTACCGGTTGCCGGATTTTTGACACTTGGCGGATTGAGTTTTACGGTTGATAAACAGTTTCGCAATACATCACCAAATAATGAGGTGTGGAATAACGTGACGCTAGCCGGAGGTCCCATAGCTCAGGTTGGTATTCCCACACTCACGGCTACGGCAGGGGCTCTGACCAAAAACAGTGAAATTACACAGTTGGGAATGCGCGGAATGGCAGCAATTGGTCTCAACGCTTTTCATACGTATTCTATCAAATTGTTAGTAGGTAGGAGAAGGCCACAGGATGGAATAGGACTTGAAGGCCCAAATTTCTTTGAGCACACATCATTTGTTTCAGGTCACACTTCCGGAGTCTTTGCGCTAGCGACTGTTGCCAGCATGCACTTTGACAAACCGTGGGTTTCGATTGTGAGTTACTCG
Organism: Salibacter halophilus; assembly: GCF_008806325.1. Classification (GTDB taxonomy): domain Bacteria; phylum Bacteroidota; class Bacteroidia; order Flavobacteriales_G; family Salibacteraceae; genus Salibacter; species Salibacter halophilus. The sequence goes on from NZ_WACR01000004.1 coordinate 292,661, forward strand.
GCAGCTTCAATGGTTGGAGTGTCCAGGATCATGATTGATGAGCACTGGTTTTCTGATGTGGTTTGGGGAGCAGCCATCGGATACCTGAGTGGCCGGATGACGGTCAACGCGTTTGAAAACAAGCGAATTAAGCTTTTTCCTTGTTTTGGTGAGCAAAATGGGGTTGGGTTCAGTTACCGGTTCTGATACCGATTCTGACCGTAAACTTTTCAACTTGATTTACTGTTCTTAAGATTGATTACTGGCGATCTTCGTAAATTTGTATCAAAAGAGAATCAATTCAATTATGATAGAGGAAGTTTCCAATTATTTGAATGAGGTGAGGCACGATTTTAGCAAGCAAAAGTTGGATGAGGCATCTGTAAAAGACAATCCCATTGAACAATATGCCAAGTGGTTTGAAGAGGCTGTTGGCTCACAGGTTCCTGATCCAAAGGCGATGACGCTTTCTACGGTGAATAGGGACGGTGTGCCGAGCTCGCGAGTGGTTTATACTCGTGGATTGAAAAAGGATGGTCTCGTCTTTTACACGAATTACAACAGTCAAAAAGGAATTGAGTTAAGGGAAAATCCGCATGCTTCGATCAATATTTTTTGGTCAGAACTCGAGCGACAGATCAGAATTAATGGAGTAGTGGAGAAGCTTTCAGAAAAAGAGAGCGATGAGTACTTTGCTTCTCGTCCACGTGAAAGCCAGATTGGAGCATGGGCAAGTGATCAGAGCGCGCAGTTGGCTGACAGAACTGAACTCGAAGAAAAGGTAAAGCAATACGAAAAGGAATTTGAAGGAAAAGAAGTTCCCCGTCCAAAAAACTGGGGAGGCTACATTTTCAAGCCTGATTACTTTGAATTTTGGCAGGGAAGGCCCAGTAGATTACACGACCGCATAGCATATGAGTTGATCGATAAAAGCTGGTCCAAAAAACGATTATCTCCCTGATAGTTGCGAAGCATAAAAAAAGGCTGTTTTTCCGAGAAAAACAGCCTTTTCTTTTGATTAGGAATTAGGGCTAGGATAAAGCGTTGATTATTCTTTATCAGCTTCTTTCTTTTTAGTAGTAGAAGCTTTCTTTGTAGTTGATTTTTTAGCAGTTGTTTTCTTAGTGCTCGTTTTAGACGAACTCTTTTTGGCAGTGGTTGCTTTTTTGGTAGAAGAAGTTTTTTTACTGTCTCGTTTAGCAACATTTTCTTCTCCTTCTTTTTCGGCAACGCTAGCTGCAACTGGCATTTTTCTAGAGCCTTTTTTTGGTCTGGCCTTTCCGTATGAGCCTCTCCATCTTTTGCCTTTAGCAGTTTTTCGATCTCCTTTTCCCATATAGAAAATTCAGTTTTATGTTTTATTGAGTCATAAAAGTAAATATTTTGTTAAATAGGGCAAGGGAAATCCATAAAAAAAGCTCTGACCATAATGATCAGAGCTTCATTTGAGCAAAGAAAAAATATCAATTGATTAATTTTTAGACAAGATTTTTAGTCCGCTTGTGCCGTTGGCAATAAATACGTTTTGGCCATTTGTTCCAACGTAGTTAGCAGAGCCTGAATAAGTAAATTGAGCCTCAACATTGAATGTGTTTTTATCTAAAATGTAAAGACCATCACTACCTTTAGCAGCGTACACATAAAAGTTGTCGTTAGCTACTCCATTTACAAAGCCTGGTCCGTTTGGATTGAATGATTGCGTTGCATTTCCACTGTTTGAACTCAAATCATAAGCGTGAAGACCATAGCTGCCTGAACTCACATAAGCAACCTGATTACTGAAATCAACATCTAACACAGCTTTTCCGTCAGCAGGAGCTGTTGGGTTTGCAAGGTTGATAACAGTCTTGTTATTCGGTTTGAATTTGTTGCTGTTGTGAACGTGTAATTTGGCATTTGGACCACCCTGTAAGAATACATACATAGATCCTTCATCTACACCAAATTTAGAATATCCGTAATAATCAGATTCTGTAATATTGAGATATTGATTATTCTTAAGGCTCACCTCAAAAGCTCCGCCACCAGTGTTACCACTCGTTACGTAAAGATCATTTCCTTTTCTAAATACAGAATTTCCAGAATAAGAAGGGAGAGGAGCTTCATCAACTTGATTTGTCAACTGACCACCCTGTAGGCGGATAACGTCAACAACTGCTCCACTTGTGATATTTGGATCATAGCCAGAATTACTAAGACTTCTTGAACCTACAGTATAAACTTCATTTCCCTGAACATATATTTCATTTAAATCTGTATCGGTGAAATAGACTGCACTGATAATTTGGGGTTGAGTTGGTTGTGAAATATCAACCACTTCAATAGCTCCGGCATAATCGCTTGGAGCACCATTCCAGTGGTAACTGATATAAGCCTTATTTCCCTGAAAGGCAATTCCCGATGCTGAAAGAACTGCACCGTTAACAACAGGAGAAGTTACATTAGCAACATAATTAAAGGATGCATTCCCATTACTCGTTTTTCCTGTAGATTCAACAGGCTCGTCATGATAAGTAATACGATCATCAAAATTGTTATTTTTAACCTGTACACGGCTTGTTTCAATCGAATCAGGATCAGTGTTTTCATCCTTTTGGCAGGAAACAGTAAATAGTCCGATTGCTATTGCTCCTAATACTAATTTATTCATCACTTGATATTTTTTCAATTCACCTTTATGGTAACAAATACTTTACCAAAGGCCATTTTGTTTCTAAATCTACTAAATTCTCTCTAAATAGAGAAATTCATACTTAAAAATATTCCCAAAATTGGAAATCATTATTGTTCTGAGAAAAACTTAGTGAGTACATCTACAATATAATCGTAATGACCTTCGTCCAATCCTGGCCAAACACCCAACCAAAAACTGTTGTTCATGATTGTATCTGTATTGGTCAATTCCCCAACAACCCGATAATCGAGATCTACGTAAGCCGGCTGTTTTGTCAAGTTCCCGGCAAAGAGCAGACGCGTTGCAATTTTGTTCTTTTCCAAAAACTTGATGAGTTTGTGGCGATCGATTCCCGTTTCGGGTCGTACAGTCAACATGAAACCAAACCATGATGGATTTGAGTTTTCGGTTGCTTCGGGCAGAATGAAATACTCCTCAAATTGTTTCATCTTGGAATAGAGCAACTTGTGATTTTCTCTGCGCTTTTCCACAAACTGATCAGCTTTACGCAACTGACTCAAACCAATTGCAGCTTGCATATCAGTCACTTTTAGGTTGAAGCCTACATGAGAGTATGTGTATTTGTGATCATAGCCTTTTGGCAAGTCACCCAGTTGCCACTTGAATCGTCTTCCGCAAGTATTGTCTTTTCCGGGTTCGCAATAGCAGTCACGCCCCCAGTCACGAAACGACTCGGCAATTTTCTTCAGCCACGGATTGTTGATCAATACAGCTCCGCCTTCTCCCATTGTAATATGGTGAGCCGGGTAAAAACTAACAGTTGCGGCATCGCCAAAGGTTCCGGTCTTCTGACCGTTATAAGTAGCGCCAAGCGAATCGCAATCATCTTCAATTACCCACAAGTTGTATTTTTTGGCCACTTCCATCACTACGCTGAGGTTAAATGGATTACCAAGTGTGTGGGCGATCATAATCGCTTTTGTTTTATCTGTTACAGCATCCTCGAGCTTTGAGACGTCAATGTTGTAAGTTGGAATATCAACATCGAGAAAAACGGGTTTGCAGCCCTGCTGAATGAGTGGATTCACAGTAGTGGGGAAGCCTGCAGCCACAGTGATGATTTCATCCCCCGGCTTTATTTGACGCTCTTTTAATTTTGGTGAGGTGAGCGCTGAAAAAGCTACGAGGTTAGCCGATGAACCCGAGTTCACGAGCAACGAAAATGGCGAACCAAAATAAGCGGCAAATTCTTTTTCGAACTCTGGTCCAAAACGCCCGGTAGTTAGCCAGCCATCCATAACGGCATCAATCCCGAAAAGCAAATCTTCTTCATCCACAACCTTGCCGGTTACCGGGATGTAATCTTCTCCCGGAACAGGGCGTTTAAAGGTTTTTTGGGTCAGTTTTTCGGTCAGAGCCGACTTGAGGTTATCATCTATATTCTTGAACATTCTATATCTTCTTTATGCGGTGCGAATTTATTCAAAATCGCCCACTTTCTTTCTCACGTAATCATCAACATTTGTAAAATGGAAATTGGGGTATTCTGATAGGAATTTTGCAGCTATCAATCCGCCCATCAAAGGACGGGGAGCAGGAGGATTGATCTCTCTCGTACTCTTTGGTTCAATTTTCACTTTGTGGTTAGGGAAGTATTTTAGTATGTGTGTAGCCAGTTGCACACGATTCATGTAATCAGTACTGGCTATATTGTAAATTCCCATTTTATCATCGCGTAGTAGCAGGTACATCGCTCTGGCAATATCTGCTGCGTTGATAGGAGTGGCATATTGGTCAAAGGGAAGGTTGAGTGTCATTTCTTCCCCCTTTTGTACATTGTTAATCATGCGGGCAATGAAGTTTTTTCCGCGCGCTTCATCACCAAAAACGTTGGTGATACGCAGAGTCAAAAAATCCAAACCACTCTGTAATACGTTCTCTTCAGCCTCGAGTTTGTGCTTGCCGTAAACACTAACAGGATTTTCTTCATTATCTTCAGTGTATGGTCCTTCAGTTCCGTCAAACACGTAATCTGATGAAATGTAAACGAATCGAGCATCGTGTTTATCGGCAATTTTGAGGGCATTCTGAGTAGACTTGACCGTTTTTTGCCAACTCTCTTCCTTGTTATCCTCGCAGTAATCTACCCAGGTAAGTGCACCGCAGTGAACTACCACATCTGGTTTGAAGCTGTCGACATCATAGTTTTCGGGATCATTTAGATCGAGCGTATTAAACTTGACCGTATCCTCAGTTTTATAAGAGAAATAGGTTCCTACAACTTCGAGTTCTTCTTTCGTTTTAAAATATTTGAGGCAGTTGCCGCCAACTAATCCGCTAGCTCCCAGGATGAGGATTCGCATAGTTTAAAATGGTGTTTTAAAGTTTTCAAATGAAGGAAATTCTTGATCGCGCTGTGATAGCGTGGGATTTTGGGTTTCCCAATCGTGGTTAAAGCTGTTCCACAAAATACCTTTGTCGCACTCCGGAGCGTGAGCAGAAGAAACTAAATACGTCATCATTGTATTGTCTTCCAGCACTTCAAATCCGTGAGCTATTCCCTTTGGAACGTAAACAGCGTATCGGTCAGATCCACCGAGCGGCAGGCTTATCGACTTACCAAAAGTGGGGGAGTCTTCCCGAATGTCGAGGAGTACATCGTTGAGTTTGCCCGTGTTGCAATAGACGATTTTTTCGTGATCCTCGGGCGGAATTTGAAAATGCATTCCGCGTACAACGCCTTTTTGACTGACGGAGAAGTAGCTCTCAGCCAATTCAAAAGGCAGTTCCCAATCTTTCATTGACGGACCGTGGAATACCTTGGTAAATGATCCGCGATCATCTCCTACGTGAAACAGTTCTATTTTGAAAACACCCGCTATTTCTGTCGCTATCTTGTTTTTCATTGCGCGTCAAAAAAGAGGTTGATTTGTGCAATAGTAAGATCGGTCATGTCGGTATTTTCACTTTTTCGGTACCACTCAATGGTTGTTTGAATAGCGTTTTCAGCGCTGAAAAATGGTTTCCAGCCCAGTTTTGCTTTTGCTTTTGCAATATCGAGTTTGAGCAAGTTTGCTTCGTGTGGCTGATCGATGTTTTTAGCTACTTCATACGATCCTTCACCCCACGAATCGAGTGCTGTTTTTACGAGTTCTTCAACAGTTAGTACATCATTGGTTTCAGGTCCAAAGTTGAAGGCATCAGCAAATTCTACCGGATCTTCGTTCATTTTCATCCCCAATTGTAAATAGCCGCTCAACGGATCGAGGACGTGTTGCCAGGGTCTTACCGCTGATGGATTGCGCACGATAAGAGGTTCGCCTTTTCGCATCGATTTTACAAGATCAGGGATAATGCGGTTTTCGCTAAAATCTCCTCCGCCAATTACATTTCCGCTGCGGACAGCAGCAATGGATTTGTAATGTTTGGGATAATCTGAAATATTGAAAAAGGAATTTCTATACGAGCTGATGGCCAGTTCGCAACAAGCTTTTGAGTTGGAGTAGGGATCGTAACCACCAAGTCTTTCTGTTTCATCATAAGGCTCTGGTCGTTCGAGGTTTTCGTAGACTTTATCGGTAGTGATCATGATTGCCTTGCAGGGCTTCTCCATGAAACGGAGAGCATCTAAAAGGTTCACTGTTCCCATCAGATTTGTATCGTACGTTTCTGCCGGGTTTTGATATGATTCCAGGACGAGTGCCTGAGCAGCCATGTGGAAAATGAAATCTGGCTGAAAATCGAGGACTTCTTTTTTCAATCGCTCGCGGTCACGAATATCACCTATGACGTGCTGGCACTGGCTCTGACCGTTAACTCCTTCAAAGAAATCTTTAGAATCTTCAGGTTCGAGTGAGTAGCCCTTTACGGTTGCGCCCAGCTCTTTGAGTATAAGGAGTAGCCATGTTCCTTTGAACCCGGTGTGACCGGTAACGAAAACCTTTTTGCCGTTATAGGTTTGTTTGAGTTTTTCTTTTAGTCCCAGCTTTTCCATTTTGGGTTGGTTTCCCACATTTTGTTGAGTTCTTTGTTGTCGCGGAGTGTGTCCATGCACTTCCAAAAACCATCGTGCTTGTAGGCTACGAGTTCTTTTTCTTTCGTGATATCCTCAAGTGGCTGGCGCTCCCACATGATGTCATCTGCATCATCGTGTAGATGATTGAAAACGGATGGTTTGAGGATGAAAAATCCGCCATTAATCCATGCTCCGTCTTCTTTAGGCTTTTCGATAAAACTGTTGACAACGTTGTTTTCATCGATATCCAACATCCCGAATCTGCTGCCCGGCTGCACGATAGACATCGTGCACATTTTACCGTGCTTTTTGTGAAATTCTACCTGGTGATTCATGTCGATGTCAGCCACTCCGTCACCGTAAGTGAGCATGAAATCTTCATCTCCAATGTATTGTTTCACGCGTTTGAGTCGGCCGGCTGTCATTGTTTCCAATCCTGTATCGACAAGTGTAACCTTAAAGTCCTCAGCTTTGTTTTTGTGAACTTCTACATCGTTATTGCTGAGGTCTACAGTAACATCAGCATTGTGGTAGTAGTAGTTGAGGAAATATTCTTTGATCATGTAGCCTTTGTAACCGAGGCAAATGATAAATTCTTTGTGTCCGTAAGAAGCATACATTTTCATGATATGCCAGATGATGGGTTTGCCACCCACTTCAATCATAGGTTTGGGCCTGAGGTGCGATTCTTCAGAGATGCGGGTTCCTTTACCACCCGCGAAAATGACAACTTTCATATGGTTGTTTGATCATTGGTTTGAGGCAAATATAAGGATTGCGGCAAGAGGTGAAAGCTAACAGAATCATTGAAGGAAATTATTTTCAGAAAAAAGGTTAAAAAGCAAGGCATAGGTTAAATAGTTGCTATGTCTTCAGCTTTTCGATACATTTATGCAAAATTCACAACCTATGAACTTGTATTCTTTCTTTTCAAGGATAACCACATTCATTTTGATAGTTTTTGTTTGTGGGTCGCTTTCAGCTCAATTGCGGTCAATAGAGCTATTAGATGACAATATTTTTCCAACTGTAGAAGCACTACCAAATGGTGATCATGTTTCCTTTAGATCGAGTAGAATTGTCAAATACGATAGCAATTTGAATGAAAAGGATCTTGCTGTAATTCCATTTCCCTATGATCACATATCATATGATCAGTATACAATAGGTCATGACGGTTATTATTATCTTTATTACGGTTTCAATCTCATGTTTGATAGCGTAGGAGTCCTAATGAAAATGAGTAGTTCAGGGGATATAGTATGGGAAAATGATAGTTTGAAGAAGAGGGGTCAAAATCTTACATTTTATGGTGAGTCAAAACTTGTACAATATGGCAATGATGTCTTTGTTTTTGATTTATTTAGGGAATCTGTTACTGATACATCAAGATATGGCGTCACACATTTAGATGCTCAAACAGGAGAGGTGAAATCTTTTAATATGATTGATATGCCGTTGTCATTCTTCAATTCAGGTAGAGCATTTTATAATGAGAAGTGGTATTTTCCTGCGAGTTTAGATATGGCAGGAGGAAATGAAGGAATGCTTGTTTTTGATGTTGATGGATCTTATAATTACAAGCCCAGTGGATTTCCAGCAGGCTCTATTATTGCTACAACACATGATGGAATTTTTAGTATTGACACTCAATACGGTACTCCGAAGGATTTTTCCCAGTTAAATAAAGTGAACTTTGATGTAAGCCTCCAAAATTCCTATTCTTTAGTTCCCACAAATAAATACCCTAATGACAATTTCTCTCTCAAAATTAATAATGGTGTTTTTTCAGATAAATATGGAATTATTCTTCAAGGTAATTATAGCATTACTGATACACTATGGCCAAATGAAGATCCATGGATAGGCCAAATGAATCCTGAAAATGGGAATATTGTATGGGATACAGTTTTTGAAAATGGTCAGTACGATTATCCTATACTATCTTGTAATGGAGAACAAGTATTTATGAAAGTAGTGAAGGATTATTACGAACTAAAATTCGAAGAGCTCAACTTCAATACTGTCCTTTCTGATGATAAAATTGAAGAAAAGCAAACAGAACTCAAAATCTATCCAAATCCTACT
>NZ_WACR01000005.1 GCF_008806325.1 Salibacter halophilus
TCACCGCTTGAACACAAGTGTTCAGACTTTGTGAAAACGAAAAAAGCCCAGTGCTAATCGCACTGAGCTTTTAATTCTTTTGGCGGAGAGTGAGGGATTCGAACCCCCGGACCCGTGAAGGTCAATGGTTTTCAAGACCACCGCAATCGACCACTCTGCCAACTCTCCGCTGCAAATGTAATATCGCTTTTTAAACCTGCAAGCCCCCAATTCAAAAAAATTTCAGGAATAACGGGACTTACAGGAATAATCGATCAAAAAGGATTTGTGGCCCAAACTGTTAGCTCGGGAATAAATCCGCGATCATCCATCTCTAAACTGCTCACAATTGCGTGGCCAATCTCCACTGCCGTGAGTTTGCTGGGCTCCTCTGGACGTTCTTCACGTGTCTCCTGACCAAATGCCGTTGGAACCTCGCTGGGGTTGACATGAATCACCCGAACATTGTAAGGACGCAACTCTGCCTGCCAGCATTGTGACATTCCTCTCAACGCAAACTTTGACGAAACATAAACCGATCCTGTAGCATATCCCTTCAATGAAGCTGTGGAACCAAGATTTACAATGTTTCCGTACTTCTGCTCCTTGAACAATTCAGCCGCTTTAGCACCCATCATCGCAGCCCCCATAACATTGATATCGTAAACTGCCTGAAAATCTTCGCGTTTTAAATCTGTGAGCTCCTTGCGCTTGTTAACTTTGATGTTGTTTTTCTTTTCGTGCTCAGTAAGTGTTTGTCTCGATCCAATGCCGGCATTATTCACCAAACAATCGAGATGTCCAAATTCTTCGAGAAAAGTCTCGTAAGTCTTGGCTATATCCTCATCACTTGCCACATCAGCGTGAATTGCTAATGCATTGATTTCTTCAGCCACTTTGCGGAGCTTTTCAGGATTACGACCGGTAATTGCTACTTTCCCGCCTTTTTCGCTCAATAATTTAGCTGTAGCCTTCCCTATTCCTGAGCTTCCACCTGTTACTAAAAAAGTTTTTCCTTTAATTTCCATAATTCTAATTTGTATCTATTTTCAATTATTAATCGTTTACTTGAGCAACATTGTTCTTCTCATTACCTTTGTTCATTATGAAATCGACAATTACAGCCTTTTTATTAATCATATCATCTACGGTTTTCGGTCAGAGCCTAACCGGGCTGGATGCCCAATTCGCGTTGTCTACGTTTTCAACTCCAACTCAGGAGCCATACGTAGAAAACTATCTCAAAATTCAGGCGAAAACTATAAACTACAAAAAAAACAGCGATAGTTTATACCAGGGAAAGCTTATCGTGACTTATACTTTCTCTCAGGGAGATACTGTAAGGGCATTCAAGAAATTTGAGATTTTGAGTCCAACCGTTACAAGTCCCGACTCTGCAAAAGGATCATTCATGGATCTGCAACGAATCGCGATTGACAACGGAGTGTACGATTTGGAAATCAAACTTCGCGATGCATACGGATCTGACCATGAATACAAAGGATCACAAACTGTCAACGTGAATTACCCTGAGAATGAATTGTCGATTTCTGATATTGAGCTAATTGCGAACAAATCAGTTGCAAAGAATCAAGAAAGTCCGTTCGTTAAAAACGGACTCAAGTTCATTCCTTACGTATATGACTATTATCCTACTGAAATCAATACACTTTCATTTTATGCAGAGGTGTACAACGCCAGCCAATCACTCGGTGAAGAAACTCCATATGTAATCCGCTACGGAATTGTGAACGATTACGGTGATCATTTACCTCAGTTCACTGCGTATCAACGCGAGCGAGCTAGCGACATCGCTATTTTGGCTAAAGATTTTGATATTTCGCAATTGCCTACGGGTAATTTTAAGCTAAAGATCGATTTACTGGACAGTGCTCAAAAGGTATTGAGATCTGAAGAGCTCGAGTTTTTGAATGTCAACAAGGCACTGCCACAACAAAATGCGCCAACTAATAAATATGACGCACTTGCTGAGATGTTAAAGAAAACTCCTCAGCCGCAATTGTTGGAGCACATCTACAGCATGAAACCAATTGCTTCAGTTCCTGAAAAATCATTTATCAGGATTCACGCAGAAAATGTTGATAAAGCCAAGCTCGAAAATTTCTTCATCGACTTTTGGATGGAGAAAAATCCGCGCGATCCATACCAGGCATGGAAAGAATACCGCAAAAAAGTTGAGTATGTGAATCAGCATTTTGGTACACGTGTTGAGAAAGGCTATGAAACCGATCGCGGACTCACATACCTGAAATACGGACAGCCCAACACAATTGTGCGCAGAGATAATGAGCCAAGTAATTACCCCTACCACATTTGGCATTATTACAAACACCCAAAAAGATCAGACGCTCGCTACGTTTTTTACAACAAGGACAAATCGACAAACGATTACAAATTACTCCACTCCAATGTAATAGGAGAAATCAATAACCCAAGATGGAAATACGAGCTCCAAAGAAGAAACACTCCTTACGGAGATGTTGACTTTGAAGGTGACGCTAGCGATTGGGGGAACCAAAGTGACGACTTTTTCAATCAGCCCAGGTAGTTTAACGATTGAATGGCAGGATCTTCACTCCCACTTTCCTTTCCATGATGAAATGTGTGAGTCCGTTCCAGTAGAATGCTGAAATGAGTGTGACAATTGCCATTCCGGTGATGTTGTAATAATGGAGGGCGATACTACCCAAAACAACCTGAAGTAAAACTCCGCCCGCGTAAACCCATAAATTATATCGCTCAAAACCAGTTGAGGACAACACCTGATTTGGTGCTCCTAGCGCTACATTCACAAACTGAGCTATCATCATAACAGAGTATAGCGTCCAGGTGATACTTTCATGATAAAATTCACCAAAAAGCGAAAGGATAATATTCTTGAATGAAAGGAGTACTACGAGCGCAACTGCCCCAAAACTCAGGTTCATTCGCACAATGCGCGCTACGGTAGCCTGTAGCTTTTGGATCTGACCGCTGTAATACAACTTGCTCACCTCAGGACCCAGCGCGTAGTTTGAAATGTAAATTATCGTGTGGAGCAACATTGCAACGCGCTTGACAACCGAATAAATTGCAACGGTTTCATATTCCTCAAAATACTTGATCAGGTAAATATCAACGTTGCTGTCGATAATATCAATGACCGACATGAAGTAAAAATACCAACGCGTAGCCGGTTTATCACTCGATGACTCAGGTGCTTTTTCTAGCTCTTTAGGAGGCTGCTTCTTTTTGAGTGAAGCGTAAATAATAACTCCGGCAATTTGACTGATAAAATAGGCTGAAGCACTGAAAAACATCACTTTCAGGATGGTCAGATCCAGCTTTAGCCAAAACACACCGGTCGATAATGTCAAGAGGAAAACAGCCGAAAAAAGTAGTTTCTCTGGCAATTGGCTAACGCCCACCTGATCGAAGGCTTTTTGAACCGCCTGCCTGATTGTTCCAACAACGATGAAGCCGGTGATCAACAGAATCAACACGACAATTGGCCATTCGATATTAAACCATCCAATTGCATTGGAACCGAGAAAAGCTCCGGCCAATAAACTCCAGGCAATAGCGCTGTAACCGAGACTCTTTTTGGTGATACCGCTAAACCCTTTGCTGAATCCGGTTCTGACCTTTAGTAATTCGCGAGTTAAATAGTTGTGTTGTCCAAAAAGGGCGATCACTACGAAAAGTTGAATGAGCGAGCTGTAAAAGCTATACTCACCAAACTGAGAAGCTGGTAAATAATTAGAAAGGAGGATGTGTGTGAGAAAACTGGTGACTAAAAAGACACCGTGAATCCCCGTAACTCCCATCAACTGCTTTATGTACTGGTCGTATTTCAGCTTCATGAACGGCCCGAATTTAGGTTAATTCGCACAAGTTGCAGAATGTTAAGAACGAGTTTCTCTAAAACTTATTGATTAGGATTCTGCTGAAATTCTTTATCAGTGAGTGTTTTGAGATAAGCGATTAATGCTTTCTTATTATTATCTGATAGCGAAAAACCATCGATCAACGTACTTTTATTGCGATGGTCAGATCCACCTGAAGCGTAATGGTCAATCACTTGAGATAGTGACTTGAGGCTGCCATCGTACATGTAAGGGCCGGTTACTTCTACATTTCTCAGTGTTAGCACTACAAACTTTCCTGCATCATCAGGATCAGAGGTCACCTTTGCCCTACCCGAATCAGCATAATTTGCTTTGAGTCCGTTGTTTTGAAAAGAATAATTTGTAAAGAATACTCCGCTGTGACATTTTGAACAATTGAGCGAATCGCTATTAAATAGGTTTTGTCCGCGTTTTTCGAGATCTGAAAAAGACGCTGATTTTTCGTGAACTACTCGATCGTATTTTGAGTTGCCATAAATCAGCGTGCGTTGATACGCAGCCAATGCATATGTAATCCCTCTCATTGTGACACCGCTATTGAAAACCTCTTTAAAACTTTGCTGATACAATGAATCTTTTCGCAATCGATCGACAATTGTCGTAGTGCTTATGTCCATTTCACCGGGATGATCAATTGGCGCTAAAGCTTGTAATTCTAACGATTCAATTCCGCCATCTTTGAAGAAATGCGGTTTGTAAGCTACATTTACCAGAGTTGGCGAATTGCGCTCACCAGATCGCTTATGTACACCACTACTAAAAGCTACCGTATCACTAAAAGCATAAGCAGGTAAATGACAGGAAGCGCATGATAGCGAAAAATCTGAAGAGAACCGTGCATCGAAGAAAAGTTGTTTCCCCAGTTTCACCTTTTTTGTTGTCAACGGATTGTCAGCGGGAATCTCTGGTTTGGGAAACCATTCAGGAATGTTGAGTTCGTAACTTTCTTTTTGGTCAGAACACGAAAAAAAGGCGACACTGATAGCAATCAGTATCGCCCCTAAGACAAGTCTATTTGATTTATTCAAACGCAATTTCAAAGTTGTTTACAAAGTCTTTGGCTGCCGGCATGTTATCCATTGTGTGGCTCTGACCATCATTGATGAAGTCTAACTCAGCATTGCTGTTTAATATCTTATTAAAATTAATCATTATTGTAATATCGGTATTTTCACCCTTCTTCACATCAAAACTGCGATCTACTTCTACTCCTTCACGGTAAAGATCTGTTGTTCCTGTGTGGTATAACCATGAAACAGTATCATTTTGAGTGTATGCAAATCCTTCAGCTTTTTGGAAAATATACATCGTTTTCCATGTCCAGTACATTGTGTTGCTGTTGTGCAGAGGATGTTCCGGGCCATAATCAGCCGGATCAGCACTGTTTAATTCGTCTTTTACTCCCTGGTCAAATCTGACCTGGGTATAAGTCCCAACAGGCAAATCAAACGTTACCGTGTTGTTATAACGAGTAGCGTACGGACTCATATCAATGAATTCAATATCCTTTCCAATTTTCTTTTTTCCTGATTGATTTATTCCCCCAATATCACTCAGATAAAACTGGAGCTTTGTCAAATTGAATTCATATTCATTATTGTAATCGTATTTTTCATCAAAGTTCATTGGCGCATCATTGTACTCCAACTCAAAATTAACAGTAACCTGACCTTTTTGAACAGGCTGTGGATTATTGTTATCATCGTCATCATCATTGTCGTTATTGCAGCTTATACCTACTCCAGTCAGCACTATTGCCGCACCGAATAACAACAAGTATTTCTTAAAATTTAATCTATCCGTTTTCATCGCGTTTTAATTTGATAATAAAAGTAGCAATAATAATATCGCTGTGCAGTGACTTTTGTTACAGATGATTAATTCTCATCACATTGTTTATATCCGTATTACAATATTAAATTACTCCACAATTTCGCTTTACTCGTAAAAAGCTTGTTAAAGTAATCTTAAATGCCAATTTTGTGGCACGCTTTTAGCATTTTTGGGAGTCTGATAGTTAAACTAAAGAAATATGAGATCGACAATAACACTCGCACTATTCGTCATTTCCCTGTTACCGGGATTTTCACAAGACGGATATTCCTACAAATTTAAGATCAACGGCCTTGCTGATACTACGATCAAAATGGCCAATTTTTACGGTGCCCGCCAGTATTACAACGATACGGCTTACGTAAATTCTAAAGGTGAATTTGAGTTCACCGGTAAAGAAGAAATGAAACCGGGTGGTATTTATTCGGTAATCATGCCCGACAAAAAGTCTTATTTACAGGTCGTAATTGCCGAAAATTCATTTTACATAGAAGCTGATAAGGACGACCTCATGAATTCTGTGAAAATCAAAAATTCACCGGAAAACGAGGCTTTTTACGAATACATGCGTAAAATGAACAGTCTACAGCCAAAACTGCAACAACTGGCTGAACAAAAGCAACAGGAAACGAGCAAGAAAAAGAAGAAAAAGCTCCAGGAACAAATCGATGAAACGGCTGATGAACTCAAGAGCTTTCGAGATGATTTTGTAACTAATAATAAAGACCTCTTCATCGCCAAAGTGATGAAGGCTTCAATTGAACCCAAGGTTCCTGAAGAGGTTAAAAACAGTTCAGATTCTACAGCGCAGTACAAGTATTACAAAAAACACTATTTCGATAACATCGACATGACGGATGATCGCATGTTGCGCACTCCTATCCTCCACCAAAAACTGGATTACTACTTGCAAAAGGTAGTTCCGCAAATTCCAGACTCAATTTGCGCAGCCGCAAAACGTATGACGGATCTGACAGGAAATGATTCAAACCTCATCTATAAGTATGTCGTTCAGCACGTGACAAACACTTACGAAAAGTCTAAGATCATGGGGATGGACGGTGTTTTCGTTTGCATGGCTGAGCAGTATTACATGAAAGGCAAAGCTTTTTGGATCGATTCTACTCAATATGCTGAGCTCGAAGAATCGTACACTAAAAGAAGAAGACAAATCATAGGTGTAACCGCTGAAAACATCATTCTGCCTGACACAGGCGGAACATGGCATTCAATGTACGATATCAAAGCACCTTACACGGTGCTGGTATTTTGGGATCCAAACTGCGGACACTGCAAGAAAGAACTTCCTAAACTTCAAAAGTTCTACGAAGAACACAAGGACAATGGAGTTGAGATGTTTGGTGTGAGCACTGAGCTCAAAAACGGAGATCTCAAGAAATTCCTCGACAAGAAGAATATCACATTCCTCAATGTTTCTGATACGCCAGAGATCAATGAGAATGCGGTCAAATACATCCGTTCAGGAAAAACGACTCTCAACAGTCTAAACTTCCGCGATTACTGGGATATTTTCAGTACTCCGCAAATCTTCCTGCTCGATGAAAACAAAGAGATCATCGCTAAGCGCATTACATCAGAGCAATTGCCTGATATCATCAACTCGCACCGCGAGAATGAAAGCATCAACATTAAGGCTAAAGGACAAACGCGCTAAAAGCGAAATCGATAATCGTAACGGGGCGTTTTTACTCCGGTGAAAACAATCCCCATCCTAAATAAATCAAGGGTCACAGAAACATTTTTGTGGCCCTTTATTTTTTCCCAGGCACGCGTCATTCCGGCCGACCAGTAAATATCATCGAGAATGAAAATAGCTTCTTTAGCCGCATGTTTTTCAATTTGCTCGAAATAATGAACAGTCGCCTCTTCGCGGTGATTGCCATCGATGTAGATTAAATCAAAAGGTCCATTTTCGGTCAGAGCCGAATCCAGCTTTTCGTCAAACTGGCCAACGATGAGTTCGATGTTGCACAATTTGAGGTCATCAAATGTTTGCTGAGCGATTTTAGCTGTTTGCGGACAGCCTTCAATCGTCACAACCTTACTCTTTGAATGAGCTGAGGCTAAAAAAGAAGTTGAAATGCCAAGTGATGTCCCTAACTCCAAAATATTTTTAGAATCGTAATAATGTGCGATCTTGAACAGGAGTTTGAGGAATTTCTTATCCGGACTCCCCTTTTTGGCTATCCCTGAGAGCGATCTTGTTTTTGTGAGCCCTGCACGAGACCCAGCTCCAAAGTCTGTTACTTCGATGGTCGAGGGATCTGACCGTAACTGTTTTCGTTTTTCAAAGAGTTCGTCAAAAACGTAGAATTCTTTTTGGGAATACAGGACTTCCTCTAAAAAGTTGTAGACAAACGGAGAGTGAATGCCGTGGCGTGTTTTGGCGGTTGCAAGGTATTTGAAAAACTCGATTGCTGTGTGCACGGCTTCAACAAAAGAGCCCCCGCAAAAAGCGAGGGCCTGATGATTATTTTGTGAATTTTTCCATGACCTTATTGCTCACTCCTGTATTGGAGAAGCCGCCATCGTGGTAAAGGTTTTGCATGGTTACTTTGCGCGTAAAGTCGCTGAAGAGCGTGATCGTGTAATCTGCACATTCATCAGCCGATGCGTTGCCCAATGGTGACATTGAATCAGCAAATGAAATAAACTCGTCAAATCCTTTCACGCCTGTTCCGGCAGTTGTTGGAGTTGGCGATTGAGAAATCGTGTTGATACGCACTTTCTTCTTTTCACCGTAATGATAGCCAAAACTGCGCGCAATGCTCTCGAGAAGTGATTTGGCATCAGCCATATCGTTGTAATCGGGGAATACACGCTGTGCTGCGATGTAAGTCAAACCAACCACACTTCCCCATTCGTTGAGCGCATCCATTTTCATAGCAGTGCTCAATGTGCGGTGAAGCGACATGGCTGAAATGTCCATCGTTTTGTGGTAAAAGTCGTAGTTATTCTCAGTGTAATGTTTCTTTTTTCTCACATTGGGTGACATCCCGATGCTGTGCAGGATGAAGTCAACCTTTCCGCCAAGGATTTCCTGAGCTTTGGTAAACAGGTTTTCGAGATCTTCCATGTTGGTAGCATCGGCCGGAATCACCTCGCTGTTTGTAGCATCAGCCAGTTTGTTGATTTCGCCCATTCGCAAAGCGATTGGCGCATTTGTCAAAACAAATTCGGCTCCCTGCTCGTGTGCTTTTTCAGCCACTTTCCAGGCAATAGACTGCTCGTTGAGCGCTCCAAAAATGATTCCTTTTTTTCCCTTTAATAAATCAGTTGCCATAATCTAATGCATTTTTATTGTGCCAAAAGTAAGGATTTACCGCTTTTGAGTTAGTCCGTGAATTGAACGTTTTTGAACATCGCTGGCAAACAGTTCAAAATTTTGTTACTTTCGGTACGTAAGCCACGCACAATGCAAAAAACCTTCATCCTCTTCCTCTTTATTGTATCGGCTGTTACGGTCAGATCCCAAAAGGTTTTCTCAGTCGAGTACGCTCATCAGGCCGATGTGAAAGTCTTCGTAGCTGATTACGAGCACCAGGCAGACTTAAGCGTTTTCAAGGTAGATTACGGCCATCAGGCAGACGGCAACGAGGGAAAGTGGTTTTTCGTGGAGTACGCACATCAGGCCGATAAAAAGATCTATTTCGTTGATTACCAGCACCAGGCCGATATCACTATTTATTTTGTAGAGCACCGCCACCAGAGCGGCTGGAATGATAAATCGAAGAAACACTTATTTTATTGAGATATGAAAATCAAACAACTGTTAACTCTTTTAGTAATCTTTATTTCACTCAACTCATTTTCAGAAAATGATACTCTAACTCTTAATGATTTATCAATTGAAGAGGTTACAGTCTTCAAGAGAGGAGTTGAAATTAAACGTGTGGGAAAAGTTGAAATCCCAGAAGGTAGAAATGTATTGATATTCCCCAGGCTAGAGAGTTCTGTTGAATCGAATAGTATCAGAGTCAAAATCGATAATGTAGAGATTCTTTCTATTCAGGAGATTCTCAATTATGACATATCTGAAGTGAAAGACGAGATTAAAAATATAGATGACACAATTGATGGGTTACTTAAAGATCTCAAATCACTGCAGTCAGAAGAGAGCATTTTAAAAACTCAAAAACAGCTTCTCTACAATTCAACATCTAAGAAAGATGTCGATATTGGTAATAATGAAATTCAGGCAAGACTTACTCTTCTTAAAAAAGAACTTTCATCAATAAACAAAGAGTTATTTTCTAATGGAGAAAAACAAGAATCAATTGCCAAAGAGATAAGGACCCTAAATTTAAAAAGAGAGAGAATCACATCTCAAATTGAAAAAAACACAAATGCGATCTCAATTGAAATAATGAGTTCTAATAAAGAGAGAAAAAACATAGAACTCAAATACTTTTCCAGAGATGCTGGTTGGAATTCAAAATATGATTTAAAAGTCAGGGATATAGAACAACCAACTATTTTAGAAAAATGGGTTGACATTAGACAAAACACTGGTAGAAACTGGGAAAATATAAGCATTAATATCTCATCATATCATCCAACAACAGACCTTAAAAGTACAAGTTTGGAAAAATACTATATCGATGAAATGAAACCAGACTTACAAAGTAATGAGCCGGGCGAAATACGAGGAAAAGTAATTGATTCAGAAACATTAGAACCAGTACCCTTTGCTAATATTATCATTAAACAAAAGGGAGTTCAAGTTAGCGGCACATCTTCTGATTTTGATGGGAACTTTTCTTTGAGAGACTTAAAGTCTGAAAGATACACTTTAGAAGCAACTTTCGTTGGCTATAAACCATTGAGAAAAGAGATTGTCGTAGTTCCAGAAGAAGTGTCGAATATTGTAATCAAGCTTGATCAAAATCTTGAAAGTCTAAAGGAATTTGAAGTTGTAGACTACAAAGTACCGCTAATAGAGAAGGATAATACATCGAGTGGAAATACATTTACAAACGATAGGTACAAACCAAAAACCAGAAAATCTTCAGAACCTCAAA
The DNA here is from genome assembly GCF_008806325.1 of Salibacter halophilus. GTDB lineage: Bacteria > Bacteroidota > Bacteroidia > Flavobacteriales_G > Salibacteraceae > Salibacter > Salibacter halophilus. The sequence goes on from NZ_WACR01000005.1 coordinate 10,763, forward strand.
ATAAAAAGGCAATGACTGTTGCTGGTGTTACTATCAATTCTAAAAAGTTGTTAAATAGCAGCAATAAATCTTTTTCAAAACTTCCTAAAAAATACTCAATTAAAAGCTCAAGTAGTAAGAAACTTAATATTGAAAAAGACACTGTAAATTCAGATTTTAAACTCACAGGAATCCCTAAAAACAACTCAAATGCATTTGTAACAGCAACAATCCCTAATTGGCAGGAATATGGAGTTCCGCCAAATAGTGTCATCAATATTTTTTATCAAAATGAATTTAATGGTGTATTGAAGCTAGATAAATCATCAAAGACTAATGATACTCTGGATTTAGCTGTTGGCATTGCAAAGCAGATAATACTTGATAGAGATGTGAAAATTAAAAATGATAGAAAGGGAATTAGGCAAAACAAAAGACAGACGACAGAAGACATCACCCTCACAGTTAAAAACACGAGCAAATCACCAGTAATAGTCGATTTAAAAGATCAATATCCTCTTGCCAAAAATGAAGAGATTGAAATTGAACTGGTTGAATCAGGAAATGCTGATGTCGATAAAGATAAAGGAATACTATCATGGGAGGTGACTCTTCAACCGAACGAAACAAAAGAATACAATTTCAAATATACTGTCGAGTATCCTCCTAATTACAGCTATTAACTTTTAAGTAACAACAATGCGCCTTTTCCTCTCCATACCAATCGGAAAGAAAATTGCTGTCAAGTTGGCGAGTTGTATTGAGTTGTTTCCTGATGATCACAAGTTGCGGTGGATTCCGCCTGCGAATTACCACATTACGCTTTTGTTTATAGGAGAAACTGGCGAGCAATCGGTTGGTGAGATTAAAAAGGCTGTAAAAGATGTTTTAAACTCATCTCCTTCTCTACCTCAACTGACTTTTAACGGTTTTAAAACCGTTCCCAACAACAAATCAAAAATGATTTGGGCTGCCTATGAACAAAGTAAACAATGGCAAACATTTCGCGATAATCTACACTACGCGGTTATCGGGAAGGGAAAACCCGATCACGCAGTTTTTAGTCCGCACGTGACCATGGCTCGCGTTTACGACAAAAAGCCTATTCAGTGCCCTGATGTAAGCGGTGAAATGGATCTGACCGTAAAACCGAATGAATTGATTTTAATGCAATCTTTGTTGAAGAAAAAAGGTGCCGAATACGAGCACATCCATCATTTTCAATTGCCATGAAGGAGAAAGATTTTGCAAAGAGGATTGAGTATTTTTTGACAACACATCGCACAAAGCAAAAATGCGATGAATTGGCTGCCGAGGTTTCAAAAAATGAAGCTTATTTTGAGGTATTGATCGACATTTGGAAGCGCGGAAATATTCATCCAAACTACGCTGCCTGGGTCGCTTCACATGCTGTCATGAGAAATGAAGAGCTCTTTAAAAAATACGGGGAGCAACTGTTCGATTTCATCCCGCATTGCAAAACGAGCGGTGAGGAACGCGAGATTTTGCGCATGGCGAAAGAATCTGAAATATCTGAAGAATGGGAAGGTAAAGTGCTGGACAACTGTTTGTCTAACATCGAAAACCCTGCTAAAGCGATAGCTATTCACAACTATAGCCTGGAGTTACTGGACAGATTTATGAAACGCTATACCGAGCTTGAAAATGAAATACTGGAAATCATTAGTCGCAACAAACCGCACTATGCAGTTACGATTCAGCGGAAAATTGACAAGCTTTTTCACAAGCGATCGAGCGCATCAAAGTAAGCTGATGGCAGATGTCCCAGAAGCACCTCTTTCTTGCTCAGGTCCTTATAACTCGAAATCGTATCGATTGATCCCTTGATCAATAATTGCTCTCCGGCATGAGCGTATTCGCTGTAGAAAGGCTTAACGCTCTCTGGCGGTAAATTGGGAATAGGGTCAAAAATGTGTTCGATTCGTTGATGAAATGACACACTCTTCTCAAGAGTCTTAGCAAATATAGAATTCCCAACACGCGGACTACCAAACGTGATGAGCCTGGGTTTGAGATCACTCCATTCAAGGGCTGATAAAGTTGCAAGTGCCGCTCCCAGGCTGTGTCCCGTGATTGTCAACTTCCCTTCTCCTATTTGAGCACTGTCAATGGCTAAATCGACTGCGGTTCTGACTGTGTCGAACAAATCGTTAAACCCGCTGTGAACCAGCAACTTTTCGCTACTACCGTTCGACCACTGTTTTTGCGTGAACAACATATCGTGGTACCATTCCACCGCTGCGAGTGTTCCCCTAAAAATTAAATAATGGTCAGATCCGTTGCGCAACAAAACGCCAATAGGCAACACCTTGTTATACCTGCTCTTCCACGGCAACAGGTTGTTTTCAACATAAAAAGTTGACAGTCGCTCGAATCCTGACGGAACTTCAAATGGAAAATACGGCCCAAACTCTTCCTTCCCGATTAATGTCCATTTCTTTTGGTTATCGCCAAACCGGGCAGAAAAAGCTTCGGCATATACTCCACAAATCAATTCGAGCAAAAAACGGTATTCTATTCGCTGTTCGCTTGAAATGAGTTCCTTTTGGTCAGAGCCGGCTAACTCACTGTTGCTTTTCAAACTCCTGTATTTTGTGTTTGAGTCGTTGAAGCATATCGCGTTCCTTCGAGTTGGTATTGTAAAACGCACTGGCAACAGCATCGGCAATTTCTACAGTTGCTTTGCGCAGTTTCGCATCAAAAGCAGAGTGGTGATCATCAACGTAGCTGATGAAATCGATAAAGCATGTTTCAGGATCTGCCGATTGTTCCTGGCAACTTTCAAACTGCATTTCTACGTAGTAAGCACTGTCTGTTCCAAACTCATCAGTTGAATTTTCAACCGGAACGAGATCCTTCACTACTTTTTCGTGCATGGCTTTTCGTTCTTTCTCGGCAACCTTTCCATCAGATTTTGCGACAGCATAGAGCAGCTTTCCCAGCTCAGCATAAAAATTTTTGTAGATCATAAAATGTCATTTCTGTTGCCACTAAGATACAATTCTGAAACGACAGATGGAGCATTAAAAAGACCGTTAATCCTCACTTTTATTTTCAACGAGTAGGAACATATTCTCATCCAGTTCAATATATCCCTGATCGTAACAGAAGAAATATATACCGCCTTTTTTGGTACGGAGTATATGAGTAAAGTAATTGAAATTAAACCCGTTTTGTAAGAGTTTTAATTTGGAGATCTTGGTTTTACCTCCATCATTGAGATCGTTGAGTATGCAGCGGTTTTTCTTGAGTTTTTTGTTGATCTTGCGGTAATAAGCATCTTCATCGCGGTGTTTGCGATTGTGATAACTACTCCTGCAATCTGCATCGCAAAAGCGTTTATCAATTCGGCCCCTCAACTTTTCACCACATTCTAAACAAGCACGTTCACTCATAGCTGTAGGTGTTGGTTTACTCAAATGTAATAAAAATAAATAAACTTTATAGTTAGCTTTTTAATCAGGTTTTAATGAAATTAAACAACCTTTATTTGAGCATTATCGTTGAAATACTAATCATCTTGATTGACCACATGTGACTAAAGTCATAATACAGTGAAGTAAAAAGGATTATTTTTGTTTCAAATGAAATTCATTTCATCCATATTGCTAATTGCACTGTTTGGCTTTACACAGTTTTTCAATGCTGTGCTATTTGTCAATTACCGCATGAATGTGGACGAGATCACGGAGTTGTTTTGTGAAAACAAGGATAAACCTGAACTCAACTGTAACGGTAAATGTCACTTTAGCCAACAACTCATGGGTGAAACAGATGAAAAAAGAGCTCCACAGGAAATTTCATTTTTACCTGAACAAACACTTTATTTTGGATCTGACTGTGAAGAATTTTCCTCTGGATCTGACCAAAATAAGAACTCTTCAAACTTCTTTTATCAGATCTCATATTCCTTTTTAGCACCAATTGAGGTGTTTCATCCACCCAGGGCATAAGTCTTACCCCTATTACTTCATACTTTTTTATCAACTTAAAATCAAAGACTTATGTTACTCAAAAATATTAAAGTTTGGGTCTTAATGGCGCTAATTATTGGAGCAAGTACATCATGTAAAGACGATGACGATGATGACAACACTCCCACACCAACAAATAATCCTTTTAAAAACTATGTAATCCTGGGAACCAGTGATGATGACAATGACGATGACGACATTGTGATTTACGGTGAAAAGGAAGCTTTTGTGGGATACAACAAAATCTGGATCGTAGAAAAAGACGATGACGGAACTGTTGATGACAGCTTTTTAGAAGATCAGGTAACGATAAATCCGGTTATGGATATGCCTATGCACTCTCACAGTGCTCCTGTAGAACAACCTGGAACTCCTGATCAAAACGGTGCTCGTCAAGCAGCAGTCGTATTTGTGATGCCTACAACTGCAGGTGACTGGTACATTGATGTTACGCTTACTGATGATAACGATTCAGAAACACATCGTGTGAAAATAAACAGTGTCGTTGAGCCGGAAGAAACGAGAACTAAAAGCTTCTACACTCCCGACAGTGCTCGCTATTTTGTATCGCTCGTAGAACCATCAGACCCTGAGGTTGGAATCAACGATTACGAAGTTGTGGTTCACGAACGCAAAACGATGATGTCATGGCCTGCAGTAAACGGATTAACGATGGAGATCGATCCGGAAATGCCTACGATGGGCCACGGTTCACCAGACAATGAAAACCCGGTAGAAACGACTAACGGGCACTACGTTGGAAAAGTGAACTTCACCATGACAGGCTACTGGAAAGTCAATATGGTTCTCAAAGAAAACGGAAACGACATCAAGGACGACCTTTTCTTCGACATCACGTTCTAAGAATCTCTAAAACATATTGATATGTTAAGGCAATTTATTGTCCTTACCTTACTCCCTGCGTCAGTTTTGGCGCAGGTGAGCGAGGTTCGTAATGACTCATTACGCGTTAAAAACCTCAATGAAGTAGAGATTGAAGAAGATTTATCACAGGTCAACCAAAGCTACTCTTCAATTAACAAGCCCGGAGAGGCAATCAGGCAAATTTCAGGAGCAGATTTCATCAGGCGTGGAAATTACGCTTATGAACCTGTTTTTCGCGGACTCACCATGGAACGCATGAATATCACACTCGATGGAATGCGCATTTTTGGAGCGTGTACTGATAAAATGGATCCGGTTACTTCTTACGTCTCAACGAACAACCTGTCTGGCATAGCTGCTGGTCAGAGCCATAATTCGAGTGCATTTGGTGGTACATCACCTGTAGGACTCAACCTGGCAACTAAAAAAGCGCGATTCACAGGCGAACCACAATTCACAGGTACCGGTTTATACGGTTTGAGTTTTAATGGATTGGGAAACGTGGCCCAGGGATCTGTCGATTACTCATCATCGAAGTTTGGTTTGAGAGTATCCGGTTCTTACCGCGATGCTGATCCTTACAATGATGGAAACGGAAATGAGGTTCTCTTCACACAATTCCACAAACTCAACCTGGCTGCTAATGCAAAGTACAGATTATCATCAAACGAATGGATTGAAGCTCAGTTCATTTTAGATGACGCTTGGGACATTGGCTACACCGCTTTACCAATGGATGTTTCATCGGCTAAAGGGCGAATTTACAGCTTGTCTTATCATCGGTATTTTCTGAATTCTGCACAGTCTCATCTTGAGGTAAAAGCTTACGGGAACGACATCGAGCACGTGATGGACGACACAAAGCGACCTAATGTTCCTATGCACATGGATATGCCGGGTGGAAGCACCACTTATGGTGGTTATGCCCATTACGGTCAGAACCTGGGCAACCGACACAAAGTGAAAATCAAAGCTGATGGTTTCTACAATGAGCGCTGGGCCGATATGATCATGTACCCAAAAAATGAAAAGGAAATGTTCATGGAAACATGGCCATTATCTACACGTGTTGGATTTGGCGGTGAAGCTGAATTGAACTCAAAATGGACCGATAAACTCAATACAACAGTTTTCTTCAGATCCAATTACTATGAAAACTCAATGATGAGCGACTTTGGTTTAAAGCAGATTTCCATTTTCGGATATGAGAATCCTGACAGAGAGGATTTAACAATGAGTGGCGGATTGGTTATTAATCACAACCCAAGTATTTTCAATCACTCTTTGAGCATGAAGGTGAGTCAGCGCGTTCCTACTCTAAGCGAACTCTACGGGTTCTATTTATTCAACGCTCAGGATGGATTCGATTACATGGGAAATCCTGATTTAGAGATGGAAAACTCTTATCAGTTGAGTTATGAAATGAAAAAGTCATTTGATGACATACAGTTGAGTTTGAGTCCGTTCGTTCACTACATCGAAAACTATGTTTTTGGTGTTTGGGATTCTACACTTTCAGTCATGACCATTGGTGGAAATGGAGTGAAGTTTTACGAAAACCTCGATTATGCTTACATAACCGGCTTTGAACAAAGTGCTTTTTGGAAAATCACAAAAGCTGTCTCGTTAAAAGAGCGACTCAAATACCGCTATGCTGAGGATAACAACGGAACTCCTCTCCCATTGATTGCTCCGCTAAAAGTAGATTTAACAGCTCAATATAAAAAAGAAAAATGGTTCTTTGAAGTGAACTCAAATATCGCTGCTGATCAAAACAGGGTAAACCCCATTTATGGCGAAGATGAAACGAGCGGATATGTTATTTTCAACACGAGCGCTCAACGCGTTTTTGAAGTTGGAAAGAATGAACTTACTGTTCGTGCAGACTTGCGAAATCTCACCAACAAGCAGTACTGGGACCACCTCGACTGGGGAAATGTCCCGAGAGCCGGCTTTAACGGGGCTCTGACCGTTGGTTTTAAATTTTAATTGAAATCGCTGCCGGAATCACTATTGGTTTTCGGTAGCGGTTTTTGAAGCCTTGAGCGGAAAACGAGCCATAATTGAACGGATGTCCATTTCAACATCTTCAAGATCGCGCTTGTCATCCACAGATTCGCTCAACCAGCCCTGCCAAATGAGTCGCTTATTTTTTACGTCCACAACATCGATGATGACAGTTCCTTCCTGATAAGTGTACTCGCGATAGGGATAGCGGTTATACCCCCAATCCCACGGGTAGTAATAATCGTAAGGATATGACGAACGCTCGAGTTTTGTCTTTTGCCTCACTCTGGTGTCGTACAATATCCAGAGGTCAGGCTTTACGGTATCTTTTTCTAATCCGCGGAGCTCCATTTCATTTTCGAGAACTTCTTCAATTTTTTGGTCGGCAAAATCAGCATATTCTTTATCCGGGTCGAGTTTTACCATGAATGTTTTGTAAGATCTGAAGTCGATATTCTCAGCGGTTTGCACGCTCACATCTCGCTGTGAGGCACATGCAGTGATCAGGATCAGACCGAAAAGAAAAACAAAAACTCTACGCATGTCTGATCGATTTAAAGGCTTCACCCAAATTATTTATAATATCAGACGCAGTAAGCGATTCAAACGACTCTTTATCGAGTGCAGCATCTCCGGCTTTTCCGTGGACAAACATTCCTAAAAGTGCGGCTTCAAAACTGCTGTAGTTTTGAGCAAGCAAGCCGGTGATAACTCCGGTTAATACATCTCCGCTTCCACCAGTTGCCATACCGGCATTTCCAGTACTGTTGAAAAACACTTTTCGGTCAGGTGTTACTAAAAAGCTGATATGATCCTTATAAAGGAGGTAACATTCAGATTTTGAACACCATTCTTTGATCTTTTCGAGACGTTTAATCGGTTTATCGATGTCTCCGAACAACCTCTTAAATTCTCCCGGATGTGGAGTTAAAATGCTTCCTTTCGGAAGATGATCGAGCCATTGCGGGTGTTCTGAAAGTAAGTTGAGTGCATCAGCATCGAGTACGAGCGGTTTCTCAGTCGTTTTGATCAATTCTTCCACGACAAAACGCGTTTCCTCGTGATGACCAATTCCCGGCCCCACTCCCACGGCATTGAAATCAGAATAATCGATATCGTCTTTTAAGCATTCCTCTCCTGAATCAACAATGCACATCACCTCTGGAATTGCTGTTTGCATGATATCATAACCGCATCTTGGAATGTGAGCAGTAACCAAACCTGCACCGGATTTAAGCGCTGCTTTTGATGAAAGTACAGCTGCACCTACTTTTCCTTTTCCACCGGCCGTTAACAATGCATGACCGTAAGTTCCTTTGTGCGAAAAGCCCTTTCTATTTCTCAATATCTTGCGCGCATCTCTTTCGGTCAGAACCTCATGATCTGTCTTTTCGTTTTCGATGAAGCTCTTGAGTAACCCGATATCGAGAACCGTCACATTGCCTACAAATTCTGCATACTCAGCAAACTGGAAAGCTAATTTCGGCAATTGAAAAGTTATCGTTTCATCAGCTTTGAATATGGTACCATCGTTCTCGTCATTGTCATCAGCAAAGAGCCCTGAAGGAATATCAATTGCCAATCGCTTCGCTTCGTAATTGTTGAGTTTCTCGATAACTTCAGCGGGAAAGCCTTCAACGGGTCTGTTCAAACCTGAACCAAAAATCGCGTCAATAATGAAATCTGGCTCGTTGATCTTTAACTCATCTGCCGATTTGATTGTCGTGATTTTAACATTGCAATCTCTCAGTCTTTCAAAGTTCGTTTTGAAATCATCAGAGTACTGGTCATTGAAATTGAGTACAACTACTTCCACTTCATTTAGATCACTGTAATGGCGAGCAATTACGAGTCCGTCACCTCCATTATTGCCCGGTCCGCAAACGATCAATATCTTTTGATTGATGTAAAAAATGGGCAGAGCTAAATGGGCATTTTTTGCAGCCCTTTCCATCAAATCAAGACTTGAAATAGGTTCGTTCTTTATCGTAAATTGATCAGCTTTTCTGATTTGATCAGCGGAGAGTATTTTCATTTTTTCGGCTTTTGGCCAAAAGATAGCAATTGTGGATGAATATCACGAACCTGTTCGATCAATGATGCTTTTCCGTCATTTAAAATCTCGTAATCGCAAAAAGCGCGTTTTTCGTCATCAGTCATCTGGTTGCTCATGCGCTTTTCAACTTCTTCAGCAGAGACTTTGTCACGCTCCACTACTCTTTTAATTCTGAGTTCTTTGGGAGCAGTAACCAGAATGAGTTTATCGCACTGTTTGTAACTGCCACTCTCGATCATGATGGCTGCCTCTTTGATGACGTAAGTCGTGTTCTGACTGTGATACCAATTTTCAAAATCTTTTTTAACGGCCGGATGAATAATTCCGTTGAGTTTTTCCAGTTTTGACTTATCGTCAAAGACCACTTTTGCAATGTAATCTCTATCGGGTTTATCGTTTTTGTAAGCCTTTTCACCCAACAAGTCAATTACAGCAGCTTTCACATCATCACTTTCAACGTACAGTGCTTTTGCTCGCTGATCAGCATCGTAAATGGGAATACCAAACGATTGAAATATGCGACAAACCGTGCTTTTTCCGCTTCCTATTCCTCCGGTAACGCCAACAATCATCGCGATCTGATTATGTATTCTACATTTTCAGGAGAGTAACTAATCACTTTCACATGATCGTTTTTAGAAGTGACATTAACATAGAGTTTTGGCGGTTGATTTTTCAGAACCGAAGAATAATCGACCTGTGCTTTGAATTGCTTTTCGTCAATGCTATCAAAATGTGATAATCCTGTTTTGAAATTGACGGTTACAACTCGCGGATATGTTGAAAGTGTAAGCGAATCGGGTAAGTTAATTGTTTCTATTTTCACTTTTGTCGATCCCTGTGTGAGTTGCTCAACAGGTACAGTGACTTTCACCGAAGCCGGCTCAAAATTCATTTTTGCTGAATTACTCACAACTGGTAAATCTTCATTAACAGTCGTTTCCAGATCATCCAGTTGCAATCTTTTTGTAAATACTTTTGTGAGTTCACGCACTTCAGATTTTGGTCCTTTAGCCACTACAGAATCTGGAGTTGAAAATGGATCTGACTGTAATGTGTATTGCTCGTTTACGGTAACATTTAAATCCAGCTCAACAGGAACTTTTTTAGCCATTCTCTCTTCGATGAGAACTTGAATGGAATCTGCCGATAGTTGATCGATATCGAGGTAATCGCCAAGCTCGTCATTCACCAAATTCCTGATCGATCCTGCATCCACAACCTTTCGTTCTACTTCATCATCACCAAAAGTGGTGTAATTGCGAAGATCAACCGTAACCGGCTCAAATTCATCTTTTTTAGATACGCCTAATAAATTAAAACCCTCTCCTCTAACCCTGAAAGAGACAGCTTTTGGAGGTGCGTTGACAATAACTTTTTCGTCAGGAACTCCGGCATACTCTACCGGGACAGAAATAGTGAGAGAGTACTCTTTTGTGAGGGCATTCAGAACCCAAAAAAAAGTGGCTATAAGCAAACAAACCAGAAAAACGTAAAAACGCTTTCCCGGTTTTTTTATGAGTGCTTTGATTCTATTCATACTTCGGTGCAATTAATCGCCAGCCCGAAGATATTATTTTTGCGGCTGTTGCGCTAATGTTGATTCACCTGTTCCTTTTGAATATTCAGGTGAAATTGCTGAACGCTCAACAGTCAATTTGAATTTTCCGTTGATATCGATTACGACTGTTGTTTCATTGAGCTCGGCAAGTTTACCGTGGATACCACCAATAGTTACCACGTGATCGCCTTTTTTGAGGTTTTCCTTGAATTTTTTGGCCTCTTTTGCCTTTTTCATTTGGGGTCTGATCATGAAGAAATAAAACACCACGATGATCAAAAGAAGCGGTCCAAAGTTTTCTAATAATCCCTGTAAATTTTCCATTTTTTGCGTTTTTTATTTTGATGGTCCCACAACATCACCGGTTATAGCCAGCGTGTTTGTCGCGGGAGTTGTGTTTGCAACGATATAAATCTTTTTGTGAATGCGTCCTACTTTTCCTTTACTATTGAACATAACTTCAATTTCTCCGGATTCTCCTGGACCAATTGGTTTGCGCGGATATTTGGGAACAGTACATCCGCATGAGCCACGAGCTGATGTAATCACCAATTCTTTATTACCCGTGTTTTGAAACTTGTAGATCTTTGTCACTTTCTCACCTTGTGTGATTGTTCCAAATCCCTGTACAAGTGTATCGAACTCCATAATGGGTGCTTCACTGCTTTTCTTCGTTGAGTCTGATGAAGCAGTTGCATTATTCTTCACCATATCAGGAGTAATTGATTCCTGGTCAGATCCGGAATTATTGCATCCCCAACCAACCAATCCTATCAATCCGATAAACAATAGCTTTTTCATAATTTTCAATTATTCGATTAGACCTCTACCTGTTTTCGAAATTTCGCCACTTTTTTTGAGTTTAGCAACCAGTTTATCGAGTACTCCATTGATAAATACTTTCGATTTTGGAGTGCTGTAATCTTTCGCTAATTCTATGTACTCATTAAAAGTCACTTTAACGGGAATACTTGGAAAGTAAAGTAATTCACACAATGCCATACGCATGAGTACAACATCTAGCTTTGCGATACGCTCCAGTTCCCAGTTAGTTGTGTTTTGGCCAATACGATCAGATAGCGATTCTTTGTTTACAATTGTTCGCTTGAACAGTTCTTTCACAAATTTGAGATCGTCATCTCTGTCCTTGAAAAGTGGAAGAAGAAAATTGCTGTGCTCTCCCATTTCAGGCGTCATGTTTTTAAACGTCTTGATGACATTCAAAATAACCAGAGCCAGATCATCAGTCCAGTAGATGCTCTTGTCTTCAAAAAAGTCGTGAATTACTTCAAAACTGGCGATGTATCGCTTGAATATTTTGATCATGAACTCCTGATCTTCCTCAAAAGACTGACCGGGTTTTTCCATGTATTCAATGTACTCATCACTTTCGCGAATTTGACGCCATAACTTCTTGATGTTGTCAGACTCAAGCGACCAGTTGATCTTTTTCTTTTCTACCTCGGCTCTGAATAAAACATTGTTATCCAGTAATTGAACAATATGGTTATTGATAAACTTGAGGTTAGGATTCAAATCCTCATCAGTTGCCAGTCGTTTTTCTTTATTCTGTTCAATGTTCCTACGCGCTTTCTCAGCAACTTCATTCGTGAGTTCGAGAACATAGAGATACAGGTCGTAGATTTTGTTGATGCTGGTGATCATGTTTTTTTCACCAACAGTCATATCAGCATTGTCGCTTTCAAATGCGTAAATAGCCTGTAATCCTTTGACTCGCAGGTAGCGTCTGTTAATCATCCCTTCTTGCATTAACGGGTCATTTTTATCTTTCCGATTTGCTCAATTCTTTGCTCAGCTATTTTATTAGCCGCTTCATAGGTAGGGATATTTTGCTCGTTGGCAAGTTCAAAAATACGTGTTGTTGTGTCGTAAATCGTTTCGCATTTATTCATCGCTCTGTCGCGGTTATAGCCTTCGAGTTCTGAATAACAGTTGATCACGCCACCAGCATTGATCACGTAATCAGGAGCGTAAATAATTCCGCTTTCTTTCACTGCCACACCGTGTTTCTTTTCATCAGCGAGCTGATTGTTAGCAGCTCCGGCAATCACGCTACAGTTCAGCTTTTTGAGTGACTCGTCATTGACCGTTGCACCCAAAGCACACGGAGCATAAATATCCATGTCATTCTCGTAAACCTTATCAGAATCGATTACATTTACTGAAGAGTGTTTATCAGTCACCAGCTTGATTTTATCGTCAAAAATATCTGCGATAGAAACCTGAGCATTCTCTTTCATTAGATGGTCGATCAAATAACGACCAACATTACCGGCTCCCTGAACAGTGATTTTTTTGCCTCCTAAATCGTCAGATCCATAAGCGGCTTTAGCAGCGGCTTTCATCCCGAGATAAACACCGTATGCAGTAACAGGAGAAGGATCACCGGCTCCGCCCAATTCCTTTGGAATACCCACAACGTGTTTTGTTTCGTTGCTGATAAATTCCATATCCTGAGTTGTCATTCCAACATCCTCAGCAGTGATGTATTTTCCGCTTAGCGAATCAACGAATTTACCAAAGCGTCTCATTAACGCTTCGTTTTTCATTGTGCGGGAATCACCGATTATCACAGCTTTTCCTCCACCCAGGTTGAGTCCGCTTACAGCATTTTTGTAAGTCATACCGCGCGAAAGGCGCAAAACATCATTTATAGCTTGAAGTTCGTTGTCGTAAGTCCACATCCTGGTACCGCCAAGTGCCGGACCTAATGTGGTATTATGGATTCCAATTATCGCTTTTAAACCGGTTGCATCATCATGACAAAACACTACTTGTTCATGTCCCATTTGAAACATTTCCTGGATTACAGGGTTTTGTGTTTTATCGGCCAGTGAAACTGTATTCACATCCATGTTTATTGTATTAGAACGTTAATATTCAGAGACGAAATTTACTATACATTTGCCCCGTTATTTGGGACGGCAAATGTAGCGTTTTTCTCGGGATTTGTTAATGAATGTAGGAAAGTACTCAACTGAATGAAATCACTTCGATACCTCAATAAATATTTAGTAAAATACAAGTGGCGACTGTTACTGGGAATTTTATTCATCGCCATTTCAAACGTCTTCAAAATCTTTCCAGCCCAAATTATCCGCTACGCTTTTGACATTGTTAAAGAGACTATTGTTCAGTATCAGGTTTTGAATGGTACGTACTTCCATGCCGATTTTTATGCGGTATTGAGTAAAATGCTACTGCTTTTTGGTGGCTTCGTCTTGTTGATGGCTTTAATGAACGGATTATTCCTCTTTTTTACTCGTCAAACGATCATCGTGATGTCCAGGCTCATCGAGTACGATCTCAAGAATGAGGTTTTCAAACACTACCAGGATTTGAGTTTGGCTTTTTACAAGCGCAATAACACCGGTGATTTGATGAACCGCATCAGTGAAGACGTCAGTAAGGTAAGAATGTATTTGGGTCCGGCTATTATGTACACGCTCAACCTAATTGTTCTTTTTGTTCTTGTCATCAGCACAATGATTTCAGTAAACGCAAAGCTTACGCTCTACGTCCTCACTCCTCTTCCACTTCTCAGCATTTCGATTTACTACGTGAGTAACATCATCAACATTAAGAGTGAAAAAGTTCAAAGACAGCTTTCCAATATTTCAACTTTCGTTCAGGAAGCATTTTCGGGTATTCGGGTTTTGAAAGCCTACAACATCAACATGGAACGCGAAAAAGCCTTTTTGGAAGAAACTGAAACGTATAAAAATAAGAACCTTGAACTGGTAAAAGTAAACGCTCTATTTCAGCCGTTGATGATTTTGCTAATCGGGCTGAGTACGATCCTAACGATTTACATCGGTGGAGAACTCGCCATTTCAGGTGAAATCACGACCGGTAACATTGCCGAATTTGTGATTTATGTTAACATGCTCACCTGGCCTGTTGCTGCTTTGGGTTGGGTAACATCTCTTACTCAAAGAGCTGCGGCATCTCAGGAACGCATCAACGAATTTTTACAGTCAGAACCGGAAATCAAGAACCACATTCACACCGATACCCCAATTGAAGGAAATATCGAATTTAAAGATGTCCATTTTGTCTATCCAGACAGTGGAATTGAAGCTCTAAAAGGCGTTAATTTCTCGATCAAAGCCGGTGAATCTCTGGCTGTAATCGGGCGAACGGGTTCCGGCAAAACGACAATTGCAAACCTTATTGGTCGATTATTCGATCCTACCCAGGGCGAAATCAGAGTTGACAACAAACCGATTAGGGAATTCAACCTCAACCAGTTGAGAAGATCAATCGGCTATGTTCCACAAGAGGTTTTCCTCTTTTCTGATACAATAGAAAACAATGTTGCTTTTGGTTTGGATCTGACCAAAGACAATTTAAAAGCAGTTGAACAGGCTACTAAAGATGCTCAGGTTTATCACAATATTACTGAGTTTCCAAAAGGTTTTCAAACTGAACTGGGAGAACGCGGTATCACGTTATCGGGCGGTCAAAAACAACGACTATCAATCGCCCGGGCTCTGATCAAAAAACCGAAGATCCTCATTTTTGATGATTGTCTTTCAGCTGTTGATACTCAAACCGAAGAACGAATCTTGACGAATTTAAAGCGCATTATGAAGGGGCGTTCTTCAGTAATTATCTCTCACAGAGTGTCATCTGTGAAGCACTGTGATCAAATTATAGTGCTGGATGATGGCAAAATTGTTGAACGTGGTAATCATGCTGAACTACTCTCTAAAAAGGGTGTTTACAGCGACTTGCACGAGCAACAATTGCTTGAAGAACAAGAGGCTTAATTCCATTTTTTTCCAAAGGTCTTTTTTCAATACATTTGAAATCTCTATTATTGAAGTGATTTTAAGCTAAACGGACCATGGAAGACAACAAGGATTTTGAACAAGAAGAGATTTACGCTAAAAGAGTGAGAGCGGGCAAGCGCACATACTTTTTTGATGTGCGTTCAACAAAAGGAAATGATTACTTTTTGACGATTACTGAAAGTAAGCGAAAATTCAATGAAGACGGATCTGTTCATTACAAGAAACACAAAATTTTTCTCTACAAGGAAGATTTTGAAAAGTTTAGTGATGCACTCAGCGATTCCTTCCAAAAAATCATTGAATTGAAGCAGGAACAAAACGAACGCCTTAACGACAAATTTGAAAACCAATTCACTGAGGTTAGTTTTGACGAGCTCGGAGACAACGGTGAACCGCAGGAACAAAACTAATCGCACTCATCTTACATTGTGAAAAAACCGCTTTTTGAGCGGTTTTTTTATTGTTTTACTTTTGATGATATGAGCAAAAAGAATAAGAAAAAACGAGTTGATGTTGTCTATTCGACAAACCCCGATTACGAATACGACTACGAAGATGATGGTGTGGAAGAAACCCTTCCACCTGAGGAGCAAAACCTGAAAGTAAGAATTGAAAAAAAAGGTCGTGGAGGAAAAACCGCGGTTGTGGTAAAAGGGTTTATCGGATCTGAAGATGATTTAAAAGACCTGGCAAAAACGATCAAAACAAAATGCGGAACCGGTGGCTCCGCAAAAGATGGTGAAATCATTATTCAGGGCGAAATGCGCAACAAAGTGTTGGAGGTTCTCCAAAAAGAAGGCTACAACGCCAAGCAAGCAGGAGGTTAAGAACAGCTATACCCCTCATCTTCACGGTTGTCAATTTCATCCTGATCAGCAGTACACACTTCTTCATTGGAGTTTGTAGTATCGATTGGATTTCCCTGTGAATCTTCAATCACTACTGATCTGCTGCAATCGTAACATTTAGAGCATGATGTGCTTATCATTCCAAAAAAAGAAGCTACTAATAAGATTGTAAAGATATTTTTCATCACTTTTGAATTTTTCGATTACAAATTTAAGCATCACAATTTCAATGCCACAACTAAAACATTTCATTCCCAAGGTTATTGTTTGCTCGCTTTTCGCTACACTACTCCTTTCAGCGTGTTCCACTCATGATCTCAATGAATTGAGTTGGCTCACTGGCGATTGGGAACGCGATTTCAATAATACATCGCAAATGGAGTCCTGGAAGTTACGAAACGACACAATTTACGGTGAAGTAAAATACTCAAATGGTAATGACACTTCAGTCATGTGGCTTTCTAAAATCTACAATAAAGATGGCTTGACCCTGGAACTCATTAATGATAAAAATATTGAGCCTTATTTTTTTACAATCAAGAAAAAGAGTGATACGTCAATCATCTTTCACAATCCAGAATACCAATTCCCTAAAGAGATTCTATACCGCACTTCAGGAGATTCTCTAGTGAAAATCATACACGGCTCTGGAGGTAAAATACCAAAATCTGCTGCGTTTAAGTTTGGACGCCTTTCGAACTAGATTCTCTCATAGCTCTCTCGTAGAGCTCTTCGTAACGGGGTAATATCTTTTGAATATCAAATGTTTGTGCCACTTCATAAGCACCTTGCTTGAACTTTTGATGTTCGTTTTTATCGGTCAGAACCGAAAGACTGTTAGCGATCATTGACTCTACGTCTCCTACAGAGCTTGTGTAACCGCTTTTGCCGTCAATGTTCACTTCCGGTAAACCGCCAGTATTCGATGAAATAACCGGTACTTTAGCAGCCATCGCTTCAAGTGCTGCCAAACCAAAGCTTTCAGTTTCAGATGGAAGTAAAAACAGATCGCTCATGCATAAAACACGCTCAACCTCTTTCGTTTTTCCGAGGTATATCACGTCTCTTCCCAAACCGAGTTCTCTCGCTTCATCAATTGTTTTAGAACGCTCGGGGCCGTCACCTACCAAAACCAGTCGAGCCGGGATCTGATCGTGAATTCCTTTGAAAATTCGAACAACATCGTGAACACGCTTTACTTTCCTGAAATTTGAAATATGTGTGATGAGCATTTGTCCTTCTTCAGCCAGTCTCGCTTTTTCACAATTCTTGCGGTTCTGATAGAGCTTTAAATCGATGAAATTCGGAATTACCTCAATAGGTGTTGAGCAATCAAAGAACTCAATTGTCTCTTCCTTGAGGTGTTCTGACACGCTCGTTACATAGTCGCTGTGCTGAATACTGAACTTCACAGCCGGCTTGTAACTCGGATTTTTACCAACAAGTGTAATATCTGTTCCGTGAAGAGTGGTGATAACCGGCACATTGATTCCGGCATCAATCAGAATCTTTTTTGCCATGTATGCAGCAAAAGCGTGCGGAATAGCATAATGCACATGTAGAATATCCAATTTTTCATTTTTGACTGTATCCACCATTTTACTCGCCAACGCGAGTTCATAAGGTTGGTAATGAAAAAGAGGATAATCCTCAACATTCACTTCATGGTAGTAAATATTCTCTTCTAAGATATCTAATCTAACGGGCTGACTATAAGTGATAAAATGCACTTTGTGGCCTTCTTTGGCAAGTGCATTTCCTAGTTCTGTAGCGACTACTCCACTACCTCCGTATGTGGGATAACAAACAATTCCAATGTTCATAATATCAAAAATCAATACTCGATTGAGTCGTAAATAACCTGCATTATATCTGTTCTGATATCCATCGTAATCAGCTTTTTATTAGCTGCTGAAGGATAAATCCGATTCGACAAAAACACGTAAACAATATCCTGTTCGGGATCTGCCCAGGCCATTGTTCCCGTAAAACCTGTGTGACCAAAACTCGCATAGCTAACGCACTGGCAAGTAGGTCCGCCATCGTCATCTCTCACAGGCTTGTCAAAACCGATTCCTCTCCTGTTTTTCACTTCAGGGTCTTCACAAAACAAGCACTCCGTGTACTTCTCGATAACAGAATCAGAAAATATATTTACGCCTCCGTAGCTTCCTTTGTTCAAAAAAGTTTGCATCAACTTGGCCAGATCATTGGCATTGCTGAACAAGCCTGCATGTCCGCCAACACCGCCTAACATCGCTGCTCCCGGATCGTGCACATCACCGTGAATGAGTTGTTGCCTGAAATAAACATCGTATTCCGTGGGAACAATTCTATCCAAATCAAAATGCTCTCGTGGTAAATAACGTGTAGTTCCCATTCCGATTGGCTTGTAGATATTTTCAGTTGCAAACTCATCAAGCGATTGACCAGTCACTTTTTGAATAATTCGTTGCATGAAATAATACCCCAAATCACTGTAAAGATAATCCTGGTTCTTCTTGAGCGGTGTTTCCACAATTCGTTTGATGATAGAGTCAGGATATGATTTTTCAATGTAAAAATTCTCAGCTACCCGGTGCGGATACAACTCACTTTGACCAACAGAGTAAACATCATATCGGGGAACACCATTTGACAGTGTGTTTTTGTAAAATGGAATCCAGGAAATCAATCCAGCATGGTGAGTCAATATATCTTTGATTTTGAGGTTTTCGTACTCTGTCCCTTTTACAAACTCCGGAATAAAATCTCCAAGTGTATTGTTCACATTGAGCTCTCCTCTATCATTCAAAATCATCAGAGAACTCACTGTAGCGGCTATTTTCGTAATTGAAGCAAGATCGTAAATATCTGTCAGAGCCACGTGTTTAGCATTGTCTTCATAGGTATGCCTACCCATCGCCTTGTGGTAAACGACTTTCCCTTTTCTGGCTACTAAAATCTGACAACCGGGATACGCCTGCTCAACAATACCGTGCTGAGCTATCGAATCAATTCTGGTCAGAACCTGCGGATTCAAGCCGGCTGTTTGTGGTTCTGAATAGGAAAACCTCTTCACCTTGTTTGTTCGTGATCCGCTTCCGGCAATGTAATGCTGATTGATCGTAACCGGCAGCTTCCCTGAAACCGGAATTGCTCCAAAAAGAGCTTCAGCTGCATAATGCTGAGCAAACTCACTCTCCTCATAACTCACCAGAATTGCCGATAGCGAATCCAAAGCATCGTAATTGCGCAAAGCATATGGATTTCCAAAGTGAACGAGTATCACCTCTTTTTCTTTTGCCAGTTCTTTAATGAAAGAGAGCGATTCATTCGTGATTCCAAAATTACCTGTTGGATATAGCCTTGTATTGTGTAGCGATGCAATTACCACATCAACATTTTCGAGCTCTTCCCGAATCAATTTGCGCTCAAATGAAGTCGGTTTTTTGTTGCTGTAAACGGTTTTGATGTTTCCGTACAGTTGCAACTCATCCTGAAAAGCAAAACGATCGTTTTCACCAAAATAAAGATTTGCTATGTTGAGAGAGTCTAACCTTCCAAAAGGCAAAATATCTCCATTGTTGTGAACCAGAGTTTGCGCTTTGGCGTTAAGGTCTCGATTTAGTTGAACGTGATTCGGCTGGTTGAGGCTCTGACCGATATTCTTTAAATTGATAGAGTCAAATTTTGTAGCGCCTGTCCATTCTTTGGCTTTCAGTATTTTCAGAACCCGTTCATTCAAATCCTTTTCGAGCGAATCATTTCGTTTCACTTCATTTTTTATCGCCTTAATCGCAGAAGGAATTTCTGTGGGGAAAAGCAACACATCATTACCGGCCAAAAATGCTTCAAGAGCGACATCTGCTCCGTCACGACCATCAGTAACGCCCTTCATGTTGAGAGCATCAGTAAAAATGAGGCCGTTGAAGTTGAGTTCTTTTTTGAGTAAATCTGTCACAACACTTTTACTCAATGTTGTGGGAACATTAGGTTGGTCAACTAAGGCCGGAACATTCAAGTGAGCAACCATGACACCACCTACTCCTTGATCGATCAATTCCTGAAACGGAAATAACTCGAGACTTTCTAATCGGTTTCGATCGAATGGTAAATTTGGTAATTCCTTGTGGCTATCTGTTTTCGTATCACCATGCCCCGGGAAATGTTTGGCAACAGCAATAACACCTTCATTCTGTAAGCCTTTTGAAAGTGCTTTTCCCATTCTAACTACTCTCAGTTTATCTTCACCAAACGATCTGGAATTGATTACGGGATTATTAGGATTGTTATTGACATCAACAACCGGAGCAAAATTTACATGTACCCCAATTCGCTTGAGTTGTTGTGCCATTGCCCGTCCCAGTTCTGTCGCGAGTGAGTCATCATCAGCTGCCGAAACCATCATGCTCCTTGGAAAGCGCATTGCAGAATCCAAACGCATCGAAAGTCCCCACTCTGCGTCCATCCCGATGAGCAATGGAATAGTTGACTTCTTTTGGTAGCGATTCGTCAGTTTAGCTTGTTTGATAGGAGTTCCCTGAAAAAAGATGAGTCCGCCAATGTTGTGTTTTTCAATAAGCTCATCGATCTCTTCAGCGTGCGGCTCACCTTTGTTAGAATAAGCTGCAACCATGAATAGCTGACCTATCTTTTCCTCTAGCGTAAGCGCATCGAGTACACTATCTGCCCAGGGAGATTTTGCAGTTTCAAAATCAGGGTCAATATGTACTTTTTGCCAGTCGTGAAAAGAGACAGCAAAAAACGCAAGCACAAGTGTTATCGACAGATATAGCTTATTCATAGATTTAATTGAAATTAACGTTGCGAATTTAGCCATTCCAAATTCACAAAAAATGAACCAATTCATGAATTTCCCCAACACTCGATGTGCATAACCACGTATATAGTCACAAAATCATTTTGTATTTTTGGCCATCAGTATGCGATATACGATTTTCAAACAAAATAAACCGCGCGGCTTTGGCTTTAAGCCGCGTTACTATGATGCTGAGAAAGAAGCTCTCGATGCACGCGTAGCTCAAATTGAAAAGCAGGTAGCGTTGGAAAAAGAAGGCAAAGCTGCTGATGCCAGTGATCTCAGATCAAAGATTAAATCTCAATGGGGTCACGGTCAGAGCCGTAAAAAAGCCAACAAGAAGTCTAATTTGAGAGTTGCGCTCATTGCCGGAGTACTTCTACTCCTCTTTTACCTTTTCATTTACACAGATTTCCAACTACCATTTTAACACTAAACTGAGAAACAATCAGAATGGCGAATATCGTTCAACTGTTACCCGATAACATTGCCAACCAAATAGCCGCGGGTGAAGTTATTCAAAGACCCGCATCCGTAGTAAAAGAACTACTTGAAAATGCTGTAGATGCTGATGCAACTGAGATTGACCTCATCGTTAAAGATGCGGGTAAAACACTCATTCGCGTAATCGACAACGGTAGCGGAATGAGTGACGAAGATGCGAGAATGGCGCTGGAACGTCATGCTACATCTAAAATTCGCAGTTCAGATGATCTTTTTTCTATCAAAACAATGGGATTCCGCGGTGAGGCTCTGGCTTCAATCGCATCGATTTCACATGTAGAGATCAAAACGAAAGAGCGCAGTAACGACCTCGGTTCTCAGGTTTTAGTCGAGGGATCTGAAGTTAAAAAACAAGAACCCACTCAAACCAAAAACGGAACATCAATAGCTGTTAAAAACCTGTTTTACAATGTTCCAGCTCGTAGAAAGTTCCTAAAAAGCGATCAGGTTGAGTTGCGACATATCATCGATGAATTTGAGCGTGTTGCATTGCCAAATCCGCATATCAAGTTTACATTTCATCACAATGACAACGAATTGTTCCACTTAGATCCGGGTTCTTTCAGGCAGCGAGTTGTAGCTGTGTTCGGTAAAAAATTCAGAGAGCGACTGGTTCCTGTTGAACAAAAAACGAATATTTTGGACTTGCGCGGATTTGTTGGTAAACCGGAGTCTGCCCGCAAAACCAGAGGTGAGCAGTTTTTCTTTGTCAACGGACGTTTCATCAAATCGCACTACTTGCATCACGCTATCAGTGAGGCGATGGAGGAGCTGATTCCAAAAGGTTATCATCCTTCCTATTTCATCGAACTTCAGGTTGAGCCAGACTTTATCGATGTCAACATCCACCCGACTAAGACTGAAATAAAATTCGAAGATGAACGGGCTATTTACGCGATTGTGAGCAGCTCAGTAAGGCAGGCAATCGGGCAGTACAATATAACGCCAACGATTGATTTTGAACAGGAAACCAGTTTTGATGGTCCCTCCTCAAATAAACCGGTTACGCCACCACAGATTAAGGTAGATACGAGCTACAATCCGTTTGAGGAAAACAAACAGTTTGGCGGTAAACCAGGCTCTGACCGAAAAAAATTCAGTGGTTCTGAAGCATCAAAGGCGATGCAACGAGAGAATTACGAAAAGCTCTTTCGGGCGAATCCAGAAATGGCAAAATGGACGGCTCAACACCTCGATCAGGAAGATGAAACTCCAGAAGAAACACAACAACAGTCTTTTGAAGTTGAAGAAAAAGAGCAACACAAAATGCCGTGTATTCAACTTCACAAAAAATATATTTTATCAACGATCAAGTCTGGCGCGGTTTTGATTCACCAGTCGAGAGCTCATGAACGAATTCTTTTTGAGCGTTTCACTGAGTTTCTAGCGAATAATCCGGCCAGCTCGCAGCAATCCTTATTTCCGCAACAAGTTCAGTTCTCAGCTCAGGATGCTACATTGGTTGAAGAATTGAGCGATGAATTGAAAATGCTCGGGTTTGAATTATCGGGATTTGGGAAAACTACATTTGTTGTTCAGGGAATGCCTGATTATGCTGTCAACCAGGACCCACAAGAATTATTGGAGACTGTTTTAGAGAACTACAAGAACAACTTACAGGAATTAAAGTTAGATAAACAGGAAGCTTTTGCGCGCTCACTAGCGCAGCGAACTGCCATTATAGGTGGTAAGGAATTATCTCGTGACGAGATGTTGGTTTTGATCGAAGAGCTTTTTGCCTGTTCAAACCCCTACACCACACCGGGTGGCCGACCTATTATTCATACTTTTACGATTAAAGAATTTGACAAACTATTTAATTGATGAACCAACACAGAGTTGGAGGCTTTCAGATGCTGCCTCCGGTAGTTAAGAATTTATTGATTATAAACGGACTCATGTTCCTGGCCACGATGATGTTGCAATCATCATTTGGTATCAGACTCAACGATATGCTTGGCTTACATTGGATTGGTTCTCAAAAATTCGAGATCTATCAGGTGATTACATATATGTTTATGCACGGTAGTTTCTCGCATATTTTCTTCAACATGTTTGCTGTTTGGATGTTTGGTAGCGCCATTGAAAACACATGGGGATCTAAACGATTTCTCACCTACTACGTCATTACAGGAATTGGTGCAGCATTCTTGCATTATGTGATCCTTTACTTCACTGATATTGCTCCGGTTATTAGCTTAATCGATCAGTTTTTGAATAATCCTTCATCAGACACACTCAGAGCCTTACTTGCCGAACACAAGTTTGAAATCAGCAAGCAATTTCACGGAAACATGTACGATATGTTTCGCAATGCTCAGGCAAGTTTGCAAAGCGTTGCCGATGGTGCAGGATCTGAAGCGGACGTAAAAAAGGCTTACGCATTTATAAATGAATATCGCTTGCATTTTCTCAATTTACCAAATGTGGTTGGAGCATCAGGTTCGTTGTTTGGATTACTGCTGGCATTTGGAATGATGTTCCCTAATGTTAGGCTATTCCTCATATTTCTGCCTATACCGATTAAAGCCAAGTACTTTGTAATTGGCTACGGCTTAATCGAATTTGTATCTGGTTTAATGAATAGTCCGGGCGATAATGTAGCGCACTTTGCTCACCTTGGCGGAATGCTATTTGGTTATATTTTGATTAAAATTTGGCAAAACCGAAACCAAAATAACTCTTATAACGATTATTATTAGACTTATCAAGTTATTGATATAAATGAAAAAACTCTACATAATAGGAGGATGTAACGGAGCAGGTAAAACAACTGCATCTTACACTATTTTACCTGATATTCTCGATTGTGAAGAGTTTATAAATGCTGATGAAATAGCGAGAGGGTTATCTCCTTTTAATCCTGATAAAGCAAAGATTGAGGCTGGTAGGATTATGCTCAAAAAGATTAAAAGCTTTATTGATGCTGGAAAAAGCTTTTCCTTTGAGTCTACTTTAGCTACAAAGAGTTATTTTAATATTATTGAGAGAGCTAAAGATGAAGGATATGAAACAACCTGTATCTTTTTTTGGTTATCATCTCCTGAGCTGGCAATTAGCCGCGTGAAACAAAGAGTTAAAGAAGGAGGACATGATATTCCGGTAAACGTTATCAAAAGACGCTACAAAAACGGAATTGCCAACTTTTTTGATTTTTATGAAGAAACAGTTGATAGCTGGGTATTCATTAATAATTCAAATAAAAAACAAGAGATAATTGCTGAAGGTGGATCTAATCAACTGGATGTATATAATACTGCTATTTGGAATGAAATAAAAAAACAATTGAATGAGTACAGCTAAAGAACTAAAAATAGAAAGAGACAAAATTGTAAAGGGTCTTGAACTCGCTTACGAAAGACTTGTGAAATACAAACGGCAGATTAACAGCCCTTTGATTATTGAAAAAGATGGTAAAATAATTGAACTCGATCCTTACGAAGCACCAGATAAAGTTAAATACAAAAGAGGGTTAGAATAACACTGATTTATTCGTATGACAAATAATTTCATCGTTGAAGATTTAAAGAAAGTCCTTTACGGTCGCAATCACTTATCAAAGTTGATATTGATCAACGCGGCTGTTTTTTTGGTGCTCAACATAGCCTTAGCTATTGCCTCTCCGGCAACTGATGAGACTATTTTGCGAGCTATAGGTTTACCGGCCGGAATCCTGAATTCGATCCTTCATATTTGGACATACTTTACATACATGTTTGTACATGAGGGTTTTTTCCATTTTCTCTTCAACATGCTGTGGCTCTATTGGCTCGGCCGCATTTTAGCTGATATTTACGGTCAGAACCGTGTACTCATCCTCTATATTTTTGGTGGCCTAGCTGGCGGGGTACTCTATGTGCTCGCATCGGTTTTTCCTTCGATTATTCCACAGTCGAGCTTTTTAATTGGTGCATCTGGCGGAGTTTTATCTGTAATGATAGGTGCCGCTACCCTACTTCCTGACTTCCAGTTGAGACTGCTTTTCTTTGGAAACGTCAAGTTAAAGTATCTGGCTCTCGTTGGATTCATTTTATCGACAATTCTCGATCTCAACGCCAATACAGGAGGTAAAATAGCGCATGTTGGCGGAGCCGGTTTTGGGCTGCTTTACGGAATGCAATTGCGCAACGGAAAAGAAATCACCGATCCAATTATCGACTTTTTTGAAAACATCTGGAAAGTCCTACAACCCAAACCAAAGATGAAAGTCGTGCACAAAAACACGAAAAAGAAGTCGGCCGGGAAACGCAAAGCATCGGCTTCAAAAGGCTCTGACCGTTCATCTATGAGCGATGATCAGGTACAGAAAAGAATAGACGATATACTCGATAAAATATCACACTCGGGTTATGATAGTTTAACTTCTGAAGAAAAAGATTTCCTTTTTAAGATGAGCAAACGTTAACTTTGCGGTTATGCGTAAAGTAATTATCGCCATTTTTTTAATTGTCAGCATTGTTCTGGCTCTTATGCTCCTACTTTCTCATCTATCTGCTAAAGTGGATTTGCAGTTCCTGCCTGAGTTCAAGGTTATGGGGTTGCTCTATCCTTATTTGCTTTTTGCTAATTTGGCAATAATACTACTCGCTCTATTTTTCAAGCCTTTCCTAGCCATATTACCGCTTGCAGCGATTTTAGGAACTCTACCAAAGCCGCTCGAAATCTACGCTTACAATAAAGATGAAGTGCGCGTAACAGGCAACTCTAATGAAGTTAAAGTGCTGAGCTACAATGTTAGGCTATTCAATAAATACAGTTGGAAGGACAGTCTCAAAACGCGGGATAGCATCATGAACTTTCTCAGCCGTCAAGATGCTGATGTTTATCTTTTACAGGAGTTTTATCACGGTCAAAAAGGTGAAAACACTCAGAATTACCAACTGGTGCCTAAACGACTCAATGCGACAAATACTTACTTTGAATATCAGGAAACGAAAGATAAGAACCCGAAATACTTCTTTGGGCTTTCTACATTATCAAAACATCCTATTATAAAATCGGGAGTTGTGGTCCCGCGATCTGATCAGGAAAACTCTAAAGCAAATGCGACTTTCAGTGATGTGAAAATCGGTAATAAAACTATTCGAATTTACAATGTTCACCTGAGGTCACTCGGTTTTAATAATCGCGATTATGAGTTTTTGAAAGATGTATCCAAAAAGCCAAACAATGAAAATTTAGAAGGTGGAAAGTCGATTTTGAAAAAGCTGATTCTAGCTACGGAGAAAAGAACTAAAGAAGTAGATGAATTGCTACTTCACATGAGTGATAGTCCCTACCCTATGATCATAGCCGGAGACTTTAATGAGACTCCATTCACGTTCAATACTCAACAGGTAAGTCAACTCATGAAAGACGCATTTTTAGAAGCTGGAAACGGTTTTGGTTTAACCTATGAAGGTTTTGGCTCAATACCCAGTATGCGTATCGACTATATTTACGGTAGTCACTCTATTCAATTTGAGAAATTCCAAACTCATTCTGTGAGTTTCTCAGATCACCGCCCTATCAGTGCTACATTTACAGTCAATTAAACCGATAAAGCCACTTGTCACGTCAGGTTCCCGCCCGACAAAAAATGTGTTCCCAGTAATATTTCAAAAGCTATTTTTGCTGCTATGATTAAACTCGAGAATATCGAAAAGTCTTACAAGACTGGAGCGAACTCACTCAAGGTCCTTAAAGGAATTGATTTGCACATCAAAGAAGGCGAGCTGGTTTCTATTATGGGTTCATCAGGTAGTGGGAAATCCACGCTTTTGAATATTCTCGGAATTTTGGATAATTACGACACTGGGAAGTACCTGCTCGATGACATGCTCATCAAGGATCTGAACGAAACAAAAGCAGCAAAATACCGCAATCATTTTATCGGGTTTATTTTTCAATCGTTCAACCTTGTAAGTTTTAAGTCTGCTCTTGAAAACGTGGCTCTCCCACTCTATTACCAAAAGGTTTCGCGCAAAAAACGAAATCAAAAGGCGATGGAGTACCTCGAAAAAGTAGGATTAAAAGAATGGGCTCACCATTTGCCAAATGAACTTTCGGGCGGACAAAAACAACGTGTTGCAATAGCCAGGGCGCTCATCACGAATCCTAAGGTTATATTGGCTGATGAGCCTACTGGAGCACTCGATACAACTACGTCACACAGCGTGATGGACATGCTCAAGGAAATTCACAGTCAGGGTAATACTGTAGTTATCGTGACCCACGAAAATGACATTGCTGAAATGACTGATCGTATTATTCGTTTAAAAGATGGTAGAATAGAACAAAATGTTTGACCGCGACAGCTTTGCTGAAATAGCACAAACCATACGCACAAACAAGTTGCGTACTTTTCTCACGGGATTCAGCGTGGCGTGGGGAATTTTCATGCTTATTATTTTACTCGGTTCGGGTAAGGGTTTACAAAACGGTGTAGAAAAAGACTTTAAAGATGATGCGGTCAATTCTGTATTCATTACTCCCGGAAGTACCTCCAAAGCATACAAGGGCATGCAGCCCAATCGGAATATCGTTTTCAAGAACGAAGATTACGAGTACATCAAAAACAATATTGACGGTGTAGAGCACATTACCGGCCGATTCATGAGATGGAGTGAGCAGGTTTCCTCAGAGAAATACAGTGGATCATTTTCGCTTCGCTCTGTCCATCCTGATCACAAATTCCTGGAAAACACGATTGTGGAAAGTGGCAGATACATCAACCAAAAAGACCTCGATGACGAGCGCAAGGTTATTGTTATTGGAAGAAAAGTTCAACAGGAACTCTTTCCTACCAGGCCAAATCCTGTAGGAGAAAATCTCCAAATGGCTGGAACAATGTTCAAAGTGATTGGTGTCTTCACCGATGAAGGGTCATCAGGCGAGGAGAATACCGTTTACGTGCCTGTTAATGTGGCTCAAAAAATTTATAACGGTCAGAACCAACTCCAGCGCATCATCTTCTCAACCGGTGATGCTTCTCTCGAAGAAGTCAATTCCATGACAGAGCGCGTAACCGATTACTTTTCAAAGAAACTACTCTTCGACCCCACAGATACACGTGCACTACGCGTGAGAAACCTTGCAGAGGAATACCAAATGATTACGAGTATTTTCACCGGCATCAGCCTTTTCATTTGGGTGATCGGGATTATGACTGTAATAGCTGGTGTTATTGGTGTGAGCAACATCATGATGATTGTAGTGAAAGAACGCACAAAAGAAATTGGAATACGAAAAGCATTAGGCGCTACACCATTTTCCATTGTGATTTTGGTTCTGATGGAATCGGTGATAATTACATCCATTGCCGGTTACATCGGTTTAATCAGCGGAGTTGCGTTACTGGAGTATTTGTCTTCAGTTGTTCAGGCTCCTATGTTCCAAAATCCTGAAGTGAATTTTCAAGCCGCTATTTGGGCCGTAATATTATTGGTGATAGCTGGCGGAATTGCCGGCTTATTCCCTGCCATGAACGCAGCTAAAGTAAAACCCATTGTTGCACTAAGAGATGAGTAATGTTTGACAGAGACCAGTGGAACGAAATATACGCTACATTGTCGCGAAACAAGCTTCGCACGGCTCTGACCGCCTTTGGTGTAAGCTGGGGAATTCTCATGCTCATCATCATGCTTGGTGCCGGACAGGGACTCAAAAACGGAACACTTCAAATGTTTTCGGGCAGAGTAGCCAACAGTGTTTTCATGTGGTCGATGTTCACAAGTAAACCTTATGCCGGCTATCAGGAAGGTCGCAGAATTCAATTTACAAATGACGATATCGAACTGCTAAGAACTCAGGTTCCTGATATCAACCTCATCTCTCCCGGTTTGCAACTTGGCGGATGGCGTGGAGCTAACAACGTATCGCGAGGAGATAAAATCGGTGCTTTTGAGATCAACGGCTACACACCTGAGGCTAAAGATGTAAAACTGCTTCAAATCCCTAAAGGTCGCTTCCTCAATGAACGCGACATGACTGATTACCGAAAGGTGTGTGTAGTTGGTGATATTGTTGCAGATGAACTATTTGAAAAAGGTGAAGATCCTCTCGACAAGTACATCGAGATCAATGATGTTTACTTTAAAGTCATCGGGCAGTTCAAATCGTCACTCAGTGGTGATAGAGCCGAAAATGAAGACCGCAGTATTTACATTCCTTTCACAACTTTTCAGCGCACTTTCAATAAAGGCAATGAAGTCGGTTGGTTCGTACTTACAGGAGATGATGGCGTTTCAGCAACATCGGTAGAAGAAAAAGCAAAACAGGTTCTGAAAAAAGCACATAGTGTACATCCGGGTGATGTAAGAGCAATTGGAGCCTGGAACATGGAACGCGAAATGACACGTTTCCTCAACATGTTTTCCGGAATTCAAATTCTCTCGTGGACAGTTGGAACGCTTACTTTACTGGCAGGGGTAATCGGTATTTCCAACATCATGCTCGTCATCGTAAAAGAGCGCACAAAGGAAATTGGCGTTCGCAGAGCAATGGGAGCAACACCTTTAAACATCATTCAGCAAATCATTTTAGAATCCATGGTTCTGACCACTATAGCCGGTATCCTCGGATTTATAGCCGGTGTTTTCCTGCTGGAACAAACGAGCCAACTCATTCAACACAAGTTTTTCGCTAACCCTGAAGTCGACTTTACAATCGCCATTACAGCACTTTTGATTTTGATCATTTCGGGAGTGTTTGCCGGAATCATGCCCGCATCGCGAGCAGTTAGAATTAAACCAATTGAAGCATTAAGAACTGAATAAATATGAAGACAGCAATTCGCACCATCTTGTTACTCGCAGTTTTAGGAGGTTTTGGATACACCCTTTTTTACCTCTACAACAAAAACCAGGAGCCTGCAACAGTTTACGAAACGGTAAAGCCAACGATCAGAACCATCAAACAACAAACCGTGGCAGCCGGCTCAGTTACTCCGCGCAATGAGATTTTGATCAAGCCTGTGGTATCTGGAATCATCGATGAACTCTACGTTGAACCCGGTGACAGAGTATCTGAAAACGATCGCATAGCACGCATCAAGATCATTCCTGACATGGTGAATCTCAACAATGCACAAAACCGCGTTAAACAAGCAAAGATTCAGCTCAACAATGCCAAACAGGATTTTGATCGCAACCAGCAACTCTACGATCAGGGCGTAATTTCAAAAGCAGATTTCCAACCCATAGAAATCGCGTACGACAATGCCCAACTCGAATTGCAAGCCGCAAAAGACAACCTGTCTATCATTCAAAAAGGTATTAATAGCTCTTCTCAGGAAGCCTCAAATACAATTGTGCGCTCCACTATTTCAGGAATGGTATTAGACGTTCCCGTAGAACGCGGCTTCCAGGTTATTGAAGCCAACACTTTTAACGAAGGAACAACCATTGCCTCAGTTGCTGATATGGGCGAAATGATCTTCGAGGGATTTCTGGATGAAGCTGAAGTGGGAAAAGTTCAGGAAGGAATGGATATTTCCCTCAAAATAGGTGCCCTTCAAAACAAGACACTTGATGCCAAACTCGAACATATTTCGCCAAAAGGAGAAGATAAAAACGGAGCAATCCAGTTTAAGATCAAAGCTGAAGTATTACAGGATGATTCAACTTTCATCAGAGCAGGATATTCTGCCAATGCTTCAATCACACTTGCCGAGCGCAAAGATGTGCTCTCAATTAGTGAATCAGTTGTGGAATATAAAGAAGGGAAAGCTTACGTTTATGTTCAGCAGGATTCACAAATGTTTGAGCGCACACCTGTTCAACTTGGATTGAGTGACGGAATTCAAACAGAAGTAATCAGCGGAATCGATAAAGACGCTGTGCTGCGCGGAAAAGAAAAACGGTAATCGTTGAGCAATTCGGCTCGTTCTCGTAATTTGGCCTTTTCACAATGGAAAGTCCATTAAGCATATTGAATAAGTACTGGGGTTTTGACTCGTTCAGAGCCATGCAACGCCCCATTATTGAGAGCGTCCTCGAAGGGAAAGACACGTTAGCGCTACTTCCTACCGGTGGCGGTAAATCGATTTGCTACCAGGTTCCGGGAATTGCACTTGGCGGTGTAACCGTTGTTATTTCTCCACTCATCGCACTGATGCACGATCAGGTTGCAGGTCTCAAGAATAAAGGGATATCAGCTATTGCTCTCACTTCAGAGCTCAACTATCGTCAGCTCGATATTGTTCTCGACAACGCAGTTCACGGCAAATACCAGTTCATTTTTGCCTCTCCGGAGCGACTCAAAACAGACCTTTTCACGGAGCGACTCAAAAGAATGGATGTCAAACTCCTGGCTATTGACGAAGCGCACTGTATATCTCAATGGGGATACGACTTTAGGCCCAGCTATTTGGAGATAGCATCGATAAGGGAGCTGCTGCCTGATGTACCGGTTCTGGCTCTGACCGCAACCGCAACACCTGAAGTGGCAGATGATATCCAGGAACGGCTGAATTTTGAACAACCGAACATCATCAAAGGTGATTTTGCTCGTAAAAACCTCTCCTATTTTATCACCGAGACAGAAAAGAAAGATCCGCTCCTGTTAAAAGCACTCCAAAAAAATCCGGGTTCTTCTGTCATCTACTTCAAATCGCGCAGGAAAACACGGGAATATTCAGACTGGCTCAACAGGCAGGGAATAAGTGCTAATTACTACCACGCTGGTTTGAGAAGTGATGACCGGCAAAAAATTCAGCAAGACTGGATTAAGGGAAAAACACGAGTGATTTGTGCTACCAATGCATTTGGGATGGGAATCGACAAACCCGATGTGCGCACCGTTTTTCACCTCGATTTGCCTGATAACTTAGAATCTTACTTCCAGGAAGCAGGAAGAGCTGGAAGAGATGGCGAAAAGTCTTTTGCGATTACGCTTTTTCACAAAAGCGATTTTGATGAGCTGCAACGCAGGTTTGAGTTGAGCTTCCCTCCCATCAGCGAGATCAAACGTATTTACCAGGCCATGGGAAACTACTTTCAAATTGCTGAAGGTGGCGGGTTTGAAACTTCACACGAACTCGATATTCAAAAGTTTTCCCGCAATTTTGATTTACAACCGCTCGTGGTTTTTAGCGCATTGAAAATACTTCAGCGCGAAGGACTCATCAGCTATAACGAATCAGGTTTTTACACTTCCCGCTTTATGTTCCTGGTCGATAACCGAACACTTTACGATTTCAAATTGCGAACACCTAAAATGGCGCCACTCATCGATACAATCCTGAGATCCTATGAAGGGTACTTCGATGATTTTATCTCTGTTTTTGAATCGCGTATTTCGCAAAAACTCAAATCGACTCGTTACGAAGTGGTAGCCGGACTCAATTACCTCAAAAAGCTGGAGATAGTCGATTACACTGAACAGAGCGAAAGTGGAATTGTCACTTACACGCGAGAACGCATTCCCACTTCCTCATTCCGCTTACAACCCGAAACGTACAGCGATCTGAAAGAAAGGGCACAAAAGCGCCTCAAATCAATGGAAAACTTTGTGAGCAACAAAGAAACCTGTAGATCTGTAATACTGCTCAATTATTTCGGTCAGAACCGTACCGAAGAGTGTGGCATTTGTGACTACTGCATCAAAAAGAAAAAAGGGAGCATCGCTTATGCTAACCTGAATGAATACGTGAAACTTCATAAAACCTTCACGCTCGAAGAAGCCGAGCAGGCTTATCCTAACATCGGAAAGGATTCATTACTGGAAAACCTCAGGCTATTGATCGATGAACAAACCATTGAAGAGGTTGAAACGAATAACTTTAGATTGAAAAAGAAATAAAAAACCCCGCAAAAATGCAGGGTTTTTTGAATTCTCACAGGACTATTAATGTTTAACTAATGAGAAGTAAAATTCTCACAGTCATAAACTTAATCCATCATTTTATTCTTTTCTACTATTTAGCTTTAACTATAGAAACAATCTTTACCATCTAGCAATCAACACTTTCATATATTGTGAAAATAAAGTCACAGAAATATTCATAATTGACTTTTGACACTTGAGTGATTGTTATACTTTAGAGTTTAAACACAAAAAAGAATGGCAGGAGTACGAGTCGATAAGTTTCTGTGGAGCACGCGAATTTTCAAAACACGATCAATTGCCACCAAAGCCTGTAAGAATAACAAGGTAAAGATGGAAGGCGAAGTCGTAAAACCCGCTAAAGAAATCTCAATAGGTGATGAAGTTGATGTGAAAAAGCGCGGAGTTTGGTTTCGCTACCGCGTACTTGAGTTGCTGAAAAAGCGTGTTGGCGCAAAGCTCGTACCCGACTACATCGAAGATATTACTCCACCAGAGGAAAAAGAGAAGCTACAGGTCATTCAAACACGTGTTCAGTTTGACCGCGATAAAGGAACCGGCAGACCAACGAAAAAGGAACGCAGAGAACTTGACGATTTTCTATCTTACTGGGACGGATGGGAAGATGATTAGCCCAAAATCACCACCTTTGTGCAAAACAATCGAATATGAGCAAGTCGCTACGTATCGTTTTCCTGGGAACACCAGATTTTGCAGTTGAATCATTAGAAGCACTTCATCGGTCAGATCACGAAGTTGTGGGAGTCGTCACAATGCCCGATAAACCCGCAGGTCGCGGACACAAGCTCAAAGCGTCACCTGTCAAGCAGTTTGCCTTGGATAACGAGATCCCTGTCCTACAGCCAAAAAACCTGAAAGACGAAGACTTTATAAAAGACCTGAAAGCTCTCAGTGCCGATTTACAAGTCGTAGTAGCTTTCAGAATGTTACCTGAAGTTGTTTGGAACATGCCATCCATGGGAACCATCAACGTACATGCCTCACTCCTTCCACAATATCGTGGTGCAGCTCCAATCAACTGGGCCGTCATGAATGGTGAAAAATACAGCGGTGTTACAACGTTTTTACTCAAACACGAGATTGACACCGGAAATATCCTTTTACAGAAGGAAGTAGCAATAACCCCTGAGGACAATGCAGGCTCCCTGCACGATAAGCTCATGAAAGCCGGAGCAAAGCTGCTTATTGAAACTGTTGACCGCTATGTTGATGGCAACCTTCAACCCACTCCGCAAAGCGATGTTAAAATAGATGGCGAACCCAGAAAAGCTCCAAAAATATTCAAGCCGGACTGCCAAATAGATTGGAGTCAAGATGCTGAAACGATTCACAACAAAATACGCGGATTGAGTCCATACCCCACTGCCTGGACGAAAATATCAGGTATAGGCGATAGAGAGAAAACATTGAAGCTCTACCAGTCAGAACCGGCTGATGGTCACAAAAAGCTCGACCCTGGTGTGGTTCTGACCGAAAACGATCAATTCATCGTTGGAACCGGAACCATACCTATTATAATAAAGGAACTACAAATGGAAGGAAAGAAACGCATGAGAGCGAATGATTTCCTCCGCGGGTTACACGATAAAGAATACCTAAAACTCAATTGATATGAAACAGTTATTCATTACTGCACTATTATTAGTTATTGTCAAACTTGGGGTTGGACAGTTTTGGCAAAATGCAGCTGATATCGTTCCAAATGAAGAATACGATAACATCCATGTTCAAAAAGTCCATACAAGCGAAGAGGTGAGCTCATTCGTAATTTGGGTGAAGAATGAAGTAAAACCTCACCACCACGGTAACCATGTTGAACATGTGTACGTGATTGAAGGATACGGAACCATGTTATTAGGTGATGAACTAAAAGAAGTTAAAGCTGGCGATATAATTGCCATTCCGCCCAATATTATTCATGCAGTCAAGACTCTCTCCAAAACTCCGCTCAAAGTGATAAGTATACAGGCACCTGAATTTTTCAATAAGGATAGAAACTATGTTGAATCAGAAAATTGGCCTCCAAAATGAGCTAAAACCCGCAATGGGGTTGATTTTAAGCGCAGTTATTAACAAACCACCCGATTTATTAACAAAAAAGCCTGTTTTTCGTCTAAACCCTTGTGTAGCTTGGCTATTCCCATAAATTTGATAGCGATTTGAAATTAATTTATTGTTTAATCCTAATTTTAATTCAAAATGAACAAAGCAGAATTAATCGACTCGATTTCAGAAGGTGCTGGAATCACAAAAGCAGACGCTAAAAAAGCTCTTGACGCTTTTATTGACACAACTACTAAAACCCTAAAAAAAGGTGATCGTCTATCACTAGTAGGTTTTGGTTCTTTCTCAATTTCTGAGAGAAGTGCAAGAACTGGACGTAACCCACAAACGGGTAAAGAAATTCAAATTCCTGCAAAAAATGTTGTGAAGTTCAAAGCAGGTGCTGAGTTAGCAGATTCAGTAAACTAAGAACTTTTTTATATCATGCTGGTAAAGCCTCTCGAATTTCGAGGGGCTTTCTTTTTTTAAGTCTCTTTGAGTTATAGCTTGATGCTAATTTCTTTTTTATCAAGCATGATTAAAATCAAAAGAGGCAGCATCCATACTACTCTCGCCTGATAACGATCATAGGGAGCACTGAGTCCGGCAGTAACCATTGAGTTGACAACTATTCCGACCAAAAGAAATAGCACTAAAAAGGCTGTTTGTCTTTTCTTGTCAGGATTTAAGGAATAAAGAACCAATATTGCCAGTGATATAAAAAGGACGAGCACATTAACTTTATTGAGAAAGTCAAATTGTAGAGCTTGACCATTAAACTTGTTTTGTTTGGAATTTAAATAATCATTCAGCTCTTCTCTAAATCGCCAGTGAATTTGTCCATACGGAGCACTTCCTTGACCGTAAGCTGAGAGACCTTCACCTATTTTATTCCTTGTTAGCTGAACTCCACCATATATCAGAGACTTTGAGATACTTTGAACTAATAATCCTGGATCCTTGTGAATCCCATAAATAACCTCATCAAAATCCTGTTTTCCTTTTTCCCAGGCATTTGTTTTAGACACAATGCCATCTCCACTCCAAATAAAACCATCGATAGTTGTGGGCAACTCTTCTTTATAATCACAAAGAGTATTTCCTCCAAACCAGGGTTGATCGCAGTTTTTGTCGAGATAAGGCTTAACAAGTCCTTTCTCATTCAAACTAGCCAGTAAAAATACATGGGATCCTTTAGAAAGAACAAATTCTTCGCTAATTGAGTAATTGATAAAAGGCAGAATAATCCAGCTGGATAACACTAATAATGAAAGAAATACACTGTTCTTAAGAGAGAGAAGAATCATCTCCTTACCTCTGGTTAATTTCACGATCAGAGCCAGACCAACCATTATCGTTCCGATCATTAGATGAGAAAAGTGAACGAGCAACGAAACCGTTAGTATCAATCCGACCAACACATTTCTAACAATTGAGCCCTTCAAACTTCCAGATAGAAACAGGTAAAGTGAAATAATGGCAATCGGAGCAAAGAAATCAGGCATTAACTGGTTAGAATACCATCCTATTCCTGTAAAGAAGACCAGAAAAAGAGTAATCAATAAGTAACTCTTTTTCAACCTATCAGTTTTGTATAAACTCCTAAACAGTTCATACAAAACATAAGATGTAATCAGGTTCTGAACGAAAATCACAAACCATGCTGAAGTCTTGAAAGAGAAAAATCGCAGAAATAGTCCATACATTACAGGTCTGTCATTGGGTACAAACACATCAAATCCACTGTAAATATATGTTCCAGTGTCAGAATAGACCAATGGATAACCATTGTAAAGGCCAATCAATGATAAAATAAGTGTACCAATCAATACAATTGAAATCGGTTTGGCTTTTTCTTTAAAGTTACTCATAGTAGAAGTCAACAAGAGTTTGATATGTAGAGATAAAAGTTAAGGTCTGATGCCAAAAATAGTGAATATTAATTCTGATCAGTAATCAGCAATAAAAACACTTCGAGAACAAACCCGAAGTGTTTTATATAGCCATGAATGTTGCCTTCTACTTAATATATCGAAAATCCTGTTTGTTCTTGATCGACTTAACGGCATGATAGATCAGGTCGATTACCTGTTCCACATCTTTCTTGTGCACCATTTCTACCGTTGTGTGCATGTAGCGCAAAGGCAATGAAATCAATGCTGCTACAACTCCACCATTACCGTAGGCAAATGCATCAGTATCTGTTCCTGTAAAGCGTGAGGCTGCTAATCGCTGGAATGGGATTTTATTCTTATTTGCTGTGTCCATGATCAGCTTGAGTAAGTTATTTTGAACTGCAGGTGCATAGCTGAGCACCGGACCTTTTCCCGCTGCAAGATCTCCTTCAGTCTTTTTATTAATCAGCGGTGTTTGCGTGTCGTGACAAACATCAGTTACAATAGCAACATCAGGCTTTATACGCTCAACGAGCATTTCGGCTCCTCGAGTTCCTATCTCTTCCTGAACTGCATTTGCAACGTAAAGCCCAAACGGCAATTCATCTCCATTTTCTTTTAATCTGCGAGCTACTTCAGCAATCATGAATCCACCAACTCGGTTGTCCAACGCTCGACCAACGTAATATCGATCGTTGAGCTCCATAAACTCATCCTCAAACGTCACTACGCTTCCAACATGAATTCCGAGCTTTTCCACTTCTTCTTTTGATGTACAACCACAATCGATAAAGATATTATCAACTTTAGGATACTGTTCCTTGCTCTTGCGTGTGTGAATAGCCGGCCAGCCAAAAACTCCTTTCACAACTCCTTTTTCGCCCTGAATATTCACTCTTTTTGAAGGTGCAATCATGTGGTCAGATCCGCCATTTCTCCTTACATAAAGAAAACCATCATCAGAGATATAATGAATGAACCAACTAATTTCATCAGCATGAGCTTCAATAACAACTTTGTATTCAGCCTCAGGATTTATGACTCCAACTGCTGATCCAAAATTGTCAGTAAAATACTCATCTACATGTGGCTTGAGATAGTCTAGCCACATTTCCTGTCCGGGCGATTCAAATCCTGTTGGTGATGCAGTATTCACATACTTTTCAAGAAATTCAAGTGCTTTTTTATCCATTGATTATTACAGTTTAAAGATTCATTAATTCAATATCGTACTCTCCTTTACTCGTTGTCATTTTCACCTTGTTATCACATGAACCATTTCCCCAGTTAAGTGTGCGAGAGGGTTTTCCTTTTGTTGTTAGTGTGATAACACCTCTTGAAAAATAAACACATTCATTCCGTTTTTCCAATTCTTTATCGATCAGAACCATGGTTGAATCAAGATTTCCTCCAACTATCTCGCCCCCTCCGGTTATTCCAAACTCATCGTTATTGTGAGCTTCGAGACCATCGTAAAAAATATTGTCGTGAAAACCACTCTTGAATTCGCGATCAAACTCACCTGAAAATGTAGCTCCGTAACCTACAATACCCATGTAGTTGAGCTCCTCAATGCGTGTTTTGAAGAGAATCGTTTCGTCTTGGGTGTAACCTAGCTGCTGGATTCTAACTGTTCCACTCAATACGTAGTCGTCTACCCTGAGGTCTACGGCTCTGACCGTGAAAAAAGATCCCTGCTCTAGTGTGTTTCCCCTCACTTCTACCACGAGTTGACCATCCAGACTTATTGATTCTTCGAGCGTACATGAATTGAACTGTATTTCCACATCAGTTCTTCCATTTTCATTTGTGGTGATTGTAGTATCTGAACAGTTTGTAATGTACTTACCCTGGTATTCAACCTTTGATGTATCTACAATAAGTGAAGTTGCTGTTTCAAAAGCTATATCGTTGAATAACTCGGCAAACTGGAGGCTCATTACAACGTTTTTACCTTCCCTTTTGGGGTGTGTTTCAGTTTGCGGAATATCGGGTTGTTCTGTCTCGCACGAAAGCAAAAACATCAACAGGTACAAACTCGTTATGTAACCGATATATTTCATAACATCAATCTTGCAAAGTACTGCATTTTTCAGCCACTTGTAAAGAATTATGCAAATTAAAGATAGTTTTGCGCAAAATGTTTAAACATGAACTTTTCAGATAGTCAACTCGTATTTGCCGTTGCGGTGTTCGTAATTTTTATTATCTTCATCGGCCTAGCATATAGAAAAGATTTTAAACGAACACCTGCATATTTTAAAGGAACATGGAAAGTTTTACTAGCAATAGTCGTAATTTTTGGAGTTTTCTACTTAACCGTAAAGCTGTTTGGATAGCTTTATTCGTTTTTGCTTTTGCCGGTTGTAATGATGATGCGGCAGAAGAAGAACAAGAAGCTAAAGTCCAGGATCAGGAACAATCTGATGTTCTCAAAGATATTCTCGAAAAGGATAAGCTCATCGCTCTTACTGATAACAGCGCTACCAGTTATTTTATTTACAGAGGTCAACCGATGGGTTATGAGTACGAGTTGCTCGATCTTTTTGCCAAATACCTCGATGTAGATTTAGAAATAAAAGTTGTCGATAACATCGATGCACTTCTCGATAGCCTTGAAACCGGTAAAGGTCACATTGCTGCAGCTAACCTCACTGTTACTTCATCTCGCAAAAACCGTTTTTTGTTTTCAGAACCTCACCTCAGAACCAAGCAGGTTCTTGTACAAAAAATGCCTGATAATTTCCGCAGACTCACACGCAATCAGGTTGAGCGGGATCTTATTCGCGACCCGGTTGAACTGGCAAACGAAACTGTTTATGTGAGAACCGGAACTTCTTTTTACGACAGATTAGTTAATTTAAGTGATGAAATTGGCGATACTATTCACGTTGGTGAGCTCGCTGGTGTTGTTGAAGCTGATAGTATTCTTTCAATGGTGAGCAGCGGACAAATAAAGTATTCTATTGAAGATGAAAATGTAGCGCGTTTCTTCCAACCATTTTATCCCAATGTCGATATTCAAACTTCTATTTCTTTTAGTCAGAACATCGCCTGGGCTTTACCGAAAAATGGAAATAATCTTTTAGATACTGTCAATAAGTGGATCACAGCTGAGCAAAGTACCAGCGACTACGCTTATATTTACAACAAGTACTTCAAGTGGAGCAAAAAGAGTAGACAGGCAGAGAGCAATTACAGCTTAAAAGGTGGAGGTATGATATCTCCATACGACAATATGATTAAGCAATACGCCAATAAAATTGACTGGGACTGGCCTCTGCTCGCTTCTGTTGTCAAGCAGGAAAGTAATTTTGACCCAAACATTAAGTCATGGGCAGGAGCTGTTGGACTGATGCAGGTATTACCCGCAACTGCAATTCAGTACGGTGTGGATTCACATCAACTTGCTCTTCCTGAGCCGAACATTTTTGCCGGTACACAATACATGGACTGGATCGAAAATTACTGGAGTCGAGAACTCGATGATACTACTGACGTACTCAAGTTCACGCTCGCTTCATATAATGTTGGACTTGGTCACGTGAAAGATGCTCGCAGACTGGCAAAAAAATACGACAAAGATCCTGATAAATGGGACAACAACGTAGCTTCTATGCTCCTGAAGAAAAGTAATCCTGAATACTATCAGGACGAAGTTGTTTTACACGGTTACTGCCGCGGAGTTGAACCATATAATTACGTAAAATCAATCTACAGTCATTACGACCACTACTCCAATTTCATGGAGGAGAAGTGATATTACTCCTTCACCTTCTTCTTCATAGGAGGCTCAGGAAAGTAATAACGGAAGTCAAGGGTGAGATATGTTCCCTCAATATCGAGAGTATTCTCTGTTAATGGAGAATCGAAAAAACCGATCTTGGAGAGGTAAAAGCTATCAAATGGTTGATGAAATGATCCGCCAACGTAGAATATTCCATGTTTTTTGTGTCTGAACTCAAAACCTAAATTCGCCATGACAGATCCCTGTATCCAACTTCTGCGAACCGTTTCGTGGACGTAGTCTCCGCGATCAGCTTCGCTGAATACATCAGAAGGAAATAGGTCTATCACACCTCCCATTCCGGCTGTCATGTAAACACGATCATCGAGCTGAATGAAAACAAGACCCATAACCGGAATTTCATATCCAATAAGGCGATAATCCATATTCGCTTCAAAGCTGTTGTTGAGGCTGTCGACTTTTAAGTTGAAGTTGCGCTGCACGTAGGAAATACCAGATTCAATCGAAAAACGATCACTGATCCCGTAACGGATCATTCCGCCTGCGTTGTAGCCAAACTGTTGATTATTGCTGTAAGTAACGTTGTTTTCTGTCTTTGAAACTGTTCGTGCATTTAAAAAGCTAACAGGGAGCATTGGCTTGAACTGCACTCCAAAAGTAAGCACCCGTTCCTGAGCATTAGAACTCAACGACACAAGTGTTAATAAAGCGATACTAACTGCACTCAGTATTTTCTTCATAATGGCGTAACGCAATATTAAGAGTTTTATGCTTTGAAGAGTCCAACAATTAACAAAGTGAGCATGATCAAAAGAAAAACCAATAGAATTATTCGTAATCCTTTGTAAGGGATAAAACGCTTACGGTATTTCCCAATAGCCATGTTGTTAAGCGGTTTCACGTGTTTTACATCGTTGGATCTGACCGCAAACATCACCTTTCTCGAATGATCCTGTTCAGTGTCAACATCCTTCTCGTACCAGATTTCATTTTCATTCAGCAATTGTTCAAAATAATCGCCCTGCTCAACAGATTTGAAAAAGAAAACCTCAATTCCTTTTGCAGTAGGGTGAGTTCGCCAATTGGTGAGGTCAAATCGATCTAAACTCATATCACCCGTATCTTTTGCCCCACGTAGAGCGTTTGATTTCTACTGATTCCGTTCATCCTGCAAATCTCACTAACCGATGTTCCGTACTGTTTTGCAATCTTATAGAGGAAATCGCCACGTTTTACTTTATGAAAGTGCGTACCGGCCGGAAAAGCAGCATAGCCAAATTGTGTCTTTTTGAGAACAAGGACATCGTTTTCCACACGTTCAGAACCGAAATCGATAAACGTGTGCGGATTGAGCGGAACTCCCTTGAATCTAACCTCAAAGTGAAGGTGACTGCCAGTTGAGTGACCAGATGAACCTCCCAAACCAACAACATCTCCGGCTTTGACAAAGTCGCCCGGTTTCACTTTAAATCGATGGAGATGTGCGTAAATCGTTTCCAATCCGTTGTAGTGGCGAACAACCACTACTCTACCATAACCACCGTAATATCTTGCAACTCTTACCATTCCCGGAAATGCAGCCTTCACCGGATCCCAAACCTGGAGATCGATATCCACGCCATTGTGGTTCCGACCATCGCGCCAGCCAAATTTAGAGGTGATTTTACCGGAATAAGGATGATGATATTCCTGCAAAAGCTTGCTTCCTGTGAGCTGTAAATTGATCACGGTATCAGAAGCTATTAACTCGTTAGAATTGTAAGGGTTAGGAACGCTGGTATTCCACTCAGGATAATAAAATGAAGCCGGATAAGCTGAAGTATCAAAACCTTCATTCTCCTCAAAGTTGTGATGAGCAACAAAATAATTGATCTGGTTGATGAGCGGGTACGGAATAGTGTCGAGTTCAAACAACGAGTCGATCACTGTGAAGACTTCATCAAAAGTCATGGTTGGAATCGACAGATAGAGATCTAACTGTTGTATCAATTTTGATGAAGCATTTGGGAGAGCAGCTAAAGAGTCCCTGTAATGTAAGGCTTCAGACCTGTCGAGCTCCTCTACCTCTTCAAAGAGCATCTCTTCACCGTACATTACCATAGCCGACAGAGTATCGCCCTTTGCATGAGCCGAATTAGCTCCCAAAAAGCCCATAAATAAAACTACAATAATAGTGTGACGCAATAGTTCCACAATTCGCACAAATATTTATATCAAAAGGGATTACGCTAACACGCGTACTTCAACAGGTTTAATTATTTTGCACTACCAAAATTAAGAAACCATGAAAGCTCTCAAAATTATAGGTTTTACTTTAATAGGACTACTACTAATTGTAATTGTAGTTGGTTATATGCAACCGAGCAAGGTTGAATTGAGCGTTTCAAAAGTCGTGAACGCTCCTGTTTGCGCAGTTTTCGATCACGTAAATAATCTCGAAAAAAGAACTGAATGGTCGCCATGGGAACAACTTGATTCGGCAATGAAAATCGAATACGGACAGGTCAAAAAAGGGTTAGGTGCTAACTACAGCTGGGAAAGCCCAGATCAGGGATCAGGAGAGCTACGATACATAGAAGTTGAAAAAAACAAACGAATTAAATCTGAAATCGATTTTGGTCAGTCCACAAAATCATACGGTACATTCTCCTTCCAGGAAGTTGCTGACGGCACTAAAGTAACCTGGAAATTTGAAACAAATATGGGCAGCAACCCATTCCAGCGAATTTTTGGAGTGATTGTTAAAACAGCTATCAAAACTACATTTGAAGGCGGACTCAAGAATCTCGCGAAAAATGCATCAGCCGATAAAAACAATCCAAACTGTATTGAAGCCATTCCGTCCCAGACTGAACAACCTGCAGAGGATAGCGCAACGGTAAATGCATCACAGCCCGATTCAACATCTGCAAGCTAAATTTGCGGTACTCTCTTTAAAGTAGCACATTTGTTCAGCCTCACGAAAAGGTGAAGTTGAATGAATAAAAAACGCTTATATTTTCTCGGCCTCATTACCCTTATCGGGTTTCCACTTGTCGGAATTACAATTGTAGGATTTGTTGAAGACCAGCCCCGCTCTTTTCCCTGGTCATTTGAACAATCGTGGTACATGCAGCTACTCATTGGTGCCATTATCGGAGTAATTGCCGGATTTGGCGCATGGCGCATCACACTCACAAAATTCATGAGCGATATCCTCAATCGCTACGGCAAACTCGTGAAATCCTTTAAAATGAATACCTGGGATTCACTATTCATGTCTTTGTGCGCAGGAATAGGTGAAGAAATTCTGTTCAGAGGTGTCATTCAACATTACTGGGGCATTTGGCTAACAGCCATTTTCTTTGTCGCCATTCACGGTTATCTCAACCCGCGCGACTGGCGAATATCCATTTACGGAGCTTACATGACACTCGTCATTGCCGGAATTGGTTACCTTTACGAGTACTCAGGAATTGTAGCAGC
Source organism: Salibacter halophilus (assembly GCF_008806325.1). Taxonomy (GTDB): domain Bacteria; phylum Bacteroidota; class Bacteroidia; order Flavobacteriales_G; family Salibacteraceae; genus Salibacter; species Salibacter halophilus. Next base: position 55,193 of record NZ_WACR01000005.1, read on the forward strand.
AGCAACAGCTCACGCTGCAATCGACTTTGTACTATTCACCAAAATGAACAACCACCGTTACCAAACCGAAACAATTGAGGAAAAAGAACCGATCGATGAAAACGAAATTGATACTCTTTAGTCTGCTCGCTACATTCAGCGCCTGCAACGGACAACCAAAACAAGAAAAATTGACAACTCAACGGTCAGAGCCGAAAAAGCTGTCGTTCAACCTCAGTGACTTCTACTCCAATCGGGCAGAGTTAGATGAAAAAGTACAGCGAGTATTTGATGAGTTAAAGCCCTCAGAGCGACTCGCACAAATGATCATCACAAGTGCCGGAGAGCTGGGCAAACCACAAGCTACAGTTGCTAACCTTGTAAAAAACAATAAAGTTGGCGGAGTGATCTTTTTGAAAGGAAACGGATCAGATCACAAAAAATTCATCGATTCATTAAACGCAATTTCTGCTAAACAAAGTCAACTTCCACTCATCTACAGCATTGATGCTGAGCCATCGTTGATCAACAGCCGTTTGCCAGATGTCAAACAGAAATTCCCAAAGACGATTGACATCAAATCTCCTGAAGAATCAGCCCGCGTTGCGACTGATATTTCAAATAAGATCAAAAATTTCGGATTTCACTACAACTACGCACCGGTTGTGGACCTCAGCCCGAATAACGAAGCCATTAAGTCGCGGAGCTTTGGATCTGACCGTGACAGTGTGATAGCTAAAGCAAAGGCATTCATCAAAGCAACTCAGGATGAAAATGTTGTTTCGTGTGCCAAGCATTTTCCCGGGCACGGATTTGTTGAAGGTGACACGCATAAAAAGCTGGTTTATATCGATGGCGAATTGAAGGAAGTTGATGTTTACAAACCGTTGATAGAAGAAGGTGTCTTGAGCATCATGATCGCGCACATAGCGGTTGAAAACAACGAGAAATACGGCACTGATGGAGCTCCGGCCAGCATTTCGAAAAACATCGTGACAGATTTGCTACGCAACGAACTAGGATTTGAAGGCATTATAACGACTGATGCAATGAATATGGTTGGCGCAACGAGCTCTGGTGAAAGTGCTCCATTCCTGGCCGCTGAAGCGGGTTGCGACATGATCCTGATGCCCCCGAATGAAACAGCGCTTTTGAAAGAAATGCAGGCTGAATACGAACAAAATAAAGCTTTCAGGAGTCAGATTGATGAAAGCATCAAACGTATTTTGAGGTTAAAAATCTGTCTTGGATTAATCGAATAGTTATGAAGAGTTCAACTTTATTTATCGTTCTTTCATTAGCAGCCGGTTTGGTAATTCCGCTACAGGGAGCACTGAACGGAATTTTGGGAAAACAAATGAATCACCCGCTCCAGGCGACATTCATCTCCTTTTTGGGTGGTGTTTTTTTCCTTTTCATCTTACTCATCATCATCAATCCTGATATTCCTACCTGGAGCATGCTCAAGGGAAATCCGTGGTACATTTACACCGGTGGATTTCTGGGAGTCATATTTGTGACAATGGCACTTTTGTCTGTTCCCATAATCGGAGCCGGAAACTTTTTAGCTGCAGCACTTACGGGACAAATGGTAGGCGCGATTATCATCGATCATTTTGGGATCTTAAACGTTCCTGTTCAACCAATTACATGGACAAGAGTTTTAGGGGTTCTCTTTCTGTTTTTAGGGGTTTACCTCGTGAAAAGAGGGTGAAGCCGTCATTTGTAGAATCATTTTCGTCTGTTCTAATGTGATTATCATTCTTATATTTGATAACTTTCGATTTAGGAACACATGAAAAGACTCGGGGTTATATTGGTTTTTCTTGGGCTGTGCAATGCATTGAGTTTTGCTGTTAAGCCCGGCTACAAATTCATCATCAACCACGGTCAGTTTCACGAAAATGTGCTGTTCAAAGCAGAAATCCCATCGGGAAATATATTTGCTGAGAAGAATGCACTCACCTATCACCTCTACGATGCACAGCTTTTACAGGATCTTCACCACAGTCCTGAAGCAGATTCCAATCCGAATCAAAAAATGCAGCATCACGCATTTAAAATGCAGTTTGTTGATGCAACTCCCGCTACGGTTGAAGGAAAAGAAAAGTACAAACACTGGTTCAATTATTATCTAGGAAACAATCCTGATAAATGGGCGAAAAAAGTTCCGGCTTTTGGTGAAGTGCAATGGCAGTCACTTTACAATGGAATTGACATGCGCCTTTACACGAGTGAGAATCAACTCAAGTACGACTTCATCGTCAATCCCGGCTCAGACCCTGATAAAATAAAATGGCAATATTCTGGCTTAGAAGATATTACTGTCAGAAAGCGATCTATTACTTTAAGCACTTCACTGTTCGATATTTCAGAGAACAGACCATTTGCCTACCAGCTCATTAACGGTGAAAAAATCGAAGTAAAGTGTTTTTTCAAAGAACTCGAAGACGGATCAATCGGCTTTGAATTTCCCGATGGTTACAATCGGTCAGAGCCACTTATAATCGATCCAACTTTAATTTTTTCCACTTACTCGGGAAGTACAGCCAACAACTTTGGGTATTCAGCAACATTTGATGCGCGTGGATACCTCTACTCGGCCAGTACGGTATTTGACAACGGATATCCCACAACAATGGGAGCTTTTCAAACATCCTGGGCAGGCGGTACTGGTGGTGGTCCGGTTGGTTTTCCATCCATTAACGGAACCGATATTGCCATAACCAAATGGGATACAAACGGAACTGCTCCAATCTACAGCACTTACATTGGCGGCTCCGGTGACGAGCTACCTCACAGTTTGGTCGTCAATGACAATCAGGAACTCTATCTCATGGGAACAACAGGATCTCAGGATTACCCTGTGATCGCGACAAGCTATGATACCTCATTTAACCTGGATAACAATAACATAAGTCAGGTCAATTTGCTAGCCGGATTGGGTGTGTTTTTTGATATTGGATCTGACCTTGTCATTTCACGATTCGATTCTAGTGGGAATAATTTACTCGGTTCCACTTTCCTTGGCGGCACACACAATGACGGACTCAATGACGGTCCCACAAAATTCAACTATGCTGATGAAGTGAGAGGCGAAATCGCAATCGACAACAACCAAAATGTTGTGATCGTGACCTGTACCAGGTCAGATGATATCCCCATCGCTGGATCACCTTTTCAGGCTACAAAACCGGGATCTACAAATAACCTGGATGCGGCTATTTTCAAAATGAGTTATGATCTTACTTCACTCACTTGGTCCTCCTACCTGGGCGGTATTGCAGCTGATGGTTTGTATTCAGTCGCCTTTGATGATCAGAACCAATTGTATGTTTCGGGTGGTACTTCATCGATTAATTTCCCCACAACGAGCGGAGTTATAGGAACAGCACATAACGGTGGAATCGATGCTTTTGTGTCACTTATCAGCGAAGATGGTAGTAGTTTGATCCACAGCTCTTACTGGGGCTCGAATAATTATGACCAAAGCTACTTTGTTGAAACAGACGACAATGATGATGTCTATATATTTGGGCAAACAGCAGCTATTTCTGGCCAGTTGATATTCAATGCTCAGTACAATGTACCTGCAGGTGGTCAATTCATCACAAAATTATCTCCACAACTCGACAGCATAATTTGGTCTACCCGCTTTGGTAGCGGTGATGGCGATCCGGATATTTCACCAACAGCATTCCTCGTTGACTTGTGTAATGCCGTTTATCTATCTGGCTGGGGAAGTTCCATTCAGGGCGGCAGTTTGAGTACCAGCGGTTTAACCACTGCCGGAAATCCTATTCAGAGCACAACAGATGGCAACGACTTCTACCTCATGCAACTTGCCGATGATGCATCATCGCTCGATTACGCGACATTCATGGGCGGTTCTGCAGCAGAACACGTTGATGGGGGAACGAGTAGATTTGACAAAAAAGGAAAAGTCTATCAGGCTGTTTGTGCCGGCTGCGCCACCGCATCTTCTCCTCCATCATCAGATTTTCCAACGCATCCTAATCCAGGTGCTCACAGTACAACCAATAACGCAAATGGCTGTAATCTGGCCGTATTTAAAATAGACTTTTTACTTCCACTTGTCGTGGCTGATTTCATTGCACCCGATCAGGGTTGTGCTCCATTTACTGTTGATTTTGAAAATGTTAGCCTGCAACAAAGTGCTACTAATTTCTACTGGGACTTTGACGATGGCGACACCTCAAACCTATTTGAACCCATTCACACTTTTGATTCTGCCGGAGTCTACAACGTAATGTTGGTACTTTCAGATACCGCCTCCTGTAACCTCAATGACACGCTCTTCAAGGAAATAACAGTAAGCAACGATACTTCTTACACTCTCCCAACAGTAACAAAATGCATTAACGAAGAAGTTAAAATAGGACCTAACTCTACTCCTATTCCCGGAATCTCTTACAACTGGTCACCTTCCCAGTTTTTGTCAGACACGACAATACCAAGAACTGCTACAACCGTTCCATTTGATTTCACTTATGAGTTAATCATCGACAATGGAGTTTGCCCCGATACCGTTTTTCAGCCGGTAGAGGTCGATTCGGTAAAAATAGAACTCCCTAATGACACACTACTCTGTGATGATCAATTCCCGTTCAATCTCAGCGGAAATAGCTTTGGGACGGGAAATCAGTTTGTTTGGAGTTCAGATTTGACTCTGACCGATACGCTCAACACTGCATTAACAGATTCCACCTTCCAGGCAGATTCTGCCAGCACTTACTACTTCACTGCTATTTCATCTAATGATTGTCAGCTCACAGATAGCGTTGAAGTTTTATCTGTACAACAGCAAAATCCATTGATCACAGGATTTGACGATCCCGGGATTGGCTGTATACCTTACGATATCAATTTTAATAACACGTCAACACACATTGATTCAGCCCAGTTTTTCTGGGATTTTGGAACTGGAGATACCAGCATGCAGGTAAATCCGAGTTATCAATTCAGCAATTCAGGCACTTACACCATTCAACTTGTTGCTTTAGATACTGGGATTTGTACTCAAATTGATACAACAGAACTGCAAATTGAAGTGATTGAGCCGATTACTGAAAATGTGGCTGATACCGGTTGCCTCAATTCAACCATACAAATTGGTTCACAGTCAGAACCGAATACAACTTACTCCTGGGTTGAGAGCGGGCTTGTGAGTGATCCTAACGCCTCTTCAACTTCAGCGCAATTGAACTCAGATACAACGCTAACATTGTTAGCTACATCGGTTTGTGTGGACACGCTTTACAACTCGGTTAGGATCGACTCCATTTCTGCAAATACTGACTCGCTCATCATCTCGTGTTCTGACCAAAATCCGGTTCAAGTCAACGGAACAGCTCAGGGTGACAACCCAACTTTCCAGTGGGATACGCTTTCGAGTTTTGCTAACCCGATATCCACACAACAAGCTCTTACTTATTCAGCTGAAAGAGGCGTAAACAAACTCTATTTCAAAGCTACAACTGCTTTTGGCTGTGAGGCGATTGACTCAACCAATATAGTAGTGAGTGATTTAACTGTCAAAACTGATGGCGACAGCATTGTGTGTTTCAACGATACCGCTCAGTTGTTTGCCGAAAACCAATTCCCGCAAAATCAGCTCACCTTCTCCTGGGAACCGATTGAAACGATCATCACTCCTACCGATAGCCAACGTATTGTTGCAACGCCTACTACTACAACATCATACATCGTGACCTCTATTAACGATAGTGGTTGTGTGGGAAAAGACACGGCTACAATTGACGTTTCATCACTCAATCAGGGAGTGATATCAGCCCTGGCGAGTCAGGACACGATATTGAAATCACAAACTGTAGATCTGCTTGCTAATCCAGACACATCAATTTATTCTTACACGTGGTCTCCTGAGGATGTCCTCGTTTCAAACGGACTTGCAAGCGTCATCGCTCAACCGCAGCAAACCACAACTTTTGAGGTGGCTGTAACTGATAGCCAGTACCCGCAGTGCTCTGACCGTGCTGAAGTAACCGTTGTCGTTGAAGAATTGATTTGTGGTCCGCCAGATATTTACGTGCCCAACGCTTTCACTCCTGATAGCGATGGCCTCAACGATGAGCTGCTGGTGAGAGGAGAAAATATTCGGGATCTTACATTCAAGATTTACAACCGCTGGGGTGAACTGGTTTTTGAAACAACCAATCAGCAAGAAGGCTGGGACGGAATTTGGAACGATAGCCGAGTTGAAAACGGTGTTTATGTGTATCACCTCGATTTGATCTGTATTGACGGGCAAGAGTATTTTGAAAAAGGAAACGTGACGATTTTGAAATAGTGCGCAAACTGGTAATTTACATAGCGTTTTTCTTTTTTGTCATCGGGCTGAGGGCTCAGGATGCACGCTTCACACAGTTTTTCAATGATCCACTTTACACAAATCCGGCTCTGACCGGCAACTTTTTAGGTAAATACCGCTTTGGTGCGCATTATCGGCATCAATGGGCATCTGTAACACGAGCATTTCAAACGGGTGGTGTCTCTGCCGATATTGCCAATATCCTCCCTTCTACCGGACTCGGATTGATGATTTACAATGATCTTGCAGGTGACGGAGATTACAGCAATACGCAAATATCAGTTCCGCTCAGTTATACTTTCAAGTTATCGTCTGATTCTACTCAGCGATTGACACTGGGAGCTCAACCAGTTTTCCAGTTCCAACAACTCAACTTTGGTGATTTTTTCTTTGATGATCAGTATGACAACGGATCTTTTAACCCGAATATTCCAACTGCAGAAACTGGCTTTTTACAATACGAAACACAACGCTTTTTCAATCTGCACGCTGGAGCTGTGTACACTTCACAAAAATCGAAACGTGAATATTTTCAAGCAGGATTAGCCGTTCACAACGCTCTTGAACCAGAAAACTCATGGTTTGGTCAAACCGCCCAGGTCAACATGCGCTACAGCGTACATGGAAATGCAGCCATTCGATTTTCGCAGGGATTCAATGTAAATCCCGGTATTCGCTATATGAGGCAGGGACCACACCAGGAAATTATGGGCGGAGCTAATCTCGCATTCCACTTCAACGATTCTCCGTTTAAAAATAAAAGCATTGAAGTTGGCCCGTGGTATCGCCATAACGATGCCGCAATCCTCTATGCCGGAGCGCATATTGAAAGATGGAAAATAGGGTTATCGTACGACATCAACATTTCATCGCTGGAAAGAGCAAGTAACAACCGTGGTGCGTGGGAAGTTGCGCTGCTGTACACGATTGAATACATTAAACCGGATCGCAAGAAATTCAAAAATTGTCCAACCTTTTTGTAATGAAAATAAAGTCGCTCATAGGGTTTATCTTTTTGTTGATGCTGCGTAGCAACAGTTTTGGTCAGAGCCCTGATCAATTCCGCGAGCTGGCCGATGACGCAATCCGTGAGGGCGATCACTACGGTGCTGCGGTGTATTATCAAAAAGCCTTTTTACTAGACAGTCAGAACCTGAGATTCGCTTACAATGCGGGTAAAGCTTTCCGTGAGACAAACGACTACGAAAAGGCAAACGAGCTCTTTTCTCATGTAGTTCAAAAGGACGACATGGATGAATATCCGCTCGCGTTATACTACCAGGCCGAGATGGAAAAATACAGAGGCAATTACCTGCAGGCCCGCGAATTATTTGAGCAGTACGGAAAGATTTACCGCTACAAATCTGCCTGGCACACCAAAAAAGCTAAAAAAGAACTGGAGTCCTGTGAATGGGCTTACGAACACCAATTTGACAGCAACAAAGTTGAATTCTACCGCTACGAACACCCTATCAACACGATTTACTCAGAGTTGAGTCCGTGGTTGAGCTACGACTCAACATTCTACTTTGCTGCTCTGCGCTACGACACCGGCTATTCGTGGAGAATTCCGAACGCTGACAAGAGCTACTTCACTGAGGTTCTGACCGTGGAAAAAGATACCAACGAAGTTTATTCCATTGATGAAGTTGACAACATCAACGAGAGCTTTGTCCACACGGCTAATTATTTCTTCGATTCAACATTTGCGGTTGTGACACGCTGCGATGAAAACTGTCATATTTACGCTGCAAAAAAGGAAAATGGCGAATGGACATCCTTCGAATACGTGGAGCAACTCAACCGCAGCGGATACGAATCTACCCAGGCATTTCCTGTCATGATCGATGGAAAACGGTATGTGTTTTTCTCGAGCGATTTCAGGCGCGGTGAGGGCAAAATGGATATCTGGTACAGCTCGATGATGCCTAATGACAAGTTTTCTCAACCGCAAAACCTCTCGGCTATCAACACGCCCGGAAATGAAATCACACCTTATTACGACACAGCTCATAAGGCCCTCTATTTCTCCTCAGACTGGCACAATGGGTTTGGCGGACAGGATGTTTTTCGTGTGACAGGATTCCCAAATGATCTGTCAGAACCGGAAAACCTCCTCCATCCTATCAACACATCTGTTAATGATTTATACTTCAATAGAAACGATCTTTACGAGATGGGCTTTTTGGTATCGAACCGCGAAGGCGGCATGGCGATCAAGAGCAAAACTTGCTGCAACGAGATTTACGGCTTTGAAGAGATCGAAGCTCCTGAAGTTGAAGAAGAGCCTGTCAAACCCGATACGGTTGAAGAGCCAGATACTAACTTGATTGTGGAGGAAGTACGCAATGAAATCACCCAAAAGCTGATCGACTTAAAGCTTTTGCCCCTCGAAATGTATTTCCCCAACGACCAGCCCGATAAAAACACCTACGCTACGACAACTGAACAAACCTACTTTGATGTCATAGAAACCTACCGAAAAGAACTTTCAACTTATACAGAAAATAACTCGAGTTTTAAGTCTGAATTTTACGACTACTACGTTGTTGACCGCGATGAAATTCTCACCGCTTTAATGGATACCATTAGCTCGCTGATCGGGAACGGCAAGCGCATTCAGCTAGGTGTACAGGGATACGCCTCTCCTATCGCTTCAAGCAAATACAACCTCAACCTGGCCAAAAGGCGAATTCACAGTTTAGTCAACACTATGACCACCGATTCGGTTCTGAACGAAGCCTACAACCGCGGAGATCTACTATTTTATGAAATTCCGTTTGGCGAGTTTTTCAGCACGGATGAAGTGAGCGATTCTGATAGCAACCAAATAAACTCCGTTTACAGCAACAATGCTGCTCTCGCGCGTAAAGTTTCCATCAACTGGATCGAGATGAAAGATCAAAGAGTTCAGCTACCCACCTTCCGTTTCAGTGATCCGGTTATCGAAACGTTACCGGTTGATCAAATCACCACACAAATCACGAATACCGGTAATGAAACGCTAAAATTCTCTATCGGTCAGAGCCCTGCTAGCATCCGTTTTACCCAGCAGAGCTGGTCGATTCCAGTAAACGAAACAGCAGAATTGAAAATCGATATCTCTAACCTCAAACCCGGAGTGCACAAAGTGGTATTTAACTCCAACAGCTACTCTGAGAAGCACGAGTTGTTTATTAAGGTTTTGGAGTAGGATCTTAATTTATTCTTTATCTCATATCTCACTAAATCAAAATCACAAAAAGCTCAATAACTCGATATTCTTCTAATTAAAATATATAGGATTAATTGTTAAAAAGATAAATGTTGGGTATAATTGTAGCTGTAGAATAGAATATTTTAAAAAATAGTTCAGCTTAAATATTCTATTTAACGAACACAAAAACTGAAATTACCCCTATAACTCATTATTTCGATAAGTAAAACCCTATTTCTATGAAAACAACAAAAAGATTTTTCCTGTCCATAGCTATTATAGTATTGTCGATTCCAACATTCAATAGTTGCAAAAAAGGAGATGGAGATCCATTTATTTCTCTTAGATCGAGAAAGGCAAGAGTTGCCGGAGAATGGACTGTTGATAGTTGGAATAAACAAACTACTTTTTCAGGTTCTGACATATATGATGGCGAAACTTATACAAGTAACGGTAACTCAAAAACACAAATTAATGGATCTAGTATTACAATATCTGAGTCAGGCACTGAGTCAGGTCCTACTTCATCAGATAGCTACTCAACTAATGCTACTGGATATATAACAGCTGAAATAACCTTTAAGAAGGATGGTTCTTTTACAAGAACGTATGATTATAAAAATATGACCTCTACTTATACAACTGGTGGCAACTCAACAACAACAACTTACAATCAGACAATCAAAGAAACCGGAACCTGGAATTTTCTTGGAGGAGTTGAAGACGAGTTTAAAAATAAAGAAAGAATCATATTGAATATTATTGAAGTTAATTCAACATATAATTACACTGATACTGATGGCTATACTGGCGATGGATACGACACGGAATCATTTGCCAATGGTGAATCTACTGAAGTTTGGCAACTAACTACTTTAAGACATAAAGAAATGGAGTTAGAAGCTGAAATTGGAAATTCCACCTCCTACAATTCAACTGATAAATGGGGAGGAAATGTATATACGAATACTGGATCATCATCAGAAAACGGTATAATTGAAGGGACTCTCAAGCAATAATTGTTTGTATACTTTGCTGTGAAAATTTTAGTTATTTCTAGCATCTTATAATTATTTCCAGTTCTATTGGAAATGATTAAACCTCAAAAGCACCAAATCGAAATTTAGTTTCGATTTGATGTTATTTATGTACTCTATAGCCATAATAGCAATTTACAAAATCCGATTTCTATTTTTTTAAGTTGAAGCTTTACATGATGTAAAATCGATATCTCTAACCTCAAACCCGGAGTGCACAAAGTGGTATTTAACTCCAACAGCTACTCTGAAAAGCATGAATTGTTTATTAAGGTTTTGGAGTAGGTATAGTAGTTTAGTTGTTAAAATTAACTATATTAGTTAAAGACTAAACAATTAGATATTAGAATACTTCATTAAACTTCCCGTATTAAGATTATGTTCCTTTAGCCCCATTAGAAATAGCTAAGGCCTTAATAAAGTAGGTTTCATGAATTACGATCCCAATAAACATCACCGAAGATCCATCCGATTAAAAGGATACGATTACAGCAAGAAAGGGCTATATTTCATTACCCTCTGCTGCCAGGATAGGAGCTCTTTTTTTGGGGAGATTGACAATGGTGAAAATAGATTGAACAAAGCTGGAGAAATCGTGAAAGAAGAATGGGAGAAAACACCTCTAATTCGAGAAAACACAGCTCTTCATGAATACATCATAATGCCCAATCATTTTCACGCCATTATTGAAATCTTATTTTCAAAAAATCACGAAGAAAACATAGGTGAATTCAAATCACCATCTCAAACAATCGGGGCGATAATTCGCGGATTTAAAGGAGCAAGCACGAAAAGGATTAAGGAATTATATTTTTCTGAAAATCAAAGTACGTGCGAATCGCAATTCGCCCCAAAGCATTTCTCCCCAACGGATAAAATCTGGCAGCGCAATTACTACGAGAGCATTATTCGAAACGAAAAATCATATTATAACATCAGCAGATATATCAGAAATAATCCAGCCAATTGGGAAAAGGATAAATTTAATCATCGATAATAGAACGGGCGAATTGCCATTCGCCCCATCTATAATCCAGCTGATTGAGGAAAAATATATTTAATCATCCATAATCGCCAAGGGCGAATCGCTATTCGCCCCATCTAATTAAATAATTTATCGTAATATTGCGATTAAACAATATAACGATGGGAGTAACACGTACTGATCTCTTCACTGAAGAACAAAACGAATTGGCCAAAATTGCCAGGATATTAGGACATCCCGCTCGGATTGCGATTGTTCAGCATCTGGCAAGAATCAATGCCTGTATCAACAGTGACCTGGTGCAGGAATTAGGATTGGCTCAGGCTACAATTAGTCAGCACCTGAAGGAACTCAAGAATGTGGGAATCATTCAGGGAACTGTAGAAGGATCTTCTATGAGCTACTGCATCAACCCAACGAAATGGAACGAATGTAAAGACCTACTCACAGGTCTGTTTGATGAATACAAAAATGAATGTTGTTAAAATAAAATAACATGAATAAATCAGAGGAATTAAAAGAGACAGTCCGCAAAAAATACAGCGAAATAGCTGAACAGGATAAAGCTGAAAATCAATCTTCCTGCTGCGGAGCGGACGGAACTTCTCAAAAAGTGTACAACATCATGACAGATGACTACACAAAAATAGACGGCTATAATGAAGAAGCTGATCTCGGACTGGGATGCGGACTCCCAACTCAGTTTGCCCAAATCAAAGAAGGTGACACGGTCATCGATTTGGGTTCAGGTGCCGGAAATGACTGTTTTGTGGCTCGCCACGAAACGGGTGATAAAGGAAAAGTCATCGGAATTGATTTCACTGATGCGATGATCACTAAAGCACGTGCAAATGCTGAAAAGCTGGGCTACAACAATGTGGAGTTCAGGCAGGGTGATATCGAAGATATGCCGGTCAATGATAACGTTGCTGATGTTATCGTGAGCAACTGTGTGCTCAACCTAGTTCCCGATAAGCAAAAAGTGATTCAGGAAATTCACCGTACGCTCAAGCCGGGCGGACACTTCAGCATATCGGATATCGTGCTCGTTGGCGAACTCCCTGAAGAGCTGCGCAATGATGCTGAAATGTATGCCGGTTGTATTGGCGGTGCAATTCAAAAGGACGACTACCTCGGCCATATCAAAGAAGCCGGATTTGAAAATATCACGATCCAAAAAGAAAAGACCATCACCATTCCCGATGATATTCTTTCAAAATACCTCAGCAACGAGAAAATGGAAGAATTCAAAAATGGTGACATCGGAATTTTCAGCATTACTGTTTTTGCTCAAAAAGCCGGAGCTGAAAAGAAAAAAGTAAATATGGCCACGGCCGGTGATGCTGCACAATCAGAATGCACTCCGGGTGGTGGTTGCTGCTAGTTGATTTTATGTCACAGTCAGATCCAAATCATAAACTGAAGTTATTTACAGAATCACTCAACGATTCTGAAATCAAATCATCTCGAATTGAGCGGCTCAACTCTATAGCTGAGTCGCTCAGTTCTGTTTACAGGCAAGATGATACACTGAACCTGAATTTCATCTGCACCCACAACTCAAGGCGTAGTCAGCTCGCTCAGGTTTGGATGCACAATTTCAGTCGGTTATTCCATCTCAACATCCACTCCTACTCAAGCGGAACTGAGATCACACAGGTTCATCCTAACATACTGAGTGTTCTTGAGGAATCAGGGTTTGAAGTTGAAAAGAGCCGGGAGACAAATAATAATCCACGTTACAAACTGAACTTTTCTGAAACCAAAGGTTCTATTCTGCTGTTTTCAAAGTCGATCGATGATCAATCACTTCCCAAAAAGTTTGTTGCTATCTCTACTTGTTCTCAGGCAGATGAAAATTGCCCGTTTATCCCACAAGCCAGTATGCGATTTTCGCTCACTTATGATGATCCCGGAAAGTACGATGGCTCTGACCGTGAAATTGAAGCTTACAGACTAACCAATAAACAGATAGCTACAGAATTAAAATACTTAACACATAAACTAATTAGTGATGAGTGACGAAAAAAGCGGTATTGGCTTTTTTGAAAAATACCTAACCGTTTGGGTCTTGATTTGTATTGTGATTGGCGTAGCAATAGGATCGCTATTTGAAGAGAAAATAGCTGTTATTTCTTCCTGGAACATTGCACATGTCAATATCCCTGTTGCCATTTTAGTTTGGATGATGATTTTCCCTATGATGGTTCAAATCGATTTTTCATCCCTCAAAAAATCAGGTAGGAACATCAAAGGTCTTAGCCTCACCGTTATTGTGAACTGGTTGATAAAACCATTTACTATGGCCTTTTTCGCCTGGCTCTTTTTCGATAATCTCTTCAATGCATTTATAACTCCTCAACAGGCTGATGAATACATAGCCGGAGCAATCATATTGGGAGCTGCTCCCTGTACAGCAATGGTGTTTGTATGGTCTTATTTATCGGGAGGAGACCCAAACTACACGCTCGTTCAGGTTTCAATCAACGACCTTATTTTACTCGTTGCTTTTATACCTATTGTTCAATTTCTACTTGGAATTACCGATTTTCAAATTCCGTTCGATGTACTCACTACTTCTGTAATCGTATTTGTTGTGATCCCCTTAATAGCTGGATACCTAACAAACAAGTATCTCATCAGGCGAAAAGGAAGAAAATGGTTCAATGAAAGGTTTTTGCCAGCTTTAAAGCCCGTTTCCATAATAGCTGTACTAACTACTCTTCTCCTTCTTTTTTCCTTTCAGGGAGAAACAATTCTCAATAAGCCGGGACACATTTTACTTATTGCAATACCTTTAACCATTCAAACCTATTTTATCTTTTTTCTTACCTGGTTTGCAGGAAAGTTTTGGAAATTACCTTACCGTATTTGTGCACCAGCTTCAATGATCGGATCCAGTAATTTCTTTGAGTTGGCAGTGGCTGTATCTATCGCTATTTTCGGACTCAATTCAGGTGCAGCCCTGACCACAGTTGTAGGAGTTTTAATTGAGGTTCCTATAATGTTGTCATTGGTTCAAATTGCCAAGCACTGGAAATACGAGTAGAAATCATGAATAAAGACCTCATCATAATTGGCGCGGGACAGAGTGCTCTCGCCTGTGCTTACTATTTGCGCAGGACTGATATCGATTACACGATTCTCGATGCATCGCAACAATGTGGCGGTTCCTGGAACAAGTACTGGGATTCATTGACGCTCTTTTCACCTGCAAAGCACAGCTCCCTTCCGGGTTGGTTCATGCCGCCATCAAAGGATCGTTATCCCACACGCGAGGAGGTTATCGATTACCTGTGCAAGTACGAAAAGAAGTACAACGTGCCGGTGGAGCGCCCTGTGAAAGTTGAGAGTCTGCACAAAGAGAACGGTATTTTCACTTTAAAAACGTCTACAGGTAACGTTCAGAGCCGGACAGTCATCTCGGCTACAGGCACATTGCGAAATCCTCACATTCCGAATGTCCCGGGAAAAGAAAAATTCAACGGAAAGCAAATACATTCGGCTTATTATCAGAACCCTAATAGCCTTGCAGGCAAAAAGGTTCTGATCGTGGGAGAAGGAAATAGCGGAGCGCAGATTTTAGCTGAAGTCTCAAAGATTGCCGAGACATACTGGGCAACCAAAAACTCACCTGACTTCCTCCCCGATGATGTGGACGGACACGTCCTCTTCGATGTGGCTTCAGCAAAATACTACGCCAAACAAAAGGGTGAACATTTTGATTCGAGCCAGTACAACCTGGGAAACATCGTTATGGTTCCGAGTGTGAAAGAAGCTCATGAGCGTGGTGTTTACGAAAACCCAAAACAACTGAAAAGCATCTCAGAGAATGGATTTTTTTGGACTGATGGAAGTTTCCAGGAAATTGATGTCATTATTTGGTGTACCGGATTTGGTTACGCTACTCAACACCTCAAACCATTAGTAAAACCGGACCAGAAGGGAAAAGTTGAGACAGAAAAGACACGTGCAATCAATCATCCCGGTTTGTGGCTCGTTGGATATGGAGGTTTTACAGGTTTTGCATCTGCGACATTAATCGGAGTTGGAAGAACAGCAAAACAAACGGTTAAAGAGGTTGAAGAATACCTCGATTCCTAAATTACCCGATCAGCTTCTCTCCTATTATTCCCACAGCAAACCCTAGTGTTGCCGGCAATGAAGTGATATAAGTGTTTTCGAGTTTGCTCTCCGGAACAACGTCCTGAAAGAGCAAATACAGAATTCCGCCACTGGCAAAAATCATCAGGTGACCTGTGACAGTTGGTAAATCGCTGAGAAAGTAAAATCCGAGCAGTGCTCCTGCAATTCCGAAAAAACTCAGGAAAAAGAAAATGAATAGAACTGTTCTTTCCTTAAATCCGCTCAGAACCAAATCTCTGTAAGCATTAAATGCTTCAGGTAGGTTTTGTAGCCCGATAAATATGGCGAGGAGAGTTGCAGTTTTCATATCCCCTGCAAATACAGCCCCCAAAGCAATTGACTCAGGAACAAAATCCATGAGCATAGCTAACAAAGTCGCTACCTTCCCTCCTTTTTGAGCGATTGCCTTATCCACAAAATAAAAGACAACTGCTCCGGTAAAAAACGAGATCAACAATTCAGTAAGTGAAAGAGCCTCCATCGACTTTGGGACAAGCACCAGGGCTAAAGCAGACAAAATAATACCACCTCCAAAAGCAATTAAACCGTGACTCGTTTCATCTTTTACCGGACTATCCTCGATGCGGTGATTAAAAAAACGAGCTAGTAAACCACCTAGAAAAACAGTAGCTCCGGCAAAACCACTGTAGAGAATTATTTTATCGAGCATTCTCTATATCTTTTGGTTTGACCGGGTATTTCTCGTTGTATTTCCTCACATAAATATACATAGCTACATTGCGCTCTCTCCGCTTGAGATCCATAAATTGTCGGTAGAGCTGCTCATCATCTTTGATGAATTCAGCCACATTTTGTGGTGTCATTTCCTTGATCTCTCCACTTTGGAATTCAAAAATAAAAGATCGCATTTCATTTGAATAGCCTCCGACCGGAATTGAAACTCCAGCTGCTGTTCCAAAGCTTCCGGCAGCAAATCCAACCTGTGGCTTGAATCCGCTTTGCACATCGTTGATGAGAAAATAAGACAACTTCCCGATGACAATTATTTTATAAAATCCGCCACCGGCTTGTACATACGGATTTCCGTTTGCGCACAACCCAAAAACTTCATCAGTAAAAACATTGACGAGTTCACCGTTTTCGTTTTCATATCTGAAACTCGTAAGCTCAAATAGTTTCGTAAAAAAATCGGGATCGTTTTTATCAAGTGGTGTGTAAACTTCCTGTGGAGAGAGAGGATCGTTGAATTGAAAATCTTCATATTTCAAATAGATACCATCATTGAAATCAATTTCAGTAAAGTTTCGCTGAGCAATCGTCAACGATGGAATAACAACTAACAGAAATATGAAAAACCTCCGCATTACGCTCCCACTTTATCGACCTTGATTCGCTTCTCAGTTCCTTTTTCCACGAATTGAATAATTCGTGTGGCGATATCCTTTTTGAGTGCTGTTTCAATTCCCTCAAGTCCCGGAGATGAATTTACCTCAAGGATTAGTGGTCCGCGAGAACTCTGTAATAGATCTACTCCGGCAACAGAAAGCCCCATCGCTTTGGCTGCTGCAACAGCTGCTTTGCGTTCTGCTGATGACAACTTAACTGCTGAAGAAGTTCCTCCACGGTGAAGATTGCTTCTAAACTCACCTTCAGCACCCTGTCTTTTCATTGCTCCAACAACTTTACCGTTGACAACAAAAGCGCGAATATCAGCTCCGTCAGCCTCTTTGATAAATTCCTGAACCAGGATATCGGCTTTGAGTCCGTGAAACGCCTCCACTACACTCTTTGCCGCTTTGCGCGTCTCGGCAAGCACTACTCCAATTCCCTGAGTTCCTTCTAATAGCTTTATCACAACTGGCGGACCATCAATCAATGAAATAAGGTTGTTGATGTCCTTAGCATGATTGGCAAAAACAGTCTTGGGAATACCGATGTGATGACGCGATAAAATTTGAATACTACGCAGCTTATCCCGTGCTCTGACTATTGCCAGTGATGAGTTTGCAGAAAAAACTTTTTGCATTTCAAACTGGCGGACAATCGCTGTACCGTACATTGTAACGGAGTTACCTATACGCGGAATAATGGCATTGATGTCTTTGACTTCTTTACCATTGTAAAATATTTGAGGATTCCCGATTTCTGATGTCACTGAACATTTCAAGTGATCGAGTACGATGGCCTCATGACCTCGTTGTTCAGCAGCCTCTACCAGTCTTCTTGTCGAATATAATTTCGAATTACGAGATAATATTGCTATTCGCATCTTTGTTTATCTTCTTTTGATCGTATGATAAATTCTTTTTACTCACATCCACAACATAACGATTGCGCAGTAATCTACGCCCCAGTAGCACAGGATAGCGCATTTCTTTTCTGCGAGCCAAAGTAAAATCAGTAAGAGTTTTGTGACCAAATATCTCCACCCTTAATTTTACAACAAATCGCTTTTGTGTTTGCCCATTACTACTTTTCACTTCTCTCGTCCAGTACTGGTCAAAGTAGTATGTCTTTTTTCGGTTTCCCAGCAGGCAAAAACGCAAAATCTTTTTGCCTTCTTTTTCGGTCTCTTTAATGTAGCTGGCTCTAATCGATGAGCTTTTTGCTCCGGAGTCGATTCTGGCTTCAACATTTTCGAGCTCTAATTCAGGAAAGTCGATACGGTCAGAACCGCCAATAATTCTTTTCATCATAATTACAGCCAATAAGATTAGCGATAATCCAACACATTTGCAAATTACAAGTAAACAATAAACTTAGCGAAAACTTCTTTTAATACAAGAAATTCGTACATTAGAAACGAAATTGTAAAAGTATGCTAAAGCAGTTTATAACAGTTGCAATCTTTGGTATTTGTGGCGTTAGTTTATCTTTTGGTCAACAAGACCATCAGCCTAAAAAGTTCACAGCTAAAAAGATCAATCAATACACGCCAAGCAAAAAAACACCTGATTTTGATGCGCGGATAAAAAATATTGAAGCCCCTACTCCCGGAGGCGATTCCTATAAATCTTTTTTATTGCGTCAAAAAATTAAAGGTTCACGCTTACACAAAAAAGGAGCTTTCAAAACGACTAATTCAATAAATACAAATGCTCCAGCTCCCACAATCAACTGGGAGATGGCACTTTACCGTTATTTAGCTCCACTGGATACAAACTTTCTGCTCTCAGGAGGTGTGCCGCTCGACAATACTATAGCGGTCAATAATGACAACATTCTTTTAGCCTCGGTCAACTCTTACCTGTGGGGTTACGATCTAGAAGCTGATACCATTTTATTCAAAGATCAGGCTGGATCTACTAAAACAATTTCATTCAAAGAGTTTGCCGGAGATTCAATCAGCCCGTCAAATGAAAACACTTTTCCATTTGACCCCAAACTACTTTACGATCCTAACCACGACCGGTTCATCTTTGCTTTTTTAGATGGCCGCGGACCTGATGACAGCCAAATTGTTGTCGGTTTTTCAAACTCGTCAGATCCAAGAGAAGGATGGTCGGTTTACGCGATTACCGGTAATCCGCGCGATGTAAACGAGTGGACAGATTACCCGGCTCTGACCATTACTGAAGATGAACTCTTTGTGACGATCAACCTCATTGAAAACAATGTGAGCTGGCAGGAGGGTTTTCGCGGATCTGTAATTTGGCAAATGGATTTGGAGGGCGCTTATGCCGGTGACTCTGAAGTTGATTTGCAGGTTTGGGACGATATCAAATATCAAGGACGCTATTTGAGGAATCTCAATCCGGTTGAAGGCCCTGACGGCCCATTAGGCCCAAATGCTTATTTCCTCAGCAACCGCAATTTTGACGTGCAAAACGACTCGATTTTCATCGTGGAAGTCACCAATACTATGGCGAGTGGAGAAGCTGCGCTCAACATCGAGATGGGCAAACTCGATCAACCTTATGGAGTTCCACCAAATGGAAAACAGGGCGACACTCCTCCCGGAAGTGCCGACTCGCTGGGCTTACAAACAAATGATGCCCGCTGGTTAGGTGCTATATTGTTTGAAGACGAAATTCATTTTGTGGGAAACACTCGTGACTTTGAAACGAACAATGCTGCTGTTTACCACGGAGTAATTGATTCGTTGAATGGAAACAGAACTTTTACCGGAAATATCATTGCAAGTGATACGCTCGACTACGGATATCCAAAAATTGCCTACACAGGAATGAGTGATTGCGACAACACCTATATGATCGGGTTTAATCACACATCTCCTACTTTTCACCCGGGAGTTTCAGCAATTTACTACAACCATAACACTCGTGAGTATTCACCAAGAGTGACGCTCAAGCGCGGTGAAGGCGTAGTGGATAAACAACAGGGAGCTACAGAAAGATGGGGCGATTATTTTGGCATTCAGCGTGTTTACAACAATCCAGGAACTGTGTACACAGGCGGTTTTTACGGCAAAGGTGGAAATCAAAGTAATACCTGGTTGAGCAAGCTCACAATATCACCTCAGGAAACCAGTGATCCTCAATTGACTGTGGACACAACATTTTCATCGGCAAATCGCTGTGAAGTAAAGCTTTCTGCTGATGTTAGTGGCGGTAAAGCACCCTATACTTTTTTATGGAATGGTGAACAATCTGACAGTTCCTACACTTTCAACGGCTGTAATGGTCCGTTTGAATTAAAAGTAATTGATGACTGGAACTGTGAAGTTTCGATGAGTGGAAATATCGCTGAAGAAAATCAATTCAGCGTTGGAAAGTCACGCATTTTTCCGAACCCTGTTATCAATGACCTAACGATTGATTTCTCCATGAATCAGCAACAGGAAGTCGATGTTTACATTATAGATGCAACCGGCAAAATCGTTAAAAAACTGATGAGCACAAGTGTTCAGGAAGGAAACAATCAACTCATATTCAATACCGCTCCACTCCAGCAAGGCGTTTACCGCGTTGTCATTCAATCGGGCGATAATCAACTTTTAGAAGAACCTTTTGTTAAACTCCGCTAGTCTTTATGTCTAAGAAATTCATAATTGCAGTATTTCTGCTATCTGCTTTTACGGTCAGAGCCCAACTACTGATCGATGAAATCAAAACACTCGACCACGTAATCAATGACGTTCTCATTAAAGGTGACCTTGAAACGCGCAATCTTGATTACACACGCGGAGCACGTGGTAGCTTCAAGCTCTTTGAAAACGAAAACTCGATACTGCCTATCAAAAGAGGTGTGGTTTTGAGTACTGGTAGTGCAGGCATTATCCCGATGCAAAACGTTGAAACCGGTGCAAGTGGATCTATGGGAGTTCCGGGAGACCCAGACTTAGACAGAGTTGCAAAAGGAGTCACTTTTGATGCTACCGTTCTCACCTTTGATTTTGTTCCTGAGCAAAACACCATTTCTTTCCGCTATGTATTTGGATCTGAAGAGTACCCTGAATATGTGAATCGTGGATTCAATGATGTCTTTGTTTTTTATTTGATCGATCTCAAAACTCAGGAAAGACGAAACCTGGCTGTTATCCCCAACACTGATGAACCAATCTCGATCGACAATATCAACAGTGAACGATACAGTCAGTTCTACATCGACAACACGAATTTCAAACCGATGTCTGTAGCGCAAAAAACGATTGAGTTTGACGGTATCACGAGACCTCTCATCGCATATGCTAAAGTTGAACCTGGACGAGCGTACCGAATAAAAATTGCAATAGCTGATGCGGGAGATTCACGCTACGACTCTGCTGTTTTCCTCGAAGGTGGTTCGTTCCAGAGTCAGGATGAAGATACTTTTGTGATGGAGAACAGACGCTATTTTGAGCAATTTGAAAAGGAGCGACTAAAAATTGAAGGTGAAGAACCTCTCACCCAGTCAGAGATCGAAAAGCAAGAAATTAAGGTGCTGGAGCCTGAAAGTAAGGATCTGACCGAAACCAAAAACGAGGAAGTTAAAACGGTTGAAAAAGCTGAAAAAACTCAGGAAAAAAAGAATTTCGAGTATGCTATTTACTTTGGATTTGATAAAAATATTCCAAATGAAAATCAAATTGCCCGCTTTGCGGAATGGCTCGATAAAGTACCTGATGACTTAAATGTAAAAGAGGTTAAAATTGAAGGACACACCGATAATAAAGGAACTAAAAACTACAATCAAAAACTGAGCTATCAGCGAGCTATGTGGGTACAAAACTATTTGCTCGATAATGATGTTGAATGGGAAATGGCGCCTAAAGCATTTGATTTTTCTAAACCGGCTTCTAATAATGACTCTGAAGAAGGAAGAGCTAAAAACCGAAGAGTCAGGATTATTTTTGTTCAATAAATGTTCAATAATTTGATTTAACAAATAACTATTCTATTTTCGAAACGATTCTTGAATTAAACCTAGATTAATGAGCACACAAGACACAAACAAAATTGCAGTTTGCACTGATTTTACCTCAATAGCCCAACATGCGTTTGAAGAGTCAATTGCTTTGGCTAAAAAGCTAAACGCAGAAATTCACCTTGTACATGTACTTCTAGAAAATTCTGAAACTGAAGTAACTGCTGACAAGAAAATGGCTAAAATGGTTGATCAGGTAAAAGATCAATTAGGTGATATCGTAGTTAAATTCAATGTTGTTGACGGTGGCGGTGATATTGTGGAAGAACTCAATAAGGAAGTGACAAAATTGGCTCCTGCCTACTTTGTTGTTGGTTATGAAGTCAAAAAAGGACTCGACCGTTTCTTTGGTCCCAACATCATGAAGATTGTTCGCGGCACTAAGCTACCCGTTTTAGCGATTAAGGAAGACGAAACGCTTAAAGATCTCAAGGATATTGTTTTCCCGTTGAATTTGTGGGATTATGCCAGGCAAAAAACATTTGCTACAATCAGGTTGGCTCAACGTTTAGGAGCAACGATTCACCTTATCGGATTGGATGTTGACATGACTGACGGAGACCGCAGAGATCTCAAAATATTCATGAATCAACTGAAAAAACAATTTGAGGAGTACGGTGTGAGATACACTGAAGCCATTTTGCAAGGTGATGACGAAGTTAGTGTTGTTGTAAACTTTGCCAATAAAATTGATGCAGACTTAGTTGCTAAAGTATTCCACCACGATCCCGGTTTGATTAGCAGACTGAGGGGAAATCAGGATGAAGAAACACTAGTAAAATCTAATATGCCTCTGTTTGTTGTAAAATCAACTGACTATATGCAGGGCAACTGGAGTGCAATGAGAGGTTAATCAACCTGCTTGCGTTGCGTATATTCTAAATCATTGATGAGTCGCTTTGTTAATTCATCGAGCTCATCACCACTCTCTTGCAAAAGCTGCGCATAATGCGTGGCTTTTTCTTTATCCTCAATGTTTTCAAAGAGTAAAGTCGTAAGACCCAAAATATTGGAAATAGGTTTGCGCAATTCGTGAGAAGCTGAAAATGCATAATTCTCAATCTGTTTGATATAAGCCTCTCTCTCCTTCTTGTAGTTAATTTGATCTGTAATATCAATGGTGATTCCACGGAAAGTAGGGTTTCCATTAATCATACTCTTCCAAACCTTGTTTGACACCCATTTAATGTTACCTATTTCATCCTTGATTCTGTAAACGATTTCTTTTTGGTAAGTTGTGTGTTTTTGAAACTCATCAAGGGCTTTATCCATCTTGTGCTTATCTTCATCAACAATATACTTGTACCAGTACATTGGATCATTTTCAAGAATCTCAATATCCTGAGCATATAAATCTTCAGCAGCCTGGCTTACATAGAAAAATCCATCATCAGCGCTCGAATCCCACCAAATAGCATAATCGATTCCATCGAGAACCTGCTGTAAACGTTCCTGGCTTTTTTGCAATTTTCTTTGACTTCTTATTTTTTCGGTCAGATCCTCAACCATGATCAATCGTTCAACATTATCAGAATCGTGTGTAACCGAGTGCGAAACGATTGAGACTTCTGCAGTTTCACCATTTAATTTGTGAATCCTCCACCCTAATGATCTGTATTTCGATTTCGTCCTTGCAATGTTCACCACTTCATTGAAACGATCATATTGTTTGTGATCGAGAAATTCATTAATCCCAATGCCTATCACTTCTTCTTTGGTTCCTTGTAAAAATGATAAGCTAGCTCTATTTGCATTTACAATTTCAAGCGTATTCGTGTTGTAGATCACAATAGGGTTAGGATGGTTCTGAAAGAAATAGCGGTATTGTTTATTGGAATGCTCAATGCGACCAGTAAAATTTCTTATTAAAATCAATAGTAGTAATGCCGTGGTAATGACAAAAAATAAGCCTTTAATCGTTTGAAAAAGACCGTAGCCATGTAGCTGGGGAAATAGCAACTCACCTACATAGTCTGAGAGAAGTATGTAAACGCAACCAATAGCAGCATAGGTTACGACAATACTAAAGCTGTTTTTATCTGGACTCCACATTAATAGTGTACAATTTAAAAAAATTGTTTAGTCCAACAATATGTTTGAGTTAGGCTAAATTTACTCGCTTTTCAACTCAAACTATTATATTGCGCAAAAATATTTTGGAAATGAATATAAAGGCTATAACGACTGCTGTTCTTGCAACAGTATTATCTACGATCGCATTTTCACAGGACAAAGCAATCAAAAACAGTGACATCTGGCTAAAAGGAATGTTCAGGCAAGATTACGTGTGGGGTTTAAAGTCTATGAATGACGGAATTCACTACACTACGCTTGACAGAAGCAAAGATGGATTGCACATCGTAAAATACGCTTACAAGAATGGTGAGGTAGTTGATACCCTCTTCTCCACCTCTGATCTTGAAAAAGAGGATTTTCTTTTCAGTGGATACAGCTTTTCAAACGATGAAGCTCAATTATTACTCAAAACTGAAGTTGAACAAATTTACCGCCACTCTACTAAAGAATACAACTATATATATGACCTTGAATCCGGTGACCTCACAAAGCTACCCAGTGATGCAAAGCAGAAGTTTGCTACATTCTCACCACAAGGAGATAAAATAGCATATGTAGCTGAAAATGATCTATACATTTACGATATTGAGTCAGGTGAAACAACTCAGGCTACTGAGGACGGTGAAAAGAACAAAATAATCAACGGTGGAACTGATTGGGTTTACGAAGAGGAATTCGCATTCGACAAAGCATTCTTTTGGTCGCCCGATGGTAAGCACATTGCCTATTACCGTTTCGATGAAGAACATGTGAGAGAATTCTCAATGGCAATGTATCAGGGTAACCTCTATCCTGAGGATTACAAATTCAAATATCCAAAAGCCGGTGAACGAAACAGTAATGTTCAAATCAAGCTCTACAATCTCAAAAATGGTGATTCAAAGAAAATCGCTGAGACCAATAAACCATATACGGAGTACTTCCCACGTGTCAAGTGGACAAAAGATCCCAATCTGGTTGCTATTCAGAGCCTCAACCGACACCAAAATCAACTCAAAATCAAAACTATAAGTACAAAAGACGGTAAAGAGAAGATGATATATGAAGAGGAAAGCGACACTTACATTTCAATAACTGACGACTGGACATTCCTCAAAGACGGAAAGTCTTTTATCATGAGTTCTGAAAAGAGCGGTTTCAATCATTTGTATGAAGTGAGCTTGAAAGACGGTGAGGCAAAAGCTATTACACAAGGAAACTGGGTAGTGACAGATTTTTATGGAATCGATGAAGAAAGCGGTTACCTCTACTACCGCTCTGCTGAGCAAAGTCCGATGAAGCGCGATGTATACCGCATCAAACTCAATGGTAAACGCAAACAAAAAATAAGCAGTCAGGATGGTTGGAATGCTCCTTCGTTTAGCGAGGGAATGAAATATTTCATCAATACTTACAGCACTGCCAACTCTCCAAACTACATTACGCTCAACAACGCAAATGGCGATGAAATCAGGGTTCTGAAAGACAGTGAGAACCTCAAAAACAGACTGAAAGAGTACGCTTTATCCAACAAAGAGTTTTTCAGTTTTAAAACAGAAAAAGGGCACGAACTCAATGCCTCTATCATCAAACCGATAGATTTTGATTCAACGAAAGAATACCCGGTTCTGATCAATATTTACGGAGGTCCGGGATCACAAACTGTTACTGACGAATGGGGTGGCGGAAATTACATGTGGCACCAAATGCTCGCTCAAAAAGGCTACATCGTAATCTCTGTAGATAACCGCGGAACAGGTGCACGTGGAGTTGATTTCAAAAAATCGACATACAAGCAACTCGGTAAACTCGAGCTTGAAGATTACATCGAAACCGTAAAGTACCTCGAAAAACAAGATTTTGTTGACGATGAACGCATCGGGATTTGGGGTTGGAGCTTTGGCGGTTACATGAGCTCACTCGCCATCACAAAAGGAAGCAAGTATTTTGACGCTGCAATTGCCGTTGCTCCGGTAACAACATGGAGATATTACGACAGCATTTACACTGAGCGATACATGCAAACACCCGAGGAAAACGAAGATGGATACGATAACAACTCCCCCATCAACTTTACAGGTGAGCTCGAAGGAAACTATTTACTCGTTCACGGAACAGCCGATGACAATGTTCATTTTCAAAACTCTGCAGAGATGATCAACGCACTGGTCAGATCCAATAAACAGTTCGATCTCTACGTCTACCCCGATCGCAATCACGGCATTTACGGTGGAAATACACGCAACCACCTGTACGACAAGTTTACGAACTGGTTAGAAGAAAATCTTTAAGAATACCTATATTCGGCCCGTCATTTTTGAAACAATTCACAAACCAAGGTAATAACAATTCTAATGAACGAAGGAGCACACAAGATAGAACGCAAAGAGCTTTTTGGCCATCCAATGGGACTTTACATTCTCTTTTTCACAGAGTTGTGGGAAAGATTCTCCTACTACGGGATGCGTGCCATTTTGGTACTTTACATTTATACTTCTGCAACTGATCAAAACCCAGGTTTAGGTTGGGAAAAAGCAGATGCACTTGCTCTTTACGGTTGGTACACCATGTTGGTTTATGTAATGTCCATTCCGGGTGGTATTATCGCTGATAAGTGGATCGGACAAAAGAAAACAGTGCTCTACGGTGGACTCCTACTCTGTGCCGGTCACGGAATTTTGGCTGTTGAACAAATGTGGGCGTTCTATACGGGCCTCATCCTCATTATACTTGGTGTTGGCGGATTAAAACCAAATATCTCTACCATGGTTGGCGGACTCTACGGCCAGGGTGACGAGCGAAGAGACAAAGGTTTTACTATTTTCTACATCGGGATTAACATAGGAGCGCTCGCTTCATCACTTCTCGTTGGTTACATCGGTGAAACAATTGGCTGGCACTACGGCTTTGGATTAGCCGGAATCGGTATGGCACTGGGACAAATTGTATTCATGGCAGGGCAAAAATACCTCGAAGGAATTGGTGAAAAACCGGAATCTGTTATCAAAACCAATGAAGCCGGAGAAGAAGAAAAGCCGAGCAATATGCTCAAGCAAATCTTTGAACATCCACTATCTCGTTACGTAACTCTCGCTATTATCGGTTTGGGTGTTTACCTGATTGCTGTTGAAGGTGTTATAGGATACGGAATCCTGACTATCGCATTGAGTTTTGGTATTGGTGTTATCATGGTTATTTACCAGGATATCAATCAGATTGAACGTGACCGAATGACGGTTATACTCATCTCCTTCCTCATCGTAATTGTCTTTTGGGGAGCATTTGAGCAGGCCGGTGGTCTCATGAACATTTACACAAAAGAAAAGATCAACCGTGTAGTTCTCGGATATGAAATTCCGGCATCGGCATTTCAGGCTGTGAACGCTGCGTTTATTATCCTATTCGGAACCGCGGTAGCAAACTTTTGGGTTTGGTGGAAACACAAAGGCAAAGAGTCCTCATCTATTCTCAAAATGTCGATGGGTACGATCATCATGGGGATCGGCTTTATTTTCATGGCAATTGCTTCACAACAAGCCGGAACTGAAGTTGGCGCTAAGGGAATGTTGATTTTCCTTATCCTCGCCTACCTTTTCCACACACTTGGTGAACTTTCTGCCTCTCCAGTAGCACTATCGTTTATCACGAAATTGGCTCCCGCAAAATACGTGTCCATTATGATGGGCTTCTACTTCGCTGCAACCGGGCTAGGAAACAAGCTGGCCGGAGCTATTGGAGAATCTGCTCAGGCTGAACCGATCAAAGTTGAGGTGAAAGCTGAAAAAGATCAACTCACTCAGTTTGTGGCTGACACAATGATCGAGAAAGGTCATAACTTCGAACTTCACGGGGATCTGACCATTGTTAATCAAAACCAAATTCAGGTCAACAAAGACGGTCAGAACCTGAGCGAATTTATCGTTCTCGATGAGGAAAACATCGAAACAATTAGGACTCGCGTCAATGAATCTGATGAAAAGGATCTGACTGCCATTATCAAATTCGAGCAGGACGAAGACAAGAAAGAAGAAGTTGACGAACCGATTAAAGCTTACAAGGCTGAAGTCCAAATATTCGAACTCGAGAACAAGAGAGAATTCAAAACCTTCCTGATGATATTTGTCTTCACAGCAGGATTTGGCATTCTATTGATTATGTTCCTCAAGAAACTCAAGAAACTCACTCACGGAGCTGAAGAGACTCGTAAAGGCTCAGCTCACGAAGAGCAGGAAGGCTTTGAGGTTGCTGATAAGGAAGATGACGACAAATAAAAATCAGATCGTATGGATTTGACTTATTGGATCATGATATTTGGCTGGGTATTCGTTTTAATATGGATACCCGCCATTATTTATTCCAATAAGAACACACATCCAAAAGCACTGTTCATCCTCTTTTTTGCCGAGATGTGGGAACGTTTTTCCTACTACGGCATGCGCGCCCTGCTCACGCTCTACATGGTGCAGGTGTTGTTCGCTGAATTGTCACAGTCTGCAGCTGATACAAAAGCGCTGGGAATTTACGGCTCTTACACCGCTATGGTGTACCTGTTTCCCGTAATTGGAGGTATTGTTGCCGATAAGATCTACGGCTTTCGAAAAGCGATTATTCTGGGCGGAATACTCATGATCTTTGGTCACTTTTCGCTCGCTCTTGAAGGCATGTTCTTCGAGGGAAACATGATGCTCTTCTTTCTTTCGCTCGCTTTGATCATCGTGGGTAACGGACTCTTCAAACCCAATGTATCTTCCTTTTTAGGGAAATTCTACACAGCAAATGATTCGCGCAAAGATGGGGGGTTTACGATCTTTTACATGGGAGTAAACATCGGGGCGTTTTTATCGATTTTAACCTGTGGATATGTCGGTCAAACGATAAGCTGGCATTACGGATTCGGACTTGCGGGAATAGGCATGTTCCTGGGTTTACTCGTTTTTGTGATTTTTGGTC
This sequence comes from Salibacter halophilus, assembly GCF_008806325.1. Lineage (GTDB taxonomy): Bacteria > Bacteroidota > Bacteroidia > Flavobacteriales_G > Salibacteraceae > Salibacter > Salibacter halophilus. Next base: position 84,220 of record NZ_WACR01000005.1, read on the forward strand.
AGAACGCCTTTGGCAATAAGGGAATCCTCCCGAGCACGATAAGCAACGCAGATGATGAGGACGAGGGCTCTGAAAGTGAAACTTCTCCTACTCCAACAACACTTCCTCAAAAAATCAAGACACAGCAAATGCTCACTACAATTGCGACAATAGCTGTTGTGCCAATTTGTGCGTTTATGCTGGGCTACAGCGAAGCCATGACTTATATTTTGATCTTTTTGAGTCTGGGGATTTTAGGTGTTCTCATTGTGCAGTCATTTGCAATGGAGAGCAAAGTTGCCGGGCAAAGACTTTTGGTTGTCGTGGTACTTTTCGTTTTTCACGCAATGTTTTGGGCACTTTTTGAGCAGGCTGGCGGATCGATCACATTGTTCACTGAGCGGAATGTTGACCGAGTGGTTTTTGGATCTGAAATACCTGCTTCGATTTTCCAATTTTTCAACTCTCTTTTCATTATTCTACTCGCTCCGGTTTTTAGCTGGATGTGGGGAAAAATGAGTAAAAAAGGAGCCGAACCATCAACACCAATGAAATTTGTTTTGGGATTGAGTCAGCTCGCTTTGGGATTCGCAGTACTTGTCCTGGGAGCCAAATTCTTTGCCGATGATGGCCTCATGCCAGTTTTATTTTTGGTAATCATGTACCTTTTCCACACAACCGGAGAATTGAGTATTTCGCCCGTTGGCTTGTCGATGATCACTAAATTGTCTCCGGCTAAAGCAGTAGGGTTTGTAATGGGCGCCTGGTTCCTTTCGATGGCGCTGGCCAATAAAATGGCCGGACTCATTGGAGAGCTGACAGCAAGTGAAGATACTGATAAGGAAATGAGCATAATGGAAAGCCTGGCTGTTTACACAGACACTTATTTGATTTGGGGTGTTTTTGTAGTGGCAGCCTCTGCTATTTTACTCGTCTTGTTAGTGCCTCAGCTTAGAAAATGGATGAACGGAATCCACTAAAAGCGCTGTTAATTTGGAGTTAATCGAAGTATTAACAGGCAATCATCCTTTATTTCTCCGTTGTTAATCATAAATTTGAGGTTATGAAACGAGTCATTTTCATTTCAAGGAATGATCAAACATGACGAGTTCCACATGACCCTGAAAACAAAACATGAACACATGAAAGCAAAAATATTTTCACTTCTATTCGTTTTAGCGAGCTCTGTTTCAATGGCACAGGTAAATTGGATGTCATTTGAAGAAGTCAAAAAAGCCATGAAAGAAGAGCCCCGTAAAGTTATTGTAGATGTTTACACCAAATGGTGTGGACCATGTAAAATGATGGAAGCTCGCACTTTTAGCAACCCGCAAATTGCTTCTTACATCAATAAAAACTTTTATGCTGTCAAGTTCAATGCTGAAGGTCCTGAACCAGTAAATATCCTCGGTAAGACATTTGAAAATCCCAATTACGATCCCAACAAACGCGGCAGAAATGGTACTCATCAACTCACCAGAGCAATTGCCAATGTAAACGGCAGAATTGCATATCCTACTGTTGTGTATATGGATAAGGATTTTAACATAATTACACCCGTTCAGGGTTTTATGCGTCCAAAGCAAATAGAGCCTATTTTGCACTTTGTCGTAGATGAAGCATATAAAGACCAAAAATGGGAAGCTTATCAGGAATCATTTGAATCTAAACTGTAATGAATAAAGCACTTACTACACTCACAACTCTATTGTTTTTTACCGTTTTCGGTTTCGGTCAGAGCCAAATAAACTGGCTAACCTGGGAGGAAGCCTCTAAAAAGATGGAGGAAGAGCCCAAAAAGATCTTCATCGACCTCTACACCGATTGGTGCGGATGGTGTAAAAAAATGGATCAAACCACTTTTAAAGATCCTGAGATCATCAAAGCGATGAACGAAAACTTTTACGCAGTTAAGTTCGATGCCGAACGAAAAGATACTGTCATTTTTGACGGATACACTTTCGTGAACCCAAAGCCGAACGGAAAGCGGAGTACGCATATGTTTGCCGCTTCATTGCTCAACAACCAACTCTCCTACCCTTCTTTTGTCGTCTTAGACAAGAACTTCAACAGATTACACATCATAAAAGGCTACAAGCGTGTAGATCCGATGAAAGGCTTGCTCTACTTTTTTGGAACCGATCAACACAGATCTTACCAGAACTACGTAGTGCAACAAATACAACAACGCCAACAACAAGCTCAACAGCAGGCACAGCAAGAACAAAAAGGTGAAACGGAAGCTGAGTAAATGAAAGCTCTTTCTATAACCACTAGCCCAAAAGTTGACACAGTCTTTTCTAACTATCCCGATTCTGTTCGTGACAAAATGTTATTTCTGAGAAAGCTGATTATAGACACAGCATCAGAAAACGAAGATATTGACGAGATCGAAGAAACACTCAAATGGGGCGAACCCAGCTTTGTGACAAAGCATGGTAGCACCTTACGAATGGACTGGAAACAAAAATCACCTGAACAATATGCCCTCTACTTTCAATGTACGACCAGACTCGTAGAAACATTCAAAATGGTTTTTGGGAAAAATTTCCAATACGATGGCAAACGAGCTATTATCTTTCAACTCGAAGATGAACTTCCTGTAGAAGAATTAAAACAATGCATCAACGCGACACTCACTTACCATAAAGTGAAGTGTTTGCCTGCTCTGGGAATAAGATAAGAAGTGTTATATATTGTGTAGATCATGAAGGATATTCATCTAATTCTACCTATTAAAAGGACTCCTCTCAGAACCTTATTCATTTTACTGGTTATGATCCTGCAATGTATATATCCTTATTATTTCATAACAGATGTTTATTCAAGAGCTTCAAATCATCCAATAATAATTCAAGTATTGTCCTTTATTTTTGCTTTAGCTTTTTTCTTAATGGCTATATACGTTTTCATACTTCTTCTCTATTATTTTTTTGGGAAAGAAGAAATATACTTTTCTAAAGAGCAATCATTTATCAAAAGGACACTCTTTAATCTTGGTGTAACAAAACAGTTAGGAAACCTTGAATTGATCACTCTTGACCTAAATGACTGGAGATCGGATACCTCACATTCATTAGTGCAGTATACAGTTATGTTAGGTAAATTTAAGGTTGGTACTAAAACGAATAAGTATTATATTGGCGGTGTATTGAGTGAATATGAGGCTAAGAAATTGATAGAAAAGTTTAATCAAATTAAAAAATCTGCCTCATATTTTTAAATATTATTAGCACATTCCTGACTTAACGATTTAACATTTGCATTAAATTTATGGGGAACCTTGAAAAGCATATTCGTTCAAGCTCAAAAGAGGTTCACTATCGCTTTGATTATAGAAAAGCTAAAGATCAGTTTGACTTATCTTCGATTAGGTTTCACAAAACTAACTACTCAAGTAATGGCTTCACGAATACCAGTTTAGCTGACATCCCTTACAAATTCAAACATTCCAGCTTGCCTAAGCTTCACACGTTTGAAGTAAACGGATATAAAAAAAAACTGCTATACAAGTTAGCTCAGGAACAGGAAGTAGAAAAAATTAATATTAGTGATATTTCGCAGGGAAACACTTTTTCAGAAAAAGTAATAAATATTCAATCGGAACAGGAGAATAAGATTTATCTCATAGTTTTATTACTGATTATTCTTGGATTAATATTCCTTGTCACACTTAACTTCCTGATTTAATAATGTCAATATGAACAAAGTCAGTATTCAAAGAAAAGCAATTACACTTCTTTTAAATGCAGCTACAATAATCACTCTCATCTACCTTCAAAATCAACGATATGCAAATATCGCAAATTTAAAATTCGATGGGCCTCATGATGATGTTCTAAAGCAAGTTGGATTTATGCAGGCTGGCGGTAATGATATTAATTGGATAATCTGCACTGCTCTCATCCTGTTAGTCTTCAACATGATAATCTATAGAAAATGGATAAAAGCAAAACATTGGATATTTGAGCCTTTTATTATTTTGATAATTACATTAATAATGTCAGTTGCTTATCACTCTAATCGAATGTCAGAAATCAGTAAAGACTTAAAGGAAAATCATAATTCGGTCAATTATTGAATAATTAGTCTAAACTCTTATTCAGGCCTGCTTTATCAATCAACAAAAACTCAAATTCCTGTCCGTCTTTGAATTTCCCGCGTTTAAAGACTCCAATTTGTGTGGTTGAATCAGCTAAATTCTGTCTGATGCCGTATCCATGTAATTCTTTGTCACGAAATGATCCGGCTTCGTAGAGCTGATTCTGTAAGAAGTGAACGCCACTTACAAATTCGTCTTCTACAAACTTCCCGCGGTAATACTCAGATTGTTTGGCATTTGTTCTTACGCCCTCCCCGTGAAAGTTTCCGGCTTTCATTTCGCCTTTGTAAACGTCTCCGCTAGCGAGGTGATACTCACCAACTCCATCTGGTTGACTGAAAGCAAAGTCGCCTCGATACCAACTGCTATCGGCAAAAGTGATTTTCCCCTTTCCGTGGGCCATGTCATTTTTGAAATCGCCCTCGTAAACGAGGTTTTCTTTGATCATTTTTCCGCTCACCTTTTCGCCATCCTTGAATTGTCCTTCAAAAATGTACCCGCATTCGCATTTCAATTTGCCGTAGCCGTTTTCACAGTTTCCGCTAAGACACTCGTCCTGTGCGGTGACATGGATCTGACCGAAAAACAAGAGCAACAGAAGAATTTGCCATTTCATGGGCAAAAGTTAAGAATAACATCCCAAAATTTGCATTACTTTGAACCATGGATGTAAGGCAAATACTTTTGGATACTGAATCCACGCTGCGTGATTTTGTTTCCATGATTATGGAACAACAGCACGGTGAGGACTGGATCCACAACAGCGGTTTATCGAGTGAACGCATCAGGTTGTTGGAGGAAGAAAAAGATGCGAATGATGAGCGAAAAATCTCTATCCAGGATGAAAACAGGCTCATCAATAATACCAATATCATTGATCTTAAAACGATTATTTCAAAAAACTGGAAGGGTGATTTTGAAGTGGCGTTTGGCGATTGGGATACGCTCAGCATTTATCTCTCTACCCTTTATCGCTACTACGACACTGATAGTCATCAACGAGCCTTACTCACTCATCAAAAGCACTTGATCCTGGGAATCTCCGGTTTTATCAGAAACCGCATTGTGGTGTACCGCAGCTGGAAAGACGGAAACAAAAAAGGCTTTCCTAAGATTGAAAGTGTGCGCGACAACCTGGGCAATATTTGGGTACCGGGCAAACCGAAAAAAATCAAAACCGGACTCACGTTACATCCTGGAGATACGCTCGAATTTGTCATCACAGGAAAAGACCCAAAAGACCAGGATTTGAGTTATCGCATTTACCCGTCAAAATGGAGTACCAACAATGTGCAGCTCATTGAATTAACTGAAAAGCACATTGGGTCGCAAACAGTTTTTCATATAGGTATTCGCGGTCCGCAAAAACATCACGCCTATCCTCTGGGGCACGATGATCGTGTAACTTTTGAATACGAAGTGTTACCCAACGACTAAAAATGTCGTAAATTTGATTGTTACGCCTTCTTGAAAGATGATGGAATTTGAAGATTTTTCGACCCGTGACATAGAGTTAAAAGACGATTACGAGGGCCACGCAAAAGCCGTGTTGGTCCATTATACGCCATCGTCAAGTCACGAAAAAGCGGTCCTCTACGTACACGGCTTTGCCGATTACTATTTCCAAAAACACCTCGCCCATTTTTACCACGATGAGGGATATGCGTTTTATGCACTCGATTTGCGCAAACACGGCAGGTCCATTATGGATCACCAACGCCCCAACTTTGCACGTTCAGTTACAGAATATTACGAGGAACTTGGAAAAGCTGTAGAAATTATTCGGTCAGAGCACAATTTCCTCCTGCTCAACGGTCACTCCACTGGCGGACTCATTACTCCGCTGTTTGTGGCAGAGGATCCGAAAGGGAAACTGGTTGATGCACTTTTCCTGAACAGCCCATTCTTCGCTTTCCCATATCCCAACTGGATGAAGCGCTTGTTGCTTCCCGCCATTACTAACACCGGAAAGTTTTTCCCATACAAGCAATTGCCTGCTAAGTTCTCAAAATGTTATGGTCAGAGTATCAACAAAGCGCATCATGGCGAATGGGAGTACGACACCAGCCTAAAACCGATTGAAGGATTCAATGTGTATTTCGGCTGGGTTTACGCAGTTTATCGAGCACAAAAAAGATTGAGACGCGGCTTGCATCTCGAAATGCCGGCTTTGGTTATCCACAGCGATCACAGTATTTTCAAAATTTCAGGTTGGAGTAAAGATCTCCAGCAAGCAGATGCTGTATTGAATGTGAACGATATACGCAAGTATAGCGAGAGATTGGGAGAAAATGTAAAACGCGTTGAAATTGAAAACGCAATGCACGATGTATTTTTGAGTCCGCCCGATGTACGCCAAAAAGCCTTTGAAGAACTTCACCACTGGCTGCATGATTTAGAGGTTGACAGGGAGTGGAATGATGGTTGAAACAGCTCAGAAATAAATAAGATTATCAAATGGATGATTAAATCAGCTTTCTTTATTCTGCTCACATTGAGTCTATTTTCTTGTTCATCTAAAACTAATAGCACTCATCTTAAACCTGAAATAAAAGTATTATCAGACAGTACCATACTTTTCAATAAGAATCTTATCAAGCTCAACAGATTCGAGGAAAAGCTCAGTACATATGCTCGCATAAACGGAGATGTTAATCATGTCATAATAGAAGCTAAAAGAAATCAGGATATGAGTATCATTGAAGAAATGCAAAGGCTATTGGCTGCTGATTCTGTAAATACGATAACTTATGTACTCGAAGGAGACTCTTCAACTGTTTCATTAATAGATGCTTCTAATTTTACTACCATTAAACTTCACAAAGATGGTATCGTATCAGTTGATGGTCAAAAAGCGAAAAGAATTACCACAATCCAGAATTTGATTCAGCAAAGTATCAACAATAATAAAGATCAGGTTATTGAGCTATCAATTGATACCGGAGTTGGTTATGATATGTACATAGCAAAAAAGCACGAGCTTCAAACAGTAGTGAGTAGAATAGATTCTTCATTATATATTGAAGAAGAGTCTTTTCAATATTATAGATAGTCTATTATTTTAAGTTCAAGAAAAATCATGATTTTTAGATGGTAATTTGAATTGTGTAATAAACTTGTTAAGTTTATAATCAATTAACTAAAAAAGACATTAAGCCATCATTCTTCTTGATTCTGGGAATTTGCTTTCTTTTTTGCTTATATGGGTGTGAGAAAGAAAGTAAATCTGAGAATAACCTATCTTCTGGCATTAAAAACCTCAAGCTTTCTGGTTCTGACTGTGAAAGCTTTGTAAGGTTAATCAGTGGACCTCATTTTGAAGAATTCAATGATATCATTCAAACTAATGATGGAGGTTATGCTCTTTGTGGCTATACCAATACAGAGGCAGAAAGCGAAAAGGATATTCTCATAGTAAAAACTGATTAATATGGAAATTAAATGTCATCTTCAGAACCAAGTAAAAATTAAGCATCTAGTATTCTTGTTATCCTTTTTGATTTATTTGACTTCTTGTCAAAAAGATGAGAAAAAACCTAAAGCCATTGAAACTGTTGATTACAGAGATAAAATTGTAGGTGACTATGAGGGCATATACGTTTATAGTTCCTATGATGACAATAATGACACATTAAGTCATGATACAAATGATGTGGTAGTTACGCTAAAAAAGGAAGAACATGACTCGTTAGTTGTTGCAAAATTTGACCCCACACTTACTGGTTCTAAAAAGTCTTTTGAACTTACTTATAGAAATGGAAAGTTGATTTCAGATATAGAATACCATCCTCCGTCTTTTAGGTTTTCGGGTGATAGTTTGTATTTCTATTATCATCCCGTATCAGGTCCCATATTTCACAGGTGCTATACTATAAAATAGTACTTTAGCTCTGATTACGAACTTTACCAATCAGATGAAAACTAAAACTATACAAGTCTTATTGGCACTATTATTGGCTTCCCAATATATTTACGCACAAACTTACTTCCCTCCAGCTAATTCAAATGAATGGGAAACAACTGATCCATCTAGTTTAAATTGGTGTCAAAATGAAATCGATAGTCTGTACGCTTTTTTGAACATCAATAACACCAAAGCATTCATTTTACTTAAAGATGGCAAAATCGTACTGGAACATTATGCCAATGGACATTCTGCCACATCGAACTGGTATTGGGCTTCTGCAGGTAAAACGATTACAGCATTTATGATCGGTATTGCCCAACAAGAAGGTTACTTATCAATTTCTGATACTACCTCAACACATCTGGGACAGGGATGGACAAGTTGCACACCTCAACAGGAAGAGAAGATTACAATTTGGAATCAGCTAACGATGACAACTGGATTAGATGATAATGTATCAGATCCATTTTGTACAGAAGATAGTTGTTTACAATATCTATCAGAACCGGGAACCAGATGGGCTTACCATAATGCTCCATACACACTCTTAGCAGATGTATTAGAAAGTGCAACCGGTACTGGATTTAATATTTATATCAACCAAAAACTTAAAAACCCTATTGGCATGGATGGTCTATTTATCAATCAGGGTTACAACAAGGTTTATATAAGTACTGCAAGAAGTATGGCAAGGTTTGGTTTACTAGCATTAAACAATGGAAATTGGAACGGAAACCAAATCATGACTGACTCAAACTACTTCAACTCCATGGTAAACACTACTCAAAACCTGAATAAATCATACGGATACTTGTGGTGGCTTAATGGCAAAGAATCTTTCATGATACCTCAGTCTAAACAGGTTTTTCAAGGTAGTAAAAACCCTGATGCACCTGATGATATGTATTCTGCAATGGGACTTAACGGACAATTCATCAATGTAGTTCCTTCTGAAAATATGGTTTGGATCAGAATGGGTGAAGCACCTGATAATTCCCTAGTTCCATTCATTCTCAATAATGACATTTGGAAAAGAATCAATGATCTTGAATGCGAAGCCTTGAGTGTTGATGGAAAAAATCGACAGGAAGAATCATGGGAAATTTATCCAAATCCTACAAAGGATCGAATTTACGTCTCTTCAAATACTCAAAACACGAGTTTTAAGTATTCGATCTATGATGCAAAAGGCCTTCAAGTAAAAAATGGAGTCACAAAAGAAAGCATCAATCTTTCACAATTGAATGATGGACTCTATTTTATAAAACTTCACAACAACCTAAAAAGCAGCACTTTTAGAGTCATCAAAGAATAAATTAAGACTAATAAAATCACCCCTTCCCCATTTTCTTCAAGTGAAGAAAGTGGCTCTTAACAGCTGAAGCAAATGAAGGCTGATGATAATAAGGCAAATCCAACTCTTTGGTTGTTTCCTGAACAATATTAGAGATTGCAGGATAATGAATATGACAAACATTGGGAAATAAATGGTGCTCTACCTGATAATTGAGTCCGCCAACAAACCATGAAAAAACCGGTGCGTTAATCGCATAATTTGAAGTTGTTCTCAACTGATGCACGTACCAGTTTTCCTCTACTTCATTTTCGGGTAAATCGTAAAATTCAGCTTCAGGAGTAACATGAGCAGGCTGGAAAATAAGACTCAAAATCGTTCCGGTGGTCACGTGCATAGCCAGGTACATCAAGATGATGGTTCCGACCGAAACCGGTAAAAAATAAACAGGTAACCCAATGATCAGGGCCAAATACAGCAACTTTTTAATGATAATCGTTGCAAATACCTTTTGAAATTCAGCTCCTTTATTGATCAATCCTTTTTCGCGATACTGAAATAACTTGACAAAATCCTTGATATAAACCCAAAACACAGTTGATAGTGAATAAAAAAACATCGCATAAATGTGTTGGTATTTATGAAACCATCTCAATGGTTGGTGCTCAGAAAAACGCAATACAAAACGCGGATCAATATCTTCATCTGCCTCTTCAATATTTGTAAAAGAGTGGTGCAATACATTGTGCTGGAGATGCCAAATCAGCGGACTCATACCAATAATAAATGTTGAAAAACCCATGAGTTTATTCATCCACGAGTTTTTGGAGTAAGAACCGTGAAGAGAGTCGTGCATCACTAACATGCCGATGAACGCTGTTCCTACTCCCATCAAAACCCACATTGAAAATAAAAACACCAAATCGTAAATTCCGCTCGTGAGCATAACCACAAACGGAACGATATAAAATGACAGGGCAAATACTGACTTAACAGCCATATTCGTGTTGCCATTTCTACTGAGTTCGTTTTCTTTAAAATAATTATTGACGCGCTTGCGAAGCGTTTTTGAAAAGTCGCGATTTACCTTCCTCGAGAACCTGTAGTTAATCATGTGTTCCTCTGGCTTTCCTTATAATTTTTAATTAAAGGCCTTCTTTCTCCAACTTCAAAACTATACTTATCATTTTTATTGACAAGTAATTGGAGCTTATTATGCTCAAATAGTTATCATAAACGCTCTGTGGAAAAAGCAAGTTACTAAAAGCATTTAATGGCATTTTAGTACCTTCGTTTAAAACAAACGACATGAAAAATATAGTGTTATCTCTTTTCGCAATTTTTTTTACTGGAGTTGCCATTTCTCAAACTTTTGAAGGTGTTATCGAGTTTAAAATCGAAGCTCCTGGTGAGAGTGAGTCTGTACAGTCAATGATGCCCAAAAAATCTGTTTCTTACATAAAAGGAAAAATGGTAAGGACCGTGATAACCTCTCCAATGGCTGGAGAAATGGTGACAATTGTAGATGGTGAAAAAGGCAAAACTTATCAGCTACTTGACATCATGGGCTCCAAAAAATGTATTGTAGTAAACACTGAAGAAAACAACCAGGATTATCAAATAAACTACCTTGACGAAACAAAAGAAATTGTGGGTTACGAGTGTAAGAAAGTAGAAATAATTCATGATGAAAATGTTGCTATTGCCTGGGTAACAGATAAAATTAAAGCAAACACTCAAAATCAACTCGGTAAAAAGCTCAAAGGGTTTCCTCTGTCCTACGAAATGAGTAATCAGGGAATGGAAATGATTTTAACTGCAGTTAAAGTTGAGAAAAAGAAAATAGATGATGATAACTTTGTAGTTCCATCAGAATATGAGAAAATTTCTATGGAAGAAGCTCAACAAATGATGCAAGGCCAATAAAACACTATTTGTGACAAAGAAAGAGAAAGCCCAATATATAGCTGAGGAACTGGAGAAGCTCTATCCTGAGACTCCTGTTCCGCTCCAACACCAAAATCCATATACTTTATTAATCGCTGTTTTATTATCTGCTCAATCGACTGATAAACGCGTAAACCAAACTACTCCTGCTCTATTCAAGCGGGCTGATAATCCCTTTGATATGGTGAAATTATCTCCTCAGGAAATTGAGGATATCATTCGACCTTGCGGATTAGCACCAGCCAAATCAAAAAACATTCACAAACTCTCTCAAATTCTGGTTGAGAAGTATAACGGTCAGATCCCCAAAACCCTCAAGGAACTAGAGGAACTTCCTGGAGTTGGTCACAAAACAGCATCGGTTGTTGTAGCACAGGCTTTTGGTGAACCGGCTTTTCCGGTCGATACACACATTCACAGGTTGATGTATCGCTGGGGATTATCAACCGGGAAAAACGTCAAAAAGACTGAGGAAGACGCAAAGCGATTATTTCCAAAAGACATTTGGAACAAGCTTCACTTACAAATCATCTTTTACGGTAGAGAGTATTCTCCGGCTCGCGGACTCAAACTAGAAAAGGACTTCATAACACGTGAAGTTGGAAGAAAGTCTGTTCTCAAAGAACACGGTTACGCCTGATCTTTAAATTCTTTGCTGCAATAGACCTCAACAACTGAAGGCAAAATACTCACATCAACTTTTGATACTGGTTTCTGCAACTCGCCATCTATCTGGAAAGATTGTGCAGGCTCTAATTCGATACTCGCCTTTTTGACGGATATAATTTCAACCTGATCAGCATCGTACTCCACATTTCCGGTTATAATTGAACCTGCCGATTTTAAGATCGACAATGCTGAAGCCTTTTTAATAACACACAACTCAACTGTTCCGTCACTAACATTTCCCCTGGGATTGATTATAGCTCCCGTACCAAACATACGAGCATTGGCTATACTCAACATGTAAGCTTCTCCGCTGTAGAGCCGGCCGTCATTGGTTCTGACCGAATAATTAAATGCTTTCCTGCTCGTGTATTTTTGAAAAAACTGATGAGCATATGTTGCAAAACCACGAGAATCAGACTCGTCAAATCCCCTCACGATTTCGGCATTTAACCCCACATCAGCCAAGTGAATACTGTATTTTCCATTGATACGAACCATATCAACTTTCACAGAATGACCATCTTCAATGATCTTCCAGGCCCTTTTAAAAGACTGTTGATCCAGAATGGGAATATTGGGCATCATTGAAGGCAAGTCGAGCTCTGCAGCCATTCCGTTTGCAGAGCCAAGAGGAAACAATCCTATTGGAATTTCTTTATTCTTAACTACCTCAGCTGCCATCAGTAATGTGCCGTCACCACCAGCCACGAGAAGCTTATCGGGCATCACAAAATCGACCTGCTCTTTGAGCTTTTCGTAGTCGTTATTCCCGGTTGTTTCAAAGATTTCTAAATCAAAACCCTTACTTTGCGCCTGCTCCTGCAAAAAATAAGTGAGCGATTTTTTATTAGAATCCCCAGAAACGGGATTGATGACAACCAAATAGATCATAGGCCAATATTAAAAACCGAACTTACAACATTGAATACGATTTTACTGCATAGAGGATTTGGATCAAAGAAAAAACTTTTCATCTGCGGTCACGCCTTCAAAAAATACCCTGTGCGCAGGCACGACCGCAAACGCAGTAAACTCCGTAATATCATCAACAACATCCGCAGGTTTGCACCCACTATTTTTAAAAATACTGAAATAACTGTTTCGGTCAGATCCAAAATATTCACGACACAAAGCGATGAATCAGGGTATTTCGAACTCGAAATTCCAATCGAACACGAACGTGAAGGTTGGCACTCCTATTCGGCTACTTTTTCCGGTTCTGATCGTGAATTTCATGGAGAATATTACATCGCGAAAGATAATGGAGTTGGCGTAATCAGTGATATTGACGATTCATTACTCGTTTCACACTCTGCTTACAACCTGAGGAAATTATACACACTGCTCGTCAACAATTCACACTCGCGAAGAGCTGTTTCAAACATCGGTGAGCTGGAAAGAATATGGCAACTGGAAAACAGAGGTAACACACCCAACTTTTTTGTCTATCTCTCAAACAGTGAATGGAATCTTTACGATTTCCTGATCGACTTTTTTGATGTCAATGAGCTGCCGCGAGGAGTTTACCTCCTCAACTCTATCATTACCCACTTCTCTGAGTTTTTCACCAAGCAGGGAAAGAAGCTGCACAATAACCATAAAGTAAAATCGATAGAAAGACTTATTAGCTACTTTCCTGAAAAACGCTGGCTCTTAGTTGGCGATACAGCACAACACGATGTCAATATTTTTGAGAGTGTGATCATAGCACACCCTAATGCTATACAGGCGATTATCGTGAGAGAAATCAAAGAAAAGCACGAACGCAAAACGGCTGATATCAAAAAACTATCAAACGAAAAGAATATTCGGTTCTACACGTATTAATCGTTTTTCTAAGACATTAAAAAAGCCGATTCTCAATAAGAACCGGCTCTATCATATCAACTATGAAACTTATAACCCGACAAATTATTTATTGTCGTTATAACGTTTGTTCACTTCGTCCCAGTTAATCACATTAAAGAATGCGTTGATGTAATCTGGACGTTTGTTTTGGTATTTGAGGTAATAAGCGTGCTCCCACACATCAAGACCTAAAATGGGTTCTCCATCACAGCCAGAGTTTGGCATAAGTGGATTATCTTGATTTGGTGTTGAGCAAATTTCTAATTTACCACCATTGTGAACACATAACCATGCCCAACCAGATCCAAAACGCGTAGCGGCTGCATTTGAAAACTCTTCTTTGAATTTGTCAAATGATCCAAATTGTTCGTTGATTGCGTTTGCAATATCTCCTGATGGTTCTCCACCACCGTTTGGAGACATCACTTCCCAAAACAATTTGTGATTCCAAAAACCGCCACCGTTGTTGCGAACGGCTGTGTTATCTACATGGTTTGCTAATAAGTCTTCGATACTTTTGTTTGCTAAATCACTACCTTCGATTGCTGCATTTAGTTTTTTCGTGTAACCAGCATGGTGCTTTGAATGGTGTATCTCCATTGTTTGAGCATCAATATGTGGTTCTAATGCATTGTAATCGTAAGGTAATTTTGGAAGTTCAAATGCCATAATATTTATATTTTATTGGTTGTTTAATTATTAACTCACCACAAACTTATATGTTCACAACTTATTTTAAAAGCGTTTCCCATAAATAAAGGTTATAGTTTGATTAATAAAAACCATTTTAAACGTAAACCCTGTTTTAAACTGCCTGATTCCTGTAACACTACAAACCTGAGTTCGATTATTATTTATAGATTCAAATATTCAAAGAAGCCATTAGACAAGGCTCTTTTGCGAAAATTTAGCGGGCTAAATTGAGCAAAAGAAACGCAGTATTAGTGGCTTCTTTGGAAACCCCACATATAAACAGCCATTTTCTTCCTAAAAGCTCGTCAATATAGCCCGCTATACTTTCCTTGCTTTTAGTCGAAACTCACTATTTATATGTGGTTTGAATCCTAAACTATAAATCGAACTCAGGTTACAAAACACAGCGATTGAATTCCTAACTAATGAACAGGTTAAAAGTTTTTTGATTTTCTCTTACTCCAAATGAAAAAATACATAGTAGTTTTACAGCCTTTTTACAGATCTAATAAGCAATGGCATTACAGGAAGAATTCAAATCACAGGGAGATTTTCTATTTAAAAACAGAAGTTACATCCCATTGATCGTGCTGCTCGTAGCACTAATACAAATATACTTTCAGGCAAATAAAGGACTCGACTCGCATTGGCCTTTTAGTTATAACGGGCTAGAAATAACCGGTATCGTAGTAGCATTTATCGGTTTCTTCATTCGTGTGATCACGATTGGTCAGTCAGCAAAAAACACTTCAGGTCGAAATACTTCTGAAGGTCAGGTTGCAGATCACCTCAATACTTCAGGTATTTACTCAACTGTTCGTCATCCGCTTTACGTTGGTAACTTTTTCATGTGGTTAGGTCCGGCCTTAATGACTCAAAACCTCTGGTTTGTCCTGGCATTCATCCTTTTCTACTGGGTTTATTACGAAAGAATCATGTATGCTGAGGAACAATTCCTGAGAGGAAAATTCAAAGAAGCCTACCTCAACTGGTCAAAGGATGTTCCGGCATTTGTCCCAAAACTATCAGCCTACCGTTCAAGCGATCTCGACTTCACATGGAAAAAGGTGATCAAAAAAGAGAAAAATGGTTTTGCAGCTATCTTCATCGTATTTGCCGTTTTCAGAGCCGTACACGATTACGGAATTTACGGAAAAGCTACTTTTGAAGCGTGGATTTACACTGCTGCTATTGTTGGTGTCATCATTTACCTCATCATCAAATACACGCGTAAATTCACGCATTTATTTGATGAAGATGATCGCTAAACCTGTTTCATCAAATATTTTAAATTTGTGATCGTGAAAGTATTGGCGATCATATTAAGTGCTTATTTATTACTCGTTGCATTCATCCCTTGTTCTGACCATGCAATTGGTTTGCAGGATGAGGAAAACGTGGCACATATGAATCCTATTGGCAATCACGATCACCATCTTCCCCACTCAGTAGATGATTGCTCTCCATTTTGTTATTGTCATTGCTGCCTCATAGATGTCTCAGTTCCTGAAATGAAAACATTTGATGAACCGATCTCTTACAGAGCTACAAACAGCATAATGCCAATTCAAAACCTCAAATCAGGTTATTTAGATTCCCTTTTTCGGCCTCCTCAGGTTTAGTTCTATCTGAATTGAAATGACTGATGAAATGTCATTAGTCTAAATATTTCGTTGAACTAAACTTTAATTTTATGATTAACAGGATTATATCCTTTTCAATAAGGAATAAATTCATTGTTGGTCTACTGGTAGCTGCTATAGCCGGGCTCGGAATTTACTCCATGGCCACTGTAAAACTAGGCTCAGTACCAGATATTACCAACAACCAGGTCCAGGTAATAACCGTATCTGAAAACCTCTCTACAGAGGACATCGAGCAATTTGTCACTTACCCGGTTGAACTTGCAATGGGAAATTTACCCGGAGTTGTGGAAATACGATCTATTTCACGCTTTGGACTATCAGTGGTGACTATTGTTTTTGAAGATGACATGGGAACTTATCTCCCGCGTCAACTGGTGCAGGAAAAACTCAGCACAGTCAAAAAGGAAATACCAGAAAAATTTGGTAGTCCTTTCATGGGGCCAATCGCGACTGGATTGGGAGAAATTTACCAGTACACCATTTCTCAAAAAGAAGATGCTGACACGAGTTACACTCCCCAGCAATTGAGAACAATTCAGGATTGGTTGATCAAGCGTCAACTAACGTTGATTGAAGGTGTTGTAGATGTCAATTCTTTTGGTGGATCGATCAAGCAATACGAGGTCGCCATCAACCCAGATAAACTCAACGCGCACAATGTCACCATCTCGCAGTTGTTTACAGCTCTCAGGGAGAATAACGTAAACACAGGAGGTTCTTATATCGCGAAAAACAAAATGGCGAACTTCATTCGCGGTGAGGGGCTTGCTAAATCGATTGAGGACATTGAAAAAATCGTTGTCCAAAACGAATCGGGAATTCCGGTTACCGTGGCTGATGTTTCAGACAGCGTTTATTTTGGCAATCAGGTTCGCTACGGAGCTTTTACGCGTGACGGTCACGAGTCTGTGGGCGGTATTGTGATGATGCTCAAAGGAGCAAATCCAAACACAGCTATTGAAGCGGTGAAGGAGCGTATGAAAAAGGTGGAAAAATCACTCCCTCCGGGTCTGACAATAAAACCATTTCTCGATCGCAGTGAATTGATAGCTCGCACAACGAGTACCGTTAGTCAGAACCTTATTGAAGGGGCACTGATCGTGATTTTTGCACTCGTTTTGCTGCTGGGTAGTTTCCGTGGCGGACTCATCACAGCCACTACAATTCCGCTCTCTCTGCTTTTTGCCTTTATACTCATGAAGCAATTCAACGTTTGGGCAAACCTGATGAGTTTGGGAGCAATCGACTTTGGAATTATCGTAGATGGTGCTGTTATCATCATTGAGGGTACAGTGTATGAAATCCAAAAACGATTGAAAAGCGGAAAAACAATTACACGAAAAGATGCTGATGAGCTAGCTTATCAATCGGGAAGTACGATGATGGGATCAGCCTTTTTTGGTCAGCTCATTATCCTCATTGTGTTCACTCCTATTCTTTTCCTCACCGGTGTAGAAGGAAAAATGTTTAAACCGATGGCTTTCACCTTTGGTTTTGCCATGATCGGAGCAATTGTGTTGTGCCTCACTTACGTTCCCATGATGAGTGCACTTTTCATGAAACCGATGAACAATCAGAACCACTGGTTCGCGAGGTTTGAGCGCAAACTCGAAAACCTGAGTAACCGCATCATGGCTTTTTTCCACAGAGCTTACGAGCCGGTTATCAAATTAGCACTGAGGTTCAAAGCAGCTATCATTATTTTGGCTGTAGGCATTTTGGGAATTACAACCTTCACTTTTAGTCGCATGGGGGGAGAATTCATTCCCCAATTAGATGAAGGAGATTTGGCCATGCAGGTTTTGATCAGACCCGGAAGTACGGTTGACGAATCGATTGACCTTTCCATCAAGATCGAAAACATCTTGCTAGAAAACTTTCCAAACGAGATCAAAACAGCTGTATCCAGGATTGGTGTCGCTGATATTCCAACTGATCCCATGCCGATGGATATAGCCGATATGGCGATCATACTGGAAAAAGATCTCGATAAATGGACAGCTGCCGATTCAAAAGAAGAGCTAATTGAAAAAATCCGCCATAAACTCAACGAAGAGCTGGCCGGATTCAAACTGGTTTTTAGTCAGCCCGTTGAGCTGCGATTCAATGAACTGCTCACCGGAGTTCGCGAGGATATCGCAATTAAGCTGTACGGTGAGGATCTAACCGTTTTATCAAATAAAGCTGAAGAAATTGGTCAACTCATCACGAATATTGATGGTGTTGGTGACGTAAATACGGAGCGAATCTCAGGATTACCGCAAATAACAGTCGATTTCAACAGAGATAAAATCGCTCAGTACGGACTCAACATTGCGCGAATCAATGAATACGTGAGTACTGCATTTGCAGGCGGAAAGGCGGGAGTCATTTTTGAAGGTGAAAAGCGATTCAACCTTGTACTGAGACTAAGCGAAGAACAGCGAAACAGCATTGAAGATGTAAGGCAATTACTCATCGACTTGCCCAACGGCCATCAGGTTCCGATGGAAGAAGTAGCAAACATCGAATACCAACCGGGGCCGATGCAAATATCGCGAGATGATACTTATCGCAGGACTTATGTGGGTGTCAATACACGGGGAAGTGATGTGGAAACTGTTGTTACCAATATCCAGGAAAAACTCGATGCAGATCTCGACTTACCGCCCGGCTACTACATTAACTACGGTGGTGAGTTCGAAAACCTGGAACGAGCTAAAGGCAGACTCAGCATAGTGGTGCCCATTGCCTTATTCCTGATTTTCATCCTCCTCTACTTCGCGCTAAAATCGTTTAAGCAATCGCTGATGATTTATATTGCCATTCCGCTCGCTGCTATTGGAGGCGTTTACGCGCTCTATTTGCGCGGAATGCCTTTCAGTATCTCGGCCGGAGTGGGCTTTATCGTGCTGTTTGGTGTGGCGGTTTTGAACGGACTCGTTCTCATCAATCGATTCAACGAGTTAAAAGATGAAGGCGTAAATGATATCAAAAAGCGTATTATGCTGGGAACAAAAGAGCGTATTCGCCCAATTATGCTCACAGCAACAACCGATATTTTCGGGTTTCTGCCGATGGCTTTTTCAACATCGGCCGGAGCTGAAGTCCAGCGACCGTTGGCAACGGTTGTGATTGGCGGAATGTTAACGGCTACACTCCTCACGCTTGTCGTTCTCCCTGTCTTGTACGCACTTTTAGAAAAACGTAAAAAGATGAATAATTCAACGAATGTATTAGCAGCTTTAGCCTTGCTTTTTATCAGTCAGTTCGGTTTTGGTCAGAGCCAAACTGAGCTACAACCGATATCAGCACAACAGGCAGTCGACAAAGCTGTGAAAAACTATCCGGTTCTAAAAGTTGCTGCACTGGAAGTCGAGCAGCAGGAGAAATTGAAAAAAACTGCTTATGATTTCGGGAACACACAACTGTACAGGCAACTTGAAGAAGCCGGAAATGGAATTGAAGGAGTTCGCACCAATTTCGCTATTCAACAACAGCAAATCGATGTATTTGCTATTCCGGCCAAACTGAAAGTACAGCGCAAGCAAATTGCTGCTGCTCGTGCTAAACAGGATCTGACCGAAATACAAATCAAGCGCGATGTACAGTTAGACTGGGCGCGTGTTGTGGCTGCGAGAAAACAACTCTCCGTTTTTTCACAACTCGACTCCGCTTTTGCTAAGTTGATGAATGCTGCTGAAATACAGCGCGAGACTAAAGACATCTCTGAGCTGCGTTTCCTGGCTACTCAAAACCGCAGACACCAAATCGCGCTACAAAAGGAGCAATCCTATCGCGATTATACGATTGCACTGCAAAAACTGAATAGCTGGTTTATCGAAGATACGCTCTACACCGCTTCAATTCAACAGTTAGATGATGTTGCCTCACCGATTGTCAATGTAAACGATTCTGTCAATACACACAGCGAGCTCGATATTCTGCAACGACAAATCGAAGTAGCTGATGCTCAACTGGGGCAGGCTAAAAGTCAATTTCTTCCAAAATTACAGGGATTGTATGGTGTTCAGGAGATCAACGGACAGGACGGATTTCAAATCTACCAGTTTGGAGTGCAAATTCCGCTATTTTTCTTTTCTGAGCTGGGGACAGCACAAAGCGCTGGTTTGCAGAAACAAATTGCTCAGGAAAATTACAATGCTCAAAAGCTCAAATTTTACGCCAGGTATTCGCAAACAAAGGAGAGCTATTTAAAGTGGCTCAACTCGTGGAAGTACTACAAAACAAAAGCGCTTCCACTTGCACAAAAACAAAGAAAAGGAGCACTCATCGCTTTTGAAGAGGGAGCGATTGATTATGTGGCATTCCTTCAAAATATCAACGATGCCATTCAGCTCGAGATCAGCGCATGGAGTGCCTACGAGCAGATGTTGATCAATAAGTTTTCACTCGAATATTACACAAACAATAAATAAGAAGTTATGAAACCGACATATATATTCTCATTAGTCATTTCACTCAATTTGCTACTTGTTTCCTGTGGCGGAAGCAGCGGTGGATCTAACCGTGAAGAAAACGCTCAGGAAAAACAAAACGAGAAGGTTGATAATACAATCTCTCTGAATCAAAAACAGGTTAAAAACCTCAATATATCCATTGACACACTTCCGCAGCGATTGATGGGGAAATCGATCCAGGTAAATGGAATGTTGCGGGTGCCACCTCAACACGAAGCCAAAGTAACCTCTATCATTGGCGCAAATGTGCAATCGATTGCAGTGATTGAAGGTGACAGAGTTGAAAAAGGAGATTTGTTAGCAACTCTCTCCCACCCCGATTTAATCAGGTTGCAAACAGACTACATCAAATCGTACAATCAGCTCGAATTTGCTCAAAAGGAGTACGAACGTCAAAAGAAACTCTACGAAGAGGAAGTTGGATCGGGAAAGGCTTTCCAGCAGATTAAATCTGAATACTTTTCGCTAAAAGGAGAAGTTGCGGGATATGAAGCTCAACTGAAACAGTTGGGAATATCGCCATCAACAATACGGAATGGAGACGTGCGTAAAGAAGTACCCGTTGTGAGTCCGTTCGATGGATACGTTGAAAAGGTTAAAATTCAAATTGGTCAGTACGTGACTCCTTCACAACCAATGGTGATGATCGTCAATAACGACCACGTACATGCCGATTTCATGGTTTTTGAGAAAGATGCGCACAAAGTGAAAATCGACCAGCCTATTACATTTTCGCTCTCTTCAATGCCCGAAAGAAAGTTTGAAGCACGTATTTATTCAGTTGGGAAAAAATTTGAGCAAAATCCTAAAGCGATTCACGTTCACGCTGAGATTAAATCGCACAGTGACACGCTCATACCCGGAATGTACATCAATGGAACTGTTCACCTCTCAGATGAAAAAAGATACATTTTGCCGGAGGGTGCTTTTGTTGATGAAGAAGGGAAAACATTTATCTATCAGGTTGTTGAATCGGGATCTGACCAAAAAGACTGGCATTTTAAACCGGTTGAAGTAAAACGCGGAATCCAACAGGGAAAGTGGGTTGAAGTAAAGCCACTGTCTGATTTCGATTTTCAGGCTAACTTTGTTCACCAAAATGCCTACTACCTGATTAGCGAAATGAAGAAAAACGAAAGTGGTCACAGTCATTAATGGCACATCATCATCATCATCATAACGGTCAGAACCTGAGGACGGCCTTCCTGCTCAACTTGTTCTTTACGATCATTGAGTTTGTGGGCGGTGTTTTCGTCAACAGCGTTGCTATACTGAGCGATGCCGTTCACGACCTGGGTGATAGCTTATCGTTAGGATTGGCGTGGTACCTCGATAAAAAATCAAAAAAGAAAGCCTCGAAGAACTTTACGTTTGGCTATTCGAGGCTTTCTTTACTGGGTGCTCTCATCAACTCGGTTGTACTCATAGCAGGATCTGGATTTGTGATCTACGAAGCAGTAAACCGAATCATGCAACCTGTAAAGCCAAATGCTGACGGAATGATCGCTTTTGCAATTCTGGGTGTTTTGGTAAACGGATATGCAGCCTGGAAAGTGAGTACAGGTAAATCACTGAATGAAAAAGTAGTTTCCTGGCACTTACTGGAAGATGTGCTCGGCTGGGTAGCGGTATTAGTTGTTGCGATTATTTTGAAATTCAAATACATCCCGATATTAGATCCGGCACTGTCACTACTCATAGCTGCTGTAATCTTGTGGGGCGTTGTGAAACGACTCAAAGAAACGATGACTATTTTCCTGCAAGGCTCACCGGATGATGTCAACCTTGAAGAAGTTACTAATTCGATAAAAAGTGTTGAAAACGTGCATTCATTGCATCACACTCACGTTTGGTCACTCGATGGAGAACATCATGTTTTTACGACACACATAAAGCTTAAAAACATCAACTCGTTATCTGAAGTACTGAGCGTTAAAAACGAAGTCAAATCGATCATGAAGAAATACCCCTTCCAGCACTACACCATTGAAACGGAACTTGACAGCGAGACGTGTGGATTGGAAATTGAGTAAAAACACTGAAAATTAGCTTTTTCCAACAACTTTCTATATATTCGATAATAAATTGATTAAGCTAGAAACCTATGTTTAAATCTATTTTCAGTTGGATTATTCTTTTTGCCTCTTTCTTCATCTTGCCTTCAGATGCATTTTCTCAAATTAACTTCAAAGGACAAGTAGGCTTATCAAATGACCGCACAACTAGCAGCTTCAGCGCTTTTACAAATGTACGGTACAACTTCAAAGATCGTGTTTCATTGGGTGTTGATTTCTCCATACGCAGACCTTTTGACAGGCTTACCAGAGAAGTCATTCAAAAACCCAACACGCTCATTTACGGAGTTGGTGGAGAATACTACCTCAACAAAAACAAGCTAAAAGGATACCTCGGTTTTTCTTTCAACTTTTTCACCCCTGGTGAATACTTAAGAGGCGATCAAAGTGGAGAACAAATATGGAATTTTGCCCTAAACCCGAGAGTTGGCCTTCAATATCAATTAAATAAACAGTTTTCTGTCTTTGCTGAGTCTGGCTATCAAAGAGTTTATTTTGATATGGGGTCAGTACCTGAGCTCAACTCAAACATTTGGGATTTCATAGGAGTTGGTCTGATTTATAAAATGTAATCTGTTTTAGTATTTCCTCTGCTCCGTAAATACATTACGTTACTCGTGTTTACCTTCGTATTCGTAAATCGAGTAACATGAAAATTCTACACACTGCAGACTGGCACATCGGGAAGCGACTCTACCAAAAAGAGCTACACGAAGACTTTTCGCTTTTTATCGATTGGTTATGTCAAACGATCAAAGACCAACAGGTTGATGTATTGCTCGTTTCGGGGGATGTTTTTGATCTCGCCAATCCATCGGCTGAAGCGCGTCAACTCTACTACTCAGCTCTACACAAACTCTCAAAACTCGACATTCAAATCGTTTTAACTGGCGGGAACCACGACTCGCCTGCTATGTTAAACGCTCCGCGCGAACTGCTCATGGCTCTAAACATTACAGTGATTGGCGAACTACCGGCCAACCGGGAAGAACTCATTATTCCACTCGGGTCACGGTCAGAGCCGAAAGCTGTCGTAGCCGCCATTCCGTTTATCCGCGATAATGAATTGCGAAAGCTGGCGCCCGGCCAATCTTACGAAGAACGACAGGAAGCCATCACTGACGGAATACGCGAGATTTTCAATGAATCGGCTGAGTTGATTCAAACTCATTATCCATCAGCAACTCCATTAGCGATGGGACACCTTTTTGCTCATGGAGCTTCGACTTCTTCAAGCGAACGCGAAATTCAGGTTGGGAATTTAGCAGGATTTGAGAGCAATCAATTTCCAAAATCATTTGAATACATCGCTCTCGGACACATACACAAGCCGCAACGAGCAGGATCTGAACATATCCTCTACTCCGGTTCGCCAATTCCGCTCTCATTTGACGAAAAAAATCACGATAAACGCGTTATCTTAATCGATCTAAATCAGGAGAAGCCAAATCCTGTTTCAGTTCCCGTTCCTTCATGGCGAGAGCTGAAAAGAGTGAAGGGAAATTTGACCGAGATCAGGAATGAACTATCAGGCTTTTCGGGATCTGACCAATTGCCCGCTTTCATTGAGATTGAACTGGTTGAAGAACATCGTAATCCGGCTGAGATAATGGAGTTTGAAACGCTTGTAGAACAATTCAATGAAGCTGATAACAATGCTGAAATCCTCAAATATTTCATCACGATTACGGGTGAATCGATCACTTCTTCAAGTCTGTTTCAAAATCAAAAAATCGAGGAGTTAAAACCGAGAGAGGTATTTTCAAAATGGATTGAAAAATCACAAGTGGATGAGGAAACCGGAAATCTCATGAACGAGGCATTTGAAGATATTTTGCAGGAATACCACCAAAACGAGAACCAATGAAGATCAGGGAAGTAACGTTTAAAAATATCAATTCGCTCAAAGGAGAGCACACCATAAATTTCGACCGCGAACCGCTCAAAAATGCTGGTCTGTTTGCTATTACCGGCCCTACCGGAAGTGGGAAAACCACACTGCTCGATGTCATCTGTTTGGCACTTTACAACCAAACGCCCAGAATGAAAACCGTCTCAAAAAAGACAATCGGTGAAAGCGGTGCCATTCTCACGCGCAACACTCGAGAAGCAAGAGCCTCAGTTACATACGAATGCAAAGAAGGTGTTTTCACAAGTGAGTGGTCGATCAGAACCACGCGTAACGACACGTTGAGCGATTACGATATGAGTCTGTTCGATGAAAACGGAACTTCAATCGTTCAAAAGAAGAGCGAAGTTCCGGCTAAAAACGGAGCACTCATCGGGTTGGAATACGACCAGTTTGTTCGCTCCATCCTACTCGCACAGGGCGATTTTGCACAATTCCTCAAAAGCGGGCCAAAGGAACGTGCCAATCTGCTCGAGAAAATTACCGGAACATTCATTTATCGCGAGCTCGGAAAAATGGCTTTCCAAAAAGGAAAGGAAATTACAATCAGAACCGAAAAGGTTGAAAACGCTATCTCCGACTGGAAGGAAAAAATGATTCCCGATGAAGAGCTCAAAGAACATGAGACTGCTTACAACGACCTCTCAAAAAGATTGAAAAACAAGAGAGAAGCGCACGATAAAACAGTGCAACAGCTCAATTTGAAAAAGGAGATTAGCACGATAAAACAAGACATTGGAAAAGCTCAGCAATCGATCAAAAAACTCAATGCTGATCTCGATAACTTTTGGAAAAGTGAAGGATTAAAGCTGCAAAAACACAAGCCTTTAAAACCACTTTCTGAACCGCTTTGGGAATGGAAACGAATTAATGGTCAAATCGCTGAGGACAAAGAGAGAGTTGAAAAATTACAGGCTAGATTAGAGAACCTTACAACCCAACAAAACGATTTAATCGATCGAATTGGATCTATCACTCAAAAACCTGTCACCCAAGCGACAGCAATCGATGAATTATCTGCTTTTTACCAGCAGTACAGAGATTTAAATACTAAAAAGGCTGACTTACTCGAAAACTTTGATCGTACTAAAAGTCAGCTCGTGAATTTAGAGGTTTCTTCCAGGGTTAAGAGCAATGTCAATAATCCTAAAGAGGTACTCAATGAACTTCACAAGATCAAAGAAGATGCAGATTCTTCTATCGAAAAATTCAGCCAGAAAAAACGAGAATACGCTTTAGAAGATTTTTCTGCTAAACAGTTGAATGAACTCTCGGGAAATGCACGAGAATTGGTGAGTTTAGAAAAGGAGACTAAGACTTTAATAGAAGAAATCTCAGAAAAAGAGAAGTCTGTACAAAAAATCAAGGCTGAACTCGAGCAAGCTCCTAACAAAATAGAAAAGCAACAAGCTATTTTCGATAAAGTAGATGCCGAGTTAAATGCTCTGCGCTCTCAGATTGAATTGAAGAAAGTAAAAGCCAGCCTGGAGGATTTACGTAATGAATTGAAAAATGGTGAACCTTGTCCGCTCTGTGGATCTGACCATCACCCGTGGGCGCATGATGTGCCGAACGAAAACGTGGATGATGAGCAATTGAAGAAAAAGCAATCGGCTTTAGATGCCGAACGAGAATCATTGAGCAAACTCAAAGCGAAAAAAGAAAATGATGAAAATGAGCTAAAACGAGAAAACCGTGAGCTCTCGGCCAAAAAAGAAAAACTGAAAGAATCACTCAAAAGACAAAAAGTGTTGCTCGATGGGCTTCCCGAGAAAGTGAAGTCACAAAATGCTACTGAAATCATCAAAGTTGTAGATGAAGTCATCGATATCAACGAAAAACTAGACAAGGCTGAACGCGAAAAACAAAGTGCAAAAGCGGCTCTACCAATTGTGGAAGATTTACTGAAAATCAAACAAAAAGGAGTCGAGTTATCTGAAAAGCTCAAGCAGTTGTACAGTGGTGATGAAGAAGAACTGAGCGTGCTCATTGAAAAGCTAGAGAACAACTGGAATGAAACACGCGATGAGAAGAATAAGCTAGAACACGAAAACAAACAGACTTCAAAAAGCATTGAAGAGAACAAAAGCAAGGTTGAAAAACTTGAAAAACAGCTAAAACCTCAACTTCAGGATTTGGACTATGACGGAATCGATGAGGCCCTCTCTTATTTGCTCCCACACAATGAAGAACAAAGACTATCTGAAATTGAAAACAAACTGAAAAAGGGAATCGAAAAAGCCGAAAACGACCTCAATCATTTTTCTGAACTCCTAAAAAAATCTGAAGATCGAGACGTTTCACAAACTGAGGAAGAGCTACAGGAGTTGAAAGTTGAACAGGAAGAAGCTGTTCAGAACCTTGAGACTGATATAAAGAAGTTGTTTGCTACAATTGAACAGCAAAAGGATATCAGAAAAGTGATTGCTGAAAAGCAGCGAGAAAAAGAAGAAATTGAAGGAAGCGGAAAGAAATGGGTACTACTCAGCAAACAAATCGGTGATGCGAAAGGGAGCAATTTTAGTCAGTTCGCTCAGCAACTCACGCTGGAGCAATTGATCACGCTGGCGAATAAAAGGCTCCAGGCTCTAACCGAAAGATACTTACTCAATTCTGGGGAAAATGAAGATGGCGACCTCAGTGTAATCGACCGCGACATGGGCGATTTGCAGCGGAGTATTAAAACGTTGAGTGGAGGCGAAACATTTCTTATCAGTTTGGCTTTGGCTCTTGCCCTGTCAGACCTGGCCTCGAAA
This sequence comes from Salibacter halophilus, assembly GCF_008806325.1. GTDB lineage: Bacteria > Bacteroidota > Bacteroidia > Flavobacteriales_G > Salibacteraceae > Salibacter > Salibacter halophilus. Next base: position 111,505 of record NZ_WACR01000005.1, read on the forward strand.
AACATCACGATTGAGAGTATGTTCATCGATGAAGGTTTTGGAACGCTGGATCCACAAACTCTCGATCAAACCCTCGATGTACTGGAACGACTTCAAGCTAACGACAATAGAACTATCGGTATAATTTCACACGTTGATGCGCTCAAGGAACGCATTCAAACACAGATTAAGCTTTCGCCTACTGGACAGGGATACAGTGAGATGGAGGTGGTTTGATATCCAAAATTTCAATTTGTAGGAATGCGATGCATCGCATTCCTACAAATTGAAATTCAATAATATTAACATCTACAATTTGGAAAGGCTATGAACGGATCGAAATGTTTTTCCGATCCTGCCGTTCTACGGACCGTAAAATATTTCGGTCCTATCGTTCTTCTGCTTCTTGAAAACGCTGCATGCGGTTTTTAGGTGAACCTCGCTGTTGTTTTTTGAACAACTCAAAACGCGATGGAATATTACGGGCCGGCCAGTAATTGTTATTTCGGTCAACATCTGCTGTTTCCAGGTTTGGATCAACCTCTACACCTACGAGCTTTTTTTCAAACCAAAATACCTTGCTCACTTTCTCATCACCCATTCTCCAAATCTCTGCCGGAATATGAATCTTTTCTTTTGATCCATCCAGGAATGAGAATTCAGCAACGATTGGCATCGGCAATTCACCAACGAGCTCAAACTCCATTTCATAGAAGTTCATATTAGTATCCAACATCGCTTTTTCCTCTTCATTCAGCGAGGCTGTGTATTCTTTAAATCGCTCAACATCCAATGAAGTGTAATCGTACTCATCAGTTCGGTTATAGAAGTCTGCTGTAGCAGTATCTTTCTCTGTTATTGTCTTCTCAACCGATTTTGCATTGCGCTGGTTCGCGATATATTTTTCATCAGCATCATCCATTTTGCGGGCAATCGGGTTGTCGATTCGCGGGTCACCGGTCTCAACTTTGTACCACTTTACATCATTAATTGCAATATCAACATGTGCAGTCGTGTAAAACCATCCTCTCCAAAACCAATCGAGGTCAACAGCAGATGCGTCTTCCATGGTTCTGAAAAAATCGGCCGGAGTTGGGTGTTTAAAAGCCCATCGCTCAGCATATGTCTTGAATGCATAATCGAAAAGTTCACGGCCCATAACCGTTTCACGCAAAATATTCAGAGCCGTTGCCGGCTTGCCGTAAGCGTTGTTGCCAAACTGGAAGATCGACTCGGAGTTGGTCATAATTGGAGTTTGATAAGACTTATCACCTTTCATGTAATTCACAATCTTGTAAGCCGGACCTCTTCTACTCGGGTAGTTACGCTCCCATTCCTGCTCAGTCAGGTATTGAACAAAACTGTTCAACCCTTCATCCATCCAGGTCCACTGACGCTCATCAGAGTTGATGATCATCGGGAAAAAGTTGTGTCCTACTTCGTGCACAATCACTGAGATCATGCCGTATTTTAAGCGTTCTGAATATGTCCCATCTTCCTCAGGTCGGCCGTAATTGAAGCAAATCATCGGGTATTCCATCCCGATTCTTTTACTGTTTACTGAAATAGCCACAGGATATGGATAATCGATTGTGTATTTAGAATACGTTTTCACTGTGTGCGCCACAACTTTTGTCGAATAGCGCTCCCACAAAGGGTTTCCCTCTTTTGGGTAATAGCTCATGGCCATAACGCGCTTTCCGCCAATATCAACACCTTGTGCATCCCAAATGAATTTTCGAGAAGTAGCAAATGCAAAGTCCCGTACATTTTCCGCTTCAAAGTGCCATGTTTTTGTTTTGGAAGTTCCCTCTTTCTCGTTTTCAATCGCTTCTTCTTCTGTCACGATCAGAACCGGACTGTCTGACTCACGTGCTTCCTCAAAGCGATTGCGTTGCTTTGATGTGAGGACGTCACGGTCATTTTGTAAAACTCCGGTAGATCCTACAATGTGATCAGCCGGAACTGTAATTTTCACATCGTAATCTCCGAATGGTAGCGCAAATTCTCCACGCCCGAGAAACTGCTTGTTTTGCCAGCCTTCAACATCGTTGTAAACAGCCATTCGCGGATAGAACTGCGCAATTGTGTAGAGGTAATTACTGTCTTTTTCAAAATATTCATAACCAGAGCGACCACCAATTTCCATGCGGTTGTTGATGTTGTAATTCCACTCGATTTGGAAAGTATAAGAGTGCCCGCTTTCCAGTGTCTCAGGTAAATCGATACGCATCATGGTGTAATTGATGGTGTGATCGAGCTTTGTTCCGCGGTTTGTTTTCACTGATGAAATCTTGAAACCACCATCAAAGTCGTTCATCATGCGCTTCATTCCGCCAAATGACATCTTTTCATTCATGCTTCTCTGGCGTATTTTCTTTGATTGCGAGTCACGCGCTCTCACATTTTGATCGAGCTGAACCCACAGGTAGTTGAGATCATCAGGTGAATTGTTGTAATACGTGATTGTTTCCTTTCCGGTGATCGTTTGATTTTCATCATCGAGTGTTACTTCAATTTCATAATCGGCTTGTTGCTGGTAATACTCGTGCCCCGGAGCTCCACTAGCTGTGCGGTAAACATTTGGAGTTGGAAGCTCTTCTTTGAGCTGCTTGAACTTGTTATTGTTGTAAGTTTCGTATTGAGCAGTTGCGGTTCTGACCGAAAAAGTCAAAGCCAAAAGTCCTAGCAATGTGTAAAATATATTTCTCATAAACTAACCGATTATCATACTGAGGGCGAGAAAAAATACGCCTCCGTTCATAAATAAAATCCAGCTTTCACGCTTTACTGAAAAAATCTTCTCGAAGATAATATGGATGATGAGAATAGAAAGCACTACGAGTATTTGTGCCACTTCTATCCCTAAATTAAATGAAAAGAGTGCGAGGATTAAATCCTGGTCTCCGGCTACGAGTTCACCAAAGTAATTGGAAAAGCCGAGTCCGTGAATGAGTCCAAAAAGCACCATGAGTATGTAAAGTACAATGGTGTGTTGTTCTCTTCCTTTTTTCCATAGGTTCACCAGTGATGTCAGTAGTATGGTAATGGGAATTAATGTTTCCACGAGTTCCATATTTACGCTCACAACGTGAAGTGCAGCCAAAACGAGCGTCAAAGAATGACCGAGTGTAAATGCTGTTACCATTATGAGCAGTTTCTTCCAGTTTGCGATGGAAAATACGCTGGCTATGGCGAGCATGAAAATGAGGTGATCGAGTCCGTTGATATCGAGAATATGTTCGGTTCCAAGTTTTAGGTACAATTCAAATTTACTCATTGATCAGTTTTATCGTTTTTTCCCTATCATCCTTGTTTGTTACAAATGAAGAAGATTCTTCTCCAACATAAAAATGATTGACGTTTGTTTGATCTGGATACACTTCGAGAAAAGTGCTGTTGGTAAACTCAAAAGCTGCAGAAGCATTGAATTGCAATATTTCAAAATAGCACCATACAGCATCCATGTTGTATTCAGCTCCCACCCATTTCATGGTTAGTTGAGTGTTTTCCTGATTCACTCTAACAGTTTGACTCAAATAGTCGTAAATGTAACGATCAGCATTGGGAATTTGGTCATCAGTTGCGAGATTCCATCGTGAGTCTCCATTTCTTGTAGTGAGTGCTAATTCAAGGTCATCAGTGAATAGTTTGATTGCGCATTCTAGCGAATTACGCTCTGCATTGTAACGCCATTCAGCTACGGAGATATGAATAGGATGATCGCTTTCGGCTCTGACCGAAAAAGACATTAAAGCGATTAAAATGACCAGTAATATTCTCATTTTTTGCGAAAGTAACAATTCTCACACTTCGTTTTTGCAACACTGTTTCATTTTATTGTACATTTGCATCGAAATGAGAAACTGGTTGAAAAGTAGCGATTCTGTTGGGATTTTGGCATCAGTAGTTTGTCTTTTACACTGCCTGATGCTTCCTGTTTTGATTTTGTTTAGAGTTCCAATGAGCCATTGGCTCGAAGAATACTGGCATGCATTTGATTTCGTGTTTTTGGGAATTGGTTTTGTCGCGGTACTCTACTCTGCCAGGCGAACTCCTTTCACCTGGATGCGCTATTTCCTGTGGTTCTCTTTTGCTGCACTGGCTGCCAGTATCACCCTTAAACATTACGAAACGGTTTTCAACACTATTGCTATCCTGGCGGCTCTCGTCCTGATTATCGCGCATATTATTAACTTGCGCCAATTAACTTGTGCAGTTAAACATTAAAAGAATTTATTTATGAAATTGAAGAGTTTTTTGGTGGGGGCATTGCTCCTGGCAACCGGAACTACGTTTGCGCAGGATACTGTGCGCAACAAAGAAGGTGGTAATTATTTATTCACTATTGAACACGACATTGAGGCCACAGATATCAAAAATCAGTATCGCTCAGGTACTTGCTGGTCGTTTTCTACACTCTCATTTTTTGAGTCAGAACTCGACAGAATGGGAAAAGGGGATTACGATTTATCTGAAATGTTTGTTGTTCGCAACGTTTACAGTGATAAAGCCGAAAAGTATGTGAGAATGCACGGCAACCTAAATTTTGGTCCAGGCGGAGCTTTCCACGATGTAACATATGTGATGAAGCATTACGGAATGGTTCCTGAAAGTGTTTACAGCGGCCTCAACTACGGTACTGAAAAACATATTCACGGAGAACTCGATAAGGTGATGAAAAGCATGGTTGATGCTGTTATCAAAAATCCCAATGGTGAACTCTCAACTGCATGGCACAATGCTTTTAACAATGCACTGGATAGTTATCTCGGTCAGATCCCTGAGGAATTTGAGTACAATGGCGAAACGTATACGCCACAATCGTACATGGATGAATTAGGGCTCAACCCAGATGATTATGTAGAGCTCTCGAGCTATACGCATCATCCGTTTTACGAAAAGTTTGTGCTCGAAGTACCTGATAACTGGCTTGGCGGAGAAGTATACAACGTCCCGATGGAAGACCTCATCAACGTGATGGACAACTCACTCGAAAACGGGTACGGTGTTGCATGGGCTGCTGATGTGAGCGAAAAAGGGTTCTCATTCCGTGATGGGCTGGCAATTGTTCCTGAAAATGAGGATGCGATTCAGAAAAAAGGATCTGACAATGAAAACTTCAGTGATGCCGGAGCAGAGAAAATCGGGAATCAGTTTATGAGTCCGGGTGACGAAAAAGAAATTACTCAGGAAATGCGTCAAAAGGCATTTGATAATTACGAAACAACTGATGATCACGGTATGCACATCACGGGTGTTGCAAATGACCAAAACGGAACTAAATACTACCTCATAAAGAACTCATGGGGAACCGGATTCACTGAAATGCATGACGGTTATTTTTTCGCATCTGAAGCTTATGTGAAGTACAAAACGATGGACATTATGGTCCACAAAGATGCTATTCCAAAGAAGCTAAGAAAGAAATTGGGAATTAAGTAAACACTTATTCCTACAGACATTACAAGCGACATTTCTCTCCAGGAATGTCGCTTTTTTTGTGACCTATCAATAACTCAAATTCAATTGAGTGCTGATGTTTGTGAAGAAGCGTAAGTCGAGAGAATTTCGTGGAGTTGTTCGTAAGAAATTGGTTTCACGATGTATGAGTCAACTCCGGCTTCATAAGCTTGTTCAATAGTCTCTTTTTTAGCATCGGCTGATAGACCGATAATTGTTCCTTTATAGCCGCCTTTTCGTAATTTTCTAACTGCATCAATTCCATCGAGCTCAGGCATAAAGAGATCCATAAAAACCACATCAAAATACTCGTCCTCAATCATTTCCATAGCATCTTTACCATTGCTAACCACTTTTGGTGTTACATTGAAATGCTTGAGTAAGTTTTTGATTACCGCCACATTAATGGGGTTATCTTCTGCTACAAGAATGCTGGAATTATCAAACGTATGTATTGTTTCTGTATCAGCTTTTGATTTTTGTTTTACTATTTCAAACTTGACATCAACAATGAAACTGCTTCCATTTCCCTCTTTACTTTTGGCTTTAATCTGCCCTCCCATAAGGTTGACAATTTCTCTTGTGATATAGAGCCCGAGACCGCTTCCTTTATGTCTTTTGGTGTTCTCGTTTTCAACCTGTATGAATCTGCCAAATATATCTTCGAGTTTATCTTCAGGGATTCCCACTCCCGTGTCATTCACTTCAGCATGAATCTTCAATTCATCTTCATTAATTTCAGTTCTGGCTTTGATCACTACTCCGCCTTCATCAGTAAATTTGAGAGCATTTCCAATGAGATTCGTGAAAATTTGATTGAACTTTCCTCTATCTCCTTTTACGGTAATATTTTCATGACAATCGTTGTCGAGCTTTATGTAAAGACCTTTTTCAGAAAACCCGTGCTCAAATAAAGTCGTGAGATCATTCAGTTCTTTACAAGGTTCAAATATATCTTCCCGCAGAGAAGCTTTTCCAGACTCTATCTTATCGATATCGAGAATATCGTTGACCAGCGACATCAAATTCCGGGCAGATAAATCCATCAGCGATAGATATTTCTTTTCCTCACTTCCCAGGTTTAGTTTTTTGAGAATTTCAGTAAATCCTACAATCGCATTGAGCGGTGTGCGAATTTCATGACTCATATTCGATAAAAAGACCGTTTTAAACTCTGAAGCCTGTTCAACTTCTTTCTTGGTCTTCTTAAGATAATCGTTGAGTCGTTCTAATTCTTCATTCGTTTTAGCTCTTTTTTTCTCAGCTTCTCTAACTGACAAAAACAGCCAAACAAGTAGTGCTAACAATATCGACAAAAGAAAACCGGCTACTAATCCATAATAACCGTCACGCTGTTCTGATTCGTAATAACTTGCTGATGAAGGTGAGTAATTGAGTTTCCAGGTGATGTCTCTCTTTATTGGTAGTTTAATTTTATAAGTCTGTATGTAATCGTTATCGATCTCTCCTATTTCACTGTCGTGAATAGCATAAAAAGTACTGTCCCTGTTATCATTAACACGAATAGCAAATTCAGGATAAGCACTAAAAACCTCATCAAACAACGTATCAAAATCAAAACCACCTGTAATTGTCCCGTAAAAACGATCATCAATAAAAATTGGAACATCGATTAAAAAAGCTCTACCTCCCTGAATTAACTCTGTCCAGTGTGTGATATTTATAGATGAGTCTTTTTTGATTTGTTGCCAGGAAGCAACACGATATTTCACTTTAGACACATCTAAACCTATGACTTCAGCATTACTGTCAACAGGATATGCTCCCTTGATAATCATATTGGAGTCTATCCACTCTACAAATTTTATAGATCTGTGTTTTTCAATGATATCATTGGCATCTTTAGGCCAATATTCAAAATATTCACCATTCGTAAATTCCAATCGATGCTTCAGACTATTTAAAGCATCAATGTTGTTTTTTACGACATTTTCAATTTCACTTTTAGCGTAAAGAGATTGGGCTTTGAGTTCGTTTTTTAAGTGCTTTTCTGTGGTAGAACGGTACATCCAAAACAGGCTCAATACAGCTAACATCGCTGCAAAAAAGACAATAATAGATATTGTTATTTTTGGACTTCCCCTTTTAGCCATAAGTTCAGGAATTATAAAGGCAAATATAACTGAAAAATAATCTTTTGAATTCCACTAATTTACGAATCTACGGTTTTGCTTTAGTCAATGCCAGTGTTGTCGCTCTTTCCAATTAGTATTAAATCTTTTTAAACTTGAAGATCAGTCTCAAATTATTACCTTTAAACCAAAATTAAAGAGAAAGAATGATTCAATCTATACTAGGATTTATACTGGCACAAATACCAACTGACGTAGATGTAGATACCGGAAATAATGAGGTAGAAATTTGGTCAGATCCGTTGTACGTCACCCTGGCTGTGGCTCTGATCGTGATATTAATTGGTTTTATCATTTTTAAAAACCGCAAAAAATAGCGCACATGGCTGGCATGAAAACCAAACCTGATAAATCTAAAAATGTATCAGATTTTATCGAGCAGGTTGAAAAAGAACAAAAGCGTAAAGATGCTTTTGAGGTTTTAGAAATGATGAAGGATGTGACAAAGGACGAACCTGTTATGTGGGGTGACAGTATTATTGGTTTTGGCGATTATCACTATAAATATGCCAGCGGCCGAGAAGGTGACTGGTTTCAAATTGGCTTTTCTCCTCGCAAACAAAACATTGCGCTCTACATAATGTCTGGATTTAAACAGTATTCAGAGTTACTCAAGCATTTGGGTAAACACAAAAAAGGTGTTTCCTGCTTATACATCAACAAACTCGATGATATCGATCGTGATGTTTTGAAAAAGCTGATGAAGCAAAGCGTAGATTACATCCGCAAAGCTTACAAAGCAGATTAAACGTTGAATCGGAAGTTCATAATATCACCATCCTGTACAACGTATTCTTTTCCTTCAATTGATAGTTTCCCTTTATCACGACATGCCGCTTCAGAACCGAGCTCCACAAAATCATCGTATTTGATTACTTCAGCTCTAATGAATCCTTTTTCAAAGTCTGTGTGAATAACACCAGCAGCTTCAGGAGCTTTGGCACCAATTCTTACCGTCCATGCTCTCACCTCTTTTTCACCTGCTGTGAAATAGGTTTGAAGTTTCAGTAACTTGTAAGCTGTTTTGATGAGCTTATTCACTCCGGGCTGAGTGAGTCCCATTTCTTCGAGAAACATTTGGCGCTCTTCGTATGTCTCCAGTTCATTGATATCTGCTTCAATAGCCGCACCCAAAACCATAATTTCAGCACCTTCATCTTTAACTGCTTCGCGAACAGCCTCAACATGATGATTACCATCTTTTACAGATGCTTCATCTACATTGCACACATAAAGAATTGGTTTGGAAGTGAGAAGCTGGAGTTCTTTGAGCATCTTTTCTTCGTCATCATTAGCCGGCTCGTAAACGCGAACACTTTTCCCTTCTTCGAGCAGATTGATCAATTTCTCGAAAAGATCAGCTTGTTTGACAGATTCTTTATCTCCAGATTTTGCTTTTTTCTTCACTTTATCCAATCTCGTTTCAACTGTTTCGAGATCCTTGAGTTGAAGCTCAGCATCGATGACTTCTTTATCGCGAACAGGATCTACTGATCCATCAACGTGTGTGATATTGTCATCCTCAAAACAACGCAAAACGTGAAGCACAGCATCTGTTTCTCGAATGTTACCCAAAAACTGGTTTCCCAAACCTTCACCTTTCGATGCACCTTTTACCAATCCAGCAATGTCCACAATCTCAACTGTTGTAGGCACAACACGCTCAGGGTTCACCAAACTCTCGAGCTTTTCCAGGCGCTCATCGGGAACATTGATTGTTCCAACGTTAGGTTCAATCGTACAAAACGGAAAGTTTGCCGACTGTGCTTTCGCATTTGACAAACAATTAAAAAGTGTTGATTTACCAACATTTGGTAACCCTACAATACCGCACTTTAATGCCATAGATCTTTGTTTTGAGGCCGCAAAAATAGGTAATATTCACAGAGTAAGTCTGCCTGAAGAAAAGTGATCATCTAAATCCTAAAACTCGGTCAATAAATTCACAAATAAACATCTTTGATTCTCTGGCTTGTTTTACTGACTTACCTGTTAATAAGTATTGAAATCAATTTTAGATCTTTGTAGCTGTACACCTATTTTTGATTCAAAATCAACAGAGTCTTGGGAACGCTATTCAGAATAAAAACCCTTCAAAGCTTTTTTGCTTTATTTCTTGTTTCCTACTATGGACAGGCTTTACTGCAACTCACACAGCTCGGTTCTGAATATGTTTTCACTTCTTTTAGCGGCTGGCTCATTCTTTTGGGAACGCTTGCAAGTATTCTCTATTTGTTCATCAAAAACACGCTTACACTACCCATTTCAATTTTACTCATCCATATCACTTTATGGTATTTAACCGGACATAATATTTATGGTATTTTAGCCATTCCGGTTCTTGCACTTCTAGCACCATATGCCTGGTATTTTTATCGTTACCTCGATTTTTACAGGATGCTGAGTGCCTTTAAAATAGGATTGCCACTTTTTGGAATTGTCTTTTTCACAAGTTCATTCGTTAAGCTTTTTCATGATCCATTTCAGCTCTACGGTGCAACAGTTTTATCGGGAGTTTTCATCACAGCACTGGGATGGCGCAAAACAAGAACATTAAGCATAATACTAAACACAATTCTCAGCTTGTCAATAACAGCGTTCTTGTTTACGATGGGTAATATTCCGGGAGGAACTTTTGGACTATTCTGCACAGCAGGCTTTTCGTTTCTCTACCAACAACCCGACAGAATCACGCAATCAAAAGAATCATTTTTGCGCTGCGGCAAGATGAAGTTTGCGTTATTAACAACTTTCATCATCTTCTCACTCTCACTTTTCAATTTGTTAACTTCACGGTCAGAGCCGGAACAATCCCCCGATTCTACGACAGTTCAATCAGTTGATGAGCGGGGATCTGACCGAGGACTTTTTCGATTATTTGCTCGGTAATAACACTCGATTTTCTTTTTTGAAGATGCGGCTCAACTTCTTCAATACTGGAGATGGAAACATCTGAATCGATAAAACCAATCCCCCTGTACTCCCCTTTTTCAACAAATATGAATCCCTTTTCGCTTTTGCTCCTGCCCTTTTGTGGGATGATAAGAGTGTGACCATCACTTTCCACTTCACGTTGCATCTTTTCAAAATGCTCATTGTGTAGATAAATATCATCAGTTCCATAAACGGCAAACTCCAAATCGCAGAACTCAGCCTTTAACTCGTACTTTTCAACAGTTTTCAGGAGCCATGAACGAGCAGCGTGTAAAGTGTGGAAACGCTTTAGTGGCGGATAGTGATTTTTCACTTTATTGATCCCAATACGCCAAAAATCAGATCTATCTCGATAAGCGTAAACTCCGTAATACACAGGGTTGCGCTTTTGAGCCCTGTTGAAACGCGGCCAAAGATGCCTTATTTCGTGATCCTCCATGAGTGCGGCAATCACATCAGATCCTGATTCGCGATGTGAAATATCGCGTACTTCACGTTTTAAATCCTGGTAAAACTTTGATGTAGATGTTGATGTAAAATGGCTTTTTACTCTTTTTTGAATATCAGCTGCTTTGCCAACATAAATGACTTTTCCTTTTTTATCGTGGAAATAATAAATACCCGGTGTGTTTGGTAATGCATCAACAATCTCACGATCGATGTAATTTGGAAAACTCGCAACTGAAGAGCGTCTTTTCAATCTGTGAGACAATAAATCTTTTCTATCCAGGTTTTTGACAAAAAGCAATATTTGGGCGGCAGCCTCAGCATCGCTCAAAGCCCTGTGTGGATTTTCATTTTGAATATTCATCTTCTTGCAAAGCTTTGACAAACTGTAGCCGGGCAAACCGGGTAATACAGCTCGTGTGTACTGAACAGTGCACAATCGCTTAGTCGCTTCAAACTTAATCCCAACACCTTTAAATGCTTCCTTGATAAAAGCGTAATCGAAATTGACGTTATGAGCTACAAAAATGCTATCTTCCAAATAGCTGAGTACATCATTTGAAATTTCATCAAAAACAGGAGCATCAGCCACCATCTCAGGTGTGATTCCGGTCAAAGCCTGAATATTCAATGGGATAGGCTGATTGGGATTTACCAGTGAATGAAATCGATCTATCACCTTATCATCTTCTACAACTGCAATACCAACTTCAGTAATTGAATTCGCAGCCGGATGGCCTCCTGTTGTTTCTACATCTACTACAGCAAATCGCATTTCACAAATGAAATCTAATACTCCGTAATGTATATACGGTATATAAATTTTAGTGAACAAAGGTAAAATCACTATTGTAACCAAAAGCTGTTTCCATTCCTTAAACACACTTCAATAACAGGGATTTTACAATTACCTAAAGCAAGCAAATAGATTGCTTAATACAGGTTTACAAAGAATTAACGGCAATTGCAGCAAACATTATTATATTTGCCTTACCTTTTATTCCCTCTATGAGACATGTCATACCGATAATTCTGTTTTTTATACCGTTTTTAGGTTTTAGCCAAAAATTCGTTTGGGATGTTGGTGGTCAAGCCGGAATAGCAAACTATTTTGGTGATTTGGCCTCTCAAACCGGTACGAATAGCTTCAATGTCATTAGGCCTAACACTCGTTACAACATAGGTGGTTTTGTGCGTAAAAGATTGAACTACCGATTCGGGATGCGGTTTGAGGCAAACTACCTCATGGTAACAGGTGCTGATAGTTTGAACAGTGAATCTCCAAGAGCGAGCAGAAACCTTCATTTTCGGAATAATATTATTGAAGCATCAGGTAGATTGGAATATTACCCGTTAATCATCAATGATGTTGGCGGTAAAATGCGTTACAAAGTAGATTTTCACTTGATGGGATTCGTGGGAATTGGAGTGGCTTATCACAATCCACAAGCCCAGCACAATGGAAGTTGGGTTGATCTGCGTCCGCTCAAAACTGAAAACGTTTCTTATTCACCTGTAGAGCCGGTAATTCCTATTGGTTTGGGGGGCTTTTTCACTTTTAAAACAAAGTATCAAAGATTCCGCAGGCACAGAATTGGAATTGAAATCAACTACCGCAAGATGTTCACTGATTATTTAGATGACGTTAGCACGGTTTACCCCGATCCTGCAAATCTATCTTCTGATCAGGCGAGAGAACTTTCATTTAGAGGCGATGAGGCGCCCGGAGTAAATGAAGCTGCTTATCCTTCTCAGGGTCGAACTAGAGGTAATCCAGACAGAATGGATGCTTATGGCACAATCATGATTTCTTATTCGTTTGTATTGAGATCCAACACGAACGGCCGTTTCAGACCAAAGTACAATTACCAGTACGGCAAGAGTCCTGCATCTATCAGGAAAATGAGGTTTTAATCAGTTATCGAATTGATTCAATTCTCCCTGCTGAATTTCTTCTTCGTGAGAGTTGAGTTTGTACATCCTGTATCGCTTCATATCAACCTGTTCATGTCCTGCTTTGATTGCTACTCCTATCAATATAGCTACAAGGACATTGGATAGAATGATGATCAGGTTCTGACTGATTTGAAAAAACAGCATTAAAAAACTGATAATGAAAACACCAGTTAGAGCGAAGAAAACCCTTCTTATAAGTTGCTCATTTCTTTTTTCATAAGAGCCATAGAATTTACCGTATTTCTTCTTTTGCCTGTGAACCAACTTATTGATGAACGCAAAATACAGTATCCATTGAATAATGAGCAAAGGGTATCCAATGATATAAATGAATATTAGAGCCGTAATCCCATAAAAATCCCGACCCTCATCAAACCGATTGTTGAGTACATGAAGAAGCTCTGCTTTACTCACAGTCAAGGCCAGTATCAAGGTTAATACCAGCAAAACTAAAGGCACAATAAAGTGCTTCATATCTTTCAATGTGAATACATAATTCTCTTGCAAAAGGCTCTGAAAGTATTTGTATAGAAGTGGTGCCACACTAAAAAGCGCAATGATGCTAAAAAAGTAAGAGACAATTTGCAAGTTGTTGAGTCCGAGGTAACCTATTAAGTCGTCAAGTCCTTTGTAAGAAGTAGCTAGAATAACAAAGCTCATGGCATTACGCGAGAATCCACGGTGTCTGTTACTGAGGAGAGAAACAGCACCTAATAGCCCAATTGTGAGAGGCATTAAGTACGATATAATACTTAAAATATTTAGATTCACTTAACAAGTATAGCGTATTAAAAGAAAAGCCCCAATATTTAAATTGAGGCTTTTTTAACATACAATTACCAGTAACTTTCTAAGCCAGGCCTTTAGCTGCCAGGTAACGCTCGGCATCAAGAGCTGCCATACAACCTGTACCTGCTGCTGTAACAGCCTGGCGATAAACTTTATCAGCCGCATCACCTCCAACAAAAACACCATCTACATTTGTTTTTGCTGTTCCCGGCTTTACTTTGATATAGCCTACTTCATCCATATCAATCCAGTCTTTGAATACATCTGTATTGGGTTTGTGACCAATTGCTACGAAGAAACCGGTAACCGGAATTTCAAATTCTTCATTCGTTTGGTTATTCACAAACTTTGCTCCTTCAACCTGCTCTTCACCTAATACTTCAACAGTTTCAGTGTTCCAGTGAATTTCGATATTCTCAGCCTTTTCAACACGTTCCTGCATGATTTTAGAAGCTCTCATTTCATCGCGTCTCACAATCATGTGGACTTTTTTACAGAGCTTAGCGAGGTAAGATGCTTCTTCACAAGCTGTATCTCCACCTCCAACTATTGCTACTTCCTGGCCTTTGTAGAAGAACCCGTCACAAACGGCACAGGCCGATACTCCGCCACCGCTGTTTCTCAATCGTTGTTCAGATTCTAATCCCAGCCATTTTGCTGACGCTCCGGTAGAAATGATTACCGTGTGCGCCTCAATCGTCTTTTTCCCATTATCCACTTCAACTTTGTGAACCGGTCCTGAGAAGTCAACCTTTGAAACCCATCCATTGCGGACATCAGTATCAAAGCGCTCGGCCTGTTTCTTGAATTGCTCCATCATTTCAGGACCCTGAACGCCATCGGGATAACCGGGGTAGTTTTCAACTTCAGTTGTTGTTGTCAACTGTCCGCCAGGTTCCATCCCTGTGTACATAACCGGATCTAAATCAGCACGAGCGGCATAAATAGCTGCTGTATAACCTGCTGGACCAGAACCTATAATCAGCGTTTTCACGCGTTCAATTTCTTCACTCATTTTCTATCTTGTTTAAATTGTATCGTTTTAATTGCCTGCAAAAATAAAAGCTTGCAAATTATGTAATTGTAATGCGAGTTACAAAAGTCTAATTTGTTGATAACCGTTTTTTATGATTTCAGTTTTTTGGTCAGATCCACAACCAATAGCCGGCTCGGTATGCGGTTCTGACTGTTGATAAATCAAGCGAAATAAATCACCTTTTGATTGGTAAACTCCAGGATTCCCTCTTTAGCCAACTCTCTCCCGTAGCCACTTTTGTGAGTCCCGCCAAAAGGCAATCGCGGATCAGACTTCACTATTTCATTGAAGAAAACAGCACCACCCTGAATTTCGCGGAGTAAGCTCACGTGGCGCTCAGGATTTTTTGAAATTACTGATGCTCCCAGGCCATAATCTGTACGATTAGCCAGCTCAAGCGCTTCCTGCTCCGTCTTGAAAGTCGTGACTGAAGCGAGCGGACCAAATGTTTCTTCGTCAAAAACCGGCATTCCGGGTTTAACGTTTGCTAGCAAAGCCGGCTGGAAATGAGCATCGGTTCTGTTTCCACCGTGAATGAGTTGTGCGCCCATTTCTACAGATTTCTTCATTTGATTTTCGAGCTCTTCGGCCAAGTCAATTCGGGCCATTGGGCCAATAAAGCTTTCATTATCCTCTGGATTTTCAACCTGTGTTCCCATCAGTTTTGAGAGAAATCCATCGATGAAATCATCTACGTGTTTTTCGTGAACAATGAATCTTTTAGCTGCTATGCAACTTTGACCAGTATTCTGCATTCTACCTATCCAGGCCTTTTCCAGAGCGACATCTAGATCGGCATCTTCCATTACGATGAACGGATTACTGCCTCCTAACTCGAGAACTGTTTTCTTGATATTTTTCCCGGCAATTGAAGCCACAGCACTTCCCGCTCCGGTGCTTCCTGTAAGCGTTACACCCTGCACTGCTTTGTGCTCTATGATTGACTCGACATCACTGACATCAACCGGTAGGTTCTGACAGTAATCAGGATCAAAACCTGCTGCTTTAAACAGCTCGATGATATGCTCAGCACAGCCCTGAATATTGGGAGCGTGCTTGAGAAGCAGTCCGTTACCGGCCATCACGTTTGGAGCCGCAAACCTGAAAAACTGCCAGTACGGAAAATTCCAGGGCATAATTGCCAAAATGCTCCCGAGAGGTTCGTGCTTTACAAAACTGTTCGATGCATCTGTTTTTATCGTGTCATCAGATAAAAAGTCGTCACCATTTTGGGCATAGTAATCGCAAACCCATGCACA
The DNA here is from genome assembly GCF_008806325.1 of Salibacter halophilus. Classification (GTDB taxonomy): domain Bacteria; phylum Bacteroidota; class Bacteroidia; order Flavobacteriales_G; family Salibacteraceae; genus Salibacter; species Salibacter halophilus. The sequence goes on from NZ_WACR01000005.1 coordinate 127,521, forward strand.
CTTTTCAACTTCAGCAATAGCTTGAGAAATCGGTTTTCCCATTTCTTGTGTCATGGTCAGAGCCAGTTCCTCTTTGTTGTTTTTCAGCAGCTCACTCAGCTTTTCCAGTCTGTGAGATCGTTCGTTGTAAGAAACCTTTTGAAAATCGGTGAAAGCTCTATGATTTGACTCCACTCGCTTAATAGCTTCATCTCCAGATATCACTGAATATTGATTGAGGATTTCACCATCGAACGGATTGATACTTTTAAATTGTTTCATGCGGTGCTTTTTACAATGTTAACGAGTTTACCCCAATTGCTGTTTAAGATTAAATTATAAATTTGCCGACCGGAAAATTCCCACAAACCCTACTTCCACAGCTATCTTACAGTTTGATTAGGAATTAGGGTTTAATAAACGGGATGTAGCTCAGTTGGTAGAGTACACGTCTGGGGGACGTGTGGTCGCTGGTTCAAGTCCAGTCATCCCGACTCCCTAAAGCATTTTGCTACGAAACAGCCTCAAGGTTTTTAAAGCTTTGGGGCTGTTTTGTTTTTGTATTAATACTCCCAGGCCTTGTATTCAGGAGAGATATCCTTCATGTCTTCAAACAGCCAAACCATACGATCTAAATACCATGTTTTACCCAGGTAAGACAATGTTACTCCAAGAACAACACCCCAAACTGAATAGACGACAATTGCCCAAACTGAAAGCACTACTCCTATAAAAGAAATCGTGTTCAGTATTTTAAAAATTGGGGATTGATGAACAGTTGGTATTTCAACATTATCTCTGTTAAGGTAAACCCTCTCTCCCATAACTGCTTTAGATGCCCAGTTTTTAGTTGATTTAGGTTTTGAAAAAAGAACAGGATTTAAAATCATCCACAGTATTGCAACCACAGCAGGTAAAATACACCACCAGCCAATCCATAACCTGCTCCAAAACGCAAAAGCAATAACTGGAAGCACTGAATATCTGGTCCAAACACTCCATGGATTCGCATGCCGCATCCAGTTTTCATCATTGAGATTAAAAAGTCTTGCGATTTTCCTTTCAGCAGTCATTTAAATGATAATGAGAGTTAAACATTTCAAATTAATAAAAATTTGAAATTTCAACACCTTCAAACTCAATCTCTGCTGAAGCTGTGCAATCACCAATACTGGCAGATTGTAAATTTATATGAACCCGATTCTCAATAGAGTTTGTATTAAAAGTGTATTCAATTGGACCATTTCCACCTGTCAATGAATTACTATCCGTATTGTAATAAAAAACGAAATTCTTATCTGAGAAATTATCGATTGGCTTAATAGATAAATTAAATCCACTAAAGGCAATGTTTATCATGTTCTGTTCTGAGATAACAGGCGATGCGTTAAACTCATTAACCTTAACTACAATCCTGAGGTTACCATAGCTTCCATTCTGTAATATAGAACTTGTAAGTGGAGTGCTTGCATCAATATTTGCACAACCATTAGCTAGCAGTTTTAGGACACTACCCGTAACGTTACTATCAGTATTAGAAGAACCGGGTCCTGAAGTATCTGCCTGAGAGTTGAAATTCCAACTACTTTGACCATCCACACTTTCAATTTCAGAAAACTCATACTCCGGTTGATCGTCATCTTTACTACAGGACGATAAAGAAACATAGATAAAGCAACACAATAAAAATCTCAAAAAAAACTTCATTACCAGCTTTTTACACAAAGCACAATTTAAGCAAAAAACGTCACCCAGCAGCAACCTGCATGAGAATTCCGCACATCCATGCAGCGTAAGTTCCCAAAGCATAACCGAGAACAGCCAGTAAAACACCAACCGGAGCTAATGCCGGATGAAATGCAGCAGCTACAACAGGAGCAGATGCGGCACCGCCAATATTGGCTTTACTTCCCACTGCGAGGAAGAAATACGGAGCTTTAATCAGTTTAGCTACAATGAAAAGTAAGAGTACATGAATAGCCATCCAGGTGAGCCCAACGAGGAAAAGTGAAGGATTGCTGAATATCTCCAAAATATTCATCTTCATCCCGATTGTCGCAACCAAAATATAAATGAAAACACTCCCAACTTTTGAAGCTCCAGCTCCCTCATAATTTCTCATTTTAGTGAAAGAAGCAATCAAACCAAATGTAGTCGCTGCCACGATCAACCAAAAGAATTTACTCGTCAGGCTAAAGCGAGCTAATCCCGGGAAATTCTCTGCGATGAATGGCGACATAAAATCACCTATGATATGGGCCAATCCGGTAAACCCAAATCCTATTCCCAGAATAATTATCATATCAGTAAATGAAGGAATACGCGCAATTTTATCACTGAATTCCTGCATCTTGTTTTTCAAATTCGTCACAGCCGATGCATCAGCCTTGAAAAACCGATCAATACTATCAGCTTTCCCTACTCCCAGTAATAAAAAAGCCATCCAAATCTCAGCCACAATAACATCTACCGTAATCATAATCGAGTAGAGTTTGCTACTCGGCTCAAAGATTTCGAACATTGCGGCCTGGTTAGCTCCTCCTCCAATCCAACTACCGGCAATAGTTGTGAGTCCGCGCCAAACAGCATCCGGACCAGCACCACCAACAACTTCAGGTGATACCATAGAAAAAATCCAAACTGCGATCGGACCACCAATTAAAACACCAATTGTTGCTGTAAAAAACATGATTAGCGCCTTTGGTCCCAACTTGAAAACCTCTTTGAGATTAATGCTCAACGTAAGTAAAATCAAACTGGCAGGAAGTAGGTAGCGAGAAGCGACAAAATACAGATTTGACTTATGCATGAATGGACGTAGCATCTCAACATTCACCTCATTATTGGAGACAAATTCTTTTAATCCGTGCAAAGTCGTAATGCCGGCAACATCGTATCCATTTTCGGTCAGAACCGAAAGAGCCTTCTCAAACTCAATCCATGCAGGAGATATAATCCCGAGTGTGTTGAACACAGATGGCAAAAAATAACAAAGTAACAGTGATGGAATAATCGAATAAAAGCGTCTAAACTTTGGATGCCTGGCCGTGTAAAAGATAAGCAATAACAATCCCATCAGCAGTCCAAAAACGATAGCATCATTCGTTATTAAAGGCGTTTTCGATACAATTGACTCCATACACTTGTTTTTATGAGTGGGCCAAAATACGAAATGTGCGTAAAGTAGAAAGTGTGTTTTACTGTTGATAGATTTTAATAGTTTACCGTTAAATACTACTAATAACCATCTATTTCAATGAAGCCTAATCGATCCATTAACTCCCCCATTCCAAAGAATGACTTATGTTTGGGCAGAATTTATGAAAGCAAAATCGGTTCATTTAGCGCTCGAAAAAAACATCCCTTTTGTCCTTTACAGGCTTCCGGGATCAAACGATATTCAGTATATCGTGGACAGTGAATTAAAGCGGGATTTCAACTGGAATGAGATCAAAGGAAAGAATGGTTTTATCTTTTATCCGTTCGACTCGCAACACCACGACCCTGTTTGGCTGGAAGCGAGCAAAGCCGGCACTTTCCCTGATAATTTTGAGGATGCTGTCTCCGGATCTGACCAATACGAGAGAAATAGTGTTGAAGCTCCTCACTCAATATCTGAGGATGAGTACATCGCCACGCTGCACGAGGCTATTTTAAATCTGCGCGAGAACGGACTTCAAAAATTCATTTTTTCCCGCGTCCAAATTGAAGAGTACGGGGGCTTTGAACATTTGTGGTCGCTCTACAAGGCTCTGACCGATAAATACAAAAACGCATTTGTGTACCTCTTCAATCACCCTACAACTGGCACGTGGATGGGCGCAACTCCCGAGACGCTTCTCACTCAAAATGAAAATTCCCTGGAAACAGTTTCGCTTGCCGGTACTCAACCCAAAAGCGAACGCGGAAAATACACGTGGGAAGAAAAAGAAGCTGAAGAACAGCAATACGTATCTGATTATATCGAAGAATTATTACAGGATTTGAACTTTCAGTACGCTATTGAAGGTCCGGCAACTATTGAGGCTGGTCCGGTTGCTCACTTGATGTCAAAATTCAGAATTAAATCAAACAACGAGTGGGACAAAACGCTGGATCTGCTGAATGAATTACACCCAACTCCGGCCGTTTGCGGATTGCCTAAAGATCGAGCCGAAGAGTACATTCAAAAAATAGAAAAGCACGACCGAAAATTCTACACCGGTTACCTCGGCCCCATCAACGAAGATGGCACATTTAGGATGTTTGTCAATTTGCGTTGCATGGAGATCTTTGAAAACTCCTTAGCTTTGTACGTTGGAGGCGGTATAACAAGCGATTCATCGCCTGAGAGCGAGTGGAAAGAAACGCAGTTAAAAGCCGAAACATTAAAAGCAGTTCTGTTGTGAACTGCAAAGCAATAATGTTGTTACGTACAAAATGACTTCGAATAAACGCACAGTTCAACAACTCATTACTATTTGCAAGGAAAAAGGAATCCGCGATGTTGTGATATCGCCCGGTTCTCGCAATGCTCCACTTATCATCGGTTTTACCAAAGATCCGTACTTCAACTGTATCAACATTCCCGATGAACGAGTGGCTGCTTTCATTGCCCTGGGAATGACGCAGGAAAGCGGAGTGCCCACGATCATTACCTGCACATCAGGATCGGCTGTGCTCAACTACCACCCTGCAATCAGTGAAGCTTTCTATCAGAACCTGCCCGTTATTGTGGTTTCGGCAGATAGACCACAGGAATGGATCGATCAGGCTGATGGGCAAACCATCAGGCAACCCAATGCGCTTCAAAACCACACCGTTTACAACACAACTCTCTTTGAACGAGACGATCACGAAGATACACAGTGGAAAAACAGCTACGAGATCAACAAGGCGCTGGAAACAGCTATTTTTCCAAATCAGGGTCCGGTTCATATCAATATTCCATTTTCAGAGCCACTCTACGACACCGATGAAGAATCACTGGAATCAAAAACTTTTTCTACTGTTATTCCCGGTCAGAGCCTGAATCCGCAGCATATCGACCAACTCCAAACCGAGTGGGATCAGCTACCAAACCGACTCATCGTTGTAGGGATGCAAAAACCCAATCCGGAATTAGAAGACGTTCTGTTCGAACTCACTGATACAGATCAGGCGGTGGTAATGACGGAGACTACCTCTAACCTATCGGGCGAAAACATTTTGACATGCATCGATCGCGTGATCAATACCATTGATGAAGAAACACTACACAAACTAAAACCCGATTTACTTATCACCATTGGCGGACCAATCGTCTCGAAGAAAATCAAGAAACTGCTCCGCTCCTTTCACATTCAGAACCACTGGCACATCGCCAATCAGGGGCTCGTTTTGGATACCTACAAAGCACTTACCCGCCACATCCCGATGAAAGCTGAAAACGTACTCAGCGAGCTAGATTTTGGATCTGACCGAAAAGAATATGCTCAACTATGGAAAAAGTTAAATGCTGAAAAGCGCGCTGCTCACGAAAACGTAACAAATGAAGTTGAATGGAGTGATATGACCGTTTTCAGGGAATTGAATTCGTTCATTCCAAATGACAGCGTCATTCACACCGCTAATAGCTCACCTATCCGCTACATGCAGCTTTTCAACTGGAACAACTCGATCGTGCAATTTGCCAATCGCGGCACGAGCGGAATTGACGGCTGTACGTCAACAGCTCTTGGCTACGCACTCAAAACGAACAAACTGGTGACTCTCATTACCGGAGATATTTCATTCTTTTACGATAGCAATGCGTTTTTCCACAACCACGTTCCTGATAACTTGCGCATTATTTTAATAAACAATGGCGGAGGCAATATTTTCAGGATTATCCCCGGCCCCAAAACATCAGGAGCGCTGGAACAACATTTTGAGAGTCATCACAATTTCCACGCTCGCGAGATCGCCAAAGCATTTTGGATGGATTACGAATTTGCCGATGACGAAAAGTCGCTAAACACGGCTCTGACCAAAGCCTACCATGAAGATACTGAAAACGCGATGATTGTTGAAATTTCAACTCCGCGTGAACAAAATGACCTTATTTTAGCTGAATATTTCAAAGCATTAAAACAATCATAAATATGGCTACGAATAGAAACTGGGAAACGATTAAAGAATTTGAGGATATCAAATTTGAATTGTTTGAGGGAATCGCAAAAATTACGATTAACCGACCAGAGGTTTACAACGCTTTCAGACCCGAGACGAATATGGAAATTCTGAAAGCACTTGAAATGACTCGTGAAAGACAGGATGTGGGCGTTGTGGTTATCACAGGTGCCGGTGACAAAGCATTTTGCTCTGGCGGAGATCAAAATGTAAAAGGTAAAGGTGGTTATGTTGGTGATGATGGCGTACCCCGCCTCAATGTGCTCGATATTCACAAAGTTATTCGCAGTTTGCCAAAGCCTGTAATCGCAATGGTAAACGGCTATGCAATTGGTGGTGGTCACGTGCTTCACGTGGTTTGTGATTTGACAATCGCCTCAGAGAATGCGCGTTTTGGTCAAACAGGGCCTAAAGTTGGGAGCTTTGATGCCGGTTTTGGTTCGTCTTACCTGGCTCGTCACGTTGGACAAAAGAAAGCACGCGAAATATGGTTCTTGTGTGAGCAATACACGGCTAAAGAAGCTGAGCAAATGGGAATGGTCAATACAGTTGTTCCGCTGGAAGATTTGGAAGACACAACTGTAAAATGGTGCAAAACCATTATGAAACGTTCTCCGCTCGCTATTCGCATGATCAAGCGCGGACTCAATGCTGAGCTTGACGGTCAGCGCGGACTCATGGAGTTTGCCGGTGACGCAACACTCATGTATTACCTGATGGACGAAGCACAGGAAGGAAAGAACGCCTTTTTGGAAAAACGCGATCCAGACTTCCAACAATTTCCTAAATTTCCATAATGGAATTTACGAATCAAAATATAGAACTGTCCACCTTGCCCGAGGTTGAGGACAGTGATTTTCACGGATTAGAAAAAGACTATCTCTACATGCGGCTAACCGCGTGGGGGATTTTCTTTTTCATCACCGGATTGGTATTCAGCATTTGGTCGCTGCTTGGTTCTTTCACGTGGTGGCACTGGTTAGCTCCGTGGGCAGCTCTTTTAACTTTCATTCTGTTTGTTGAAATCAAGGGCTTCAGAATAAAAGGCTACTCGATCAGGGAAAAAGATATTTCCTACAAGAGCGGACTCATTTTTTTCAGCATGACCTCTATTCCATTTAACCGGATTCAGCACTGTGAGGTAGGTCAAGGTCCGCTCGGGAGAGCATTCGATTTAGCTGCAGTAAAAGTGTACACGGCAGGTGGGAGTTCTAGCGATATTATCATCCGTGGACTGCAGGAAGAACGCGCACAAAAGTTGAGAGACTACATCACAAAGCTCAGTGCCGATTATGAGTGAAATCGACCTTTCCACAAAGAAAAGACAGGCGCCAATTGGCGTTGCAATTCTCTTTCTGCTCAACTTGCGAAAGGCCGTAAACCTGTTCATTCCCTTTCTCTTTTTGAAATACGGTGCCGGCTCTTCTTTACTTGGAATCAGCCTGTACGCAATCGGGATTATTCTATTTCTCGGATTCATAGCGTTCTCGTATTTCGAGTACAAAAATTTCTTCTTTTACGCTGTAGAAGACAAGTTTATCATTGAACGCGGAGTTTTTAGAAAAGACAAAACCACGATTCCCTTCGAGCGTATTCAAACCGTGCACACGGCTCAAAACCTGGCACAGCAATTATTCAAAGTAGTAGGATTAAAAATCGATACAGCCGGTAGTGCCGATAACGAAATCGAAATTCCGGCTCTTGATAGATCATACGCTCGCAGCTTGCAAGAATACTTACTCAAGAAAAAAGAGAAAGATCAAAAACAACAGTCAGAACCGGGCGAAGAGGAAACAACAGCACAACCTGAAGTTGAAAGCTGGGAAAAGCCCATTTTAAAATTGTCCATCAAAGACTTGCTGAAAGTGGGTCTTACCGAAAACCATTTGCGCTCAGGATTGATTCTCTTTGCTGTTGTAAACGGATATATTTGGCAGTTTGAAGAATTTCTTTTAGAACCTTTTGAGCCTTATCTAGAAGAAGCTGAAGGCTGGCTAACGCAATGGGTGCTTCTCCTGCCCTTTACCATTATTGTATTCATTGTTGTTTCGGTCGCTTTTTCACTGATCAGGATTGTACTCCGCTACTTCAACCTACAGTTTTTCCTCAACGAGCGCGGACTGGTTCTGAAAAGCGGATTGCTAAAACGCAATGAATTTCACGTTCCCAGGAATAAAATTCAGTACTTCAAATGGTCGAGTAATCCGTTGAGAAAACTACTCGGCTTTAAAACCTTTGTCGTCAAACAGGCCGGTGTTAACGAAAACCGTGAAGATAAAAGAACAGTGAGCGTACCCGGTTGTAAAAACAAGCAACTCATCGATGTGCTGCAGGAATTTTATCCCGAGCGTTATACGGGGAAGTTTCATCGTTTAGGCTCTCATAAATTACTTTTCTTCCAGCGATTTATTTGGTTAGTCATGATGCCGTCAATAATTGTTACCGCTTCTTTTTATGCGAGCGAACTCACATGGCATTATTTCGCTCCCATTCCACTTTTTGTTTTACTGGGAGGTTTTTGGGCGCATAAATTTCAGCGATCAGTTCAGTTTAGAACGAACGGTGAAGTCATCGAAATCAAAAAAGGCTGGATCTTTCCTTCACATCTTTCAATCACGATGTACAAACTCCAAAATGTGAGTTTGAAGAGAAGTATTTTCCAAAGAAGGCGCGGTCTTTCCACATTGGTCTTCTTTACAGCGGCCGGAGATGAAAGCATGCCACACCTCAGCCACAACGATGCCATCGACATTTATAATTTTGTCCTCTATAAAATTGAAAGTTCACAAAAGAGCTGGATGTAACCAGTAACCTCATGGCGACAATTCAAAACTGGATTTCAACTTTTCGTTTACGCACTTTGCCCCTGGCATTATCGGTCATTATTTTGGGATCGCTACTCGCCTATGCCAACGGTTTCAAGAATTATGTGGTGACGCTTTTAGCGGTTCTCACCACGTTGTTTTTACAAATCCTGAGCAACGTTGCCAACGATTACGGAGATGGTGTGAAAGGAACTGACAACGAAGAGCGAATTGGCCCGCAACGCGCTGTCCAAAGTGGAGCTATTGGTCAGAGCGCAATGAAGATGGCCGTTGTCATCCTCAGCCTTTTAGCTTTCCTAAGCGGAATCTCGCTCATCCTCTATGCAATTCCATCGAGTGAATTGCTGAAAGCCGCTGTTTTTCTGGTTTTGGGACTATTGTCGATTTGGGCCGCTATCAAATACACAGTAGGGAAAAGTGCTTACGGATACCGTGGAATGGGCGATTTATTCGTCTTTCTATTTTTTGGTTTAGTTGGCGTTTGCGGAACTTTTTACCTGCATGCTAACGAACTACCACTCGATGTCTTTTTACCGGCATCAGCAATTGGTTTTTTGAGTACAGGCGTGCTCAACCTCAACAACATGCGCGACTTCAACAGCGATAAAAATGCAGGAAAAAATACGCTTGTAGTCAATATCGGGCTCAGGAATGCAAAGAAATACCACACTTTTCTATTGACAGGAGCTTTGATCCTGAGCATCGTTTACGTCTTCCTCAATGGCGGAATTGAATGGACAAACTACCTCTTTTTATTAGTGAGTCCGCTCGTGATATTCAACCTCAAAAAGGTATTCCAAATTAAAGATCCCAAACAACTCGATCCACTTCTCAAGCAACTCGCTATCACAACACTTCTTTACAGCATACTATTTGGAATTGGACAATTATTATGAGTTACTGGGGAGAATTATTGACCATAGCCGGAATTCATTTATTGGCCGTTGCCAGTCCCGGTCCTGATTTCGCCATTGTGTTGAGGCAGAGTTTGCGGTTCGGATCAAAAACGGGACGTGAAACAGCTATTGGCGTGGGAACAGGCATTCTCATTCACGCAACGTATTCGGTACTCGGGTTCGGATTATTGATTTCAAAATACGAATGGCTTTACAACGGAATGCGATTTTTAGCTGCAGGATACTTGTTGTTCTTAGCTTACCAGGGTTTTAGAGCAAAACGCGTAGAATACGAAGCTGTGCAGAGTGAAAAGCGTGAAATTTCGTTCAAAAAGGCATTTTCAAAAGGATTTTTGGTCAACGCTTTCAATCCTAAAGTTACGCTCTTCTTTTTGAGTATTTATACGGCTGTTGTAAGTGAATCTACCCCATTTTCATGGCAGGTTGTTTATGGGATCTACATGGCTGTAGCCACTATGATTTGGTTTTCGTTAGTCGCCACTCTTTTCGGTCAGAGCCGGATAAGAAACTGGTACAACCGCTACAATAATGTCATTGAAAAAATCATTGCAATAGCGCTAACGCTACTGGCAGTAAAACTGATTTGGGGATAACTTACTTGACTTTGTGAACGAGCTCGCCTGCTCCATTATTGAGGACTTTCCGAATAATCGATACTATTTTACCGAGTTGCTCATCTGTCATGGCACTACCCGATGGTAAACACAACCCATTTTCAAAAAGGCTCTGACTAACGTTAGATCCGTAGAACAAATGGTTTTCAAATACCGGCTGGAGATGCAATGGCTTCCACAACGGTCTGGATTCAATATTCCTTGACTCAAGCGCTAATCTCAAATGCTCGCGAGTAATACCATCTGTTTTTTCAGGATCAACCAGAATAGCTGTCAGCCACCTGTTGCTGTAATGCCCGTAAGGTTCAACTAAAAGCGAAATTCCGTCAGTATCTTTAAATGTATCAAAGTAGAAATCAAAGATCTCTCTTCTACGCCTAACTCTATTATCGAGCACTTCCATTTGGCCACAACCAATTCCCGCACAAATGTTACTCATGCGGTAGTTGTACCCGATATGAGAATGCTGATAATGAGCAGCATTATCCTTTGCCTGAGTACTCAAAAAACGAGCGTGCTCAATGATATGCCAGTCGTTAGAAAGCAACGCTCCACCACCACTGGTCGTGATAATTTTATTTCCGTTGAAAGAGAGAACAGCCATTCTGCCAAAAGTCCCGCAATACTTTCCCATGTAAGTTGAGCCGGCAGCTTCAGCGCTATCTTCAATCAGAGGAATGTCATATTTCATGGCGATGTTTTGTATCTCTACCCATTTAGCGGGCATACCGTACAAATCAACACCGATAATTGCTTTTGGCTTAATTCCTTTTTCTTTCAGATCCAAAATAGCTTCTTCTAAAACATCGGGATCTAAATTCCATGTGTCGTACTCGCTATCGATGAAGACCGGCTCGGCTCCCAGGTAGCGAATTGGGTTGGCACTGGCAGAAAATGTAAGAGATTGAGTGAGGACGTAGTCTCCCTGACTAACACCTAAATTGATAAGAGCCAAATGAAGAGCAGCCGTTCCACTTGAAAGTGCCGCTACTGCCCCAACATTGAAGTACTGTTTAATCGATGATTCGAAGCGCTTCAGATGGGGCCCGGCAGGAGCAACCCAGTTCTGATCAAAGGCTTCCTCGACATAAGCTCTTTCCTTCTCACCAATGTGAGGAGGCGAAAGCCATATTTTTTCATCGTTTAGTGACTTCATATTCAATTGTTAGGTTGAGGTCAAAAATAATATTTTGTAATCGTTATTCGATTATTTTTCAAACTAATTGAGCTCTTAGCGCATTAAACGCACATTTTTTTCACCTTTGTTCAAAATTCAAAGATATAAACATGGAAACTGTAAACTTGAAAGGATTCCCTGTACCGCTCAATGGTGAATTGCCAAACGAAGGCGTAAAAGCACAGGATTTTTACTACGTGAAAGGAAACCTCAACGAGGAAAGTTTGTACGATGTAGATGCAAAAGTGAAAGTGCTAATTTCGGTTCCCAGTCTCGATACAAACGTTTGCCAGGTTGAAACATCTAAATTCAACGAAAAGCTGGCCAAAATGAAAGATGTGAAAGCACTCATCATCTCAAAAGATCTCCCTTTTGCGCAAAAACGTTTTTGTGACTCGGCTAAAATCAATAACGTTGAAGCTGTCAGCGATTTCCGCTATGGAGATTTTGGTGATGACTACGGAGTATTAATGACTGATGGCGCATTAAAAGGACTATTGGCAAGAGCCGTTCTAGTTCTCGATAAAGATAACAACATTCACTATTCAGAGCTCGTTTCTGATATTTTACAGGAACCCGATTATGATAGTGTAATTGAGGAAGTTGAAGAGCTTCTCAATAAATAATAACAAATAAAAAAAGCCGCTAAAAAGCGGCTTTTTTGTTATCTGAGAAATCAGCTTAAGCATCGTAATCAACCGTGATCTCCGGTGTTACCGGTTGAGCCTGGCAAGTGAGAACAAAGCCCTCCTCTATTTCGTCATCGAGCAATACGTAATTCATACGCATCACGGCTTTTCCTTTTTCAATCTTCGCCATGCAAGTACTACAAGTAGCACCACGACATGAATACGGAGCATCAACTCCCTGATCATTAGCAGCATCTAAAATTGTAGATCCGGCCGGAACAGTAACTTCAAACTCTTCATCATCTAAAAGAATTGTCGCTTTCGATTCTACTGGCGACATATCTTCAGAGTCTTCTTTTTCACTACTTTCTGGCTCTTGCTCAGGAGTTGAGAAATATTCCATTTTCACTCGGTCAGATCCAACCCGAGCTGTTTCCAAAGCTGTTTGAACACTGTCCATTAATCCGTTGGGACCACAGAGATAAAAAACCGGTTCAGACTCGAGATTTGTGTATTCTCTTATCAAGTGAAGTGCTTTTTTGTAGTCGATTCTACCTACTGCCCAATCTCCATAATCTTTGACATGAGCATCGTGATTATTCGGCTTACTCAAAATGTGGTACACCTGGAATTTCACGGGATACTCATCGATGAGTTTATTGAGCTCATCTCTGAAAATAACTTTAGACTCGTTGGTATTGGCATAGAATAACACACATTGGCTATTCGGCTCTGACCGTAAAATGTTTTTCAGCATACTCAGTACTGGCGTGATGCCACTTCCCCCGGCAAAAAACACATGTTGGCGAGCTTCGTTTTCGTCAATTTCAGGAACAAAACGCCCTTCGGGTTCGCTCACTTCAATTTCATCACCAACTTTGAGTTCTTCATTGATGAAGGTTGACATTTTACCACCTTCAACCAATTTAACTGCAATCCTGTGCTCCTGGTCGTAATCCCATTCGCTGCAGAGCGAATATGAACGTCTTATTTCCTCACCGTTCACTTTCATTTTAAGTGTGAGGTATTGACCACTCGTATACTTAAAATCATCGATTAAGTTATCGGGCACATCAAACTTAACTGAAACTGTATCAGCAGTTTCCTTCTTTATTTCTTCAACTTTTATATTGTGGAACTTAGCCATATCTATCTTAAAATTTGTGCAAATGTATCACAATCAACTAATTTTTAACCCTATAGTTTTAATGTCTTGTGGATACGTAAAAATTCTTTTTTCAGGTTTTTCACTTCTTCGTTAGATTGATCGAGATCAGTAATCCTCTCACCTATTTTTCTTTCATTGAAACCGAGATTATTAGCTATCTCAAGAACCTCAGGAGTCAAAACCTGATCATTTTGTTTAACCTCTTTTTGCTTTTCTTGTTCAACTGAAAACTGATTTTCGAAAAAATGGTAGAACAGAATCAAATAAGCACAATCCAGCTCGATGAGTCTGCTCAAAAAAATGTTCATGTACCCGGCTGATTGAGCTCTTGAAAAGTTCAGTTTTTCCTGTGAAGTGAGCTTTTCATATTTCCTGATGACTGTTTCAAAAGTGCTCTGCTCAGTTTCATTTAGAACCGTGTAAGCTCTGTCAGAATCTTTGAATACCGGATTTTTCTCTGGTTTTTCGAGTTCGCCAAAACGCTCTTCATCAGTTTGTTTCAGTTGGTCAGATCCAAAAAGAACATCAAGCGCATCCTGAATTTTCACGAGTCGTTTTCGTTTTGCGTTGAACAAATACGGAACAGCTGTACTCATGAAAATAAAATTCTTGATATCGAAAAGTTGTTTTTGAACCTGAGGTAGAAGTTCTTCCTGCGAAATTTCAGGATCTGAAATGCTTAAGGTACTTAACGCTACTTCTCTATTCATCCTCTTTACTCCAGTTTTTCCACGAACCTTGAAGGGAGTCAAAATCCAGCAAAACCTCAAGGTGTTCACTGTATTTGCTGCGTGGAATATTTTTGGCGCCAAATCTACTCAAATGATCAGTGTAAACCTGACAGTCTATAAGCTTTATTCCTCTGTTGATTAATTGTGGAACAAGTGTGGCAAACCCAACTTTTGAAGCGTTACTCACAAGAGAAAACATGCTTTCGCCAAAGTAAGCACGTCCCAGACTCGTTCCAAAAAGTCCGCCTACTAATTCACCATCCTGCCAAACTTCAACAGAATGAGAAAAACCGAGTCGATGTATGTCACAGAATGTTTCTTTTAGCTCATCAGTGATCCAGGTCCCGTCCTGTCCGGCACGCGGTACATTTTGACACTTGTCAATCACCTCTTCAAAAGCGTGATCAAATGTAACTGTAAACAGATTTTTGCGCAGTGTTTGGCGCAGGCTTTTAGACGTTTTGTAATTCTCAGGATAGAGAACAAACCGAGGATCAGGAGCCCACCAAAGAATTGGTGTTTCATCGCTGTACCACGGAAAAATCCCTTTTTGATAAGCCAGTAAAACCCTCTGCGGAGTAACATCTCCTCCCATTGCAAGAATCCCCTCAGCATCAGCTAAATCAACGGGTGGGAATTTAAGCTCATTGGTCAAAAAATGTATTTGTCTCCTGTGATCCACTCTATTAATTAATTCTTAGCTGTAAAATCATGGCTAAATTATGGAACAAATTGCACCTTTGCCAGTTTTTACTTGTATGTACATTTTAATGAAGAAATACAGTTTGATTGGTTTGCTTGTTCTATTCGCAATGAATGCCTGCAGCCAAAATAATGATAATAAAGAGCAAGATAGTATGAATGTAGATCCATCATCTTTTGAAATTAAGAAGGAAGGAAATTACAACGAACTAACTCCTGAAGAAGAACGAGTGATTATCAATAAAGGAACAGAGTATCCCGGAACCGGTATTTACCTCGATCACGATGAAACCGGAGTGTACATTTGTAAGCGCTGTAATGCACCGCTCTACCGCTCTAAAGATAAATTTGATGCTCATTGCGGCTGGCCCAGTTTTGATGATGAAATAGAAGGTGCTGTCAAAAGAGTACCCGATGCTGACGGTCGCAGAACTGAGATTATTTGCAACAACTGCCAGGCACACCTCGGTCATGTATTTACTGGCGAAGGTTACACTGAAAAGAATACTCGTCACTGCGTAAACAGTGTTTCACTAGGCTTTATCCCTGCCGATGAATGGAATAAAATTCAGGATTCTCTACGAACTCAAGATTAAAGAAGCTATATGGTTCGACACTCCTCTCGAATTGAGCTGAGTCAAAGTGCACTAAAAACAAATTTCAATTTTATAAGGAAAAAGGTCAATGATGACACACGTCTATCAGCTGTGGTAAAAGCCAATGCTTATGGTCACGGTATTGACCAATATATTCCGATGGCAGAAAAATGTGGAGTCAATCACTTTTCCGTTGCCTCAGCGCACGAAGCTGAAGAGGTTCTGAATGTTTGCTCCCCTTCTTCTTCAATCATGATCATGGGCATCATGTACGATGAAGATCTACCCTGGGCTATTGAGAATGAAATAGAGTTTTATGTCTTTGACACAACACGACTCGAAAAAATTCTCAATGCTGCCAAAGAAGTTGGAAAAAAAGCTAAAATTCACCTGGAAGTTGAAACTGGCGCCAACCGCACCGGACTCATTGAAGCGAGCTTTAAAAAGACACTCACCTTTATCAAAAAAAACAAAGAACATTTCAGTTTTGAAGGATTGTGTACGCATTTTGGCGGAGCTGAGAGTTTGTCAAATGAATTTAAAGTAAGCAAACAGTTCAAGCGCTTTCAGTGGTACTACAAACAGTGCAAAACCAAAAACCTTCTTCCAAAATTCAGACACTTAGCTTCATCAGCTGCTACATTCATGTACCCCGAATCACATTATGAAATGGTGCGGGTAGGTGTTGCGCAATACGGTTTTTGGCCGAGTCCTGATATCTATTATCACCACCTTTCCAAAGAAGAAAAACAATACGAAAACGGTTTAAAACGCGTATTCACCTGGAAGACAGATGTCATGGACATCAGAACCGTTAAAGAAGGTGAATTCATCGGTTATGGAACAGCTTACCAGGCCACACATGAAATGCGAGTTGCTGTTTTGCCACTCGGTTATTCCAATGGCTACCCAAGAGCGCAAAGTAACCGCGGACACGTATTAATTCGGGGGAAGAAAGCACCCATTGTTGGACTCATCAATATGAACCTTTTCATGGTTGACGTCACGCATATTTCAAATGCTGAAATTGGCGATGAAGTCGTGCTCATCGGTAGGCAAAAGAACAATGTGATCAACGTGGCTTCTTTTACAAATTCTACTTTTCTGTTGAATCAGGAAATGATGAGCAGGTTGCCTTCAGCAATACCGAGAAGAATTAAGCGATAAAACTATAACGGTCAGAGCCCTACTCCAGCCGGCTTAAAGGTTCTGACCAATATTTTCGTCTTCCTGCTCTGCTTTCGTGAGTTCCAAAATCTCAGATGGAGAAGGATAAATATCGATGATTTTTTGTCTGTAGCTTTCCGGAAGTCTTTCGTTGGCGAGAATGAATTCTTTCATGCAAACAAGGTGATGTCCACAACCACTTTCAACAGCGAAATGATCAGCAGATTGCTCAGCTTCTTTCATGAAACTCTCTGAAAAAACGTACTGAGTTCCAAACTTAACCATATCCCAATTTGACCGTTCACGATAATCCATTACGTGCCCCAGCTCATGGGCAAACCAACCTTCGATCACTTTCTCTGAAAAGTTTTTGAGGTAAAGCGTGTCATTTTCCCAACCTATGATCGAGCGTATTTTAATCTTGTATTGCCTTTCGTCTTTTGACCTGAACAGGAAATTCATTTTAGGCTGAGCCTGCATGATACAGTTCGATATTGAGTTATCAACCACAAAATCGATTTGCGTATTTTTTAAATCGGGAAAGTGAGTGAGAGCTCGCAAAGCTGCAAGTCTGACTTTACGATCTAACGGATCCGGAAAATCGACAAAACCTGAATAAGTGTCATTTGCTGATTGCGTGTTGCTCCCTGAAACAGGTTTAAAAGATTGGCTAAAAACGAGGGCTCCAATAGCCAGTATGATAAAAATGTAAAATACGCGCTTAATCATGACCATAATTACGCTTTAGAAGCAAACTTGTTGCCAAAAAAATAGCGATTCCGAATATTTCCGAAATCGCTAAACTTTTGTAGCGCAGGAGGGACTCGAACCCTCGACCTCAGCATTATGAGTGCTGCGCTCTAACCACCTGAGCTACCGCGCCAAAACTCCCTTGTTTCAAAGGGGCTGCAAATATAAAAGTTTCTTTCTTTTTTCAAACATGAATTCGCTTATTCATTAAATGGTTTTCACTTTCTTTGCCCGCGCTATGAAAAAAATGCTGAGGGAACATGCCTGGTTTTGGTGGACTTACGCCATTTTTTTAGCTATTGGAGTTGTCATAATTTCATCAGGTAATCAAATGGATGTTCAGCTCATGCTGAATAAATTTCACCTACCTCCACTCGACTACTTTTTTAAATACGGCACTCACCTTGCCAGCGGTTACTCTATTGTAGCTTTTACTGTACTCTTCTTATTTCTCAAAGTAAAATGGGGACTATTAGTTGGATTGAGCCAATTGATCAGTGCTCCTGTAACTCAGTTTCTCAAGCGAGGTGTTTTTGACTGGGTCTTCAGACCCGGATTTTACTACGAACAGATGTCTGAAATTACCCCTCACCTTGTTGAAGGTGTCAATTTACAACACAAGTTCAGCTTTCCCAGTGGTCACGCTACGGCAGCTTTTAGTCTATTCTTTGCTCTGGCTCTGACCACTAAAAACCGAGTACTGAATTGTTTTTTAGCTCTTTGTGCTGTAATTGTGAGTTATTCGAGAGTGTACATTTCACAGCATTTTATGGAAGATATCATAGCCGGCTCTTTGATCGGTATTATGGGAGCATTGTTAGCTTACTTTTTCATCAAGCGCAGTTTAACCAACAATACATGGATGGAAAAAGGATTTATGAAGTAGAGTAAAAAGCACTCGGAAAATTGTTTAAATTTACCTATATTGTCAGCAACTTATTACTAAGTCACGAACTATGGATGAAAGAAAGGAATTCAAACTAGAATATATAATCAAATCTTCCCCTAATATTCTCTTCAACTACCTGAGTACACCAAGCGGAATCTCTGAATGGTTTTGCGACAATGTGAACATCAAAGATGATGTTTACAATTTCTACTGGGACGGCAGCGAAGACTCTGCCAAAATGCTGGAGAAGAAGGATAAAAAATCGATTCGTTTCCAATGGCTCGATGATGAAGGAACCGACTTCTTTTTTGAGTTTGCGCTCAAGAAAGATGCTATTACAAATGAAACTGCTCTTATCGTAACTGATTTTGCTGAAGACGATGAAAAAGAAGAAGCTGTTTTGTTGTGGAATAGCCAAATTGATGAGCTCAAGCACATTCTGGGTTCATAAAAGTTTTGGCATGTGTACTCAAGCGTCTATTTTTGCCGTTTAAGTGCATATAATTAGGACGCATTGAAAATCCTCGACAAGTTTTTAATCAAGACCTTTATTGGTCCTTTCATTCTTACGTTTTTCATTACGCTGTTCATACTGGAAATGCAATTCCTGTGGCAGTATTTTGAAGACATGGTTGGTAAAGGACTTGAGGCGGCAGTATTGGTAAAACTTTTGCTCTACGCATCAGCTTCATTGGTGAGTATGGCTTTGCCACTCGCAATTCTGCTTTCCTCAATCATGACGTTTGGTAGCCTCGGTGAAAACTACGAGTTGGTTTCCATGAAATCTGCCGGTATTTCGTTGAACCGCATCATGCGTCCGCTATTCGTCTTTTCCATATTCCTGGCGATTGTCACCTTTTACTTTTCAAATAATATTTTACCGGTTGCCAACCTTAAATTCAAATCGCTACTCTACGATGTCATGCACCAGCGTCCTGCATTGGACTTCAAGCCCGGAGTTTTCTACAGCGGAATTGATGGATATGTGATTCGCATCGAGGATAAAAGTAAAGATGGTCAAATCCTGGAAGATGTTCTCATTTACGATCACACCTCATCAAACACAAACCGAAAAGTCATCATGGCTGAAACGGGAAAAATCTTTCTTACTGAAGATGGAAAGTATCTCATCATGCAGCTTTTTGACGGCAATCAGTACGATGAAATCCCCGAAAAGGACAAACCGCTATTCCGATCAGATTTTGAAGAACACACGATCAGGTTTAGCCTATCTGGCTTTCAGTTCAAACGAACTGATGAAGATATGTTCAAGAGCCACTACCAAATGCTCAACCTCAATCAATTACAACTTTCTTCAGATTCGCTCCAGGAGGCTAAAACTGAACGAATCAAAGACTTCAAAAAATCCATGGATGTTAGGCTCGCTGTATATCGGGATACTAACCGGGTTGAGAACTTAGCTGATGTCGCTATTCCAGACTCGGTAATTCCGCATTTTGACTCACTCAAAGCAACCAGTAATGTCTCAGTAATTGTCACTGCATCTAACCTCGCAAGAGCATCCAAAACCTATGCGGCTGCTATGCAACAGGAATTGAGAAGCAGACGCGAACGAATTGCACGACACGAAATTGAATATCACAGAAAGTTTTCGCTATCAATCGCCTGTATAATCCTCTTTTTTGTTGGGGCACCAATGGGAGCTATCATCAGAAAAGGCGGACTCGGAATGCCGTTTATCGTCTCTGTAATCTTTTTCCTCATTTACCACATCTCCAGTATCACAGGCGAAAAACTCGTGAAACAACTCGAAATGCCTGCATGGCAGGGAATGTGGGTTTCAACAGTCATTCTGGCTCCTGTGGGTGCTTTCCTCACTTACAAAGCCACAACTGATAGTATTTTACTCGACAGTGCTTATTACACTAAAATAACCTCCAATCTTAAACGTATTTTTGTTACGCCTTTCGCAAAAATGTTTTCAAAGCGTAAACGATGAAAGTATTACAACTCTGTCATAAAGCTCCATTCCCCGCAAATGACGGTGGAACAAAAGCAATGCAAGCCATAGCTCAGGGACTTATTGACAACGGTTGTCAGGTTGATGTGCTCTCTATCGCAACTCACAAACATCCTGAGCCTGAGCCGGGATCCAGCAAACTCGCTGAAAAAACAAATGCTCAATTCATCGAGGTTGACACGAAAGTCAAATGGATGGGCGCTCTGAAAGGACTTTTTCAAAAAAACTCCTACCACACATCACGCTTTGTTGACGAAAAGTTTGATTCGGTTCTGACCGAAACACTTCAAAAGAAAAACTACGATGTGGTTATTTTTGAGTCGCTTTTTACTGCACCTTATTTGGCTACGGTCAGAGCCCACTCAAAAGCAAAATGTGTTTACCGCGAGCACAACATTGAGTCTCAACTCTGGGAAGCTCGCTCACAAGGCGAAAACGCTCTCAACAAAAAAGTTCTTCAAAATTTCAACAACAAACTCAAGCGGTTTGAATTTTCAATCGTCAACAATTTTGATGCGATAGCCTGCATAAGCGAAAGGGATCTCAATATCTTAAAAGAGAACGGACTCGAAGTACCGGCTGATGTGATTCCGTACGGTATTTCAATGATTGCAGAACCCACAAAACAGAGCAACAAAAAACGAATTGGATTTTTGGGCTCGCTGGACTGGGAGCCAAATGTGGAAGGACTCAACTGGTTTATTGAAAAAGTTTGGGATAAAGTTCATGAATCGCATCCATCGTGGAGTTTTCACATCGGTGGGCGAAATGCATCAGAGCAATTTAAAGAATCTCTGCCTCCCACTATCACTTTTGAAGGTGAAATCAATGATGCTGAAGGATTCATTGAGTCCTGTAATATTGTTATTGTCCCTTTATTTACTGGTAGCGGAATCAGAATTAAACTGATTGAAGCAGTTTCAAAGGGAATTCCGGTCGTGACAACAACAACCGGAGCTCGTGGCTTACCGGGCGATTATCAAAATGCCGTTCTAATTGCCGATAACAAAACAGAGTTCTTTCAGGCACTCTCAACACTTTGTAGCAACAGTAAAAAGCGAGAGGAAATAGGACAAAATGGATTTCAGTATTGTAGGGAGCATTTTGAAATGAAACAAGTTGCCAAAAGCTTTATCAGTTTTGTAAACGGTCTAAAAGTAGAATCAGAATAATCTTCAACACGCAGCATGAAAATACTCGTCTTACTTTCCCGGGTTCCATGGCCGCTTGAAAAAGGCGACAAGCTGCGAGCGTTTCACCACATCAAAGAAATGAGCAGGCAACACGAAGTAATCCTATGCTGCCTGAGTGACAAAAGAGTTCATCCACAAGCTAAAAAAGTACTTTCAGAGTATTGCAGTCAGGTTCACATTTTCAGACTCAATAAAATTGCCATTTTCTTCCGTTTGGTCAGAGCCATTTTTAGCTCAAAGCCGTTTCAGGTTCATTATTTTTACAAGAAAACGGTGCAGAAACAGATTGACAAAATCGTGGAGCGAGAAATGCCGGCTCACATTTTTGTACAATTGATCAGAACCGCTGAGTACGCCAAAAAGTATCCGTTCATTCCCAACACTTTTGATTATATGGATGCTTTTTCACGCGGAGTTGAACGCAGAATAAAATACAGCATTCCGGGATTGAGGAGGCTTTTCATCACAGAATCTAACCGATTGAAACACTACGAAGCCAGCGTTTTTAAATTCTTTCAAAACAAGATTATCATCTCAGAGCAAGATCGAGACCTCATTTCTCATCCCGATAAAAATGAAATCGAAATTATTCCAAATGGTGTCGATTTAGACTTTTATCAGCCGTCAGATGTAAAACCTCAATACACCATTGGCTTTACGGGAAATATGGCTTATCCGCCAAACGTGAGAGCAGCATTATTTTTAGCTAGTGAAGTGCTTCCGCTTGTTCAAAAGGAACTTCCTGATGCTTCACTATTGATCAGCGGAACAAACCCTGTGGCTAAAATAAAATCTTTGGATAATGGAAATGATATTATTGTAACAGGTTGGGTGAAAGACATTCGCGACTCTTACACACAAGCTGACATCTTTGTAGCTCCCATGCAAATTGGAACTGGCCTGCAGAACAAACTCCTCGAAGCAATGGCCATGAAAAAACCATGTATAACGAGTGAACTCGCCAACCAGGCACTTGGCGCTGTGGACGGAAAAGAAGTTCTTATTGGCTTTAGCGCCCAGGATTACGCTGATATAATTGTGAATCTGACCAAAAATAAAGAAAGAAAACAACAACTTGCTGATAAAGGCTATCAATTTGTACAACAAAACTTTAGCTGGGATAATAACAGTAAAAAACTCTTGCAAATCATCGAAAAACAGTAATTTGGCACAACACTTGATTAAGTTTGGAAACGAAATGAATTATTAGACTAACTTTGAATTTTAAATCAACAATTATGAAAACAATTAGAACACTCGCAGCACTTGCATTCGGTAGCTTTTTAATCCTATCAGCTCCCGCGTGTAAAGACAAAGAAAAAGCATCAGGCGAAAAGCCAAAAGGTGAAGAATTAGTAAATGTTTATTGCTCAGGTCCTGAGTACTTCACTACAAAAGAAAAATTTAGAGCTAACGCAATTGGCGAATCACTCGACCAAATGACATCCAAGAAAAAAGCGCTGAGTAATGCTCGTGCAGAACTCGCTGCTAACATTCAAACAACGATGAAAGTTGTTGGTGATAACTACGTAAAATCAAGTGAGTTCAATAATAAAGAAGAAATCACTGAGACGTTCCAGGAAAACGCGAGAACTGTTGTAGATCAACAGATTCAGGGAGTTCGTACAATTTGCGAAAAACAGACTAAAACTGTTGAAGGTAAGTACAAAACTTACATCGCAATTGAACTGGGAACTCAGGAACTTCTCAAAGCTTACAACGAAAGACTCTCAAATGAAGAGCAATTGAAAGCTGATTACAATTACGAAAAGTTTAAAGAGACTTTTGACAAAGAGATGGAAAAAATGAGCAATCAGTAAACTGATTACTCCAATTATACTGAAGGCTACTGATTATCGGTAGCCTTTTTTTTGATGAAACAATAATAAAGGATAAATTTATCTTTTACTCTGTTTTTCATTGTATCTTTGTGCCAGATAAAAGAAGTAAATGTTTTCAAAAGCTTGTGAATACGGTATAAAAGCATCAATTATCATCGCTCAGGAAACGATTGATGAAAGCAGAATTGGTATTCGAGAAATAGCCAAAAAGACCAATTCTCCCGAAGCTTTCACTGCTAAAATTTTACAGTTACTCACGAAGGCTAAAGTCCTCTACTCTATTAAAGGTCCAAATGGTGGTTTCTACTTACCAAAAGAGTCGTCAACTAAAACATACCTGAGCAAGATCGTTGAAGCCATTGACGGAGATCAAATTTTTAGAGGTTGCGCATTAGGGCTAAACCAATGTGATGCAAAGCGTCCGTGCCCTGTTCATGACAAATTTGTTGATATTAGAGATGACCTGCAGGAGATGCTGGAAACCACAACAATTTTTGAATTAGCAAACGGACTCAAAAATGGCGAAACATACCTTGTGAGATAAAAAAATTTAGAATAATAAAGGATAAAATTGTCTTTTTATGACAAAGCAAGAAATACTATCAGTCAGTGAAATCAAACAACTCGTTGATTCCTTTTATACGAAAGTTAGAAAGGACGAATTGCTTGGTCCCATATTCGCTGAGAAAATCGGTGACAACTGGGATGAGCACCTGGATAAAATGTACCGCTTTTGGGAAACAGTTTTGCTCAATGAACACACCTATTTTGGAAGTCCGTTTCCACCTCACGCCAAACTTCCGGTTCAAAAACAACACTTTGACAAATGGCTCGAACTGTTCAATAAAACTATAGACGAAGAGTTCCAGGGCAGCAAAGCCATGGAAGCCAAAAGCAGAGCACAAAAAATGGCTTTCATGTTTCAAACAAAAATCGATTACCTGCAAAATCAGAAAAGATGAATGCCTCTAGAAGAATTAGTATTTCAGCGACATTTTTATGGATCGGATTTGTATGTGCGATCAGTTTTATGGAGGCCTGGCTCAAATTTCAGGCTCCCGGAATAGACACAAAACTCGGACTAGGAATTGGCAGACTGGTGTTTGGTGCACTCAACAAAGTTGAATGGGTTTTAGCATTGGCCATTGCAATTTCTCATATAATGAACACTAAAATGGTATCGGTCAGAACCATTTTCTACATCATTCCGGCCATTATTTTGATCGCACAAACTTTTTACATCCTGCCACAACTCGATGCCCGAGCCGAGATGATCATTCAAAATCAACCTCTCCCCGATTCCAATTTACACCTCGTATCCGTGATTGCCGAAATAGTAAAAGTGATTTCACTTGTCATCTTCGGAATCAATCAATTTGAAAAAGATAAGACATGAAATATTCAGAAAATCAAAAAGTTGGCGAAATCGTAGCCGATAATTTCAACTTGGCACAAATCTTTAAAAGTCACGATATCGACTTTTGTTGCAAAGGAAACAGGACATTAGACGAAGCTTGTGAATCGAGTAAAGTAGATGTGAGTAAACTACTCATCCAGCTCGATAAAGAAAGTGCAAAAACAGACAATGCAAGAGCAGATTTTGCTTCTATGAATCAGCACGAACTGATCGATTACATTTTGGAAAACCACCATAAATATGTTGAGCAGAAAATACCACAGATCAAAGAGTATGTCGCCAAGATCGCTGATGTTCACGATGACCGTCATGAAGAGTTATTTGAAATCAGGCACCTTTTTGAAAAGTCGGCAGGTGAGTTAGCTGCTCACATGAAGAAAGAAGAAATTATTCTTTTTCCATTTGTCAAAAAGCTCGAGGATGCTGCTGAATCCGGATCAGAACCACCAACACCCGGATTTGGAACAGTTGAAAATCCTATCAACATGATGAAAGACGACCACAGTGAGGAAGGTGAACGATTTGCTAAAATCCAGGATCTGACCAATAACTACACGACTCCAAAAGATGGTTGCAACACTTATGAAGTAACACTGAAAATGCTCAAGGAATTTCACAATGACCTGCTACAGCATATTCATTTAGAAAACAATATTCTATTTCCGCGAGCGCTGGCAATGGAAAAGACGGTTTAGTTTTCCGTTTAGCTGAAAGCCGGAGATGTATTCACTTGAATGCTCTCCGGTTTTTTTAATAATCTTTTTTCTTTTGAAAAAGAGATAATCTATCCAGTAGTAAACCGATACCCTACTCCTCTCACAGAATGAAAAAATTTTGGTTTGCGCGGATTTTCTTCAAAGTACTTCCTGAAATTGAGAATAAAATTATCAATCGTTCGGGTGCTGGGAAACACATCATATCCCCATACCTTTTCTAAAATCTGCTCGCGGGAAACGACTTCATCTTTATGGTTAATCAAAAGCTGTAATAACTTCGCCTCTCTGGCTGTGATCTGTTTTGATTGCCCATCATGGGTTTTGATCTGAAATGATGAAAAATTCACTTCGTTTGGTCCAAATGAATAAACGGATCGCTGTTCCGGTTCTGATCGTGAAGTTGTTCTTTCAACAAGTTTGTTGACACGCAATAAAAACTCTTCCAGATTAAAAGGTTTCGTGAGATAATCATCGGCTCCAATTTTGAGTCCCTGCACGCGATCTTGCCCGCCATCTTTGGCCGTTAAAAAGAGAATTGGCACCTGCCTGTTTTCGAGTCTGATCGTTTCACAAACTGCAAAACCATCCATTTTAGGCAACATTACATCAAGCACAATTACATCAAACCGCTCCTGTTTGAACCTGTCAACGGCTTCCTCCCCGTCTGTAGCAGTTGTTACATCGTAACCTTCGAGCTCGAGATTGAGTACCAATCCCTCTAAAATGTGCTCTTCATCTTCAACAACCAAAACGCGTTTACTCATGCTTCAAAAATGTAAAAACTAACTGATATTACCATTATTGAGCAGTTATCAACAACCTTTGAGGATATTTTTCATGAGCAAAACTTCACTGACTTTTTACATAAATGTACCTTCGCAGCCGAGATAATCATTATAACATGGCTGATAGTAAAGAACTCAAACAAATCGCTTCTCAGGTGCGCAGAGATATTGTTCGCATGGTTCATTCTGCACAGAGCGGTCACCCGGGAGGCTCTCTCGGTTGCGCTGACCTTTTCGTAGCGCTGTACTTCGATATTTTAAAAAACGATCCCAAAAATTTTACGCTTGACGGAAAAGACGAAAACCTCTTTTTCCTTTCAAACGGACATATTTCTCCTGTTTGGTACAGTACGCTTGCGAGAAAAGGATTTTTTGAACTGTCAGAACTCAAAACTTTCCGCCAGCTCGACTCCAGATTACAGGGACACCCCGCTACCGAAGAAGGTTTACCAGGCATTAGAGTGGCGAGCGGATCACTCGGTCAGGGACTGAGTGTTGCGGCTGGTGCGGCTCTGACCAAAAAACTCAATGGCGAGGACAAACTCGTTTACGTTCTCATGGGCGATGGCGAGCAGCAGGAAGGCCAGGTTTGGGAAGCAGCTATGTTTGCAGCTCACAAAAAAATCGACAACATAATCGGCTTTATAGACTGGAACAATCGCCAAATAGACGGTGATGTGACTGATGTTTTGGATCTGAAAGATTTGAGAGCTAAATACGAGAGTTTTGGTTGGGAAGTCCTCGAAATGGATGGCAACAACATGGATATGATTCTCGATACAATTGGCGAAGCTCAAAAAATGACCGGTCGCGGAAAACCGATCATGATCCTCATGAAAACCGAGATGGGTCAGGGTGTTGATTTCATGATGGGAACCCACAAGTGGCACGGTGTTGCGCCCAATAATGAACAATTGGAACAAGCTTTGCAACAACTCGATGAAACACTTGGCGATTATTGAGCCATCTGAAATAACATCATCATGAAAAGCCGCATTTTATTATTCGTTTTTATCCTATTCGCTCAACTCGTTATCGGTCAGAGCCAAAATGCCATGACCAGAGTTTTGTTCATCTATGACGCATCCAACAGCATGAACAAAGAATGGGAAAGCGGTACGCGGCACTCAGTGGCTCACAACCTTATCAACAGTGCACTCGATAGCCTAAAAGACAAGCCCAATCTTCAGCTTGCATTGCGTGTTTACGGACACCAAAGCAGTTACAGACAGGGACAGGATTGTGACGACACAAAACTGGAAGTTCCATTTGGCAATAAACGTGTTAAAGCGATTCAGAAGAAGTTAAAAGAGATTACACCAAAAGGTACTACTCCAATTGCGAGAACACTTGAAAAAGCAGGTGATGACTTTCCCGAATGTGAAGATTGCCGAAATATCATTATTCTTATAACTGACGGTATTGAAGAATGTGATGGTGATCCCTGTGCTGTTTCCCGAATGCTTCAAAAAAGAGGAATTACATTAAAGCCTTTTATCATCGGAATTGGGATGGATGAGAACTTTAAAAAGACATTCAAATGTGTTGGTAACTTCTTTGATGCCAGCAATGAAAAAACATTTGACAATGTATTGAATATCGTGATCTCTCAGGCTCTGAACAGCACAACAGCTCAGCTCAACTTACTCGATATTTATGGAAATCCAACTGAGACAAATGTACCTTACACATTCTTCGATCGTTTCATGAATGAGGACATCGTAAATTATGTACACACGATGAATGCCCTTGGAAATCCTGATACGATTTACCTCGACCCCAGTTCAACTTACGATTTAACGGTTTTTACAACTCCGGCCGTTACGAAAGACAGTATCACACTAACACCCGGCAAACACAATATTATTGGTGTCCAGGCGGGACAGGGAACTTTAGAACTCAAGAAATCAGGCTCAATTTCCAGCAAACAGGCCGTAGCTATTGTGAGACAAGGCGGCAAAATGAAAACGCTCAACGCACAAAAACTCGGTACGGATGAAAAATATCTCGTTGGCACTTACGATCTTGAGATTTTAACGCTGCCCCGTACTTACATCAATGATGTAGAAATCAAACAGAGCCACACCACAACAATTGAAATCCCACCACCAGGGCTAGTGACCATCATGAAAAACCTTACCGGTTATGGAGGTATTTACAAGCTGGAAGGAAATGAAGCTACCTGGGTAACCAATCTAAATTCTGCAGCTACCAACGAATCAGTAAAATTACAGCCGGGCAGGTATCGCGTTGTTTTTAGAAGCAAGAGCTCAAACAATTCAAAATATACACGAGTAGAAGAATTTTCAATATCACCCGGAGAATCTCGGGTCGTTAATTTGAGGTAATTATGAAGTTATTCGAAGCCAAAGATCAAAAAGATACACGCTCAGGTTTTGGAGCCGGACTCAGCGAACTGGGAGAAACAAACGAAAATGTTGTCGCCCTTTGCGCTGACCTAACAGGCTCTCTCAAGATGAATGCCTTTGCCGATGCTCACCCTGATCGTTTTTTCCAAATGGGAATTTCTGAAGCCAATATGATGGGTGTAGCTGCCGGACTCACAATTGGTGGTAAAATTCCATTTACAGGAACATTCGCCAACTTTTCTACAGGTCGTGTTTACGATCAGATCCGACAATCCATAGCTTACTCTGGGAAAAACGTCAAGATCTGTGCTTCGCATGCCGGACTGACACTCGGAGAGGACGGAGCAACACACCAAATCCTGGAAGATTTGGGTCTGATGAAAATGTTACCTCACATGACTGTAATCAACCCGTGTGATTACAACCAAACGAAAGCTGCAACCATCGCAATTGCGGAGCATGAAGGTCCGGTTTACCTGCGTTTTGGCCGACCAAAGATGCCGGTTTTCACTGCTGAAGACCAAAAGTTTGAAATTGGTAAAGCGTGGAAAATAAAAGATGGTAAAGACGTGACAATCATCGCTACAGGTCACCTCGTTTGGAAAGCTGTTGAAGCTGAAGAAGCATTGAAAGAAAAAGGAATTGATGCTGAAATCATCAACATCCACACGATAAAACCACTCGATGAAAAAGCAATCATCGATTCAGTTAAAAAGACCGGCTGTGTGGTGACTGCTGAAGAACATCAAATGAATGGCGGACTCGGAGAAAGTGTTTCGGGAACGTTGATGCGTCATTTCCCCGTTCCGCAAGAGTTTGTAGCTGTAAATGACAGCTTTGGTGAATCAGGAAAGCCACACGAATTGATGGCTAAATATGGAATCGATACACCAAATGTAATTGAAGCTACACTCAAAGCAGTAGAGAGAAAAAAATAAGTTTTGATATCAATCAAAACAGAATAAAAAAGCCAACTGAAAATTCAGTTGGCTTTTTCTTTATCCACAAATTATCAAACCTACTTCACACCCTCTTTCAACTTATCTTCAAATACTTTTCTAAACTTTTCAACTTTTGGAGTTATTACTGCTCTGCAATATGGTGCATCACTGTTCTCATTGTAATAATCCTGGTGACTCACTTCAGCTTTGTAAAAAGTATCATATGGTGAAATTTCTGTCACAATAGGATCTTCAAACACGCCCGACTCATCGAGCTTCTTTTTGTACTCCTCGGCCAGCTCTTTCTGGCTCTGATCGTGATAAAAAACTGCCGAGCGGTATTGTGTTCCTACATCGGCTCCCTGTTTATTCAAAGTTGTGGGATCATGTGTTTGCCAAAAAACTTCCAACAATTCTTTGAAAGAAATCACATTAGGATCATATTGAATTTGCACAACCTCTGCGTGCCCGGTTCTTCCGGTACAAACTTCACGGTAAGAAGGATTTTTAACATCACCACCACTGTAACCAGAAGTGACCTTCTCTACTCCTTTGAGATCCTGAAAAATAGCTTCAACACACCAAAAACAGCCGGCACCAAATGTTGCCAATTCTAAATTATCATTGTTTGTTGTCATAGCACTTTCGTCTTTCTGCATTTCATTTTGCGAATTTGCACAACTCATAAAAATGGTTGCAACCAGAAATAAAAATATCTTTTTCATATCAAATTATACGCGCAAAAGTAACATCCGGTTTTATTCATTTCTTTCAGAACCGAATAGTTGTTAAACTTTTTAAAGGAAACCAGTAAAAATACAATTTGTTTCAGCCATTTAATGAAGTCTGCTACTTTTGGGGCATGGAAATGAAATGGGTAGAAAAAGAACAAATTCGCATAGAACAGCAGTTAAGCAATTGGCTCAGTGACGGAGAGCGGATCTGCATGTCGTCATCCTTTCAAACACATAGTATTCCACTGCTCCACCTCATCAGTACAGTTACACCAAAAGTTGATGTTCTTTTCCTCAATACAGGTTATCACTTTCCTGAAACGCTCGAATTCAGAGATGAAATCTGCCAGCAGTTTGGAGTTGAACCAGTTTTGGTTGAGAGTTTCATTTCAAAAAACTTCCAACGCGGACAAAGCGGTCTTTTGCCATTTGCTGAAGATCCTGACAGGTGCTGCTTTCTCAACAAAACCCAACCGATGAAAGAAGCCATGACGGGTTACGATATTTGGATCAGTGGAATTCGGAGAGATCAAAACGCCAACAGGCGCGAAATGCCTGAACTCATCACAACGCCTGACGGCAAATTGCGCTATCACCCAATTTTAGATTGGAATTCAAAAATGATTCACGAGTACCGAAAAGCTTTTGATTTACCCACTCACCCACTGGAAGCAAAAGGATATCTGAGTATCGGTTGTGAGCCCTGCACACAAAAATTCGATCTCGAAAACAATCGTGATGGTCGCTGGCAGGGAATGAAAAAATCAGAATGTGGTTTACACACTGATCTCGTTTCAAAATAGGGTCCATAGTCCTTTAAACTTACTCAAAATATGAAAGTACTCATCACCGGTGCAGCCGGATATATTGGAACAGAACTCATCAATCACCTCGAGAAACGCGATGAAATCGATAAAATCATCGCTTACGATAATCTCAGCAGGACAAATTTCAATCTTTTTATTGGCGAGCCCGATAAATACAAAAAGGTTCAGTTTGTTCGCGGAGAAATCCTGGATGGGATCAAACTCGAAGGATTACTCAAAGACTGTGATGCCCTGGTTCACCTCGCGGCTGAAGTCAGTACTCCATTTGCTGATGCCAATCACCACCTCTTTGAGCAGGTCAACCACTGGGGAACAGCAAATGTGGTTGAAGCTGCAATAAAAGCCAATATCGAGCACTTTATTTATCTGTCGAGTGCATCGGTTTATGGTTTTGGGTCAGAACCATTCGATGTCAGTACCAACCCCAAGCCAACTACCATTTACGGAATTTCAAAACTCCGCGGTGAAGATCACGCCAAGCGACTCAAAAACAAGATGAACACAACAATTATCCGCTGTGCTAATGTTTACGGCTACAATCCAAGCATGCGATTTGATGCTGTCATCAACCGTTTTATGTTTGATGCAAATTACAGTGGAAAAGTCACGCTCCAGGGAGATGGATCACAATACCGCCCATTTATTCATGTAGAAAACGTAGGTCGCGGAATCACCACTATCCTGCTAAAAAAGACTGAGGATCTGACCATTAACCTTGTTGACCGAAACGAAACTATCGATAACATAGCCAACGAAATTCAAACTGTTTTCCCTGACATGGAAAGGATGAATGTGAGTCAACACCTCAAGTTGAGATCACTTCAATTAAAAATAAACGAGGCTTTTAATCGCAAGCTAAATTTAATACCTTCCAGCTTGAATGACGAGCTAATCAAATTTGCTAAAAAATTCAACTTTTGACTATAATCAGTGTTTAGCTCCCAAATCGATTAATATGCCGGCAAAATTTGAAATTTTCCCAAAAGACGAATTCATACTGGAAGTTTTTGATGGAAAAGTATTTTTTAATGACATTATCGAAGTAACTCAAAAAATTTGGTCTCACCCTGATTATGATGCTGAATTTGACGGCATCTCAGATCTCTCAAAAGCCGATGTGAAGTTATCGCGCGATGAAATGAATCAATTTATCAAGGCCATTGAGGAAAGCCAAAAACGGGTATCGGGAAAACTAGCCATCATCGCATCTAAGCCTTTGGCAACAGCTTTTGCTATCCTTTTCGAGAAAAAAGTCAAATTTAATCCGGGTGTGAAAGTTTTCACAACTCATGACGGAGCTATCCATTACCTGGGTAAAGACAGTTCTTTCTTAAAACGCATTTACAACGAATTTGAATCGAAATAAAATGAAAATCAAACTCTTATTACTATCTCTAATCTTTTCAAGCTCAATTCTAACAGCACAGAAAAGTGATTACTTCTTAAAAAGTTCAGACTTAAATGCTTTTTCGTTCAGAACCATAGGTCCAGCTTTGACTTCGGGGAGAATTAGCGATATTGCCGTTCATCCGCAAGACAAAGATTTTTGGTATATCGCTGCTGCATCGGGTGGGGTTTGGAAAACAACCAACCACGGAGTCAACTTCACTCCCATTTTTGATAGCGAAGGATCTTATTCAATCGGCTGTGTAACGATTGATCCCAACAATCCACACACAGTTTGGGTGGGAACCGGAGAAAACAATAACCAGCGTTCTGTAGCTTACGGAGATGGAATTTATAAAAGTACTGATGACGGTAAGTCCTGGAAAAACATGGGGCTTAAAAATAGTGAGCACATCGGGATGATAGCTGTTCACCCAAATAACTCTGACATCGTTTACGTGGCAGCTTATGGTCCGTTGTGGAGCAAAGGCGGAGATCGCGGACTCTACAAAACAACTGACGGAGGCGAAAACTGGACTAAAATTCTTGATATTGATGAATATACAGGCGTAAATGAAGTTCACCTTGATCCACGAAATCCTGATGTTATCTACGCAACAGCACATCAAAGAATGCGTAAAGTTTTCACTTATATCTCTGGAGGTCCCGGATCTGGAATTTTCAAATCGACTGATGGAGGAGAAAGCTTTGAAGAGCTGAAAAGCGGTTTACCCGTTGATAACATGGGAAGAATCGGGATGGATATTTCTCCTGTCAACCCAGATGTGCTATATGCAATCATCGAAGGAAAATACGACAAAGAGGGCGTTTACAAATCAACTGATCGCGGTGCCAGCTGGAATAAAGTTGACGACTATGTTACCTCAGGAAATTACTACCAGGAACTCTTTTGCGATCCTCAAGATGTAGACAAGGTTTACTCTATGGATACTTACGCCCACTTTACAGAGGATGGCGGAAACACATGGAAGAAGCTACCTGAAGACAAAAAGCATGTCGACAATCACGCTATGTGGATCAATCCAGACAATACTGATCACTACCTGATGGGCTGCGATGGCGGACTCTACGGAACATTTGATAACGGCAAAAACTGGGAGTTTTACACCAACTTACCAATCACCCAATTTTACCGTGTTTCAGTTGATCGGTCAGAGCCGTTTTATAACATCTACGGAGGAACACAAGATAACTTTTCTTTGGGTGGCCCCAGTCAGACCCGCAAAAGCAGCGGAATTGATAATTACGACTGGTTCGTTACAAATAATGGAGATGGATTTGAGAGTCAGGTCGATCCTGAAAACCCAAATATCGTTTACGCTCAGGCGCAATACGGGTGGCTGGTTCGGTTTGACAGGAACAGTGGTCAAAAAGTGGGTATTCAGCCTCAACCACCAAAAGGTGAAGCTTACCGCTGGAACTGGGATGCTCCATTGATTATAAGTCCGCACGACAACAAAACTCTCTACTTCGCGGCCAACAAAGTATTTAAAACTACAGACAGAGGGAACTCATGGGAAGTCATCAGCGATGACCTCACTCAACAAATAGATCGAAACAAGCTCAAAGTCATGGGCCGCGTTTGGGGTGTTGACGCCATCATGAAAAACAAGAGCACGACAATTTACGGGAACATTACGGCTCTGACCGAAAGTCCTAAAGTGAAGGGTCTACTCTACGCAGGTACTGATGATGGACTCATTCAGGTCAAAGAACCCGGATCTGACCAATGGAAAAAACTGAGTAAATTCCCCGATATCCCTGAACGCACTTTTGTTTACGATGTTGAGGCTTCACTTCACGATGAAAATACTGTTTTTGCAGTTTTCAACAATCACAAAGAAGGTGATTTCAAGCCCTACATTTTAAAGAGTGAGAACAAAGGGAAATCGTGGAAAAGCATCAGTGGCGACCTACCTGAACGCGGATCAGTTTACTCCATTGTCCAGGATCACAAGAACCCTGATCTCCTTTTTGCCGGAACCGAATTTGGTGTTTTTGTTACGCTGAACGATGGTAAAAATTGGGTTCAGCTCAAAAACGGATTGCCCACAATCGCGATTAGAGATTTAACGATTCAGCGCGATAATGAGGCGCTCGTCCTCGGCTCATTTGGTCGCGGCTTCTATGTGCTCGATGATTACTCGCCACTCAGAGCCATTTCCAAAGAAAAACTCAATGAGGAAGCGACTTTCCTCCCCACTCCAAACGGATTGATTTACCCCGAAGAAAACCGTTACGGATACAGCGGTGTGAGCTTTCAGAGTGAAGATTTTTGGACAGCTAAAAACCCTGAGCAAGGTGTGAATTTTTATCTTCATTTGAAAGAAGATGTTAAAACCTTAAAAGCAAAGAGGCGAGAATCTGAAAAAGAGAAAATCAAGGATAAAGAAGATGTTTACTACCCTTCATTTGACGAATTGAGAGCTGAAGATCAGGAAGAAAAGCCCTACTTGATTCTCACGATCAGATCCAAAGACGGTGAACCAATCCGCAGGTTGACAAATCCGATCAAAAAAGGAATCAATAAAATCAACTGGGATGGGCAAATCGCTTCAATTTCCGGATTTGATACAAAAGGCGCTCCACTCACTGAAGCATCGGGAGCATTTTTCGCTTTACCCGGTGACTATACCGTTGACGCACATTTAAGTAAAAATGGAGAAGTCAGCGAGCTTTTAACCGGACACAAGTTCTCGTTGAAAGCTTTAAACCTCAATACTTTACCAGTAGATAAAGATGAACGCAACAATATTTTAACTGATATTGAGCAAACACGCAAGAAACTCTACGAAGTAAACCGCTTTCACGGTGATTTTGAGAAACGTGTAAAAGAGGTGAAATCGATTGTTCGCGACTATCCCGGCTCTGACCTTGAAGACTTGACTAAGCTTCGCGAAATGGAAAAAATGCTCGATTCGCTGGATATCATATTGACTGGTGACAAATCTTTGAGCAGCAGAGAGTTTGAAACAGAGCCATCACTGACTAACAGAATTGGCATTGCTGTTTACCAGACATACAACACTCAAAATAATCCTACAGAAACACAGCAAAAAGCAATTGAATTAGTGAAGAATGAACTTTGGGGTATCCAAAAAATACTTGAAGGTCTCAAACGTGAGTTGACTTCAATTGAGTCAAAACTCAAAAAGCAAGGCGCTCCATTGCTTAAGGATGAGTTACCTGACAGAATAAAACGTTAACTATTTCAACAAAAAAAGCCGTCAATTGACGGCTTTTTTTATTAAAGTGAAAATTAATCGTAAACAGGGAGTGTAATGAAATCAGCACTTGTCGTTTCAAAAAAGAGTCTTTTACCATTGACTTTTTTCTCTTCTGTTTTAGAATAACGAATAGTAATCCTCACTGACTTCATTAGAATGCTTTTCTTTAATTCTGCCAGTTGATCAGGAGTAAAAACCATGTTTTCTTTTATCTCATCTTTATAGTATGAGAAAAACTCGTAGTAAGGTCCGCCATCAAAAATGATAGTAATATAATTTACTTCGGCTGGTCTATTATCTAGCGCGAGCTCAAAATCCTGAGAAAGAAATAATGCTGTATCTGTTGATGCAGAAGGATAAACCGGAGGAGCAGAAGTGTAAACAAATGGAGAGAATCCATCAGTATTATTACTGAATTCCCATTTAACTTGAGAAAAATCAACGTTTGAAGGAGATTCTAGGCCATTAGGAGTGTCAAAAATATAATATCCGTCATCAGAGTTAAGAGATTGATCATTGATGGTTAAGTCCTCACCTATGTACAACCTGTAATCATTTTCTCCCGGCCCGTTAAAAAATCGACCATTGACAAAATACGATTCTAAACCATTATCTTCAGTTTGTCTAGCAGCTTGAAAATGAGCATCAGCAAAATTAGTTTGAGTTCTTATGCCCATAAAATAATCATCCACAGCCTTTACCGTATCGGGGACCTCTTGTTTAGTAGGGGTGTTTTGTACAGGCGTTGGTTCATCCTCGTCTTTATTACAGGAAAACAAAAACAAACCCGCAAGAGCCATAATAAAATATTGTTTTTTCATAGTGTAAGTTTTTAAAATGTAAAGCAAGTGTAATGTTAACTTTTAACATATACAAATACCTACATCAATTCAACCGTAAATATAATACCCTATTAAAATGGTTTATACATTGTCTTTGAATGAAAATGAAAGAGGTTCTAAAATAAAACTATATTCGCTTTAGAAACTCATTACTCATAACCCTTCTTTCATATGGAACAACCCAAAAGTCATTTAGATTCAACTCTTCTATTCTTTTCAAAAAGTCTAGAAAGAATTTGCTTTTATGGTTTTCGGTCAATTATAGTGTTGTTCATGATCAGCGACCAATTGGACTTAACCAATGAAGCTGCTTTAAGTATATATGGGTCTTTAGCTTTAGGTTTGATCTTATCAAGAATTCCTGGAGGAATAATTGGTGACTTAATACTCAATAACAGAATAGCAGTCTACACAGGAGGCATTTTGCAAATCTTAGGAAGTTTAACTGTCTGTCTATTTAGTTCAGAGTTGTCATTTTATGTTGGATTAATACTCTTCGTAATAGGTGCCGGTTTGCATGCTCCTAATTTTACGGCATATTTTGGGAAAGCCTATCTCAACAAGATAAAGCTTATGGATTCTGGTTTTGCTCTAATGTATTTAGCAATCAATATTGGAGCATTTACTGGTTCTTTTTTAATAGGATATCTAAGTGAAATATATGGTTTCAAATCAGGCTTTATAGTTTGTTCCATCATAATGCTTTTGTCATTAACATTATTTTACTTTCACAGACAAAAGAAATTGTCCTCCTATTCTAATGAATTCAATAAAGTAAGTTTTAATCTTCGCTTTGTATTGATTTTTATTATTACATGTGTACTGGGGTTATACTGGTTAACTTATGAGATAATCAACTTCTCAATTAGAGATGTAGCTGATAAATTCGAAAAAGTAATTCAATCAAGGCTTGATTTAGCAAGCATCGATATACATTCAGTAACGACACATTCTTTTAGCTTTACAATACTTTTTGCTACACTTTTAATTTTGACGATAATTTGACCCAAAAAGAAAAATAGCTCATTAAAAAGAATGATTACAGGTGTTTCTTTATTCCTTTTCTCCTGTGGAATCATGCTAGTTACTCCAAGTACTCCTCACGGAGCTCAGTATCTGTTATTTTTATTAGCCATCACTATGCTTTCTATAAGTGAAGCATTCTTTTCTCCAGTAGTTAAATCATTAGTTGTCAAATATTCAAATCCAAAATACCTTGCTACTATTCTTGGACTTATAGTAACACCAAGCTACTTTTTAATCAAAATAGCTTATGGATTTGATCTAGCAGAAACACCAGGAAAAAGTGAATTTATAGCTTTAACAATAGGTGCAATTATTTTAGCGCCTGTTATCATTTTTCAAAAGCTTAACAGCAAAACCTTAGGTGAAGGATCATGATTATTGGAGTTGCTCTAGCGATTCTTTAAGATTAGATCAAACTATTATTAACAAAGTAGCATTTTACATAGATAAACAGAGTCTATAGGTTATTTTAAAGAATATAAAATCAGCATAATAAAAGCTATAAGAATCAAATGACAATACGTTAAATCTCACTCGTGCCGGGGTTTTCACTACGATAATAGGGTAATAAACTGAGTTTAGTTTTGAGGCAAAACTATTTCACTTTACAAGATGCCGCACATCAAATCAGCAGGTGCAAAACTGCTCCTTTTTGCTTCGCTACTCTTTGGGTTTACTCTAAACGGACAGGTTTCAAGTTATTATCAATCTGCCGTTGGACTTTCAGGACAGCAACTCAAAACAGAACTTCACAATATTATTGATGATCACGTTGAGTTTCCCTACACTTCATCCAGCACAGATGTTTGGGATATTCTCAAAATTACAGATCGCGACACCTCCAATCCCAACAATGTTATTCTCCTCTACTCTGGTCGTTCAGTAGATGCTGCCCAGGAATACAATAGCGGTAGCGGTTGGACACGCGAACACGTTTGGGCCAAGTCACGCGGTGACTTTGGGACTTCACCCGGCCCGGGCACTGATGTGCATCACTTGCGTCCGCTCGATGCCGGAGTTAACTCATCTCGAAATAATCGCTCATTTGATAACTGCAACAACTGTGATGAAGTCATCGACAACAACTTTGCTACCGGTTCCTTTATCGATCAGAGCCAGTGGACTTTTCAACCACCCGCTGAAGTAAAAGGCGATGTAGCTCGCATGCTTTTTTACATGGCAGTTCGGTATGAAGGTGACAACAACGAAGAAGATCTAGAATTAGACAACTCAATTCCGGGACAAACTGATAAACAACCCTTTCACGGTAAGCTGGAAACATTGCTTCAATGGAACGATGAAGATCCGGTATCAGACTGGGAGAGAAATAGAAATGAAGTTATCTTTCAGCAATTTCAACAAAACAGAAATCCGTTTATCGATCACCCTGAGTTAGCTGATTACCTGTGGGGCGGAAAAGCAAACGATAGCTGGACAGGATCTGACCAGGAAACCGGATTTATAGAACTTCAGAATGATGAATTTAAATTTTGGCCCAATCCGGCAAGTAGCAATATTTACTTTGAGAATGAGGTAAGTATCATTATCTACAACATGCTAGGAGAGAAAGTTCTCACAACACAAAACAAAAAATCAGCCGATATTCATGAGCTAGATTGTGGTTTATACCTCCTCAATATATCAGGTAATTCAAACCTTAAAAAGCTCATTGTAAAATAAGCAACACCCTCTTCCTGATTTTTTGTAACTTTAAAAGATAAATATCAGGAACCATGAAGAACGTACTTACCCTCATAACACTTTTGATCTTTGCCCAGCTTTCGATTGGTCAAATTGTCCAATCATCGTGTACTGCTCATGACAGTATTATTGAAAAATACAACGATGATGCTGATCGATTAGCAGTTAGAAAAATAGAAAGGGATAGTCTTTCCTACATAGATAATGTTGAAATCCCCAATCAACTCTCCGATACAATTTTAAATGCTCTCCTGGCTGTTTATAATGCTACATCAATACCTGCCTGGGACTCTGTTATAGATCGCTACGAAATACACACGTTTCCAAATCCAAATATCAATAAATTGTTGATCTCTGCCGATTCAAGTTTAGCATGGATGGAGCAGCTTCAAAGTGGGAACTCGCCTTCTGCTCATCCACTACTCGATAGTTTAATGACTAAATACAATTTCACGCTAACCAGTTATTATGATTTTGGAGGTTCCTGGTACCTGGATGATGCAACCTTCACTTCTGATAGTAATTACAACATTACAGGCCTTATCAACTTACTTGACACAACGCAAGAAGCAGAATTCAGGAAAATGTATTTTGCAGGTGATGGAAACGACATTACATCAACCATAAATAATGATCACGTTGAATTAATTTACTCAATTGGCTGGGGCGACTGTCCTGCCGGTTGCATAAACAGGCACTACTGGAAATATAAAGTCTACTTCGATTGTAGAGTTGAGTTCATAAGCAGCTATGGCGATCCTGTAATTCCATCTTCAGTTGGTATTTCTACTGAAAACCAAAAGGTAACCGTTTACCCAAACCCTTTTAATGATAGAATAAAAGTAACCCACAATTGGTCAGAGCCAAACTTTACTCTATTCGATGTTACAGGGAAAATCGTGAAATCTGGTGTCATTGAAAACAAACAAATCAACAATCTCAATGAATTGCCTTCCGGACAATATCTTCTCAAAATCACGAACAGCAACCAAACTATAATCAGGAAGATTATTAAAAATTGAATGAATACTACTTAAAGGTTGCTATTCGTTTTTTTTAACACTCTGAATTCCAATAAAATATTTTTCATATTTTAGTAGCATAATCAAACCATACGGCTTTGAAAACAGAGCCTTTTTATTAACCTAACTCTAATTATTTTATGTTACGCAATTCAATCTATCTCGCGCTATTCATCTTTTTAGCGTCCTGTTCTCAAAAATCTCCAAAACACG
The DNA here is from genome assembly GCF_008806325.1 of Salibacter halophilus. Lineage (GTDB taxonomy): Bacteria > Bacteroidota > Bacteroidia > Flavobacteriales_G > Salibacteraceae > Salibacter > Salibacter halophilus. The sequence goes on from NZ_WACR01000005.1 coordinate 168,036, forward strand.
AGACTAAAACGAAAAAGGACTCAAATGGATTCACCTATGAATACGTCACCAATGATCCGCTCAATGCTCGTATTTACACGCTAAAAAATGGTTTAAAAGTCTTCCTTACGAACTACGAAGACGAACCCAGAATTCAAACACAAATTGGTTTTAATACCGGAGGAGCTAACGATCCTGAAAATGCTACAGGACTTGCTCATTATTTGGAACACATGCTCTTCAAAGGAACATCTGAGTATGGAACTATCGACTACGAAAGTGAAAAGCCACTTTTAGATTCAATCGAAGTGATGTTTGAGCATTATAGAACACTTGACGATGAAGAAAAACGCAAAGCTTATTATAGTAAAATAGACAGCGTTTCTCAAGTTGCCTCACAATACACCGTTCCTAATGAATACGATAAACTCATGTCAATGGTAGGGGCTACGGGAACAAATGCTTACACAAATAATGACCAAACGGTTTACATCAATGATATTCCAGCTAATGAGCTGGAACGCTGGCTACAGGTTGAGAGAAACCGTTTTCAGGAATTGGTTCCCAGATTATTCCACACAGAGCTCGAAACAGTTTACGAAGAAAAGAATCAATCACTTGACAATGATTACTCAAAGACATTTGATGCTCTCAACAAAATGCTCTATCCGGGTCACCCATACGGAACACAAACCGTAATCGGGACGATTGATCACTTAAAAAATCCATCAATAACAGAGATTAAAAAGTACTTTGACAAATACTATGTTCCTGATAACGCTCTCATCTCAATGAGTGGTGATATCGATTACGATGAAACCATAAAACTCATCGATAAATATTTTGGCGATTGGGAATCTGATGGTGTATCACTACCAAATCATCCACAAGCCGAACCTGTTACGGAAGTTAAAAAAGAAGAAGTTTACGGTCCCGATAGCGAGTTCCTCTACATGGGATACCGCATTCCGGGATCTGACCAAAAGACAAAACTCACAGCAGAGCTGGCCGATATGGTAATGAACAACTCTGAAGTTGGCTTGATTGATCTCAATCTCATTCAGAACCAAAAGGTGCTCAGAGCCGGAAGTTTCGTAAGAGATCAAAAAGATCACGATGCCTATATCATGTATGGTAACCCGCGTGAAGGCCAGTCGCTCGATGATGTGAAAAACTTACTCCTGGCGCAGATTGACAGTTTGAGAAAAGGAGCGTTTAGCGATGAAATGCTCGAAGCTATTATTACAGATTTGGAAGTATCTGAAATGCGCAGCAATGAGCGAAACTGGAGCAGAGCCAGCACTTACCTGGGCAGTTTTAGAGATAATGAACCGTGGATCAATCATGTGTCTCGATTTGACTCTATGCGCACCATCACCAAACAGGATATCATGGATTTTGCGCAAAAGAATTACCGTGATGATAACTATGTAATCGTGTACAAACGAAATGGTGAAGACACGACTAAAGTACAAATCGAGAAACCTCAAATCACAGAAATAGATATCAATCGCGATACGAACTCGGTGTTTTTCAAAACGCTCAAAAGCGAAAAGCCTGAAAGATTGAAACCGGTTTATGTGGACTATGAAAAGGATATCCAAAACACAAAATTGGGAAATAAAATCCCTGTTTACTACACGAAAAACAAGGATAATTCGCTTTTCACAATGTACTACCTTTTGGATATGGGTCGCCTGTCAGATCCAAAACTCAATACCGCAGTAAAATACCTCGAGTACCTGGGTACCGATAGCCTCTCTGCTGAGGAAATCAAAAGTGAAATGTACCGACTGGGCTGTAGTTTCCGCGTATATCCGGGAAATCACACAGCCTATATTTCATTGAACGGATTGGAGAAAAACCTTGCTGAGGCCACTGAGCTTTTCGAGCATTTATTGAGTAATGTTGAGCCTGATGAAGAGGCTTTGGACAACATGATCACAGACATCATCAAAGAGCGTGAAGATAACAAGAAAAGTAAGTTCTATATCCTCTACATGGGACTCAACGATTACGGAACTTATGGGAAAGAGTCGCCCGGTAAATACAACTTGAGTAAAGATGAGTTAGAAGCATTGAGCGGAGATGAACTAACCGGAATCATCAAAGACTTGCTCAACTACGAACACCGCGTTCTGTATTACGGTGCGCAGGATCTGAATAAAGTCAAAAAGACTCTCGAACCTCGTCATTACATTGCTGAAAACTTAAAAGCTCCTAAAAAAGAGAAAGAATTTGAGTTTTGGAAAAACGATGAAAATGAAGTTTACTGGACACATTACGACATGGTTCAAACTGAGTTGATGTTCCTCAACATCAACCGCGACTTTGATGAAGAGTTACTTCCTCTCGTAAAAATGTACAATGAATACTTTAGTGGCTCTATGGGGTCTATCGTGTTCCAGGAAATGCGAGAAGGAAAAGCACTTGCTTATTCTGCTTATGCGAGTTATTCAACTCCTTACCTACCTGACGAACCATTTAAAATTCGCGCGTTCATCGGTACACAAGCTGATAAACTGCCTGATGCTCTCCCGGCAATGGTTGAAACACTCAACAATCCGCCCGCTTCAGAGAAAGCATTTGAAAATGCCAAAGAAGCACTGATGAGTCAGATCGAGAGTGAGCGCGTAACCAAAACGAGTATTTTGTTCAATTACGAAACAGCTCGCAGAATGGGCTACGACACTGACATTAGAAAAGCTGTGTACGAAGCTGCTCCAGACATCACTTTACAGGATGTCCTCGACTTCCAAAAGGATAATGTGAAAGACAAGAACTTCAGGCTGATGGTGCTTGGGGACAAGGACAAAATCGATTTTGAAGCACTTGAAAAATACGGCCCCGTCAAAGAGCTGAAGCTCGAAGAAATATTCGGGTATTAATTAACTGAGAAAATACACTCACATTCAGAACCGAACTTTGTGCTGTTTAGGCATTGGGTTCGGTTTTTTCTTTTATGCAAATGCAAGAAATGTGATCCGTACCTACGGCACTCTGAGCTTTTTATGAACGATCGGCTCCGGGTTATCACCCGCAGATAGAGGTGAAACGTGCCTAGCGGCACTCGAAAGATGAGTGCCGCTAGGCACGACTATATTCTAATCTGGGGTTTAGCCCAGAGTTGATTGAATTCTCACATGGGAAGAAAAACTTTTGTTACTCTCTCATTAGCTAAAGGTATGGGCGAATGGCCGTAACCGGTCACAAGAAACATGACACACTCCGCCTCTATCTTGAGATCACGAACAAACAAAAATAGCAGAACATAATAAGTTTTGGGAGTAAGTTTAGCTTTTAAGTATAATGAAGAAAATCCTTGAAAACCTAACACTTAAAGTCCAACTGTAGATAACCGAAAATAAAGTGATCGATAAATGAAATGGTAGGATATAATCGTAAGCTGGTAGTGATTCTATGATCGGGTATAAGAACAAAACTAATATTGAAACGAAATGCCAAACTATAGTGTTTATCAGATATTTCTGAACTCGGCTATAAGCATCTTGATCTCTAATAAACTTCATTCTTCTTGTATTAATTGATGATAGAACAGTAAATATTGTTAAAAAAAAACCAATTAAAGTGCCACTTATACTCAATGCATTATCTACTGATTTATCAAAGAGAGAATCATAGCAAAACCCATCTTTAATATTCCAAAAGAAAAAAAATGAAAGTGCTGCACTTAATACTAAAGGCCAAAACTTCTCTACGTAAAATGCTGCACTAGCCTTCATCATCAATTGAATACGTTTTTAGAATACTGTCTCTATTTTTAATATACAACCTTTCAACTTGTTCTAACCTGTCTGAAGTATTATAATCAGCAATCAACCTATCATCAACCTGATAATAAAACTCTTCATAAAGCCTTTCTTCAACTAATTCTAGACTAATAGCTTTATCTTCACCGTCAACTTTCCCTGTTACTTTGAGCTTTTTAACTTCATCAGTATCTTTATAGTTTAGTAAACCTCTCACCATATCACGAACCTTCCCAAGCCTTAATGTTCCTTTATTTCTCTTAGTCTCTGGTGAAACACTAATTCTGTATGTTAATAAATCGGTATCAGTATTATCAGCTGATTTTGTTATTTGACTAATTGACTTTTCACCACCTTCAGAAAGTAAAGTCCCATTTTGAACCCTAGCCAAATTAGCCTCAACTTCATAAACAGACCCCATATCATAAAATTTTTTGATCTGACCAGGCTCTATTATTATACCAGCCTCTACACTTCCCATTCCAGTATGCTCTCTTATATACTTTAACAGTGTCTGTGGACTGACTCCATTACCACTTTCAATCGCTAAAATATTAGCTGTAGGCTCTATTATAAAACATGCAACTTTTAGTAAGCCGGCCGAGTCAGACAATTGAAGTTTGTTTACAATACGATTGTCTATATCCATACTAGGAGGGATATTTTTCATTTGAGTCTTGAAAATTACGCCTCTCATATAATTTCCACTCCTTCTATGTTCTAATGGTTTGTTAATGGAATGTACGTAAGCAGAACTATCCATTAAATCAAAACTCTGAATCTTACCAAACTCTTTTAGACACTCTCTAATCTCTTTTGGAGAAGTTATATTATCATACTTGGGTATAATTTGAAAAAAGTTAACTGTCGATTTCTTATTAGCCATAGGGTTACATTTTAGGTTTGAAACAGCGCAATTTAATCAAAATATAGAAGAATAAGTTATAGTATATAATAATAGAAGTGTAAAGTGCCAAATGTCACTAACCTTTCAAGTGCCGATAGGCACGACTCACAACTAACTCTGGGGTTTAGCCCAGAGTTGATAAAAATTGCTTGCTTAGTAAAGAGTGCTGTAGGCACGGAGCACTTTAAAACCAGGATTACTTCGTGATCCCTGGAGTTCCGAATTCCGAAAGGAAAGCCTCATTCGTTGAATGAGTACCTTTTTTTATGAGCTAAAAAGCTCATGCGAGCATGACTTTTTAACTCATAAAAAAAGCCTTTAAATCTTTCGATTTAAAGGCTTTCCTTTCTTAGTGACCTCGCCAGGATTCAAACCTGGAACCTCCTGAGCCGTAATCAGGTGCTCTATTCAGTTGAGCCACGAGGCCTTTATTGTTGAGTTAAACTGTTGTTTTTCCCAACAGGGCTGCAAATATAAGAACAATATCGAAAAACAATAGTCTCAATTTACTTTTTCTTTTTGTCGTCATCATCCTTGCCGCCTTCTTTTGGCTCGCTGATGCTGTCTCTCATATCAGTATCAGCCTGGATGTTTTTCATTCTGTAGTAATCCATTAATCCGAGGTTTCCGGCTCTAAAGGCTTCAGATATAGCCATTGGCACTTCAGCTTCGGCTTCGATTACTTTGGCGCGAGCTTCCTGTGCTTTTGCTTTCATCTCCTGCTCTTCGGCAATTGCCATCGCTCTTCGTTCCTCAGCTTTCGCCTGAGCGATGTTTTTATCTGCCTCGGCCTGATCAGTTTGAAGCTCAGCTCCAATGTTTTTCCCGATGTCAACATCGGCAATATCAATGGAAAGTATTTCAAATGCTGTACCGGAATCGAGTCCCTTTTTCAGAACCGTTTTTGAAATGATATCTGGGTTTTCCAAAACAGCTTTGTGAGAATCAGCAGAACCGATTGAAGACACAACGCCTTCTCCAACCCTCGCGAGGACTGTCTCTTCTCCTGCTCCACCCACAAGCTGGCGGATGTTGGCTCTGACCGTTACTCTCGCTTTTGCGATTAACTGAATCCCGTCTTTCGCTACAGCAGTTACGGGTGGCGTTTCAATAACTTTTGGAATAACCGACATTTGAACGGCTTCAAAAACATCTCTACCCGCAAGATCGATTGCTGTGGCAGAGTTGAAGTCGAGATCGATGTTGGCTTTATCGGCAGAGATCAAAGCCATCACGACATTCCGCACGTTACCACCGGCTAAGTAGTGAGCTTCGAGTTGATCGCTATTGAGTATAAGACCCGCCTTTGTGGCGTTGATCAATGCATCTACAATTGCTGATGGCGGTACACGTCTCCACCGCATCACGATCAATTGAAGAAGTGAGATTCTTACTCCTGAGATAATGGCTCTGAACCACAATCCGATCGGGATAAAATAAAGGATGATCCACAAGAGTATGAGCGCTCCAACTGCTACTCCTATAGTGACTCCCCAGGAGACTTGTAATAAGTAAATATTCATGATTTAGAATTTTGAGATTCTACGTAAACTTTGCGGCCTTCAACAGAAACAACTCGAATTTCAGCGTGGTCATCGATAAAGCTGTTTCGGGCAATGACTTCCAAATATACATTGTTTATTCGAGCTTTCCCTGACGGATTGATTCTGGTTATTGCAATTCCGGTATCGCCTTCTTTAATATCGTATTCATCGCTATTTGCCTTAGATGTAATATTGGAAGAAATGGTAATCGATTTCCAGGTATCGGCTCGCAGGAACTTGAACAGCAAAAGCGCTGTTACAGCTCCGGTTGAAACCAGAGTAATGGTTCCATAAGTTGTACTTTCGTAATAGGCTAAAACGATTCCGGTTACCATCAGTACTAATCCAATGATTCCTGGAATTCCTGCTCCCGGAATGAGGAAAACCTCAACGAGAAGGAGCAAAAGCCCAATTCCAACTATTATTAATGCTGTGGTCAGATCCATTTATTTCTTTTTAGCGTAACTCTTTGCAACCGGGATGTATTCGCGAATATCATTGATCCGTTTTTCATCGCTAGGATGCGTTGATAGTAATTCCGGTGGCTTTTGTCCGCCTTGCTCACTCATGCGCTTCCAAAAGTCGACCGCTGCTTCGCTGTTATATCCGGCATATTCCATAAAAACCAGTCCCATCTTATCGGCTTCGCTCTCGTGTGCTCTGGAGTAAGCTAATGTTCCAAGTTGAGAACCCAATCCGTAACTCAACATGAACAGGTCTCTGGTGTAACCGGGTTTTTCGTTCATGGCTACTGAGAGTGTTGCTCCTCCTAGCTGAACAAGCAACTGCTGACTCATCCTTTCATTGCCGTGGCGTGCAACGGCATGTGCTATCTCGTGGCTCATCACAACAGCTACACCTGTTTCATCCTGGCAGATGGGCATAATTCCGGTGTAAAAAACGACTTTACCGCCAGGCATGCACCAGGCATTTACTGTTTCGTCTTCTACGAGATTGAACTCCCACTCAAAGCCTTTTACCCTACTGCTTTTTCCCTGAGACTTGAGAAATTGTTCGCAGGCTACTTTAAGTTTTTCCCCTGCGTTTTTCACCATTTTCGTTCTCTTATCGTAGTCGGGCACGGTGTTATGTTGCTCCAAAAAGCCGTTGTACTGTGTCAGGCTCATGCTCATGAGGTTTTGCTCATTGAGCAGGTTCACCTGTCTTCTTCCAGTAATTGGAACAGTCGCACACGAAACGAGAAGCGTTGCTGTGAGGAATATCGATAATAACTTATTCATTCATCAAAAAATCTAACGATTAGTGGATTTCAGCAGAAAGCCCTCTCCTCAACAGCTCTTCACATTTTGGCTTTAAGTCTTCAATTGAGCCGCGTTTTACATCGCATTTTCCTTTGTAGTGAACCAGCATAGTACACTGCTCAGCCTGATTCATATCGTGCTCACACACTTCAATAAGGCACTGAATCACATAATCAAAGGTATTTACTTCATCGTTGAAAAGAATTATTTTATTCTCATCATTCTCTTCAACCAATACATCCGTTTCTTCTTGTTCTTCTACTCCCGGTATTCCATTCAAAATGGGTAACTCCATAGTTCTGTCCATTTTATTCACTTCCTACAAATTTAACCACATTTGGTTGTTTCATTCCTTTTTCACTCAATTCGCGGGCCAAATTTTCTGCTTCGGCTTCACTGTCAAATTTACCGATTTGATAGCGAGTTTCATTACCATTTTTCTCAATATTGATTCCGCGAGATGTCATATTTAGGATTTCTCTCGCCTGCTCAATCGGTACCTGGCCTACATACGGACCAACCTGCACGGTAAACTGCCCTTCTTCAATTCCATCTGGCGCTTCGGTTACGGTAGTCGGTTGCTCTTCCGTTTGGTTCTGATCATTAGTTGTTTCCTGAGGAGTTTCCTCAGTTGTGGTTTCTTCACGGTCAGAGCCCAGCTCGAGAGCACGCTTGATCGTAATCCGCTCGCCCTGGTAGTAAGCTGTGACGAAGGCATCAGGAATGGTTTGTCGAACCTGATTTTTGGCTTCAACGGCATTTTCCAGATCAGCGTAAATTCCGGTGGAGTAACGTACTGTTCCATTACCGATGTTATCGCGATTGAGCGGATTGAAGTTAAAATTATCTCGCGGCTCCACATTGTCGCGGAAGACGCCAATTTGAATCGTAAAGAACAATTCTCCACGATTTTCAACCGAAGCGATTTCGATGTTTGAAGGATTTTCTTCTATCGCGAAATCGATTGGTGAAACCGGCAGGATTACCTCTTTGGCGAGGTTACGTTGCTGTGCTGCACGAGCTTCTTCAGTGATTTGTGCAGGCTGAGTAGTTTCTTGCTGAGCAACCTGATCAGTTCCTTCAGCATTTCTTGCCTGAGTTACTGAAATACGATCTCCGCTATTATAGGCTACCACAAACGCGTCACTGTAACCAAATGAACGGATGACATCTTTTGCCTCATCAGCACTGTTATAATCAGAGAAAAGCCCTGCAAAGTAGCGGGTAATTCCATTTCCTGCCGTTTCACCCATGATAGGTTGAATTCCTGCAAAGGTGTTTTGTGGAATCGGGTTTCTGAATGCACCTATTTGTACTCGATAGGCAATTCCCTGCGGCATTTCGGCATTGATCGGAATTGGGTTGTTTTCGCTGTATGCCGATCCGTCAACTTCACTCGAGAACAAAGAGCCATTGAGGTTGCGCGGGAATTGTGTCAATCCGCTAGCCGAACCGCTCAACTCAACTCTATCGGGTTGTGATTCAGTTGCTGTTTCCTGAGGTGTATCCTCAACAGTTTCTGGAAGTTCTGTTTCCTCAGCCTGTGCGATTTGTTGTTCCTGTTCTTCGCTCGGTTCTGACTGTGGTTCATCTGTTTCTTCAGCCTGAGTTCCCAGCGTTTTGAAGTTTTGACCTACATAAGCGAGTGTGTTTTCGCGCATGCGTTCATCTTCTATTTCGTTGAGCTCTTTTCTCGCCATGTTGAGATCGTAATAAGCTTCTCCCTCTTTTTGGCGGCCTTCAACAAAAAGTTCTTCAGATTCACGCATCAAATCTTCGCTCTGGTCACGCAGTTGTTCAATCTCTTGTTCATCTCCGTTTTGAGCTTCCAATTCGTTAGCGCGTTTTGCTTTTTGCTCAGCTTCAGACTGTTTTTGTTGCGCTTTTTCGTAGATGACAGTCGCTTCCTGAATTTTTGTGTCGTAATCTTCTTTGGCCTGCTGGTAATTCTGATAAGGCTCTGACTGTTGAATTTCCTGCTGTTCGTTTTCGGTCAGAACCTTTTCAGATGACGACATATCAACAACGAGCTTCTTAGACATCGGGCTTGAAAGTGTGAGCACTTTTTCTTCCAGTGGCTTCACCCCATCAGCCATGTCACGCATTTTTTGCGCTTCTTCTTTTTTGTCATCAGCTCTTACATCGAGCACCTCAGCCTGTCGAATTAGTTGATCGCGATCTTTTCTTTTAGCATTTCCTGCCTGATCTCGTAAGTCATTGGCTTCTTGTTCCAGGAGTTGCGCTTCGCGGTCGAGAGCTTGAGCACTATCCTGATAGGTTTCGCTCATCAAATCGCTTTCAGGATACTTCATCGCCAGTTTCTTCGCTTTCTTAGACTGATCGAGTTTGTTCTTTTTGCGCTCAATTACATCACTGTAATCGTTGATTTGCTGCTGAACATTTTCTCTCGTTTCTTCAATCTCTTTACGCTCTCTGCGCTTTGCGTCACGAGCAGCATCACTTAAACTATCACGAGCCGAAAGCAATGAATCATAACGAACCTCAGCTTGTTTGTACTCGCGTTCAAACTTGTTCACTTCATTGGTCAGAGCCTTATCGACAGCAGCGTTCTTTTGAATTTCAAAATCTGATCGATCTTTTTCACCTGATGAAGAACCTCCCTGAGAGTAATTAGTAGAAACAACTGTTTGCATTGGCTCGTCCTCATCATCAAACGAGGTTTCTTCGCTCGCCAGGTCCTCTTCTGGTTGTTCTTGCGGTTCTGATTGTTGTTCTTCCTGTATTGGAGCTTCTTCTGTTTCTGGCTGGCTTTCAGTTTCAACATCAGTTTGCTCTTCCTGAGTATCAGTTTCCGGAGATTCAGCATCGGCAATTTCACCGCCTCCTTCAGAATCATCGAGTTGAGCGATCACTCGATCATTGAGATCGATTTGTCTTTCCTTTGAGCGTTTTTGTGATTGAAGCTCTTCGAGTTTACCATTCAGTGCTTCGCGTGTTTCATCACTTCCTGATTGATCGATGTTGTACTGGATTACCGCTATTTCCTTTTCAATATCAGCGAGCCATTCTTCATTGATTGATTTTACTTTTTGGGCTCTTTCCAACTGTGAATCGTACTCGATGTTGTTGATTTCATCGCTGTATTGTTTGCGGTATTTTGACTCGCCCAGCGTAAAGTTTTCGTTGCGGAGTTCTTCTTCTGTGTAGTTTCCATAATCTCCGCTTTCCTCAACTTGAGCTTGTTCTTCAGTTTTTTCTGGTTGGGTTTCTTCCGCTAGAGTTTCTTCTTCAGCGGGATCCTCCACAGCTTCATTTGTCTGAGCTTGTTCTTCAGTTTCTGCCGGCTCAGTTTCTTGAGCTAATGTTTCTTCATCAGCAGGTTGATCTTCTGCTTCCTCGGCTGCAACAGCAGTTTCTTCTTCAAGCTCCTCAAATTCCTCAGAATCTGGAGTTTGTTCCTGAGCTGTTGCTTCTTCTGGCTGTTCTTCGGTAACAGGTGTTTCTTCTTGCTCTTCCGGCTCAGATTGTGAGGTTTGCTGCTCAATTGGATCTGTCTGTGCTATTTGTTCGCCTTCATCACCAGATGGCTGTTCAGATTCAAACTCTGATGCTGTGGCTAACAATTCTTCATTGTAATCTGAAAATTCCTTTTTGATTTTTTCGGTTTTTTCGAGCGCTTCGAGTTCGTTTTGTAGTTTTTGGTATTCTGCTGAACCCTCGTCTACTTCGCTCATGCTCTGCTCAATCTCCTTTTTGTAATTGACAACATCCTGAACATAGCGCTCATTGACATCGTTGAGATCGCGGAGTTTGCCCGTTACGGTAGAATCAGAAACACTTCCGTAATCAAAGAAATACTTGTCCTCGAGATCCTGGACTGATGTGTATTCCATCATGTCGTTATCTGGAAGGTAATCCTGAAGTGTCTTTCGGTTCTGATCAAATTCCTCTTTGGTTTGCTTCAATTGGTTATTAACCTCAGCTCGCTCACTCTTCAATCTTGAAAGTTTGCGCTCTTGATCGCCAGAAAGGTTTTCCTGATTTTCAAGCTCGTCAATTTCATTTTCAATCGTTTTCAGCTTATCTTCCTGAACCTGAGCTTTGGCTAACAGACTTTTATCTTTTTGTGGAATAGAAGCAGCCTGTTCCTCTTTCTCAGCAAAATATGGTTCGTAATTTTCTGGAACCTGGTTTTTTGGTTTAGTCTGTTCACTTTTAGATCCGGCCGAATCCTGTGTTTCCTCTTGCTGGGCAGACTCCTGAACTTCATCCTGTTCAGTTTGCTCAACAGATTCACTTTCCGCTGGCTCTTCTGTTTCTTGAGTCTGCTCAGTTTCACCAGGACTCTGTTGTGCGAGTTGCAATGAATCATCTTCCAGCTCAACATCTTTGATTTCTACCGCTTCTTTTGTTTCTAGTAAAGCGATAGATTCTTCATCAGTTCGTTTTTCGAGATCGCGTTTCTGTTGATCTGGAATATCGTGAACTTCAACGTCTTTTAAATTTTCAGAAACTTCATCCATGTAAGCCAGGTGTTTTTGACTTTGATTAGCCTGAGTAGTTTCTTTTTTCAGTTTTGGTTCAACTCTCTCAAGTTCAGATCTTACATCCTCGAGTTCAGCTTTGGCGTTTTGTGCCTGCAATTCATACTGTTCGCGATCGCGTTTTTTCCGAGCTCTTTCTGCCTGCCCTTCGTAAAAGTCAATGTTTTTTTGAGTTTCTTTCTCTGCAGCCTGTAAATCGGCATAGCGGTTTCTCAACTCGCGAGCATTGGTTTCATTGCGCTCTGACTGATCTCTGAAATTTCTCTTTGCAACACCTAAAGGTTCTTTCTTTGGAATCAGTTTTTGAGAGTTGAGCTCCTCGTAGTTTTTGATGATTTCTTCACGATTATTGTTGCTCTTGAAGTCTTTTAACTGAGTAGATGTATTGCGATAGCGTTCTTCGTCTTTTTCTGTTTTTATGCGCTCTCGCTCAAGTTGCTGAGCCAAAGCTGTAGAAGTATTAGCTTCGAAAATCAGTTGTTCGTACTGTTCCTTTTTATCACCTGATAGTTCTCCTTCATTTTTGAGTTGTTTAGCTTCATCGAGCTTATCAGATGCCAGTTGATAGGCCTTATCGCGCAAGTCGGCAAATTTATTTTTGCGTTTCTCGAGTTTGTTCGCACCTTCTTCAACCTCAGCAATGATTTCATCATTCGTTTTGTTGATGTTTTTGGAAACTTTTGTTGGCGACAACGAAGCTGAGTTGCTGAGGAAATTAGCGATTAGTTCTTCGTCTTCTTCAGTCGCTTTTTCATCGAAGAGATTTTTGATGATTAAACGGTCAGAGCCATCTTCATCAACGATTTTCATTTCTTGCTTGAGTGGTCTCAACTCGGTTAGTTCAGGAACCTCAACCATTCCGGCATGAGTGACATCAGAGTTATCCGGTTTCACGAGGAATCGGTATTTTTCACCGCCTTTCAACTGAAATACGTAACTGCCTTCTTTCAAGTCTGATTTGTACGTGCCCACTTCTTCCTCTGAAGGCATTCGTTGAACAGTGATATTGGCAAGATCGTATTTTTCGCTTTCAAATTTACCGGAGATTATAACCTGCTGTAATGGACGTTTTACCGGATCGATCGTGTAAACATTTACTTTTCCAAAGTCATTATTCCGCGAACTGGTGAAAATCGCTTCTTTCTCATCTGGAGAAACTGCATAGAGGAAATCATCATCAGGCGTGTTGATGGCGTAGTCCATATTTTCCGGATCTGACCATGAATTTGTAGCCGGGTCGTATTCGGATCTGAAAATATCATACCCACCCATGCTGGTGTGACCTTTTGAAGCGAAATACAGCGTGTTTGTACTGTAGTTGAAAAAAGGAAATTCTTCATCGTAAGGTGTGTTGATCGAGCGCGGAAGTTTTGTTTGGTCTTTCAACTCTCCGTTTTCATTGACACGGGCAAAGTAGATGTCCAGTCCGCTCCCTCCATCTTCTCCGTAAGACGCGTACCAAACCGTATCGCGATCATTGTGTTTGTACATGATTCCCTTGTACTCGCGATCCTCGTCCTCATCAGTCAGAATAGAATTTAGAGTTTTAAGAAATTTATAGGGAGCGTTTTCAAACTTGTAGCTCAGGTAGAAATCTGAACTTGAGATCGATTTGACATTTTTGACAATGGGCTGAGTAACATTTTGAAATAGCTGTTGCCCGTTTTGGCACATTTGAATTTTCCTGGATGTGTTGAGATCTTCAACTGTGCGGTTACTCCCTTTATCGCTAAATTGTTCGTAGTAGTTGATCGCTTTCTCAAACCTGTAATTGTAGTGATAACCCTGAGCAGCGTAGTAAAAGCCCAGCGGCTCAACATCAGGCCTACTCACAGCATAATCGAGGTATTTGAGTGCTTTTGTTTTGTCAGGACTCGTGTAAAGGATACACGCTCCATATTTGAAGTTGTAATTTGGTTCTTTTGGATAGAGCGAGACCAAATTACTGTAGAGCTTTTTCGCTTCGCTGTATTGCCCCTTTTCAAACAGCTCTTGTGCTCTTTTTTCTGTTTGTTTGGTATCACGATCCTGCGCTACTGCCGTTATTGTGAATAACAGAGTAGCAAACAGCAATACCAATTTGCCCCCATTTCTAAACATTTGTAACCTATTGTTCTTTCTTTCTAAAATTCACTTTCGACTCTTCATTTTTTAATAATCTTCGAATGTTCTTTCTGTGTGTTACTATTACCGCTATTGCTACCAGTATTGAAAAGACAGTCAAAGCCGGGGTTGAATTTTCTAATGCAAAGATGATGATAAATGGGAAACTTACAGCTGCGGTCATAGAGGAAACCGAAACTATTTTTGATATGAAAATCACCAATATAAAGATTCCGAGGCAAACCAAAGAAGCCTGTGGCTGAACTGCGAGCATAAATCCGAGCAGAGTCGCAACTCCTTTTCCGCCTTTGAATTGGGCAAAAACCGGGAATACATGTCCTATCAATGCGACTGTCCCTAAAGCCAATTCAAAAGCTACAAATGAGGAACCAGCCATTTCGTAAGGAGCCAAATATGCCAGGCGAACTGCAAAAAATCCTTTTAAAACATCAACGATCAGAACCGGGACCCCAACTTTTGCACCCAGTACGCGAATGGTATTTGTTGCTCCGGCATTTCCACTTCCATACTGGCGCACATCAATTGAATAGAATAATTTACCGAGCCAAACTGAAGTTGGTATAGAGCCTATCAAATAAGCCAAAAGAATAAATGTAGCTATTGTGTAAAGCGGCATAATTCGTCTTTGATTGCTTGCAAATTAAGAATTTATTCAATCTTTTCGAATTTTCGCATCGCTTCACTTTTCAATCTGCGACTACCAATCTGATATACAAACTGTTTGCGCATTTCCTTATCTGCTTTAATCCTTCGATCATCCATCTTGAGATCGTTGAGCGTTGTTTTGAACTCTTCGTTATCAGTATGAATTTGCATTATTCCGGTTGAAGCTCTGTAATCGAGAATGTAAAAATGCTGAGGTAAGTCGAGATATATCATGAAATCAGTACCTCTGCGCTTATTTTCAAATGAGATTCCGCCTTTTACATATTTATTGAGCATTTCATCACCTAATGACCCCAAACCGATGTTGCCATCAGTAACGTAGTAATCATTTTCAGCATCATATTTCATTTCGATATCGCTGAAGAAGAAACTCGATTCAATTTCCTCAGGTAGTTTAACTCTTTTCCCGAGGCTCATTCTACCTAACAACTCATCGGCTTCTTCTTTCCCCACATAATTACGCAAGGCAGTTGTGTAAAGCTGATTATCGATATTAACCGGCTTCAGGTCTTTTGCTTCCTGAATTTCTTTTACAAGAATATCGAGTAATTTATCATCGAAGAGAAAGTCCATTTTCAACAGGTAATGCATGTTGAGATTTTTGTTCACAGTGTTGAAGGTGTAGGTTCCGACCGGTTCAACTCCTACTCTTCCTGTTTCAAATGTGATGTCCATTTTACCTTCTCCTTCAAGTAGACAAGACTCTGTATTCAAAGCAACGTAATTCCCGGGCAAAGAGCGCTCATTGAGTTTTTGGAAACTCGAAATGCGGTATTCTTTTGTGGGTTCGTTGTAAACGAGATAGCCTCTTGCCTTAACAACTTCAATATCCTTTTCAGAATAGGGTGAAGAAAGGTATGTTCCGTAAACACTTCCTGAGTCTGTAGGTAAGATTAAACCATTCGTGATTAAATTACCATTTTCGTTTTTGGCTTCATCCTCAATCTCAATATTGATATCTATTGGATCAATTCTACTCTCAAACGCAAACCATTGGGTTGGTAAATTTGAACAACCGTGTTTGATGATAGCACTCCCTTTGAATAAGAGATTTTTCTCTGCCGCTTCGAGTTCAACATCTCCTTTATAACCAAATTGCGGACTCAGCGTAAACTCATCCTTTGGCAGTATTTTACCATAAGCAACGGTTTGGCGTTCGTCATTCGCTTTTATTGTATTGAAGTGTATTTGTTGAGTTGTCCCATTCTTATCCTTGTAATTGTAATCTCCATTTCCGGCATAATTCCATCTGCTAGTTATGTCAACAGTGGCATTAAAAACAGTGTGAAATTTCGTTTTAGTGTTTGCTATTACGCGAGCAGAATCGAGCGTTTCCATCTTCGCGTTTTTATTCACAATCACTTTACCGTCTCCTGGAATTATGGATGCATCAGCAACATTGATATTTTCCACTTTTTTGGCTCTAATTTGAACATCAGATGCATTGTAGATTGCTGCTTTTGCAAAAAACCTGAGGGAATCCTGTTTTGGATGTGTACTCACAAACTCGGCACCTTCAACCTGAACGGCATCTGCCCCCTGAGCAACTGTTTGCCCCTCAGCTGAGTATTCGAATTCATCCCGATCCATGTACCACGTAAATCGGTCGAGATAGGCCTGATAAAGTGTTGCTCCAAACTTTGTTAAACTACGGCCGGTGTTTGAAATAAACTCTCCTTTTCGATCCTGAAAATTAACTTTAGCCTGAAGATTCTCAGAACTAAAGTTGACATCTCCGAACATATCTTTTTGAAGCTCAAAATCTGAAGTATCGGCTGTGAGTTCCAGTAACTTGAATTTCATGTTTTCAGAATAGAGGTTAGCTCCGCTAAAGCTGTTTTTCCCACTCCCGCTCATTCCTGTTGGCGTGTACTTGATTGTACCGGTGTGTTCTGCTGTACCGGCATACATACTAATGGGATCGCGCCCTTTAATGGAAGATACTTCCATTTTATCCTTGTAAGGCATCCAGTGGAGGTACGTACTATCGGCACTTACATTTGGGTATTCTACGGGTGCTTTTTGTTCTTCTACATTGAATGATTCTGTTACACCATTTACAGAATCTGGATAGAAGATGAATCCTTTTGATTTAGCACTTGATGTGAGATACTTGATTGTTCCATCACCTTTGAGTCCTTTGTTGCTCAACTGTAGTTCATCTCTAAAGACACCTTTTCCACCGTAAGCCTGCAATCCTTCAGGCCCTGTTTCGCGCTTGAAACCGAGTGAATAATCTTCCTGCAAACGGAGTGTTTCCTCGAGATCAGGAAAAATATCTCCGGAGCTGAAGGTTCCGTCAAATCGAATTTGTTCGTTTTTAAATTTATCGAGACTATCCAGCTCAAACGGCTCTAGCTGGAAGTTAAACTTATCGCGATCGTATGCGCCACCCAACACTGCGTTCTGATCGTAATAAGCATAAGATTCCTGCTCACTGGTAAATACCGGATATCGCGGATTACTTTCAAGCCCTGATTTATTCCCCGGCTTGTCGATTTCTAGTCCGCCCCGCAAATCCTGAATCAGGGTTCTAACTCTGGCTTCTAACAATTTACCCCGGTTATCTCTTTTGTTACTGGTTGCCCACAATTGAAGGGAATCAACGATTGGCATTTTAACTTCGAAACCATCGTAGCTGAATTCGAATTCTTTACCAAAAAACTCCGCTTTTCCTGCACTCACCATACCGCTAAAGTTAAAGTCACGGTTCTTTTTCATTACGATTCTGCCTTCATCAGGAAAAATTTGAACACGGTGAGAATCACTGAGCAATATTCGGTTAACTCCATTTATCGTAAGATCATAATTCAAAAGACTCAAGCTCGCATTCGGTTTTGAATCTTCTTTTGGCAACTTTGAAATGATCCTGAGTACATCGTAATCTTTCAGTTTTGACTTGTTGAGTACGTGATTGTGGACTTTGTCAAAAATCTTTATGGTTTTATTATCGCTATTATAATCCACATACCTCCTAATCGTGTAGCGCAACATCATTGGCTCAACTTGCGTGGGTGGTAGTTTCATACACTCACACATTTGCATGAGTGTAACGGTATTTGTATCGAATTTTTTTGAGCAACTCCTGATCTCTACTAGTGGCAAACGTGTTCCGGCTCCACTAAGCATATCGAAGTTCCGTTCTCTAAAATAAGAGTTAGATGTAAAAGAAGCCTGCTTATCAGACATTTGAGCGGTAAACTTGATCAACGGATCATCAATATTCCAAACCATGAGAGGAAACTCCATTTCAACTTCATGAAATGAATTGTAATAAGGAGTTGATGACATTCCTTTTGATTCTCGAACTAGACGAGCTTGTCTTTCATCAGTAAGTAATGTAAACTTTAACCCGGGATGTGTGATGGAATCTTTATCCAAAATCATTGTAATCCTGGCATCTCCGGCTACAATTCTGCTTTTTTGTCTGTTTCCCTGTCTTTCTTCATCTTCTTCACCTGGCTGATCATTTGTTTTATTGAGAGCGATGAGGAAGTTATTGCTGCTTACAACCATGAGCGGATTGGCTTCGTAATTCAGGATCAATCTAGCCGGTGTATTTCCCGTTCCGGTTCCAAGGAATTTTGCTCCTTGTTGAGAAAACCCGCCATCGTAATCTACATTCTTTATGATTCCTTTAATCGGTAAACGCCTCGAATAGCTGCTAAACCGCGGGTACGACAACATAGATCTCTTAGGCTGTGGAAAAACCTTATCTTCAAATTTACCCTGAAGTGGATTATCAAAGTAGTACGAGTTGTGAAAAACAACCGAATCAGCCTCATACTCAGGGTGACGCATGTCTATTTTATAGTCTGATAACTCTGCATAAACCTCATTTGGAGCAAAACCTATACGCGCCCAGGTAACCTTTCCATCTTTACCTGTCCACTCTTCTTCCTCAACATCATAAACGCCACTGGTTGAAAGTATCTTGATACTATCTCCCTTGGAGTGACAGATAAGGTCAATTTCATTGGTTTCGATGATTGGTTTGCCATCGTATTTGAGCGTCCACGAACCACTGCGAGTAAACCACTTGACAGATCCGGTTCGGGTCTGATAGAAAGAATTATCTTTAAACAAATAACGGCTGAACTCAATAAAACTGGTCAGATCCCTTTTATTACGCCTGTCATCATCCATTTCATCAATGACCGAGTTCCAGGCTTTAAATCTTTTACTAAACTGACCCTGATTGTGCATATTGATGATCGCCCAAAAGTAGTCGTGTAGATCTGGGAAAGAGCGAAATCGAAGTTCTTTGGTGAAATTCTTTGTGTTATCAATGATGATTTTTTGGTCATCAGCTGAGAGTTGCTCTAAGAATATGGGCTCCAAATTATCTATCAATTCTTTTGTTTCGCGGTTATTGGATCTCCCCATCATTTTATCGAGATCTTTGATGAAATCCTCAGGTTCGTTCGAAAATTCCTGTGCTGATCCAGCCAGCGATAACAAAACAAAAATGGCAGATAATAAAATTCGCATATGTACTTATTCTTTTTTGTAGAGCACGTGTGCCCATTTATCTTTTGAAGTCATATCAACATGAATCAGGCCAAGCTTTTTAGCTGTTTCATCAACAACAGGCACATCGCTTTTGTAAAATCCGCTTGTAAGTAAAACTCCACCTTTTGGGAGAAGCTTAGCGTAGTGATCAAGATGTCTTAAAATGATGTTTCGGTTGATATTCGCTATGATTATATCAAACTTTTCATCAGCAGGAACCACATCAATATCACCTAATCTAACTTCAATACCGGGCGTATTATTGATCGCGATATTTTCTTCAGAACTCCTCACCGACCATTCATCAATGTCGACTGCAAGAATATCTCCTGCTCCGCGCTTTTTGGCTATGATCGCGAGGATTGAGGTTCCGCACCCCATATCGAGAACGCGTTTATCGGTCAGATCCATATCTAACAACCGTTCAGCTATAAGTGCCGTAGTGGCGTGATGCCCTGTACCAAAAGCCATTTTGGGTTCTATGACCAATTCCATATCTACGGAGTTATCAGCTTGGTGAAATGGAGCTCTGACCAGTAATTTCTTCCCGATTCTAATGGGGTCAAAGTTTTTCTCCCACTCAGCATTCCAGTTTTGATCGGCAATGGTTTTGGTGGTGTAATTGACCTGAACGTGATTGGGTAACTGACTAATTAAAGCATCGAGATCTGTTTCGCTGTACTTGTCTTCAGTGACGTAAGCGAGGAGCTTGTCATTTTCTTCAGAGAAACTCTCGTAACCCAAATCGGCCAGATCTTGTGGTAGTAAATCCGACCACGGTTCTGACGGTTGTATCGTAAATGCAACTTCTATCCAATTCATGAGCGCATTTCAATCAGTTTCACGAAATCTTCAGCTACTAGTGATGCACCGCCAATGAGGCCGCCATCGATATCCGGTTGAGCGAACAAACCTTCAGCATTTGCCGGCTTGCAGCTACCTCCGTATAAGATAGAGATGGACTTAGCTATTTCTTCACCGTACTGATCAGTTAAAAGTTTTCTGATGAATGCGTGAATTTCCTGAGCCTGCTCAGGAGTTGCTGTTTCGCCTGTCCCTATTGCCCAAACTGGTTCATAAGCAATGACCACTTTTTTCATGCTTTCTTCATCGAGGTGAAAAAGTGCTTTTGCTATTTGATTTTCAATAATATCAAAGTGCTCCTCAGCCTTTCGCTGATCGAGTGACTCGCCCACGCAGTAAATTGGTTGAAGATTATACTTGAGTGCTTTGTTGACTTTTTCACTCAGGATAAGTTCCTCTTCTCCAAAATACTCTCTGCGTTCTGAATGACCTATGATAACCATATCAGCATTCACTGAAGCGATCATTTGAGCCGATATTTCGCCAGTATAAGCGCCTTTATCGTAGTGAGAGCAGTTTTGCGCAGCCACTTTTACGTTTGAGAAATCTGCGCACATACGCGCCACCTCTTCAAGGTAGAGATATGGTGGGGCAAATACTACTTTAGTTGATGTATCGGGTAAATCTTGTAAAACAGAAGAAACGAGATCAAGTGCCTCGTTTCTATTTTTATTCATTTTCCAGTTTCCTGCAATTATTTTTTCACTCATGATGAAGCTTGAACTTGGTTTTTAAGCTCCTCAAAAGTAGGAATATCATTGTGATGCCACTTCCCTTTTACTGTTCCGTTTTTCAACAATACAAGTCCGGGATTACTCCTAATAATTGTTTTGAGTGTTGTAGCATCACATGTTAAGTAAGGAAACATGAGTTGATATTTGTGTCTAAACTCATCGATTTCCCCTGGTAATGCAGCAGTTAGACCGTAAACATTGAAGTTGCTTTGCATAGCAATTTCACTGAGTTTTTTCACATCAGTCATTGCCCCAGTCTCAGTTTTACTCATATCGTACTGAACCCAAAACAGAACGTAATCCTGGTTTAATATCATGGATGTATAATCTTCTCCAGACTCAGGATCTTCAAGAACGAAATCGTGAATTGGTGGAATGTATCCTTCCTCTACTAAAAATTGATCGCTTGTTTCTACAATCTTGAGCTGTTTGTTTTTCCAAACTTCATCTTCGAGATATTTATCAGAACTTACAACTTTTGTTTCGCCCGTAATGGTATCTTTCATCGTATAGTTCACAGCATACTTGGGCGGGTTTCTACCTTCAGGAATTGTCATTCCTTTTTCAATATTCTTACCAATGGCGTAAGGTCTAAAGTCTTCAACCGGCAAATGCGCGTAAGCGAAATATGTAAATCCGCCAGATACGAGCAACACAGCGATCGCCATTACCCAACCTCTGCTCTCATCACTAGTTGACAAGCGTTTAATTGTCAGCATAATGATAAATGTAATGAGCGTGAATACAACTGGGAAAAACCATTCTAAAACAAAAATTGAGAAGCTTCCAAGTATAACGATGCTTATTGCGTAAATGAATAGGTCTCTCGAATGAGAATTTGGCACTACCCGGTTACGACCAATAAACATGATGACTGTGAAAATCAAAAGCACTAAGTCTTTCAAGAAACTTTGAAAGGGCGTTAGCATGAGTGCATCACCAAAACATCCACAGTCTTTGAAATAGTGAATGTTTTCTGCTTTAAATCCGAGCATTCCTTCAAATGTAGCCGTTATAGATGCTTCAGGATTTTCAAAAAACCAGTTCCCTATAGCTGTGTAACCAGTTAGAAATGTAAAAAAGATCATTAATAAAAGAAGTGCCCAGCTGTTGAGCTTGAATTTTTCACCTGCGAGCGTAGCAAAGCCAAGTAAAATTTCAGCTACAGCTACGATCATAGCGAGGCCTACCTCCCAGCCCTGAAAAATCACCCAGTTCAGCACATCCTCAGCAAAATACTCTTCGAGTTTATAGGAAAAACCAGTTGTATCATTGGCTTTTATGAGTCCGGATACGATAAATAACGAACCCACTAAAATTCTTGAGATAAACAGTAACCATTTCATATTTCGCAAAATTTACGTTCGAATTTACAACCTTTTCACAGCTCTACCATGCGGCTTAACACCATTTTAACGCTGCTCTTCTTCCAGTTGTATAAGAGCAAAAACCGAATAGTTGATGATGTCCATATAATTTGCATCAATCCCTTCACTAACAAGTGTTTTTCCCTTGTTGTGCTCAATTTGTTTGATACGAAGCAATTTCATCAAGATTAAATCTGTAAAGGAACTCACGCGCATATCACGCCATGCCTCACCATAATCATGATTTTTGGCGAGCATTAATTCCTTTGTTTTCTCGAAATAATTGAGATAAGCTTTTTTGACCTTTTCGTTATCGGTATGTGGTTCTTCAGCCGTACCCCATTCGAGCTGAATGAGCCCCATCAGGCAGTAGTTGATAATCCCGATGTATTCTGGCTCAACTCCTTCGTCAACTTTTGACTCTTCAACTTCTTCAATTGTTTTGATGCGTTTAGCTTTGATATAGATTTGGTCAGTAATGCTGGTAGTGCGCAAAATGCGCCACGCTGTACCGTAATCGTGCATTTTTCTGGTAAAAATATCAGTACATTTGGCGATGATATCATCGTATTGTTGAACAGTTGAATTCATGCTTAAAACCGAGTTTTTAGAAGTGTCGCAAGATAATTTTTTTCACAAAAAGAATTCCCTCAATATTGACGGAAAACTCCACTCACTTTCAGAACCAAAAGTAATGGGGATTTTGAATATCACACCAAATTCGTTTTACGATGGTGGTAAGTTGAGATCTGATCATGATATTCTCAAACTGGCAGAGAAACACTTGAAAGAGGGAGCCTATTTTTTAGATGTTGGCGGATACTCGACTAAACCCGGAGCTGATGAAGTGACAATTGAAGAAGAAACCAACAGAGTTTGTGGTGCCGGTGAAGTCATTTTAAAAGAGTTCCCAAATGCTATTTTATCGGTTGACACTTTCAGATCCGATGTCGCTGAAAAAGCAGTCAGTTCAGGGTTCAAACTCGTTAATGATGTGTCTGGCGGTAGTTTAGACGAATCTATGTTTAATGTTTTGAGTAAACTAAAAGTGCCTTATATACTGATGCACATGAGGGGAACTCCTAAAAACATGCAATCGCTAACTGATTATGATAATCTAGCCCGTGATATCATTTCAGACTTATCGATAAAAGTGAAAAAGCTCACAGAACTCGGTGTTCATGATGTGATCATTGACCCTGGATTTGGATTCAGTAAAACGATCGATCAAAATTTTGAACTACTCCAATCACTCGATTTATTTCATCTTTTGGAGTTGCCGCTTTTGGTAGGTTTATCAAGAAAATCCTCTATCTACAAAACACTGGAAACTGATGCAGAAAATGCGCTCAATGGAACAACGGTTCTGAACACGATTGCACTACAAAAAGGAGCTTCAATTTTAAGAGTCCATGATGTAAAAGAAGCTGTGGAAGCGATTAAACTTACCCAAAAAATCAAAAAGGCTTAATACCTTTGACGGGAATGATCAATCCATTATTCATATCGCTCAGGTTACTCGATGTTATCGACATCTTGCTCGTTGCTGTTTTGCTATATCAGCTTTACAACCTCGTTAAAGGGACTATCACAATAAGGATTTTGGCCGGAATAGTCGTGGTTCTCGTTATTTGGAAAACGGTTGAAGTTCTCCAAATGGAACTCGTTGCCAATATTTTAGGTCAGTTCATTGGTATGGGAGCAATTGCCGTCATTATTATCTTCCAGCCTGAGTTGCGAAAGTTTCTCGTTAGGCTCGGAAATCATCAATTTTTGAGGAAAGCCACAAGAGGTAGTTTCTTCAACTTTTCTCCAATGGAATCGAATGATGAACTCGATCACGCTGAAATGAGCCGGGCTATTTGGAACCTATCAGCCCGCAAAACCGGGGCTCTGATCGTTTTCACACAACGAAATGATTTGAGTAATTACGAATCAACCGGAATCAGATTAAATTCAGAGTTTTCAGTTGAGCTCATCGAAAGTATTTTTTACAAGAACAACCCATTGCATGATGGAGCTGTGATTATTAAAGACAATACGATTAAAGCTGCTAGTTGTGTTTTACCGGTGAGTGACCGACAGGATATTCCTTCAAAATTTGGATTGCGCCATCGTGCTGCAATTGGAATATCAGAGCACAGTGATGTAAAAGTGGTGACCATTTCTGAGGAAACGGGGCAGGTACATTTCATAGAAAAAGGGAATATCAATCTGATAGATCGAAATTCCCTTGAAAGCGAATTAGATGATTTTCTGTCTTAGTTGATCAACTCGCCTTGTTCTCAGCCTTGTTTTTAGCTTCAAACTCCTCGATCAATTCTTCATCTGTCTTTCCCAAATGCTGGATAGCAACTCTGGCCTCCTGAGCAAAAACGTGATCAGGATAATTATCAATTACCTTTTCGTAATACTCTTTAGCTCTCCCCTTTTGATTCATGTGGTAATCGTAAACAAAGCCAGTCATGTAAACTGTTTCAGGAACTTTAATCCAGTCGCTGTAATGCTTTGCAATCCTATTAAACGTCCCCACAGCTCTATCATAATTTTTGATCGTAATGAATACGTTGGCAGATTTAAAAAGCATTTCAGGAGCGAGAGAATCCTGAGGATAAGCATCAGCATAAGATTTCAAAACTTTAGCCAATCTCTCTGCTCTACCTTCATAATTGTTTTCGGGATTTTTCTCCAGGTCCTTCTCTATCTTAGAAATCTCAGTGAGCATTTCTTCTTTAGACATCGGTTCCTTTTCAGTCTTTTCTTTTTTACTGTCAGATCCACCATTACCGCAGGCGAAAGTGAAAGCAGCTAAAACAAACAGGATTAGTATTCTTTTCATAAAAATTCAATTTATCGTTTTAATGCGGGAAATTTCATTCTATAATCAACATTGACAGCACCTTTTGAAATGTTACTCAATTTTTTCTTGAGCACACGTTTTTTCAAAGGATTCACATAATCGGTGAAGAGAATGCCCTCAATGTGATCGTATTCATGCTGAATAACGCGAGCAATTACTCCTGAGTATGTTTCTTCTAAAAGTTCCCAGTTTTCATCGTAATACTCGATCGTAATTTCAGGCTTTCGGGAAACATCTTCGTGAATTCCGGGAATACTGAGACAACCTTCCTGAAAATTCCAGGGCTTTCCTTCTTCTTCAAGAATAATGGGATTGATGAATACCTTTTTGAAACTCTCGAGTTGTTTCCGCTCTTCATCAGGCAGATCTTCATCTTCAGCAAAAGGAGAAGCATCGACCACAAAAAGCCTAATCGATTTCCCAATTTGAGGAGCGGCCAATCCAACACCATTAGCGTTGTACATCGTTTCAAACATATTCTCGATAAGCTCATCGAGCTTTGGATAGTCATCTTCAATATCTTCAGCAACCTTCTTCAATACAGGATCGCCATAAGCAACAATCGGTAGAATCATAATTTCTTTTTAAAGAGTATGTCCCAAATAGGACTGCAAAATTAACGTAGCACTCACCTTATCCACAAGTTCTTTTTCTCTTCTCTTCTTTTTCTTCACTCCGCCCTGCACCATCGACTGCATGGCCATTTTCGAGGTAAAGCGCTCATCCTCCCTCTCAACGTTGATTTTAGGAAAACGTTTTTCCACACCGCGAATAAAAACTTTTATCTGCTCCTCCACTGCTGATGGTTCATCATTCATTCTCTTTGGCTCACCAATAACGAGCGTTTCAACATCTTCATTAGTCAAATATTCCTTGAGAAATTTAAAAATATTTTCGGTCAGAACCGTGTCCAGCCCGTTGGCAGATATCTGAAGTGTATCCGTCACCGCAATACCGCATCTCTTCTTCCCGTAATCAATAGCCATTATTCGCGCCATTTGCCAAAAATATTCAAACCTTCGTAAAATGTTGTACACAATTGCGAAATACTACATTTGCAAAAATTTGAAAGCTCCATGAGGGAAATAATAGAAAAAGCGTGGGAAGATCGTTCCCTGTTAAAAGACAAAGAAACAGTTAAAACCATTGAAAAAGTCATTGAATCGATAGACGCAGGTGAACTGCGTTGTGCTGAGCCAACAGGTGACGGCTGGAAAGTCAATGAATGGGTTAAAAAAGCTGTTGTGCTCTATTTCCCAACTCGCGAAATGGAAACAATTGAAGTGGGACCATTTGAGTTTCACGACAAAATGAAGCTCAAAAAAGACTACAAAAAAAGAGGTGTGCGCGTAGTTCCGCACGCAATTGCTCGTTATGGAGCTTATATATCGAGCAACGTTGTCATGATGCCCAGCTATGTCAATATAGGTGCTTATGTCGATAGCGGCTCTATGGTAGACACATGGGCTACAGTTGGTAGTTGTGCTCAAATTGGTAAGAATGTACACTTATCGGGCGGAGTTGGAATAGGTGGCGTTTTGGAACCACTCCAGGCAAGTCCGGTTATTATTGAAGACAACGCTTTTATAGGATCTAGAAGCATTGTAGTTGAAGGAGTTAAAGTTGAAAAAGAAGCTGTTCTAGGTGCAAATGTGGTTCTGACCAAGAGCACGCGAATTATTGATGTTTCAGGAGATGAGCCAATTGAATACAAAGGTTATGTTCCGGCTCGCTCAGTGGTAATCCCGGGAAGCGTGACCAAAAAATTCCAGGCCGGGGAATACAATGTTCCAGTGGCTCTGATCATTGGAAAACGAAAAGAGAGTACAGATAAGAAAACCTCATTGAACAACGCACTCCGCGACCACGATGTAGCGGTTTAAATTTTGACCTTATGAACGAAACCTTGTCATTTGGATTGATGGCTTTTACGTCATTTTTCACCCTTCTCAATCCGCTGGGGACAATGCCTGTTTTCCTCACAATGACAGCGAACCTCAGTCCCGAGGAAAGAACCAAAACGGCTCGTAAAGCAATCATAACGGCAATTATAACTTTAATTGCATTTTCATTCAGTGGTAAGGTGCTATTCGAGTTCTTTGGTATCTCAATCCACGCTTTTAGGGTTGTGGGCGGAATCATCTTCTTTTTGATGGGACAGGATATGTTGCAGGCTAGGTTAGCTTCAACCAAAATTAATGAAGAAGATATCAAATCTTATGTCAATGATATCTCTATCACGCCACTCGCAATCCCAATGATAGCTGGACCGGGATCCATTACAAACGGAATCATTTTAATGCAGGATGCCCACAGTGTAACCTTAAAAGTTACATTAGTCATTGTTATTATAGTTGTGTTACTTTTGACATTTGTTATCCTTTGGTCTTCAACAAAATTGGTCAAGTTTCTGGGCGAAACCGGAAACCTGGTTTTGATGAGATTAATGGGTTTAATTGTAATGGTAATCGCAGTAGAATTCCTTTTTTCAGGTCTCTCTCCAATGATTAGAGAGATGCTCGACCTACAATGAAAACACATCCTAAAATACTAGTCATTCAAACTGCTTTCATAGGCGATGCAATTTTAGCGAGTTCAGTATTGGAGACCATTCATAAGTGCCTGCCAAAAGCACAAATTCATTTACTTGTTAGAAAAGGCAACGACTCTCTTTACAATGACCATCCATTTTTATCAAAACTCCACGTTTGGGATAAAACAATAAAGAAGTACAAGAACCTTAAGCGTATTTTATCTACGGTCAGAGCCGAAAAGTATGACACCGTTATCAACCTCCAGCGATTTGGTGCTACCGGCTTGCTGACTGCTTTTTCAGGAGCAAAGGAGAAAATTGGATTTTCGAAAAACCCTTTCTCTGTGTTTTTCACAAAAAAATATGATCACCAAATTGGAGATGGCACGCACGAAATAGAGCGGAATCATCAATTGATAAAACCTTTCACTCAGGAGAAGCCTGAAAAGCCTAAGCTCTACCCCAATCAAGGTGAATTAAAGAAAATTGGACCACTCCAGAGAGAAAAATACATCACTTTATCACCAACATCTGTTTGGTTCACCAAACAATGGAGTGCTGATAAATGGAGCGCATTGATCGATGCTATACCATCTAGTTACAAAGTTTATTTATTAGGATCACCTGCTGATCACAACGCCTGTGAAAAGATCATCGAAACCACACTACACCGAAATGTTCAGGTCTTGGCCGGTAAGCTGAGTCTGCTCGAATCTGCTGCACTCATGGCAAATGCAGAAATGAACTATTGTAACGACTCTGCTCCAATGCATTTGGCAAGTGCAATGAATGCTCCAACAACAGCTGTTTTCTGCAGCACTGTACCTGCTTTTGGTTTTGGTCCGCTCAGCGATAATTCGCACATCGTTGAAACTGAAGAAAAACTGACGTGCCGGCCATGCGGACTGCACGGCCACAAAGCGTGCCCAGAAGGTCACTTTAAATGCTCAAAGACAATTTCTATTCGGCAAGCTCTTAAACCGATTGAAAAAGGTTAACATAGCAAGTTGGATATTTTTTTGAGATTCTTCTGCTCCCTTATGAACTTTGTGTACCTTTCGATCGTTAAGAATTCAAAGAGAATCTAACATAAGAGATTAACACACAACAAAATGAGTGATTTCAGAAAACTCACCATAAGAGAGAAAGCGCTCAAGATCAACCTGGATCCTGAAATCTATGGTTCTTTCTCTGAAATTGGTGCCGGACAAGAAGTCGCAGGTACTTTTTTTCACGCTGGAGCATCTTCAGGAACTATTGCGCTAAGTCAGTCTGCTTATGACATGAAAATAAGCGACTCTATTTATGGTGAAAGTCCGCGTTACGTAAGTGCGCAACGACTAAAAGCAATGCTCGTCAAAGATTACGACAATATTTGTTCTAAGCTCGATGAGCGAAAAGATAACTCGAAGTTTTTCGCTTTTTCCAACACGATTGAAACGTTAAACTTTTACAAAACTAACCAGGGACACGGCTGGCTGGGACTTAGATTTCAACTGAGTCCAGATTCAGAACCAAATACCTGTGTACTTCACTGTCAACTCAATGACAACGATACACTACTCCAACAAAAAGCAGTTGGAAGACTTGGTGTTAACCTGGTTTATTCGTGTTATTACCATCACGACAATAAAGAAGATTTCCTCAAATCTTTAATGGACAGTATTGCGACCGGTCGTGTTGAAATTGACATGTTCAACATGGAAGGCCCTGATTTCAAAGACTGGGACAATCGTCTCATATCATTGAAATTAGTGAAAATGGGCTTAACTCCAGCTGCGATGTTTGGTCCGGATGGTAATAATTTACAAGCATCAGAAGTTCTTTACAAAAAGAATATTCTCGTGTTGAGAGGTCGTTTTCGTCCTCCAACTCTCGTGAATGTCGATATGTTTATGAGTGCTTATCGACAATTCAAAAAAGAAAAAGATGTAGATAAGGAAAACCTTACGGTTCTGAGTGAATTAACGCTCAACAACCTCATCAATAAGGGAGAAAAGATTGATGAAAAGGATTTCCTTGATCGCGTTGATATTTTGTGCTCGCTCGGTCAAACGGTGATTATCACCAATTTCCAGCGCTACTACAAACTTGTCACTTACCTCTCTAATATCAACAGAGAGCGTAAAATTGGTGTAATACTGGGAATCAACAATCTCAAAGCTATTTTTGACCGCAAATTCTACACTCATTTAAAGGGTGGAATTTTGGAAGCGTTTGGTATGTTGTTCGGCAGGAATGTAAAACTCTACGTTTATCCTGCCACCAATAGTGAGCACGATGGTCTTTACAATTGTGAGAATTTTGAATTACCTGATAAGCTCAAAGGTTTGTTTCAGTATTTAACAGATAACAAACAGCTAGAGGATATAACATCAGCGAATAAAAAGCTCCTCACAATATACAGCGATGATGTATTGGATATGATTAAAAATGGCCAGGAAGGTTGGGAAGAAATGGTTCCTACCAGAGTGGCTCATTTCATAAAAGAACACTGTCTTTTTGATTATCCCTGCTCCGTTGAGGAGAAAAAAGAGGCAAAAAAGAAGGAAAAAGAGCAGTACGCTTAAGTGCTGCTCTTCTTTTTTAACCTTCCGTAAGATTTTTTGAGATTATCATGTAACGCTATGTGCTCCTTAATGGCATTATCATAGAATTCATCATCGAGCATTTCTTCCAACTCTTCTACTCCTGAAAATCCATCTTTGCTAACCTTGTAAGATTGCTCAATTGAGCCACCTTCAAGTTTCACGACATACTTTTCGTTCATATCGAAAATTGTGACAGTAAAATTCTCGTTGGGTATCGTTTTTATGATTCTCATTATTGTTCTCCTCTTGAAAAAACAAGGTTATTATCTTTGGTTAAATGGTGATTGAGCGAGTATCCTTCCCACTCAAAAGTTTTTAAATACTCAGGATTATCAATTCGGTTACGAGCAATGAAAGCTGCCATTGCACCTCTGGCTTTTTTAGCGTAAAAAGCAATTACTTTGAACTTTCCATTTTTGAAATCTTTAAATTCTGGAGTGATAATTTCTGCATTTAGCTTTTTCGTATCAATTACCTTGAAGTATTCTTTACTGGCAAGGTTTATAAGATATTTATGGTCAGAACCTTTTAAATCTTCGTTTAAAAACTCCGTAGGTCTGTCAGACCAAAATTCATATAGGTTTTTAGCTTTATTCACTTTCAGTTTGGTTCCCATTTCCAATCTGTAAGGCTGAATTCGATCAAGAGGTCTCAATACTCCGTAGAGCCCGCTTAAAATGCAAATGTGTTCCTGTGCGAACTCCATTTCGCTTTCATCGAGGTTTTCAGGCTCCATTCCCTGAAAAACATCTCCTTTAAAAGCATAAACGGCCTGTTTTGAGTGATCTTTTGACGGACTTTCCTCCCACTCTTGATAGCGTTGATAATTGAGATCAGCTAGCTGACTGCTGAGATTCATTAAATCACCAATCTGCTTTCTGCTTTTTTTCTTCAACTCAGCGATCAACTTACCTGAAAATTCGGCTAGTTTAGGTTCTGACCATTGATTAATGGGAGAGTTATTTTCAAAGTCCAGAGTTTTGGAGGGAGAAAGTATTGTAATCATGCTAATTTTATTTTGCAACCAAAAACGTTTTCTTTGTATCTATTAAATCAAACCACAGGAATATGAAAAAGTTGTTTTTTACTCTGCTTCTTATCTCTTTAGGATCTTCTGTGATTGCTCAAAATTACTACGATTCAAATGATAAGAAAAAAGTCAACTCAGAGAAACCCTTGAATGAGTTTCCTCGAGAAAATATTATGAGTATTGAGCCAGTTTCTTTTTTTATAGGTGGTTTTGTAATGGGATATGAGAGATTTTTAACAAATACCTCATCTCTTAAATTTAGAGCTGGATACTACTACCGTGAAGATGCCGGTATTTACAATGGCTACAATTATTTTGAGGGATTTAATTTAAAAGTGAACTTTAAAAAGTACATCAATGATGTGCATGAAAATGAGAGCACTATCTATATTTCCCCATATGCACTTTACAAGCAAATAACACTCGAAGAAAATAATATGGGACAGTTGGCTGTTCCTGTTACAAGGGAAGCAAGCACGGCTTCTGTAGGGGTTATGGTTGGTACTATAATTGGCATTAGCGAAACTCCTTTTTTCATTGATGTTGCATTAGGTGGAGGTATGTTTTTCCCTATCGCATCCGGTAGTCATGATGAAGCCCACTTGGGTTTTGTCAATCATTACAAAAAAGGTGTTGGTCCTCAATTAGATTTCGCATTTGGTTACTCTTTCTAGAAATACCTAATTTCACCACGTGATTAAAAGAGGTGAAATTTTCAAGACAATTGGTCCCGGTTTGCTATATGCCGGAGCTGCAATTGGTGTTTCACATCTCGTACAATCGACAAGAGCGGGTGCATCTTACGGTATAGCGCTTCTCGGGATTGTTATTGTTACCAATATAATCAAATATCCATTTTTTGAATATGGCCCTCGCTACGCAGCAGCCACGGGTAACAACTTACTCGATGGTTACGAAAAGCTGGGCAAATGGACATTGGTTCTCTTTGCTATTATTACGGTCGGAACCATGTTTACGGTGCAGGCAGCCATTACAGTTGTCACAGCCGGACTGGCTCAGGAAATAATCGGTGTTGACCTCCCTGCCTGGCAATGGAGTGTCTCCGTTCTCATTCTATGTGCCGTTATTTTATTCCGGGACTCTTACAAGCTGCTTGATAAAGTCATGCGGTACATCATAATACTTCTCACGATTGCAACGGTAACAGCTTTAGTAGGAGCGTTCGTGAGTCCACAAGGCGAAAGCTCTATTACTAAGCCTGCTTTTGATTGGCAAAATCATACAGATTTATTTTTTCTCATTGCACTTATCGGTTGGATGCCGGCTCCATTTGATATTAGTGTGTGGCACTCGATTTGGTCAATTGAGAAGAATAAAAAAATGAGCAAAACGCAGCGGGTAAAAGCTGCACGTACAGACTTCCATGTCGGTTACTGGGGTACAACTTTTTTGGCTATCTGTTTTATGTTGCTTGGCGCTAAAGTACTGTACACGTCTGATGTTACACTTTCTTCATCCGGATCTGAATTTGCCGCTCAACTGATCTCTATTTACACTGAAACGCTGGGAGACTGGAGTTACCCGATCATTGGAACTGCGGCTCTGACCACTATGTTTAGCACTTCTTTAACCGTGATGGACGGATTTACTAGAGTGATGGTTCCACTTTCGAATAAACTCGTGAATCAAAAACAACTAAAACATAAAGCTCATTACAGATTTTGGTTGATAATACTTGTTTTGGGAGCTGCTCAAATTGTGATTTTCTTCGTGACTAACATGCATTCACTTGTCGATTTGGCAACAACAATTTCCTTTGTTACTGCTCCAATCATTGCTATACTGAACTACAGTGTTATTAATTCAAAGGATGTTAAAAAACATTTGAGACCAAAACTTATTACACGAATAATAAGCATCGTTGGAATATTATTGCTCTCAGGTTTTGCTGTCTACTTCTTATTTCTCAAATTTAGCTGAAAATGAAAGTTATGTGGAAAGAAGAAAACAATAAACTAGTTCTCGAAAAGCAATTTGAAAATTTCAATGAAGCATGGAGGTTTTTAAACGGTGTAGCTCTTCTTGCAGAGCAAAACCAACACCATCCCACAATTCAAAATACATTCAATAATGTGAAGTTAGAACTCACTACACATGACAGTGGGAATACAATTACGGATAAAGATCGTGATTTAGCTTCAAAGATCGAAAAGCTATTCTAGTCCTCAGCTGTTTCAGCTGCCAGGCGAAGTTCCTCAAGGACCTGATCGTTCATTGGAACTAAACTACCTTCATGCAAGACAGGTATAATCTCTGTGTTATCCATTGACAGGCAGTAGCGGATATCTTCTTTTAGGTTGAGTTTTTTGAGTCTTCTCCTATGTGAAGAATTCATCAAAAACTTATAAGGGTCGTCTTTAGCTAAATTGTAAAGGTATTTAGCAGAAAGTGCTGAATCTTCAGTGAGAGAAACGGTTCCCATTTGCTCAAGTCTCTCCGTCAAAGCTCCTGCAAATAAAGTATCCTCCAGATTATAACGTCCTTTCCAGCCTGAGCAAAGTATTAGAATATCCCGCTCTTGTTGTGATAGCCAGTTTGCTAGTGCAGTGAAGTTTGTAAAAGCTCCTACCACGACCTGGAATGAATTTTTCGCCATATTGATCGCCTTTGTACCGTTAGTTGTGGTTAAAACAACACTGCGATCTTCCAGTTCATTCATGTAGCTGTAGGGAGAGTTGCCAAAATCAAATTCTTCGAGCTGCACACCATTTCGTTCAGCTCCAACTAAATACCCTTTGCTTTTATAAAAACGTGCCTCTTCTACAGTTGAAACAGGAATTACTTCTCTAGCTCCGTGATGCAAAGCCGTACAAATGGCTGAGGTAGCCCTCAAAATATCAGTAACCACCACGATATTGTCTAAATTCTCATAAACGTGATAGTTCTCAGGCGTAAAACTTACTTCAACTTTTGACATTACTTCTCCGTCACTTTTTAATGAATGGTAACTTAACCACTTCTGCTTTCAACTGTTTCTTCCTTACCTGAATATATATTTCAGATCCCGTTTTATGATGGGGAACCTTCACATATCCAAGACCAATACCCTTTTTCAAACTCGGTGACATAGTTCCTGATGTCACTTCACCCAGTTCGTTGCCGTCTGCATCAATTATCTTATATCCCTGACGTGGAATTCCTTTGTCGATCATTTGAAAAGCAGTTAGCTTTCTATCAACTCCGTTTTCTTTCTGTTGAGCCAATTGATCTCTGTCAATAAAGTTATTTCCATCGACAAATTTTGTTATCCAGCCTAGTTTAGCTTCAATAGGTGAGGTGCTTTCATCGATATCATTACCGTAAAGCGCCATTCCCATTTCAAGTCTCAATGTATCACGAGCTCCTAAACCGGCCATTTTCATGTCAACTTTTTGCCCCTCTTCCCAAATAGCATCAAAGAGCTTTTCAGCATCCTCATTTTTGCAGTATAGTTCAAAGCCTTTCTCACCTGTGTAACCTGTAGCAGAGATAATAACATCTTCAACTCCACCCATTTTATCAATAACAAAAGTGTAGAAAGTAACCTTCTCTAAATCTACATCCGTAATTTCCTGAAGTACTTTTATTGCGTTAGGGCCCTGAACAGCGAGAAGAGACATATCATCAGAAGCGTTGATCAATTCAGCTCCCATCGTATTGTTTTCACTAACCCAATTCCAGTCTTTTTCAATATTACTGGCATTCACTACCATTAGGTATTCTTCTTCACTTATTCGGTAAACGAGTAAATCATCAACGATTCCCCCTTTTCCGTTTGGCATACAAGTGTATTGGATCTTACCATCAGTTAGTTTGGCCACATCATTAGATGTTACTTTTTGAACCAAATCAAATGCTTTAGGACCTTTCACATAAAACTCACCCATGTGAGAAACATCAAACATCCCCACATTTTCACGAACATTAAGGTGCTCGTCAGTAAGCCCAGTGTACTGTAATGGCATATTATATCCTGCAAAAGGGACCATTTTTGCTCCCAACTCCTCGTGCTTGCCTTTTAATGCAATATTCTTCATTCCTTGCTATTCGTTTTCATTTGAGCGGTTGCAAAGATAAAATTACAATTGAATTCGCTTTGATTGAAGTGTAAAACAGCTACTTTTGTTCGAATTGTAAATAGAATAAATCTGTGAATTTACTCAAAGAAGACAAAAATGCACCGCGCTGGATAATCCTGGTCATCGATTTGGGAATAGCTCTTTTCTCAATCGTGACGGCTTATTTCCTGCGGTTTAACTTCTCAATTCCAGATACTGAATTCAATTATTTACCGGTTAGTATTGCCTTTGCTCTCGTAACAAGAGCTTTCTCATTCTACCTTTTTAAGACTTATGCCGGTATCATCAGGCACTCAGGTTTCAACGACTTTCAACGTATTTTCTTTGCCTCCATCCTCAGCACCATGATCATGGCAGCGGGTAATGTGGTTCTTTTTTACATCGAATCACAATACCTCATTCCGTTTTCAATTCTAGTAATCGATTTTTTACTCACTTTCTTCCTCATGGGAGCAATGCGGGTTTCAGTGAAATTGCTTTACCGGGAATTGGTCAGAACCAGCACTGAGCAAATTCCGGTTGTCATTTTCGGAGCTGGTGAATCAGGATTGATGACAAAGCGAGCTCTGGACAGACTTAAAGAGCAGAATTACAACATCCTGGCATTTGTTGACGACAATCCGTCAAAAATATCAAAGCGACTTGAGGGAACACTGATAATCAACGGATCTGAACTGGAAAATTTCCTCAGTAAAAACAAGGTTGAAGAATTGATCATTGCTGTTCAGAGCCTGGAGAGAAAAAGAAAGTCTGAAATCGTTGAGTGCGCTCTCAATCACAAGGTGAAGGTTCTGAACGTACCACCTGTAACTGATTGGATTAACGGAGAAATCAACGTTCAACAGATTAAAAATGTACGCATTGAAGACTTATTAGGCCGAAAACCAATACGCCTTGATCAGGAAGAAATCAGTGCCGAGTTAAAAGGTAAAAGAGTCCTCATTACAGGCGCTGCCGGCTCAATTGGCAGCGGTCTCGTTAGACAGGTTGCCCGTTTTTATCCCGAAAAAATTCTCATGCTCGATCAGGCAGAGTCACCACTTTATGAAGTTGATCTTGAAGTAAGTGAAAATTACGGAAAAGGAATAGGACACGTTTTAATAGGAGACATAAGATGCTATGACCGCATCAAGTCGATTTTTGAGGAATTCAAGCCAGAAGTTGTTTTTCATGCAGCAGCTTACAAACACGTTCCTTTGATGGAATCAGCTCCTGTGGAAGCTATTCAAACGAACATTTTGGGAACAGCAAATCTCGTTGATCTCAGTGATGAATACGGAGTGGAAAAATTCGTAATGATCTCTACCGATAAAGCTGTAAATCCCACAAATGTGATGGGTGCCTCAAAACGAATTGCCGAGATGTACGCTCAAGCAAAAAATGAGGTTGCGAATAAGACTAAATATATCACTACAAGATTTGGAAACGTTTTGGGTTCTAACGGATCTGTGATTCCAATCTTTAGAAAACAGATAGAAAAAGGCGGCCCCATAACAGTAACTCATCCTGAAATCACCCGCTTTTTCATGACGATTCCAGAAGCCTGTCAGCTCGTTTTAGAAGCCGGCATGATGGGGAATGGTGGTGAAATTTACATCTTCGATATGGGTGAACCTGTTAAGATTGTAGATCTCGCCAAAAAGATGATCAAGCTCAGCGGACTTGAAGTCAACAGAGATATTGAAATCAAATTCTCTGGTCTTAGACCGGGAGAAAAGCTTTATGAGGAACTCCTTGCTAACGAGGAAAATACTGTGAACACGCATCATCCTCAAATTATGATCGCTCAGGTACGTCCTCAGGATATTGAAAGTATTACATCGAGTTTAAAAGAACTGGAATCAAAAAGTGGCAGCTCTACTCCTGCAGAACTTGTGAAAATTATGAAAGGACTCGTTCCTGAGTTTATCAGTAAGAACTCTGAGTTTGCCAAACTGGATAACGAAAAAGTATGACATTTTACTCTCCTATTGAAATAAGATTCAGAGATCTAGATGCTTTGGGTCACGTCAATAACGCGGTTTATTTTAGTTATGTAGAACAAGCACGTATTGCCTACTTTAGGCAAATAATCGATGAAAATCACGACTGGAAGAAGTTTGGTGTTCTCATCGCCAGAAATGAGATCAACTACTACTCCCCTGTGCACATCAATGACCATCTCGAGTGCGGACTCAACCTCATCAAGCTGGGATCTAAAAGTATGGAGTATTCTTTTGAGTTCAGGATATTGAAAGATGGGAAGCAAATCAAAGCAGCAGATGGAAAATTCGTTCTGGTTTGTTTTGATCCTATTGAACAAAAGTCTGCCCCAGTTCCTGAACTGTGGAGAGAAAGGATTACAGCTTTTGAGAAGAATGACGAGCGACCTTAAAGTTATCCGTGAATACGCTCGCTTTTGCCAAACATAGCGATGACATCGCTTTCGTAATCGAGGAATTTTTGCCAGCGTTCTTCAACATCATCAGGATCGCCATATTTTTTCGCTAGCAAAAGAAACATCGAGTAATGTCCGGCCTCGCTTTTCATGAGTTCGTGGTAAAAATCTGCGAGTTCTTCATCCTGAATATTTTCGCTCAAAACCCGAAAACGTTCACAGCTACGAGCTTCTATCATCGCGGCAAACAACAACTTATCGATGAGCACATCTAAGCGTGACCTGCCACCATTTGAAAAGTACTTTTTGAGTTCATGGATGTATTCGTCTTTTCGCTCCCTCCCTAATGGAATATCACGTTTCTCCATGATTTGATGAACACGCTGAAAGTGCTCCATCTCCTCTTGTGCCAGTTCACTCATCTTTGATACTAACTCGGTGTACTCTGGAAATTGTACAATCAACGAAATAGCTGTTGAAGCAGCTTTTTGCTCACAATAAGCGTGATCTGTCAGAATTTCTTCCAGGTTTTTCTCTGCAATGTTCACCCAGCGTGGATCAGTGGGTAACCGCAATTTCAGCATCCTCTTACTCATACGGCAAAATTAAACGGGATTTGGAAAACTCCCGGCTCTGACCGTTAAAAAATGTACTTCTTACTTGTCGTTTTGGTCAGATCTGGAGGCATCATCCTGGGCCCACCTCTTTGTCAGGAAACGAAGAGCCACAAGGATAAGGCCAGCTATAATGCCAGAATAAGCTTTTGCATTACCTGCCCATGAAGGCTCCTCTGTATTGAGCAAGGTGATTCCCATAGTCAAAAAAATCACCGCCATTACTCCTATCAAATTGATGAGATTGTTCTTGAGGTTCATGCTATTTAGAATTTACAATTGATGTAGACTCCATCATGAATTTTCCTGCGAGCAAAAAATAAGGAATACTAACAGCCATGATCACGTGACTAATATCAATATGGTTGAACCAAATATCAATTGAAATTTCGGTTGCAAAAACAACTGCTGACACTGCGTTTAAAGCCAGGCCAACTACCAAAAAACGAAGTGCTTTATTAGGGACAAGCGTGAAATGACTGCGAATTAAAAGTGGCAGTGACACTCCAATTAACAAAATGACAGAGTGTATTGATATCCAAAAAAATGAGAGGCTAAAAACGGTAAGCATTGTGGCAGTAATACTCTCGATTACGATAAAACCAAAAATGAAGTTGTACAGATTGTCATTCAACACATTGCGTGTATATTTCAGTACTGCAACTGATAAAAAACTCACACTCAACAAGCTCAACAACCAACCGGGTAGTTTATACGCCAACGAGAGGTAATGCAAGAAACCATGTCCCAACAATCCACCGAGTAAAGTTCCAATTGAAAGGAAAAGAAAATGAGCTCTCAAGTATTTTTTCAGTTGATGGTACTTCACCGATTTCCCGAGATTGAGAAAAGCCCACATTGCAACTGCTGCTACCAAAATATCTGTCAGAACCGTTACAGGCTCCTCGATGCGAATATCTCCAAAGTTGATAAAAGTCAAAATCGTAATTTTAAAGCTTCGCAAGATAGCCGTTTTTCAAATGATACGAAAACGTTACTTACTTTTACGTAATCAAATGACCAAATGAGAGAACTGCACAGTCAAATAAAAAAGCTCAAAACAATATGGATTTCAATCCTTATTGTGCTCATTTTGCTCTCGCTAATTGGAGGATGGATTATCTACATCAATACCACTGCGAGTATTTCAGGCGATCCAATAAGTGATCAACTCGAGTTTAGTGTGATATCACTCGCCACAATTGGTATTTTTATCGTTTGTTTTGCTCTGCAAAAAAAGACAGAGTCTTCAACATTAGTTGATATGCAATCAATTGAAAGCGTTGTTGAGCGATTTGATGCTTACACATCAGGATTGATTGTCAAATTTGGTTGTTTTGGTGTGTCAGGTGTATGGGCAGGGATTTTATTCTTGCTCACAGCAAACCTGATTCACGCTTTTATTCTGCTTGCATCACTTCTTTTGCTACTCATTCACTTTCCCAGGAAAAAAGAAATAATGAATGTTGTTCACCAGACTTTCAATAAATCATAAAGACTGTTAACCCTTTTACCATTATGTCCTTCTTGATTGGCTATAATTGCGCATTATTCTTTACCTTTGAGACGCTAAACCTTAATAATCCCGATGAGTCACGACAGGTTAGAATTAGTTCTTGAAATGCTTGAGAAAAACCCGAATGATGTTTTTCTCAAATACGCTGCTGCCATTGAATATCGAAAAATCGATGAAGACGAAAAGGCGATAAAACACATCGAAGAATTACTCGAAATTGATCCTGAATATTTGGGAGCTTATTACACGCTCGGTCATCTTTACGAACAAAAAGATGAGATCGAAAAAGCGATCAATATTTACAAAAAGGGAAAAGCTGTTGCCAAGAAACAAAATGACCAAAAGACTATTGGCGAACTCACTGAGGCTCTCATGTTACTAGATGAGGAAGAGGAAAACTGGTAGTTTTAATCTTTTTGAGACTCGGCATAACTTTTAAAAGCTCTCATAATTTTCCGCGTCTCTTTTTTGAACATTCCGGGCATTAGCCAGCCCATCAATTTCATCATGAAATTGCTGAATAAGAATTCAGGTTTTGTTACCCACTTCGTTTTACTTTCTTCGGTTACTTCAAAGTAATTTTCTTGATTATTGACAACTCCCTGAGTTTCAAATTTAGCATGAAATGAATCGGGAAGGTTGTTTTCCTGTATTGTTTCAGTCATGGTAGTGAGCCTACTCCCCATCTCGAACTCGAGCTCAGTTTTTGAACCGTTTTTTCCGGGTAACCCACTGATGACTTTAATATCTTTGAGTCCGCTCATCCATTTCTTCATCGATTCAGGATCTGAAAACAACTCAACAGTTTTTTCTCGCGGTAAGTCAATGGTAATTTCTTCTGTGTACTTCATTGAAATTGGGTTTGTTAGCAAGCTGATCGTGGATCTGACCGATAGACTGTTACAATAGTAGGAGTTTATTTACTTTTATTCACCCAAAATTGAGCACATGACAAATCAGTTTCGCGAAAGAGTAAAAACTTACAGTCACATCAGTATTGTACTGACTTTTATTGTGGTTTTTGTAATTGCTTCTAAAGCATTTCTGATTCCACTACTCTTTTCACTTCTCCTTTCAATTGTATTAAATCCGCTATTGAGGAAATTTGAAAAGCTCAAAATCGGTCGAATATTCGCTATAATTCTGGTTTTGCTTACTGCAACAATTGTTATTGGCGGAATTATCACTTACACGATTTATCAAATGAACTTGCTGATTGAGGATTTACCTTCAATACAGAAAAAAATTACGAGTTTATTTAACTCTACAGTTCAACAAATAGAGTCTCTCATTGGTGTTGGGTACCTTCAGGATTTGAGTATTTGGGAAAATGCTTTGGGTAAAGCTGCTCCGCTTTTTTCTAATGTCATTTCCAAGGTTTCTTCTATTACGAGTATCGGTATTCAAATTCCAATTTATGTTTTCTTAATCATGCTCTACAAAGAGCGTTTTTCAGAGTTTCTTTCGCATTTATGGAAGAATAGCGACACAGCACGTGAGCGCACAAATGAATTAAAAGGAGTAATTCAAAATTACGTAACAGGCCTTTCTATTGTAATACTGATACTGGCGATATTAAACTCTGTTGGGTTGTTTATTCTGGGAATTAGATACGCGCTTTTCTTCGGCATTTTCTCCGCTATTTTAACGGTAATCCCCTATTTTGGAAATCTGATTGGCGGTTTTTTCCCATTCCTCATAGCACTTGTTACGAAAGACTCTGCCTGGTATGCAGTGGGAGTTGTTGCCGTTTATGCATTTGTTCAGTTTCTAGAAGGGAACTTCATTACGCCTAAAATAATGGGGGGAAAAATCAGTGTGAATCCGCTCGCTGCATTGGTTTCATTAATCGTGGGCGGACAAATACTCGGTATAACCGGAATTATACTGGCTATCCCTGTTCTCGGGATATTGAAAGTCACTATGCAATACAGCGAAACGCTCAAGCCTATTGTCGCGTTGATTGAAGATGATTGACACAAAAAAGGGCGCCAATAACGGCACCCTTTACTCTAAAATCAAATCAATAACTCTCTATTGAAATTCCTTCACAGCCTCACTTAGGTCGTAGACTTCAGTATTTTCTTTCAACTTACTGAGGATGCTGGCTCCAGCTGCTGAGCGATACCCTCCTGCACAGTGCACTACGACTGGTTTGTCCTTTGGAATTTCATCAAACTTTTCGCGTAAATCAGGAAGTGGGATGTTTATTGCATTGTCAAAAAACTTACCTCCTTCAACTTCTGATGCATTGCGAATATCAATTATCGTGTAATGATCAGGGTTTGATTTGAAATCATCTAAATTCAAATCACTTTCTTTCTCACTTGTATTTTTTGGGTCAACTACACCTGAAATGATATTTCCTTCATAACCGATTTTAGCTGCACGATAAATTGCAAAGTCTAGCTTTTCTTCGTTTTCGGCAACGAGATAGAACTTTTCGTTTGGTCCAACAATACTTCCCAACCAGGTTTCAAACTTGTCTTTTTCACCATTTTGAATGTTGATCGCTCCTTTTACGTGACCACTTCTAAAGCTCTCTCCATCTCTGGCATCAATGACAATTGCATCAGCCGGAATTTCGATTCCTTTTTCTCTCTTTACTGACTTCACAGCTTCATCGAGTGTTTGAGCTCCTTTTCGGTTCACTTCAACACTGTTTGGGAAATACTTTGGAATGAACTTTTGTCCATCCAAAAATGCTTCAACGAACTCTCCTTTATCCTTAATGTGGAAAGCCCAGTTGTCAGACTTTTCTTTGGCAATTGTACTGGTCAGATCCGAACTCATGTTTTTCCCACAAAGCGATCCCGGTCCGTGAGCAGGATAAACAACCGTGTTATCATCGAGATTAGAAAAAACATCATTGATCGTATCGAACATCATACCGGCAAGCTCTTTTTTACTCACCTGGATATTTCCGGCACCTTCGCGGAGATCTGGTCGGCCAACATCACCTACAAAGAGCGAATCACCGGTGAAAACCCCGTGCTGTTTGCCATCTTCATCGATGAGCAAATAACTGTTGTGGTCTGGTGAGTGGCCCGGAGTGAAAAGGGCTCTGAACGTTACGTCACCAACTTTTACTTCATCTCCATGATTCATATTCTCAAAATCGTAAGACACCCCAACTTTTTCATTGATGTAGATATCCACACCCAATTTCTCTTTTAACTCGAGATGTGAACTGATGAAATCAGCATGTGGGTGCGTTTCAAAAACAGCCACAATTTTGGCATTGTGCTTATCAGCAAAATCAATGTATGGTTTAATATCTCTGGAAGGATCTACCAGAGCAACTTCTCCGTTGCTTTCAATGGCGAATGATCCCTGAGCAAGTGCGTCATCATAAAAATGTTGTATATTCATATTATCTGTATCTTTTTATTTGTTGATACAAATTTACATTTTTGGTGAGAGCCTTACTGTAACCTTTATCACGCTGATTTTTAAACTGATTAAACTGATTCTAACATTACTGTTTTGATAAATGTTTATTAAAAAATCGTGTTTTACTCCAACATTCACATCCGTATTGCGTAATATTGGCAGCTATTAACGACAGAATAAAGCATTATTAATTAGCTTTACCT
Organism: Salibacter halophilus; assembly: GCF_008806325.1. Taxonomy (GTDB): domain Bacteria; phylum Bacteroidota; class Bacteroidia; order Flavobacteriales_G; family Salibacteraceae; genus Salibacter; species Salibacter halophilus. The sequence continues at coordinate 211,466 of NZ_WACR01000005.1, forward strand.
GTAACATTTTATTTATGAAATCATTGAGATTTAACCGGAAAGACAATCCGGAGTTCATCAAAGAACTACGCAAAAACGTCAATCAGTACTTCAAAGACAACAACATTTCAAAGCACGCAAATCTGGCCATGGTAATAAAGACTTTATTCATGGTGAGTCTTTATTTTACACCTTTAGTGCTCATGCTTACCGGAGTGGTAACTTCTTTTTGGGGCACAATAGCCATGTGGACAATCATGGGATTTGGTATGGCAGGTATTGGCTTGTCTGTAATGCACGATGCTAATCACGGTGCATATTCAAACAAAAAATGGGTCAACAAATTATTGGGCTTTTTGGCTAACTTCCTCGGTGCTTACCACATCAACTGGAAAATTCAACACAATGTTCTTCACCACTCGTTCACAAATGTTGATGGTATGGATGACGATATTGCCAATCCGGTTATGCGATTCTCTCCTCAGCAAAAAAAGAAGTGGATATTTAGGTTCCAGGCTTTTTATGCTCCATTCTTCTATTCCATTATGACTTTATACTGGTTTTTAGGAAAAGACTTTGTGCAATTAATTCGCTACAAAAAAGAAGACTTGCTGGTAAGAGAAGGAATGACCTTTAAAAAGGCTCTATCTCATCTTATAATTAATAAATCGTGGTATATTGCTTTAACAATAGCGCTGCCTATTATTTTAATCGATCTACCCTGGTGGCAAATTATGATTGGCTTTGTATTCATGCAAATGATTTGTGGATTACTCTTAGCTCTTATTTTCCAAACAGCTCACGTTATTGAAGAAACAAGCTTTTTTGAGCCTGCTCAAAGCGGAACAAGCATGGAAAACAACTGGGCTATCCACCAGCTTAAAACGACAGCAAACTTCGCTCACAAGAGTGTTTTACTGTCATGGTTTATTGGAGGTTTGAATTATCAAATTGAACACCACCTATTCCCTAATATTTGTCACATTCATTACAAACGCATTTCAGAGATTGTGAAAAAAACTGCTGAGGATTTTAATATTCCTTATTACCAACACACAACTTTTGCGCACGCATTGAAAAGTCACTTCTCAATGCTCAATTCATTAGGAACTGGTAGCTATGACAAAAAAGTAGCTTAGCTTTAGATCAATATAATTTTCATCGAAAGGGTTTGACATATGGTCAGACCCTTTTTTTGTTTCGTTTTCTTTGCGAAATGATGTACGACCCTCTTGAACCATCAAGTTCACTCTTAACAATCACATCACAACTAAAGCCTTCATTTTAGCTATTTTTCACTAATTTTGCATCCTTTTTAAACGAAAGTTTTTCTCAAAGCTTTCAACTAATCGATAATCTGGATTTGATATTTAGAGCTTTCAGAGTTCTGTAACGACATATTATTATGGAAGAAAAGATTAAGAATTACCTCAAAAAAATTAGCATGCGCTACAAAGCGCATCCATGGCACGGTGTAGATTTAGGAGATGAAGTGCCAAACCGCGTAACCGCTTTTATTGAAGTTGTACCATCTGATACTGTAAAGTACGAAGTAGACAAAGACTCGGGCTTCATGACCATTGACCGCCCTCAAAAATTCTCGAATATTATGCCGGCTATGTACGGTTTCCTACCGAGAACTTATTGTGGCGATAAAGTAGCTCAACACTGCATGGATAAAACAGATCTGACCGATATTGTTGGTGATGGCGATCCTTTAGACATTTGTGTTTTAAGCGAAAAAGAAGTAACGCACGGAAATATCCTTGCACAAGCTATCCCGATCGGTGGTTTTCGCATGATTGACGGTGGTGAGGCTGACGATAAAATTATCGCGGTTCTTAAAGACGATTCTATTTACGGTCACATGCGCGATATCAGTGAATTACCGGAAAAAGTGTCGAACAGATTGAAACACTACTTCCTCACGTACAAGGCGATGCCCGGTGATGAAAGTTATGATGTTAAAATTACTGATCGCTACAATGCTGAAGAAGCTAAGGAGATCATTAAGCTGAGTCAAAAGGATTACGAAGCGGAATACGAGCTAATTACTCGTGACAGAGCTCGTGAAATGCTCAGCGAAGTATTATCGAAAGTTCAATTTAGCTAATCCAATCGTGGAGTAGCTCATAATTATCTTTAGAAGCAGGGAATGTACCGCTTTCAAGAACAGCGTACATTTCCTGTTCTCTACTTTTATCAAACTCTTTCTCTGCCCTGTATATCTTAAGATGGTCGTGAATCAATGCATCGCCCAGTACAGTCGTGATGTTTTCATTGGTAAACGCTTCAGGTGCATCCTGAGTCAGTTTTACGACAATCAACTCTACGCTGTCATCACTGAAGTAATACGTGCGGAATTCCTTGGGAGTGATCTTTTCCAAACACGGGCTATTTCCCAAAATATTATCGAAAACGTAGTCACTAAATAGCTCAATTAGATAGCGAGCTTTAGAAGGCTCTTTTCTCTGAATCTCAGCCCAGCGATCCTCATCGACTGAGTTTTTTGCCAAAAAACGGTTGAACTGCTTTTCAAACTTTGTCAGCTCATGATCTGTAAGTTTCCGGTATTTTAACATAGCGCGTGATTTTGGCCCTGTTAATATACAACTTTTTTCTATTGCGTGTCAGATCCACTATTTGGTTCTGACTCTAACCTGAGCTCCCTGAGTCGATACAACTTCGATCTCTACACCCTCAGCGATATAACCTTCAATTGAAAATGCATCGAAATACGCATTATCTATTTTCACCTTTCCGCCAGGTCGAAGCTCTGTGTAAGTTGTTCCTGTTTTACCAGTAAGCGTAGCATTTACATCTTTATTGCTCACAAAGCCTTCGCTTTTTTGCTGTGTAGAGGATAGTACGATCTTTTTGAGTGGCCCTGTATTGAGCAATTTAGTACCAAAGAAAAGAGCAAACAAGAGTGAAGCCGTAATTGCCACGAGAACAGTAGCCAAAGAACCGAGGAAGTTATTTGGACTAACTCCCGAAAAATCAAAACCAACATTCCCGATCATGCTAAAGACCAATCCGCCAACTATGCAAATGATTCCGCCAATTCCAGCAACACCAAATCCCGGAATCACAAAAACCTCAAGTGCCAATAACACCAGTCCGACTACAAACAGCAAAATTTCCCAGTTATCAGCCAGTCCTTCCAGGTAATACGGAGCAAAGAACATCAACGCTGCTCCTATTGATGCGAGAATTGGAAAACCTAATCCGGGTGTTTGTAGCTCGAAGTAAATTCCACCAATGATAATAAGGATCAGAACGCCACTAATAGCAGGGTTAATTAACCACCCGATAATTTTATCGATTGTGGTGGGTTTGTATTTCTTTGTCTCAAAGTTTGTGATTTCAAGATAGCGCAAGGCGTTGGGAATTGTACGCATTTCTGCTTCGCAAAAGCCGTTTTCGATAGCCGCTGATGTGGTAAAAGTTAACACTTTGCCACTGTCGCTAACTCCTTTTATATATTTATCAGGATCTACCATCGCCTCAGCCATATCGGGGTCGCGGCCTGTTTCTTCAGCTGTAGCGCGCATTTTGTTGCGCATGTAGCTCTGGTATTTATCAGGAACGGGTTTTCCGGATTGATCCACAACAGTAGCGGCTCCAATAGTTGATCCGGGTTGCATGAATATTTTGTCACAAGCAATCGAAATTAAAGCTCCGGCTGATGCTGCGTTATTTTCAACGAGGACATAAACCGGTTTAGGGCTGTTGAGAATTTTGGTTCTGATCGAGTCTGCCATATCGACCTGACCGCCATACGTGTTGAGATTGAGAAAAATAATATCGGCATCCCACTCATCAGCTTCTCTGAACGCTTCTTGTGTTATTCTCCACGATGGCGGAGCGATAGCTTCGTGAATATCGAAGATGTAGACACGCGTTGCGGTATCGGCTTGTTCGGCTCTGACCGTAAAAAGTGATAAAAAGAATATAAAAAACAGAAATATGTTGCGCATGGTAACCGATTTAAACGGAACCAATATACGGTTTTATCGTGGTTATGAGCTCATCGTGAACCGATCCGTTTGAGCAAGCCAACCTGCCGGCATGAAGGAAATCATCATCACCTGTGAAAGTCGAAACTTTTCCACCTGCTTCCTGGATGAGAAGCGCTCCGGCCGCAATATCCCAGGGCTTTAGTCCCATTTCATAAAATGCATCGAAATAACCGCAAGCAACATAAGCCATGTCGATTGCAGCAGAGCCCAGTCTGCGCAAACCTCGTGTAGAATACAACAATTCGCTGTAGAGTTCCATGAACTTGGGTAAATGTCCCTCAGGATCATAAGGAAAACCGGTAGCGATAAGCGAATTTTTGAGCTTTTGAGCAGATGAAACATTCACTTTTCTATGGTTGCGACACGTACCACCACCTTTGTAAGCCGTGAAAAGTTCATCGTTGCTGATATGATAAACCAACGCGATAACAGTTTCGCCTTTCTCCTGTAACGCAATGCTGATCGAGTAAACGGGCAATCCGTGAACAAAATTGGTTGTTCCGTCAATGGGATCGATAATCCACAAATAGTCAGATCCACCGGACTGACCGGCCGTTCCTTCCTCAGCGATGAAGTCTGAGTTTGGGAGAAGCTTTGAGAGTTCTGAAACGAGCAGCTCCTCACTCATCTTGTCGACTTTTGTCACAAGATTTTGGTTGCCCTTTTCATCTATCTGTTGAGCATCCAGTTTTTCGCGTTCCCGCAAAACGAGCTGACGAGCTTTTAGAGCTACATCTTCAACTTTATCGAGAAGGTCTTTCAATTCTGTCTGATTCATGCTTCAGCCAATTCTAGGATTCTTGATTTTACCACACCGTCTCTATCGATTTCTTCAAGCTGTACTTTTGAAAAAGTATTGATTAGCGACTCATCAAATGGCGCTTTTACCTTGACATAGTTTTCGGTAAATCCGTGCATACTTTCTCCGTGCTTTTCTGATTCCCAGAGTACTGTTTTTTCATTACCAACCTGTGACTCGTAGAATGCGCGCTTTTTCTTTTCACTCAAAATCCTGAGCATTTTGCTGCGTTCGTGGCGGACATTCATCGGTACAACGCCATCCATTCTATCGGCTAAAGTGTTGTTGCGTTCTGAATAAGTGAACACGTGCAAATATGATATTGGAAGCTCATTGAGGAAATTGTAGGTTTTCATAAACTCCTCCTCAGTTTCGCCCGGATATCCAACAATCACATCTACGCCAATACATCCGTCAGGCATGAGTCGCTTGATCGTGTAAACGCGATCTTCATAGAGTTTTGTGTCGTATTTCCTGCGCATGCTTTTTAGCAAACGGTCAGAGCCGGACTGAAGCGGAATGTGAAAGTGCGGAACGAACTTACCGGAACGAGCTGAGAATTCGATGATTTCATCGTGGAGTAAATTCGGTTCAATCGAGCTGATTCTAAACCGATTGATATCGAGTTTTTCGAGTTCCTGAACGAGCATGAAGAAATTTTCATCAGTTCCGGCACCAAAATCACCTGTGTTGACACCGGTCAGAACCACTTCCTTCACATCAGTACTTTCCAGCTCACTCGCCTTTTTGATAGTTTGCTCAATGTTATTACTCCTGCTCTTTCCGCGAGCTAGGGGAATTGTACAGAACGTGCAAAAGTAATCGCAACCATCCTGTACTTTCAGAAAAGTACGAGTGCGATCTCCATATGAATACGAAGGATAAAACTCTCTCACTTTCCCAATTCTGCCGGCAATGTATTCACCACTTACATCTTCATCTAGCGATTCGAGATGCTGAGCGACATTGAACTTTTCATTGGCTCCCAATACGAGCGTTACACCTTCAATCTCCGAAATTTCTTTCGGCTTGAGTTGAGCGTAACATCCGATTACAACAACCTTTGCATCGGGATTTTTGCGGAGTGCCCTGCGCACAACATTTCTGCATTTCTTATCAGCCTGGTCAGTCACAGAACAGGTGTTGATCACGTAAACATCAGCGCCTTCATCAAAGCCTACACGGGCATAGCCGGCATCTTTGAGATTGCGCGCAATCGTTGACGTTTCAGAAAAATTGAGCTTGCACCCAAGCGTGTAATATGCTGCAGTTTTATACGGTTGCATAGAGCGCGCAAAGGTAATGATTTTTGGGGAGGAATTTTCTTTAAAAGAATATAGTAAGTAAGAGGTTAACCACTACATTCTATTTAATTTCAATCTTCTTACCATAAAACTTTGGATCAACTCCAAATAAAATATCTAACATCATTTTAACTCTAGCCAGTTTTTCTCTGAGCTTTGTTTTGAAGCCATACTTCATACTAACATCCTCAGCATTGAAGGCAACAGCATCAATATCATTTTCTCTACATAAAACCAAAGCTCTTCGATTGTGAAACTCCTGTGAAATGACGGTCAGCTTTTCCTGACTAAAAATCGCTTTACTTCTCACAACAGAGTCCAGGGTTCTAAAACCAGCATAATCGAGGTAAATTTTATCCTCGGGTACTCCTCTTTCAATTAAATCATTTTTAATTGTTGTGGGCTCATCATAAGTCTTCCGGGAATTATCTCCACTCACTAGTAAAAACTCAACCTTTCCTGCTTTGTATAATTCTACTGCAGCATCAATTCTATATTTGTAATAGAGGTTCATCCAGCCATTATTGAGTTTTTTGCTTGTTCCGAGTACGAGCCCAACTCTATTTTTAGGAATATTTGATACAGACTCGTAGACTTTATCTTCAGTTGAGTTTTTGACATAAAAATCTACTGAAAAGATTAAAATAATAACTGATAGTATTAGTACTCCAGCGAATATCAGGAGTTTCTTAACTTTTTTCACAAATATCTTTTTTACTAAGTAACAAATGAACTTAAGCCAGCGTTAAAAGTAGTGATTTCTAACCAAAACAAACTCTACATCTTTACTGTTGAAATCATAAAGTTTATTAATGCAAGAACTATCAGTTGAAGAAATCGACAGAATCATCGAAATGGCATGGGAAGATCGCACAACATTTGATGCGATAGAATTTCAGTTCGGGCTCAAGGAACAAGAAGTGATCGAGTTGATGCGCAGAGAAATGAAACCGAGTTCATTCAGAATGTGGCGCAAACGCGTACAGGGAAGAAGTACAAAACACGCTAAACTGCGAAACTTCAACGAGGGCAGACATAAAAGCTCACGCCAAAAGCAAATCACGCACAACAAGATATCTAAGCGTTAGCTACTCCAATTTAAATCCGCCCGTTTCCAACAATTCTCTCGTTGGTGATTTAACGAGAAAAAATTCATCATTGATAATCGTAACATTGTATTTCGTAGTATCCAGCTTAGGAGGCATGTACCCAACTAGCCCAACTCCCGGATCTGACCGAAAAAATGCTGCATTTACGGTATCTATGTAAGGCTGGTATCGATCTGTCATTCCTCGATATCGCGCAATTATTGACTCATTTGAATAAAATATCAATTGCCACTGCAACAAACCTCCTTCGCAAAACACATACTTTACATCCTGTTTTTCAGCTACTTCAACAACATCAGTGATAGTGGATTTTTCGATATAAGCGAAATCACGAAAACTGTAAACCGAATAAGCAGAAATAAAAACCATTACAGTCAGAACCGAAACGACTGCTGCCTTGTAGCGCACTTTTCGCAATCCGTAAAACATCAACAGGAGCAAAAAGCCCTGTAGCGGGAGTAAGTAGCGAAAAGCATTTTGATTGACAATTGTGAAATATGAAATGGAGAGGATAACTGAGACGAACAAAAAAATTGAAAGTTTATCAGTTGACTTTCTCTTAGTAACAATTTCAACCGCGATCCAAATGATGCTCAACCCAATTGCTCCCATGTAAATCCAAGTTACAATTTTAGTTGACAAATCAGGTTCGATAAACGCTCCGTAGTAATAACTTCCTGTCAGCGATTTGAAAACCTGTTCAACAAAAGTCATCAAATTAAAATCTGAAAGTCTCTCCCAACTCACAACAGAAGGTGACCAAAAACTCGACATTCCACTTTTCAAAATGATGAAAGCCACATAACCAATACACAAACCTAAAAGCACATTAATTCCCGATTTCCAGTTTGTTTTATTCAGGTACTGATAAACGATCAACGGCAATAAACCTACTAACCAGAGTGGCTGAGACTGATAGATCAATACTACTAACAGGCCAACAAAAACTGATGTTATCGCTTTCCTGTTTACTGACTTATTGAAAAGTAGAAAAGTCGTAAGAAAACTGAATGCAAATGCAGTGTGGTATCCGCCCCGAGCTTTCATCGCCCAAATAGCCCAGGAAGGAGCTAAAGCTAGCAGAGTTGTCACAATTATGATCAACCATGAATTGCGTTTTTCATTCAGTTCATAAAGTGTCAGGTAAAAAAATGTCAATCCGATTGCGAACAAGATCAACATCGCGATTTTCAAGGCTATTCCAGAAACACCGATAAACGAATAAACTGCAGAGATGAACAACACTTCGATAAACGCAAATCCGTAAGACTGCCCATAGAAGAATAGCGGCAGCTCTTTTCCTTGCAGAAAATGCTTAGCCATCAGCCCCATTATACTTTCATCTCCGTCAATAACAAAGTCTGATCCGGTCATGTAAAACCATCGCGAAGCGAAAAGTAGGACCAAAACCAGTAAAATTGAGATAAAGCGATTTGGGGGTCTCATAAGTTTGATTGGGTTGTCAATGAGCTAATTTAATAACTTCTCACTTCCCTACTCTCCTCCCGGAGGCAAATCATTGATAACATTGTGAATGTTTTCATCGACCATTTCAAAGGGCATGTAGCCGCGCCCCACCATGAAGTATTCACCATTATGTTCGATAATTGTGGCGGGAAAACCCTGTATTCCAAACTGTTTCGTCATGTAAAAATCTTCAACAGCCCACGTTATGGATTCGTTGCTGTAGAATTTTTCTCTGAACTCTTTTTCATCGAGGTCAAACTCTTTTGCGAGCGGTAGATACGACTCCAAACTGGCCGGCTCAGCACCATCAAAATAGATTCGCTGCTGAACGCGTTCGGCAAAAGGGATCTGAATGTGAGGAGCCATATTCTTAGCTGTTGAAATAGCTCTAGCAGGTTCCAGACTCGATAGTTTGTTGGTTCCTTCTTCTATCGTTTTTTTAAACCCTTCACCAAATTTCACTCCACTCCTCTTCTCTACTTCCTCATTTGCTCCTCGCAAGAAATCAGCCAGTTCACCAATGGGTTTTACCTGATCACCCGTAATCATTCCTCCACTGTAAACAGTGAAATCGAGTTTATCGGCATATTTTTCATGGATCTGACCAATAACTTTACTGAATCCGTAACACCATCCGCACAGCGGATCAAAGAAATACAACAGTTTGTCCATAATGCTATTTTATATGTGGTCCAAGTTTTTCGATGATCGACTCCAGGATTTGCGGTTTCTGCTTTCTGCGGTATTGCATTACCCATCGCGGGTGAGGAACCGTATCGATTCGCTTGAACCAACCGTGTTCTTTATTGAGTTTTTCTAAAAATTTGAGGTTTTTCCCCTTGCCTATGCTGTAAGCGATTTCCCGATTTGCTCCAAAATCTATTTGCGCTTCAATCTGCTCTGTTATCCAATCGGTCAGAGCCGTTTCAAGCGGCTTCTCGTCATAGTAATTGAGGTTTTTTCCATCTTTCACAAAGCCGAGTGGGCAAACAGACCCGATGTAAAATGAATTGTAAAAAGATTCTGCACCGCCCAGAGCTTCGATCATTTCGTAGATGAATTGAGATGATAACTCTGCTCGTTGATCAAAATCATTCTCCACTCCCAGTCTGTTCATCTGAACCGGATCAGTAAACGAAACACCTGTCACGCCAGCTCCAAACCTACCCGGGTTTATCCCGAACAAGAACGTGCGATCGTGATTACCAGCATAATAACGGTGAGCAAAGGAACTCACACATTCCTGTACTTCTCTATCATCATAGGGAAATATCCAATCTACTCCATCCGGTAACTCGTCATTTGACGGTTCAATGGTGTTGAAATACTCTGCAAATCGATCTCCAAAACTCATGGCACAAAAGTGAGCTTTTAACAATTCGTGAACAAATCTATCACATTGCATGTATATACATATATATTTAAAGTTTATATATTTGTACCTACAAATAAATTTAAAACATTATGAAAACAAAGACATCACCAGTAGAAAGTTTAGAATGGCGTTACGCTACAAAAAAGTTTGATAACACGAAGAAGATCAGTCACTCTGACTTCAAAGAGATTTTGAGGACGTTACAATTGGCTCCATCCTCATACGGACTCCAGCCTTTTGAATTTTGGGTAATTGAAGATGAAACACTTCGTGCCGAGTTGAAGGAAAGAGCTTTCAACCAACCTCAAGTTACAGATGCCTCTCACCTCATCCTGTTCCTTTCAAAAACAGATTTTGCTGAATCAGATATTGATAAATTTATAGAGCTTTCACAAGAAGTTCGTGATATTCCGGATGAGCAGGCACAACAATACGCAGAAATGATGAAAGGTGCCGTATTGTCAAAAAGCACTCGCGATATTGAGGAGTGGACATCATTACAGACTTATTTAGTTATTGGTCAGACCCTCAAAGTGGCAGCCGAAATGGGAATTGACGCTTCACCAATGGAGGGCTTTGAGCCACAAAAGTTTACTGAACACCTGAAGCTCGAGGAAAAAGGGCTCCGACCATTAGCTATGATTGGCCTGGGCTACAGAAGCGATGAAGATGCTACTCAACACATGGCAAAAGTGAGAAAACCTCAACACGAATTGATCAAGTTTTTATAATTTAAGGCTTATGAAAAAGATTCTTTATCCATCATCATCGAGAGGACATGCAAACCACGGCTGGTTGAATACTCACCACTCGTTCAGTTTTGCAAATTGGTTCAATCCCGATCAAATGCATTTTGGTGCACTTAGGGTTTTGAACGATGACGAAATCGCTGGCGGAATGGGCTTTGGCACGCATCCGCACAAGGATATGGAAATTGTGACTATTCCGCTCGAAGGCGATTTGGAACACAAAGACAGCATGGGGAACAGCGGTGTCATAAAAGCCGGTGATGTTCAGGTTATGAGTGCCGGAACAGGCATTGAGCACAGCGAGTTCAACCACAATAAAGATGAAGCGTGCAAGTTGTTACAGATTTGGGTTTTTCCGCGTAAAAAACACGTGGAACCCCGTTATGATCAGATCACGCTTGATCAGTCTAAAATGAAGAATCAGTTCTCACAAGTAGTATCACCAAATCAAAATGACGAAGGTGTTTGGGTACATCAAAACACCTGGTTTCATCTTGCAGAATTAGATGATGGAAAATCCATTGACTATAAAGTTAAAGGAGGTGCAAACAATGGTGTGTACTTCTTTTTGCTAGAAGGAAGAGTAAACGTGGGTGATGAAACGCTCAATAAACGCGATGCAGTTGGTATTTGGGACACTAAATCGATCCCGGTTGAAGCAACTGAAAAATCAAAGTTACTCGCTATAGAAATCCCGATGGAGAATTGGGAAGACTAACACTTTTCGGTCATCAATAATAGAACCACCAGCTCGAAAGGGTTGGTGGTTTTTTATTTTAAAAAATCACACTAAGTTGATTCCCAGAAAGTCCTAAAATGGGAATTCCGTACCAAATCAGGTCTAATTATGAGATTTAATGCTCTTTTCTAAAACAGCATTAACTACTGATTTTCAATGTTTTTAAAGCATTATCCACAATTGGCACTATTTCGGTAAGTGATATTGAAATTTCAAATTTTACATTTATGAAAAAGTACCTAATTCAAATACTAACAGTGCTGTTCATCTCAGTACTTATTACCTTTGGTTGTACGCCTGAGGATGATAACGGGCTTAACCAAACAGAAAAGCGCATTGATACTTACGATGAGTTTTCTGGACGAATTACATATCACAACGAACCTGTTGAGGCATATGATGGTTCTGGAAAGAAAGCATCAAACAATATGACTGAGTTCATATATGTGGCTAATGTTACATCTCCAACAATTCATGGCAAAAGATTATCTGCTACAGGTATTTCGATTGATGGCAACAAGGCTTATGTTTCTTATCACTGGAATGAAGGCGAAGCAGACTTTGCCGGTGCTGTAGAAGTTATCGATATTGCTGATCCTTCTCAACCGGTTTTAATTCAAGGTGTTTACTTTACAGATACTGATTTAAATGAATTGTACGTTGAAAACAACGAGCTTTATGTTGTTGGAGGACGTAGTTTGAGTTCATCTGGTTATGACCCTGCTGTTACAAGTGGCGGAGTTGTTGAAGTTATTGAACTATCAGGAGGCTTACCAACTACGAATGTTCAGGAAGCATCAATTCCTTCTTATTCTGGAAACTCAGTTTTTAGAGATGGTGATAACCTTTACTGCGTTAGTGGAAATACTGGCGGAGGTGTTTTTGAAGTGAGTCTTTCTCCTTCAAATTACTTACAGGTTACAGAAAGTGATTACTACAACAACTCTAAGTTTGGTGTAATGGGTGGTTCTTACTACACATTCCTGGAAACAGGATCCAGCCCTAATCTTCACATCCACAATGGCAACAACTTTGATCCGGCTTCAAAAACAGTTGTTCCTTTGGCTTCTCCAACTGCTCCTGATGATGGTAAAAAAGTATTGAGTGTAGATTACCCAAATCAAGTAGCTTATGTTTCTTCAGGCTCTTACGGTTTACACTCTTATGATTTATTCACTCAAAGCGGAACACCTGTAGAATCATTTAATACGCAAGGAAACGGATTACTCAATGGTGTTGATTACGACCACAATTATGTTTATGCTGCTAAAGGAAGCGAAGGTCTTTACATTCTAGATAAAGATACGCTCTCTAAAATCATGGCTAACTTCAGCTTTGACGGATCTGCAAACTTTGTGAAATCATCAGTTGAAAATGTGTTTATCGCACATGGTAAGGGAGGATTGAGAATCTTAGCTAAAGAAAAAGAGACTGGTGCTCCTGATGATCCAATCGAGACTGAACCATGTTCTACTCTCCTCGGTAACATCGCTGATCTTTTCCCTGAAAGAGAAAACGCAATGAACAATCACCCAAATTTATTTGCGGGTGGTTCTACGAAAAATGTTGTTCTCGATCAGTCATCTGAAGTATATGTTCAGTTTGTTTGGGAAGGTGCCGGTAAAACAAACACATTTGGCTACTTCACTTATCCAAAGAATAATCCTCCAACATCTATGCAGGATATTCAAAATCTACAGAAACATGTCGTATTCCCTAATGTAACCAAAACTAGTGATGGTGGCGGCTTGAATCAGGGTGATATGGTTCAGCTAGGCAACGGTGCATTTCCAGCTAATACTCTAATTGGTTTTTACCTGGTTGTCGATGGATGGTCTGGTGGAAAAATGGTTTCAGGTAGTACTACCATTTATTCACTACCTCAATTCAACGATAATACAACACAGCAGCATTTACTCTTTGTTGAGAATAGCTGTGACGATTTAACACTCACATTTGAAGATCTTTTACTCCCTCATGGAGACAAGGATTTCAACGATATTATTTTAGTGGTTAAAGATAACGATCAGGGGCTCGTTAACACTAAATTTGATTTAACAGGGGTCGTTCATAAATAGATTATTATATCTATTACCTAAAACCCAAAATGGAATTCCATTTTGGGTTTTTTTATGTTTAAACATCACCTCTCACAAATAAGAATCTACTACATAATTAACCAACCTCCATCAACGATCAATTTTCTGTAAATTGGCCACGAGAAAAGGTCATGAATAAAATTATCAGATTTTCGGTTTTTGCTGTTTTCATCTTGCTTTCAGCTGTATCAATGTACATGGGGTTTTATGCAGAAGAGCTGATAGAAGCTTTAGCAGAAAAGATTGGGAGTGATGGTGATTCTGAAAAGATAAAATCCTTCCTAACTGGAGAAAAGATCCAGTTGTTGTTTGGCTTTTCTACTCTCGTAGCTCTCTCAACCGGTTTTCTGTTTTTGTTCAGATTTGAGCGAATAACAAATCTTTGGAACAGCTTCTTACAGGAGTTCTACCAAAAACTACGCGGACTAAAATCTGCGGTCTCTACGAGAGAGGCTCTGACCGTGACTAGTATCATTCTCGTTCACCTGGCCTTGAGTATCTATCACGCTTCGCAAATACCGGTCACAAATGATGAGGCGTTTACTTACCTGAATTATGTCAATCGCGGATTTGTTGCGGCTTTTGCGTTTTACAATGAGCCCAATAATCACATTCTGTATTCGCTGCTGGCCAACTGTAGTGATTTGCTTTCATTCATGGACATTTCCTGGAGACTCCGCCTTCCTTCTCTTATAATTGGCGCGGTTTCGACTTTCAGTTTTTACTGGTTGTTTCGCAAACTGTACGGCATTAAAAGAGCGCAGATTTTCACCATTGTCTGGATAGGGTTGTTCCTTGTTGCCAAATATCATTTCCTTGCACGAGGCTACGGATTGATGATGTTATCATTTATCACAGCTTTTTACGCGCTCATCAGCCTAAAGGAAGATCCCCAAAGCACTTTTGCAAAAGGATTTTTCATCTGCTCTATGTTCATTGGACTGTACGCTCATCCAACGTTTGTGATTCCCCTCATAGCATTGATCATTTATTCATGGTCAGATCGCGAAATACAAATCACCTCTATTCTCAAACTGTTGATTCCGGCTGTTTTCCTCACAGTCATTTTCTACGCTCCGCCCATTATCCTCAACGGATTTGAGGCATTTACCCAAAACTCTGGACTAGAAAAACCATCATTTCTCCGGTTACTCAAAGAAATCGGTGAGAATATTTGGGGAGTCGTTTATCAAACAAGTTACAACAGCCCATTTGCAAGCGGAGTTGTAACTGGTCTTGCAATCGTATCCATTATCAGTAATCGCAAATTGGCAGGAACAAGACTATTCTTCTTCTCCCTCATCTCGATTTTGCTCGTTCTAATTGCCGCTGGCTCACCCATGTTTACACGCAACCTACTCTGGCTCACGGTTCCGATTGTGATGCTTATAGCACAAATCGTAAAAGACAATTATCTGGCTCCAAAAATGAGGTTCAACATCGTATTTGCTTTTGTCGCTATTCTGTTTTTCACGGTCAGAGCCTTCTTTTTCAAGCCCACATTTGACATCTACTACGAGCGACTTCAACCGGCTTATGATTTTGCTGATGCGCTACCTGCAGAATACGGGGAGCTTTTCTTTACAAATACCACGTATCACTACACCATCCTGAAATACAAGGCCAACCTCATCGATCACAAGAAAGGAACACTTCAGCGCACCGATTTTGATCCTTCAATGAAGTACAATTTCATCGTCAACGAAAAAGAAAAAGACCAGGCATTTCACCAAAAATCACAGTTCGATTATACTTCGTATTACGAAGATGATTGGGTGAGTGTGTGGGCATTGAGTAATAAAAAAAGGTACAATGAAAACATTGCACCTTTATCAAAAATATTCGGCTAAAAGAGTAGCTTACGCCATTACCTTCTTTTTCGCCTTCCAAACTTTTTTCCGCGGCCACCGCTGTTGCCTCGCCCTTTTTGGATTGGATCAGCATCGTTGTTAACGCGCAGTTTTCGTCCGTTGTGTTTTTTATTTTTTAATCCTTCAAGGAAAGAATCCGCCTCGTGGTTTGCTACCTCAACGAATGAGATGCGGTCCTGGATTTGGATCTGACCGATAGCGCCATTGCTAACTCCGGTGTTTTCCTGAATGAAGTTCATGAAAGAGCCTTTGTTGAAACCATCAGTGCGGCCAACATTGATAAACATCGTTTCAACATCACTAGGATCGCCCTTGCGTCTTTTGCGCGGAGCTTTTTCGCCTTTTCCTTTGTCAGAACCGACTTTTCCTTTGTAGTTCAAATCTTCTTCCCTACCCGGAATTTCATCGGTAATTTTAGCGATATCAGCCGAGATCAATTGAAGCAATAATGCTTCGTTGTTCAGGTGACTGAATTGCTCCAAATAAGCTTCTAAAAGCTCATCAGGAACTGTTTGTCCGCCTGCTCTTTCAATCTCTCTACTCCTGTTCTCAATGCGCGTTTTGAGTACATCTGATTTTGATGGGATTTTACTCTCAATAAAATCGATGTCCAATTTACGTTCGAGGAACTTGAGTTTGCGCCTATCACGCGGATCGAGGATCACGATGGAAACACCTTCTTTACCTGCACGAGCAGTTCTACCACTACGGTGTGTGTAATACGCATCGTCATCAGGTAAACTGTAATGTAGTACGTGTGTGAGGTTGTTCACGTCAATTCCGCGAGCTGCCACATCAGTAGCAACGAGAATTGTCGTTTGTTTCTTTTTGAAACGACCCATCACAGTTTCACGCGCACTTTGTGTCATGTCACCATTGATGGCTTCAGCATCGTACTTCAACGTTCTCAACCGCTCAGCGATTTTAGATGTTTCAGCTTTGGTACGACAAAAGATTACACCGTAAAAATCGGTGTTTGTTTCTACAATTCTGCAAAGCGCGTCAAACTTGCGTTTGGGCTCGACCAATACGAATTTATGAACGAGATTCTCATTCAGGTTTTCGCCACCTTTTGACGAAATGTGAACGGGATCGTTCATGTACTTTTTGGAAAGCTTCTTAATGGCAGCCGGCATAGTTGCAGAGAAGAGCCAAATGTTGCGCTCAGCCGGAACCGAACTCAGGATCTGATCAATATCTTCCTGGAATCCCATGCTCAGCATTTCATCAGCTTCATCGAGCACTACATTATTGAGATTTGAAAAGTTTACGACCTTTCTTCTCAACAGATCGAGTAAACGACCCGGTGTAGCCACTAGGATAGTGGGCTTTCCCTTTTTAATGGCAGTAATTTGGTTGGTAATAGAAACACCGCCATACACAGTTTCTATTTTAATACCCTTTTCATATTTACTAAACGCCTCCAGGTTTTGCGTAATTTGCAACGCTAATTCCCGCGTTGGCGCTAATACTAGCGAAGTCAAATGACTGGTATCACCCTGTAACGCATATTCCACCAATGGAAGTCCAAAAGCTGCTGTTTTACCGGTTCCCGTTTGCGAGAGACCAAGTAAATCAGATTTTTTTTGGAGCAAATGCGTGAGACAGAGTTGTTGAATTTCGGTTGGAGTGTCGAACTCCAGGTCTTTTAGGGCTTTGAGTATCGAATTCGATAGCCCTGATTCTTTAAAATTTTGCACAGAACATATATAAATTAAGTTGCAAAAGTACGGACTTATTTCGGTTCGTGTGCATGAATGTGTATTAACTTTCTCATTTCACGGTCAGAACCAATGGTGTAAAGTTGATATAAAAAAGCCTACATGTCAATGGTTTGGTAGAATTTCGGCTCTGACCAATACTAAAAAAGCCCGACAAAATGACTTTGCCGGGCTTTGACTTATATCAAAATGAAAAAATTACTTCTTCCATTCTTTTTCAAAATCTGAAATAGTGTTCGTGATGATCGAGATGCACTCATCGAGTTGCTCTTTCGTCATTACGAGTGGCGGTGCAAAACGGATGATGTTACCATGAGTTGGTTTTGCGATAAGACCATTTTCAGCCATTTTCACACAAAGATCCCACGCTGTTGTTGATTCTTCAGAATCGTTTACAACAATTGCATTGAGGAGACCTTTACCTCTAACGAGTTTTACGAGGTCACTTTGATCGATGAATTTCTGCAGCTCACTGCGGAAATGTTCTCCTAGTTCACGTGCATTTTGTGTGAGTTTTTCATCGCGAATAACCTCCAGTGCAGCGTGCGAAACAGCAGCACCAAGTGGGTTACCGCCAAATGTCGATCCGTGTTGTCCGGGTTTGATCACAAGCATAATCTCGTCATCAGCCAGGATTGCAGAAACAGGATAAGCTCCACCTGAAAGTGCTTTACCCAAAATCAAAATATCAGGCTTTACATAAGTATCTTCCTGGCGTTCACAGTGTCCCTGGCAATCGCAGTTTCCGCAACTGGCTAAAAGACTTCCGGTACGACCGATTCCTGTTTGGATCTCATCAGCGATGAAAATCGCGTTGTTTTTGTGGCAAAGTTCTTTTGCTTTTGCCAGGTAATCATCATCAGGTACAACAACACCTGCTTCACCTTGAATAGGCTCAACCATGAAACCGGCAACATTATCTTCCTGAAGTGCTTTTTCAAGCGCATCAGTATCGTTGTAAGGAACCTGGATAAATCCGGGTGTGTAAGGTCCGTAATCTTTACGAGCCTCTTCATCATTACTGAAAGATACAATTGTTGTTGTGCGGCCGTGGAAGTTGTTATTCGCTACGATGATTTTCGCTTTGTTTTCATCCACTCCTTTTTTCTCGTGAGCATATTTGCGGCAAACTTTAATAGCTGTTTCAACTGCTTCAGCTCCTGAGTTCATCGGGAGCAATTTGTCAAATCCGAAATATTCTGTCGCGTAAGCTTCATACCTTCCCAGTATATCATTGTGAAAAGCACGAGAAGTCAACGTAATGCGAGATGCCTGATCTGTAAGCGCTTTAGTAATAGTGGGATGACAGTGTCCCTGATTTACCGCTGAGTATGCAGATAAGAAGTCGAAGTATTTTTTTCCTTCAACATCCCAAACATGAACTCCCTCTCCTTTTGACAATACAACCGGTAGCGGATGATAATTATGTGCTCCGTGTTTATCTTCTAGTTCAATTAATTCCTTTGATGATAGCTTCTTTGTGAAAATATCCTCCATTGATATGTGATTTTTGTTTTTTCTAATTTAAGCAAAGGTACAGAATTGCTCAAGGCTTCAAAATGTACCTTGTGAGAGTAACACAGCTATTGAGTTGGTGTTTTAAAAGTTTATATTTTTGAAATGTAGTTAAGTCATCAAAATACCACAACATCATGACATTTGAAAATATCCTAAAATCTTACAAACCAACCTGGGAAGGAGAAAGAGTCAAAGATATCTCGCAGAGAACGACATACCTTAAAGTACTGGTATGGCCCAATGTTATCATTTATCCAATCATCCTCGTACTATCTGGGTATATAATTGTGCAAAGCTATTTGACTGGAAACCTGTCTGAATGGAATTCAGCATCATTGATTATTCTGTTCAGTTGTGTATTTCAAATTAATTTACCGAGGATGACTTTTGATTTGTTAATAGCTCAAAAAATGAAAAGTTTAAAAGAGAGTAATGAATTAAAAAAAGAGATTGAGGACACCGAATTTGAGAACTTCATTTCGGGTTTGACCAATAAAGAACTTTTTAAAAAGCACATGATCCCCGCCCTTTTACTTATTCTTGTTGCCATTGCTGCAATCTACACAGAGTTCACAGAGAGTTTTATTATTTGGGAATATATGCGAATTCCGGCTGCAGCGGTATTACTTTATTTTACTATCCAGTTCTTAATTACATTCAAAAAATTGAGAAACAAGCTGAATAATTTGAGGTAAAAAAAAGCCTCACCGATAATTTCAGTGAGACTTTCTAATTCCTAATCAAAAATTGAGTTATTATCCTTCAGAAATCATCATTGATTTGAGTTTCTGTTGCATTTCAGGGTCCTGACGAACAGCCATCATAATTTCTTGATAGCGCTTTGGCGTAAGACCTACTTCTTCAATTTTAGCGCGCATTTCCTTCTCCGCATCTTTTCTTACGCTCTTTAGTTCTCCGTTTATTTTTGTCATTTTCTTCTTCTCAGCCGGAGTTACATTAGCGCTTTGTTGAGGATTTCTTTTAGCTTTTTGGATTTGAGTAAACCTCTTGGTTTTCATTCCATTCTCCTGAATAACACCTTTCATATCTTCCTGAGCCTCTCCATTGATAGACTGCACTTCCTGAAAAGCATCAGCAAACTTTGCAAACTCAGCATCAGAAACATCAATATCCGGTGCCTGACGCTGTTGTGGCATCTGCATTCTTTTCTGTTGTTGCTGTTGCTGTTGCTGTCTTTGTTGTTGGTGTTGACGATCGAGCTGACCATAACTTGTTCCTGCAACTAATAATGAAACGAATAATGTTCCGAGTGTCTTTTTTGGTACTATCATAATATATTATTTTCTAACGAGATTTAATCTCAAGTTTAGTTATGATGCATAGGTACAATTCACAAAAGGCGATGCAAAACACATAATATTCATCTTGTTAAGTATTGTTAAGCAACGTCACTCAAACAAAAAAGCCGCTCCAAAAATGAAGCGGCTTTCATAATCAACAGATGTATCAATCTGTATTATTCTATCATTATCTTCATAACTCTTACATCCTGTCCATTTTGAAGGCTGAGGAAATACATTCCTGGAGTGAGATCAGACACGTTAAACGTATTTGTTTGAGAACCTGTAATAGTTCTATTTTCGGTCAGAACCTCGCGTCCATTCATATCATTCAGCCTAACGTTCCACACTCCCTCCAAGTCGATTGCTTCAAGAGTGAAAGCATCACGTGCCGGATTAGGATACAAGTTGAGTGATCCTTTGCCGATATCTGAAATACCAGTTTCATCTTCAATAGTGATATTGATCGTGTCAGTTGCAGTACAACCATTATTAGCAGTCACTACAACCCAGTAAGTTCCAGATTCATCAACATCAATCGTAGGTGAAGTTTCATTCGTTGACCAAATGATATTGGAGAAGCTACCGCTCGCTCCAATAGTAACAGTAGTATTAGTATCTATATCCTGACCAAGATTGATATTGATACCCTGCCTAACCTCCACCTGTGCAGATGCTGTAGAGCTACAACCGTATATATCTGTTACAGTTACATTGTAAGTGTTTTGAGAGTTAACTGCAATAGTTTCAGTAGACTCACCATTTGACCAATTGTAGTCATCAAAACCAACACCCGGACTCAAAACAATTGGATCACTTCCTGTGCACCAAAATGTATCTGAAAGCGAAATATCAGGAAATGGCTGCTTGATTACATTTAAAGTCCTCGTGAAGGAATCTGGACAGAAACCATCCTGAGAAACGGTTACACTGTAAGTTCCGGAGTCGTTAACAAAGAAGGTTTGATTTGAAGATCCATCGTGCCAGTTGAAGTCTGCTGATGGATTTTGAGCATTGAGCGTAAATCCAATATTTGCATTTTCACCGCAAAATGCAGTATCTCCACCAAATGATGGCTCTGTAAGATATGGTACTTCAATTACGTTGATTATACCAGTATCAACACAACCATTCAAATCACCATATACAGTATAGGTTCCCGCTGAATCAATCGTGAATGTTCCCCCCTGTGCTCCATTAGCCCAACTATAAGTGGCTCCAGGAGTATTAAGATTAACAGGAATACTAAAACCTGAAGCTTCTCCAACACAATATCCTGTATCGGCACCTAATTCAACATCTGCAGTTGGTAATTCTATCACTTCTACAGTATCAGATAATGAAACACCGCATTTAGAAACTGTCACAGCATAAGTACCTGATGTATCTACAGTAATACTTTGAGTAGTTGAATTATTATTCCAAGAATAGTTACCGCCATATACATATGCGTCTAAGTTCCAGTTGAGCGCTTCAGTTGGGCAGTATGTTGAATCTGGACCTAAATCGACTGTAAACTGATTTGTAGTTGCATTTCCAAATACTGGTCTAATACCTAATACAACCTGAAAGCCTGAACTTTCAAATGGTGTCCAGCTACCAGCAGGAACTTTGTAGTAACAAATATTTGGAACATACCCTTCTTGAGTAAACCCAAAACCGAGATTATTAGTGTTACGTTGATCAACCGCGAAAAAATATTGACCTGGAGTCAACTCCTTATTACAGGTAAATTCAACGGTGTACCACCCCGGAGAAGAAGATGGAATAACAAAAATATCACTTGAATCAATAAGTGTTGACGGAGTGCTACCCAACACATCATACAAATAGAATCGAATAGTATCTCCCATTTGAGGTGTTTCTAACCGAATATCAACTGAAGTTAGCGTATCCGTATTGTATATTTCAAATGTTTGACCGAATCTACCTGTTCCACCTGTAAAACCAATACCTCCTGAGAAGTTTCCTCTCTCTAAAGAGTAAACTGAATCAGTAACATTAAATTGATAATTGAGGGTATCATTATTTTGAAATGTATCAGATGCGGCAGTATTGAGTAAGAACTCTACATCATAATTACCAGTACCTGATGGATAAAATGCAGAAGTTGTAATACTCGATGAGTTACCTCCGGCTATAGTAGAATTAGATGAACTAGAAAAACTACCTGTAGCTGAAGTAAAGCTAGCTGTTGCTCCAACTGAAGTTGATCCAGTACCATAATTCGTAATATTCCCAATAAAATTGATTGAGTCTGCTTGTTGAATAGGAATTTGATAATAAGGTCTGGAAGCTGTCACCCCATCAAGACCAGCATCTTCAGAAGGCATTTCTACGAAAGTACAGTTGTCCACAGCAAAATCACCTCGACCTGTCTGATATGAATCAGCAGAAAAGCGAACTTTTGTATTAGCCGTGTTGTAACTCGATAAATCTAATCTTTTATATTTCCACCTTTGATTTCGGTTGATGTGAGAAGGCAAGTGAATTGTGTCAATCGGTGTCCAGGTTGCTCCTCCTGTATTCACTTCAACAACAACATCGTAATAAGATGCTCCGTTACCGTAGTACCAAAAACCAAATCCAGGATTAGTAAATGATGTTAAATCTTCAGAGGGACTTTCAAGTGTAGCTGTATTCGTAACAGTTGGGCCAGGTGCATTTACTGAAGCCACAAACATATAATTTGATCCGTTGAAAGCTGTAGAAGGTCCTGTAGAAGTGCCAGAAGAAAATCCTGAACCTACCTCCCATCTATATTGCCCAGCTAAAGATGGTGAGCAAGTCCATCCATTTGTCAATGTCCCGGAAGAACCCAAAGTTAAATTATCAAAATCATAACTCTGGGCCTTTAATTCAGCTATCCAAAACGAACTGAATAGTAATAAAGAAAATAGATTAAAGGTTAACTTTTTCATACTTGTTAAATTAGGGGTTGATTAATTCAAGCCCAATTTAACAAAAATTAGAAACTAAATGCTAAAAATAAAGAAAAGTAAGTTTTGTGATAGCCTTATATTTCAAACTCCACACCCAAAAGCAAATAAAATTTGGTGAATTGGTTTTGTAGTTCCAAAAAACTTTTTACTTTTATCATCACAATAGCCGACCAGTTTCTATGCTGGGAAGCAATGGTTCCAAGTTTTTCGATTAGTAGCGGAAAGGTATGGGGGTACCTTTCCGCTTTTTTAATGTAACTAACCCTAAATCCTAATCAACAATATTCACGCATATTTATCTCATAAGGTTGGGGCCATTTTTATTTTCATCAAAAAAAGTTGTTGTAATCTTCTCAGTTTAAAAGAAAGTCAGATATTTGCACTCCAAATTTTATTATTAACCGGGGTTTCGCACTCCAACCAATAATTTTACAAATATGTCAGTAAGAATTAGACTTCAAAGGTACGGTAGAAAAGCCCGTCCATTTTATCACATCGTAACAGCTGATCAACGCTCTAAAAGAGATGGTCGCCTGATCGAAAGAATCGGATCTTATGATCCAACAAGAAATCCAGCTTTGATCGACCTCGATTTTGACAAAGCACTTAAATGGATTGAAAAAGGTGCACAACCAAGTGATACTTGTCGTGCTATCCTTTCTTACAAAGGAGTCCTTATGAGAGATCACCTCAACCGTGGTGTCAAAAAAGGAGCTCTAACACAAGATCAAGCTGATGCTAAATTCGAGAAATGGCTCGAAGAAAAGCAAGCGAAAATCGCTAAGCAAACTGAAGGAGTTCAGAAAGAAGCTGAAAAACGTAAAGCTGAAGCACTGAAAGCTGAAGCTGAGCGCAACGAAAAACGCAGAGCTGAAATTGAAGCTCGCAACGCTGAAGTTGCTGCTGAAGAGCAGGAAGATGAAGCTGCAACTGAAGAAGCGCCTGCTGAAGAAGGTTCTGAAGAGGCTCCTGCACAGGAAGCTAAAGCAAAAGAAAAACCTGCTGAAGAGGCTAAAACTGAAGAAAAGCCTGAAGCAGAAGCTAAAGAAGAAGAGAAAAAAGACGAAAAATCAGAATAAGTCGATGAATAAGAGTGACTGCTTCCAACTCGGATGGGTTGCTAAAAAGCACGGCTTTGACGGAGCGGTTACACTTCATTTAGACACTGATTTTCCTGATAATTACTCAAAATTGGAATCAGTCTTTGTCGAAATTAACGACAAACTGGTTCCTTTTTTTTTGGAAGAATATCAACTCTCTAATCGCGGAACAGCGAGAGCAAAATTTGAAGGAATCGATAATCAGGATGATGCTGCTAGCCTAGTTGGTTCACTCCTGTTCCTCCCGCTCAAAATCCTTCCTCCTCTATCCGGCAACAAATTCTATTTCCACGAAATAATTGGCTTTTCAGCTGTTGCCTCAACTGATCAAGCAGCCATTGGTACTATTGAAAACATCATTGAAAGTGCCGGCAACGCTGTGTTTGTCATAAAGAATGACAAAAAACAAGAAATCATGATTCCGTGTGTTGATGATTTCATTGAAAATGTGGATCGGGAGCACAAAACAATCACACTAAATCCGCCTGAAGGATTGCTCGATCTCTATTTGAACGACTAGATGTTCCATTTTAAAAAGTTTAGTGTAAAACAAAATCTCAACACATTTAAGATTGGAACAGATTCTGTTTTATTGGGTTCCTGGGCCACTATTGGTCAGAACCGAATTCTTGACATTGGAACCGGCACCGGAATTATTTCGCTCATGCTGGCTCAACGCTTTCCGGATGCTGTAATCAAAGCTTTAGAAATCCATCCCGATTCAGCAGAACTGGCGAATTTCAATTTCGCTAACAGCAAATTCCGTGATCGTTTGTCATGTATTAATGAAGATTTTCTCAAATCACACTTCAGAGATAAAATCGATCACATCATTTCCAATCCTCCCTATTTTTCAAACAGCACGAAAAGTGAAAAGCTATCAAATGCCAGGCACGATGATTTAATGCCGCTTGATGCATTCTTTGAAAAATCGGCTTCGGTTCTGACCGAAAAAGGAGATATTCAAATGATTTTACCCATTCAAAGACTTGATGATGTACTAAAAACCAGTGAAAAATGTGGTTTTTCTCTCGATCGGCTCACGAAAGTAAAAGATCAGGAAAAGAGTAATCCAAAGCGAATATTAGCACGCTTTTCGTTTCAAAAAAAGACAAGTCATCTCGAAGATGAATTGATTTTGAAAAACGAGGATGGGAGTTTTCACGAGCAGTATAAGGATCTGACCAACTCGTTTCACCCATTTTTATAAAAAGGAGAAGGATTGCTCCCTCTCCTATCTCTGTTTGTTTAGCCTTCTTTGTAAGGAACCTCTCTTTCGAGGAATGTGATATCGTATTGTTCCAGCTCTTTTAAAACAGGTGTATAAACCTTTTTGTCAATTGGGAGATGGACACCTTTAAGATCGATTTTGTTGTTGAGAATCAACTTTACTGCTATTCCTACCGGATAGCCAACAGTTTGAGCCATAGCAGTGTAAGTTTGATCAGCACCTATTTTCACCATGCTCGATTCCATCTGCTTGCGTTCACCGTTCTTCATGTAACCAAAGATGTGATGCATAGCGATCATGTCTTTATCCTGTGGTTCAAGTTGCCATTTTGAACCGAGAAGTTTTTGAAGTACCTGAGCAGGAGTGGCATTTTTAATCCCGATTTTTTCATCTTCAAAAATACCCAGCCATTCGAGTTTATGCATGATATCATCATCGTGATCGATACGTAAATAGTGCATCAATTTCAACTCTACTGAATCGTGTGGATTGTAAGCCAGGAATAAGTTGATAAACTCACGGTAAGTCATATCCTCAGAGTCCTCTAGCTGATAACTGTCATCAGTAGCACCCAGCTTCACAAAAACATCCCATGCGCGACAAAAACCGGGTCTTCTGAAAGTTCCTCTAAAAAGTGTTGGGATGTCATCGAGTCCGTAAATTTCACGATATTTCAACGAATCACGATTCGCATATCCTTCAAAATTGCCGTAGTTGGGAACTTCAATAATCTCAGTTCTTCTAAATAATTGATGATAAGGAATGTACTTGTATTTTCCTTCCTGAATAAACTTCACAGCTCCACCTGCACCGGCAAGAACTACATTTCTAGGGTTCCATGTAAATTTATAATTCCATGGATTATTGTCACTTTCAGGAGCTACGAGTCCGCCAGTGAATGATTCAAACTGAACCATTTCACCACCATCTTCTCTGATCTCGTCAATCACTTTCATGGCAGACATGTGATCGATACCGGGATCAACTCCAATTTCATTCATTATTAAAACACCTGCTTTTTCCGCTTCATCGTTCAACTCCCTCATTTCATCAGAGATGTAGCTAGCCGTCACCATATTCTTTTTCAGTGCCACACAGTCCTTGGCAACTTTAGTGTGCATAAATGCCGGTAGCATACTCACGACAATATCAGCTTCACTGATCATGGAAACACGCTGAATATCATTCTCAATATTGAGCTCAGCAGCCTCAGCATTAGGGTGGTTACCCACTTTATCTTTGGCCATGTTGATGTCGATATCGACAAGTTTCACGAACCAATCCTGTTCTTTGGCGTTATCAAGTAAGTACTTAATGAGCGAAGAAGTAGACCTTCCTGCACCTATAACTAAAATATTACGCATATTTATGTTTTGATTTTTACTATTCGTTCATAACAAAGCAAACAACTTAAATATAAATTTTGATGAATCGCCTTCACAAATTATCAACAACGCTAATAATCTTTATTTTTTCGGTAATGGTCGGATCCGCACAACCGACAACTATTACCGTTCAGTCTAACATTGAGCACCCCTTTTACCTTTACCTCAATGGCGAGCAAATCAATAAGATACCCACTTCAAAAGTTGAGGCCCACGACCTGGTTCTGACCGATTACCAAATAAGAATTGAGTTTAGAGACATTACCCAACCAATATTGAAAGAAACTGTCAAGCCTAAATCTGGTAAAAACAGCATTTACAAGGTCAAAATAGATACATTAAAAAAGCAACATCGATTAGAGCTCTATGAAACACTCAAACCATCTGATGTAAGTGAGTTCAGCGAAAGTTATTACCACATGCCTGATTATGAAGGTAAGCTAGGCTGTGCATGGCCTGTTGATGAAAGTGTACACGAAGATTTATTGAACAATCTCAAAGGACAGGAAATTGAAGCTCCCATGCTTTTCAAAATTAGATCTTTTGTTTCATCGCGATGTTTAACAGTTGATCAATTCAAACCAATATTAGCTCTTGTTGAAGAAGAACATGAAAAGGAAGAATTAGCAGAGTTTGCATACAGCTACCTGTATGATCGCGAGAACTTTAGCGAGTTATATTCAGAGTTTCAATATTCACAAACTGTGGCAGATATCAAACGGTATATTCAAAAACATACCGGTAATAGAAGATGAAATTGTTAATAACTGTTGATAAAAGAACCTTGATATAAAGAAGATCTTTTCAAGAATATTTACCTTTGTTTTAACGAAAAAATGGCTGCTAATAGCAGCCTTTTTAATTGGGTTATGCATTCAAAAACGCTCATAATAGCTGCCGGAATCTCT
Source organism: Salibacter halophilus (assembly GCF_008806325.1). Classification (GTDB taxonomy): domain Bacteria; phylum Bacteroidota; class Bacteroidia; order Flavobacteriales_G; family Salibacteraceae; genus Salibacter; species Salibacter halophilus. The sequence goes on from NZ_WACR01000005.1 coordinate 239,085, forward strand.
GGAGCTGTTGCCATATCACTTGGCGCAATGGGAGCTCACGCTCTCAGCGAATCACTGACGCCAAAAAATCTAAATAGTTTTACAACCGGTAACGATTATCACATATACCATTCAATTGCTTTTTTAGCTTTGACTGCTCTACGAGGCAAAATGGGAGACGGTGCTGTGAAAACGGTGTTTTGGTTTTGGCTAATAGGTACAATTCTATTCAGTGGTTCTATTTATTTACTTTCAATAAGGAATTTAATCGACACCCCTGAACTAGCTATGCTGGGGCCTATTACTCCAATTGGTGGAGTATCACTGATCATTGGCTGGGCGTATTTAATCATAGCTCCAATGAGAGGAAAAAAGAAATCAAATAATTAATTCGTGTTTACAAACTCAAAAAATACAGTGATTTGTATTGACGAAAATTAAAACAATCGCAATCATCAAATATCAATTATGGCTGAAAAAGGACTGAAAGCAGAAAATGCTACAGTAGAATCACTCGGAATCAAAGGAGCAACTGCTCACTGGAATTTAACTTCTGAGGAACTGGCAAACATTTCCATTGATAAAGAAATGGCTAAAGAAACGAGTACTGGAGCCATTACTGTTGATACAGGAAAGTTCACAGGTCGTTCACCTAAAGATCGTTTTATCGTTAAAGACGACATCACGAAAGACGCTATTTGGTGGGGAGACATCAATATCCCTTTCGAATCTGATAAGTTTGATAAGCTCTACGATAAAGTTGTAGACTACCTGAGTGAGAAAGAAATTTTTGTTCGTGACAGCTATGTATGTGATCACCCTGATTACAGAATGGACTTGAGAGTAGTAACGGAATATCCGTGGTCTAACCTCTTTGCTCACAACATGTTTCTTCGCCCAACTGAAAATGAAATAAAATCATTTGACCCAGAGTGGAATGTAGTTTGTGCTCCTGGGTTTTTGGCCGATCCTGAAGTTGATGGAACACGCCAGGAAAACTTTGCAATCCTCAATTTCAAACGCAAAATCGCGTTGATTGGCGGTACTGGATACACAGGTGAAATCAAAAAAGGAATTTTCAGTGCACTCAACTTTATCCTTCCGCACCAAAAGAACACGCTATCAATGCACTGTTCAGCCAATGTTGGACAACAAGGCGATACAGCTATTTTCTTTGGTCTTTCAGGAACAGGTAAAACAACACTTTCAGCTGATCCTAACCGCCAGCTAATTGGTGATGATGAGCACGGCTGGAGTGAAGACAACACCGTTTTCAATTTCGAAGGCGGATGCTACGCTAAAACTATTGATCTCTCTGCTGAAAATGAACCAGATATTTGGAATGCTATTAAGCCGGGAGCACTTTTAGAGAATGTTCGTTTTAAAGGAGACACTAATGAAGTTGATTTCTCTGATAGTTCAGTTACTGAAAACACACGTGTGTCATACCCTATTTATCATATCAATAATATTCAGCAGCCATCTCGTGGTCAGAACCCAAAGAACATCTTCTTCTTAACATGTGATGCTTTTGGTGTACTCCCTCCAATATCGAAACTTACTCCCGGTCAGGCCGCTTTCCATTTCATTTCTGGTTACACAGCAAAAGTTGCCGGAACTGAAGCAGGTATCACTGAACCTCAAACAACTTTCTCAGCCTGTTTTGGAGCACCATTTATGCCGCTTCATCCAACTGTATACGCTGAAATGCTCAGTAAAAAAATGCAGGAAGCTGGAGTAAATGTTTGGCTCATAAACACCGGCTGGAGCGGTGGCGAATACGGAACCGGTTCAAGAATAAAACTCAAGTACACACGCGGAATGATCACTGCTGCATTAAACGGTGAACTCGAAGATGTCGACTACAAAGAGCATCCAGTTTTTGGATTGAAATATCCTGTTGAATCTCCCGGTGTGCCAACAGAAGTTTTAGACGCTCGCGAAACATGGGAAGACAAAGATGATTACGACAAAAAAGCTAACATTCTGGCTCAAAAGTTCGTGAATAACTTTGAGAAATTCTCTGATTACGCCAATGATGAAATCATGGCTGGAGCTCCTAAAGTGAATCAAAACGCTTAAGGAAATACCGCTTTATACAATGAGGGGCTGCTTATTAGTAGCCCCTTTTTTATTACTTCGTACAAAAACCAGGTAATGCGTTTATTCTTTTCTCAAAATATAACTGACAACCGTGGTTTCCTCTCTCCCGAGGATAGCAGGCATGTAGTGAAATCGCTTAGGATGAAAGCCGGTGATGAAGTCAATATCACTGATGGCAAAGGAATCTGCTACTCTGCCCGGATTGAAGACGCCAACTTTAGGAAATGTACGTTCTCTATATACGGCTCTGACCGAATAGAAAAAAACTGGAATTTTTACCTCCATATCGCAATTGCTCCTACCAAAAACATCGATCGTTTTGAGTGGTTCTTAGAAAAAGCCACCGAATTGGGAATCGATGAAATAACGCCTATCCTTACAGAAAACAGCGAACGAAAACGCATCAAAATGGATCGCTGTGAGAGGATTTTACAATCTGCCATGAAGCAATCTCACAAATTCACGTTACCTAAAATCAATGAACTAATAGCATTTTCAGATTTCATCGAAAACACATCACAGGAAGTAAATAAGTTCATCGCACATTGTTATGATGGGGAAAAAACCGATATTAAAAATATCCAAACTCCTGATCGATTAACAATTGTAATTGGACCTGAGGGAGATTTCACACAGGAGGAAGTCAGTTTGGCTCAAAATGCTAACTTTACGCCTCTCAGTTTGGGGAGATCCCGTTTGCGAACAGAGACAGCAGCCGTTTTTGCCTGCAATGCGGCACACTTAAATGCCAGTTGAGTATGAAAAGATTGTTTTTGGGTTTACTTTTTTTATTAGGAGTTCTTTACGGTCAGAGCCAGTCTTTCCAAATAGCTGTAGCTAAATATCGTGGCGGAGGTGACTGGTATGCAAATCTCAAAACCTCTCTTCCAAACCTCATCGATTTTACGAACAGGGAGCTGGATCTGAACATTGATCCTGAACAGGCTATTGTAGAAGTAGGTAGTCCTAAAATATTTGAATATCCATTCGTTCACATGACCGGGCACGGAAACATCATCCTCAATAGCCAGGAAGCCAACAATCTACGGAGCTACATGCTGGGTGGAGGCTTTTTACACATCGATGATAATTACGGAATGGATCCTTACATAAGAAGAGAAATCAAAAAAGTATTTCCGGAAAAAGAATTTGTTCCGTTACCTGCCTCCCACCCGATTTATCATCAACATTTTGAATTATCTGATGGAGTTCCCAAAGTCCACGAACACGATGGCAAACCGCCACAGGCTTTTGGAATTTTTCATGAAGGCAGGCTTGTTTGCTATTACACATTTGAATCTGACCTCGGTGACGGATGGGAAAACCCAACAGTACACAACGATCCTCCACAGGTTCACAGAGAAGCTCTAAAAATGGGAGCTAATATCTTGCAATTTGCATTCTTAAACATCACAAACGATGAGCAGCAGGAGTACTAGATACAAACCAAAAAGCGGTTGGCGTAGAAAGTGGTTCACTGTTATTTATGAAGCAGACACTCCCGGAGGAAAACTGTTCGATATTATTTTACTGATCCTCATCCTTTTCAGTGTACTTACAGTTATGCTTGAAACGGTTAGTTTCATTAAAATAAAATACGGTTCAACCTTATTGATGATCGAATGGATTCTTACAGGTTTTTTCACAATTGAATACATTCTCAGACTCATCATTACAACCAGGCCCGGCAAATACGCACTTAGTTTCATGGGAGTAATTGATTTGTTGGCTATTATTCCCACATACATTGCATTCTTTTTTGCAGGCTCATCTTATCTACTCACGATCAGAGCCCTTCGACTCATCAGGGTTTTCAGGATATTGAAGCTGACTCGATTCATCGGTGAAGCACAAACGCTCTCTTTAGCCATGAAAAACAGCCGATACAAAATAACTGTTTTCATGGTAAGCGTAACAGCCATTGTAACGATTATCGGGACAGTTTTATATATGGTTGAAGGGCCTGAACACGGTTTTAACAGCATCCCAAAAAGTATCTACTGGGCAATTGTAACCTTAACGACAGTTGGCTATGGTGACATTTCACCTCAAACTGCATTGGGGCAGTTTATTGCATCGATAGTTATGATTCTCGGTTATGCGATAATTGCAGTGCCAACCGGGATTGTTTCTGTTGAAATGAATAAAGCCCAAAAAAAGAATGACTTTAAAACCTGCCCAAAATGTCATAATTCGTACACCCCAATTGATGCTCATTTTTGCCCAGAGTGCGGCACAAACATCGAGGAATACGAAGAGAATAAAGAATCAGAAAAAGCATAAAAAAACCCGATCGAAATCGACCGGGTTCAATGCTATGACTATATAACGATGAAATCTTAGATGTGAATCACCTCATCATAAGCCGCTGCTGCAGCTTCCATGATAGCTTCACTCATTGTTGGGTGTGGGTGAACAGTTTTGATGATCTCATGACCTGTTGTTTCAAGCTTGCGAATTGAAACGAGCTCAGCAACCATTTCAGTTACGTTATAACCAATCATGTGACCTCCTAGAAGTTCACCGTATTTTGCATCAAAGATCAACTTCACAAATCCATCATTATGACCAGCAGCTGATGCTTTACCAGATGCTGAGAATGGGAATTTACCAACTTTAAGATCGTATCCGGCTTCTTTTGCATCTTTTTCAGTCATTCCAACTGATGCTACTTCAGGGAAGCAATAAGTACAACCGGGTACATTTCCATAATCCATCGGCTCTGGATTCATCTCTGCCATTTTTTCTACAGCGATGATTCCTTCGTGTGAAGCAACGTGTGCAAGTGCTGGGCCAGGAGCACAGTCACCGATAGCCCAAACATTTGGAATATTCGTTTGGTAGAAATCATTGACTACAACTTTTCCGTTGTCAGTTGCAACGCCAACATCTTCAAGACCAATGTTTTCAATATTAGCCTGAATACCAACAGCTGAAAGTACTATATCAGCCTCAATAGTTTCTTCGCCTTTCTTAGTTTTAACTTTAACCTTGCAGTTTTTGCCTTTAGTATCAACACTCTCAACTGATGAGTTTGTCATCACTTTCATACCCATTTTCTTGAATGAGCGCTCGAGTTGTTTTGATACTTCTTCATCTTCAACAGGAACAATGCGTGGCATGTATTCAACAAGCGTTACTTCAGTTCCCATAGACTGGTAGAAATAAGAAAACTCAGATCCGATTGCACCTGATCCTACAACAACCATTTTCTTAGGCTGCTTTTCGAGAGACATCGCCTTGCGGTACTCGATGATTTTTTTACCATCGATAGGAAGGTTTGGTAGCTCACGAGCTCTAGCACCTGTAGCGATAATAATGTTTTTACCTTCTACAGTTTCCTTTTTACCGTCTTCCTTCTCTACTTCTATTTTATTTTTTCCCTTGAGTTTTCCATAGCCCATGATAACGTCAATCTTGTTCTTCTTCATCAAGAACTGAACACCGTTACTCATCTTATCTGCTACGCCACGACTGCGGGAAATTACTTTGCTAAAATCTTTATCAAATTCTTTTCCTGACAATCCGTACTCATCAGCATGCTTCATGTATTCGTAAACATTTGCTGTTTTGAGTAAAGATTTCGTTGGAATACAGCCCCAGTTAAGGCAAATTCCACCGAGCGATTCTTTTTCAACAACCGCCACTTTCATTCCTAACTGAGAGCCGCGAATGGCAGCTACATAACCGCCAGGACCACTTCCTAAAACTACTAAATCGTAAGCCATTATTTCTTGAGTTTAATTGAATTTATGTCGAGAAATTCTGATGCGAATTTAAAGGAAATGCACTGAATTAGGAAAGTTTTGGAAAACAATGAACAGCCAACATTTTCACAATATAAAGTAAACAACTTATTTTACTATCGCGTTAAGCCTGTCAATACCCTGATGATATTTGTGTAAAATAAAGAAAGAGCGTATCCTATGCGACTTGAAGTCAAACATCAACAACGTTACAGCAGATTAGAATTACTGGCAAGATCAATTCTTGGTCCTCTCTACATTGCAGTACCACATGTCATTGTTCTCGCTTTTGTTTCTGTAGCTGCGTTTTTTCACTATCTCAAAGCGACCTTTACTATTTTGCGATCTGGTGAATATCCTCAAGATTCTCATTCATTTTTGACTTCTTACCTCCATTGGGCTGCCAGGCTCCACCTGAGGGTTTTCAACATGAATGATGGTTATCCAAATTTCGGTATTAAACAAAATGATCCCTATTTAACTTTAGACTTTGATAAATACGATCCAGACAGAAAGAAAACACTTTTAAGAACGATTTTCGGGTTGTTCTACATCTTTATTCCACATATTATCGTGTGGTTCCTGGGTTACATTCTTTCATTAATTGGTGTTTTGATCGCTTTCTTTATCGTTTTATTCACCGGTAAATATCCTGCGGGGCTACACCGTTTTCAAGTAGGTACGCTCAGATGGATGGTTCGGGTACTTGGCTCTTTATTCCATCTCGAGGATTCGTATCCGGCTTTTAGTGGATCTGACCGATAAAAATGAGTAATTGGAAACCGTACATACAGGATTTCAAGTCGTATTTACAGCTAGAACGTTCGATGGCTGAAAACACAGTGCTCAATTATTTGCGCGATATTGATAAGCTGGAATTGTTCAATGAAAGTGAAAATCAATCGAAAAAGCTGGAGAATTATACTGAGGATGATCTATCGAATTTCCTGCAGTGGATTGGCGAAATTGGTTTGAGCGCTAACAGTCAGAACCGAATTCTATCGGGCATTAAGGCGTTTTTCAAGTTTTTGGTGCTGGAAAACTACATGGATCACAATCCGGCTGAGTTGATAGAATCAGCAAAAGTTGGCAGGAAATTTCCAGATACTCTTGCCGATTATGAAGTTGAAAAGATGATCAACGCTGTTGACCGCAGCTCTCCTGAGGGAGAACGAAACCGCGCGATAATTGAGGTTTTGTACGGATGTGGTTTACGCGTATCAGAACTTATTTCACTGAGACTGAGCGACTGTGCATTTGATGATGGTTTTTTGAGAATTGTGGGAAAGGGAAATAAACAACGACTTGTTCCTGTAGGTAAACATGCAACAAAACAGATCAAACTCTACATTAATGAAGTTCGTGTTCACCAGGATATAAAGCCCGGCCACGAAGATATTTTGTTTTTAAACAGACGCGGAAAAGGACTTACGCGAATGATGATTTTCTACATCGTTCGTGATTTAGCCAAAGCAGCCGGAATTAAAAAGAAGATTAGTCCGCACACTTTGCGTCACAGCTTTGCTACAGAATTAGTACAACGTGGTGCAGATTTGAGAGCTGTGCAGGAAATGCTGGGGCACGAATCCATTACGACAACCGAAATCTACACCCACCTCGACCAAAGCGACTTACAAGATGCCATTTTCAATTTTCACCCTAGAGCCTAAGTTTTGGCTTCCTCTTTAAGATAGCGTGTCATTACTTTGAGGAATTCTTCAGGGTTGATTGGTTTAGTTACGTAGTCATTCATCCCAACCTCCAGTACATTATCTCTCACTTCATTGAATGCATCAGCTGTTAAGGCTACAACAGGAATGTTTTTGAAATATTCTTCATCAATTGACCTTATCGCTTTAGTAGCTTCATAGCCATCCATCTCAGGCATTTGCAAATCCATTAGGATAAGATCAAAGTCTTTGGAGGTTATTACATCAAGCGCATCTTTTCCGTTTTCGCTAACTGTAACTTTTGCTCCCCATTTGTTTAAGAACTGAGCTGCAATTTTTTGATTTATTGGATTATCTTCAACTAAAAGAATGTGATATCCTTTGAGATCATCTTTTCCTGATTGATTCTTTCTCCCTTCATGTTGCTGTCCTGTGGAATCGTCTTCAATTTTTTCAGTCTCTAAACATTTTTCAAAACTCAGGATAACAGTAAACTCTGATCCTTTGCCTTGCTCACTTTCAGCTTTGATGCTCCCTCCCTGCATTTCTACAAGGTTTTTGGTTATCGACAGTCCTAAACCAGTTCCACCATAGGTATTTAGAATACTAGAATCAGCCTGTTCAAAAGCATTAAAAATTGCTTCTTTTTTATCTTCCGGTATTCCAATACCCGTATCGGTTATTTTAAACTCAATTTCATGATGATCACGTGTTTCACTAATTTGAGACACCCTCATTTCAACTTTTCCTTCATCAGTGAATTTTACGGCATTCCCCACAATGTTGATGAGTATTTGATTGAGTCGGTTTTCATCTCCCAGCACCTTTACCGGCACTCTTGAATCAATTTCGATCGCCAGTTCAACACCTTTTTCATCAGTTTTTTCACGCATCATTTCACCAACCTGACTCACAATATCTTTAAGTTGCAGGGGCTCATTGGAGAATGAAATCTTTCCTGATTCAATTTTACTGTGATCGAGGATATCATTAACCAATGCAAGCAAGTTATCTGCACTGAACTTGAGAGATTTTAACTTATCTATTTGATCGTCTTTTGGGTCTTCTTCAAGTAGGAAACTTGTGTAGCCAATCACTGCATTGAGAGGAGTACGAATTTCGTGACTCATACTGGATAGGAACTGTTGTTTTGATCTTGCGAGTTCCTCAGCTCTTTGTTTTGCATCGATCAGAGCCTGTTCTACTCGTTTTCGCTCAGTTAGATCGTGCCACACCGCCAAAATGACCTGTTCATTATTAAGGGTTACAGCTGTGTAGGTAACTTCAGTTGGCACTTCCTGCCCACTGGTTTTCCTGTAAGTCCAATCGAAAGTGTGTTTTCCTTTTTCAAGAGCGGCATTGAGCATCTCATCAGCCTTGTATTCAGATCGTCTTCCATCAGGTTGGCGATCCTTGGAAAACTCCCACGGTAGTTTCCCTATGAAGTCGTCTTTTCTACTGATATTGAGCATCTGTAAGGCTGCTTCATTACAATCTAATATTCCATCACTGTTGAAAATGAGGTGTGGATCTGAAGAGTATTCAAACAGGATGCGGAACTTTTGTTCACTCATGAACTTATCCGTCACATCTTTAGCTATTCCTATAACCCCAACAACATTACCCTCGTCATCTTTATAAGGTTTTTCTTTAACCTCAAGCGTAATGGGGTTTCCGTTTTTATCGCGAACCTCAGCATAAAAAAGATTGCCATCGTCTACACCCTGAAGAACTTTTGATGTTGTTTCGTGTGCAGTTCGATTCAATGGATTTTGCGTGAATAGTCGGTATTCAGATTTCTCAAACTCTTCAGGTGTGTAACCGAGCACTTTTTGAACATTTTCACTTACGTAATCATACTCGTAATCGGCATTATGACGATATGTGAAATCTCTTGAATATTCAAAAAGAAGCTTTTGTTGATCGATTAGTTTTTCGAGGTTTTGTCTATTCTCTCTCAGTTCCTGAGCAGATTTCCTCAATTGCTGAATACTTCTACTAAAAACAAATACTACTAGTACAATTACTAATAGGTTTACAGCTATCACAAAGAATAGATTTTGCCTGATAGAATCTACCACTACACTTTTAGGCATGGCAAATACAAGGCCTATTGACTCACCATAAATATTTACGGGATAAAAAGCTGTTACAAAAGATTCTTGTTCACCATTTTCGTTGATTTTTAAATCAACTTCTAACGAAGTAGCAACCTCTGCTTCAAAGGCTTCTTTTAATGGAGTTTCAAGTATATTGTTAGTTGTAAAAAGCCTGTTTCCTCCGGGATTATCTGACGCGATGACACCACTAGCATCGAGTAATGATTTATAGGAGTCTAAAGAGCTGAAGTATCTTCTAAATTGATCGTTGACGAATTCGTTGGTTTTCAACTCGAAGATAACAGCACCATTTTCAGTAGTTAGGAACGCATTATTGTAGCCGTTGATAAACTTGAGCTGATTAGCAGAATCTTCAAATTGTAAAGTCGTATCAATTTGCTGTACTTCAAATGTTCCTTTCCCATACCACTTTACTCGCCTACTGCCACCTTCACTACTGATTGTCATTGACTTGATAAGATCACGGTGCTCAACCATCAATGATTTTATATCCGCGAGCTCTGAGGTTGACAATTGGCTCTGACCGAAAAAATTATTTTCAGAATTAGAGAAAAGAAACTCAACATCGTACCGAAACTGGTTGAAGGAACGCTCAATTTGCTCAGCACATATTTGTGACTCTCTTGACAAATAATTTTGCTCATTCTCAACCCTGTCTTTCAACAACAAATTGAATATAAACAACGAACCTCCCACCATTGCTATTAACAGCAAAACGATGGTAAGGATAACTCCAATATCTTTTTTGGTTAAGTTCATGTGTCAATTTAAGAGTTAGTGAAAATACATCAATTTCATTTTAAAGTTAACGATCAAAGCTTAATGACCTGCACAAGCTGCCATTTTAATTCTGATATTTCAGCGTTGAGCAGCATATAGTCAGATCCATTCCAATTAAAACGTACCTTTTTTTCTCCATCTGTCAGTATTTTCCTGCAAGCTTCTTTAAAGCCCTGGTTTTTACTTCTGTAAATATTTCGAGATTCAGGAAACTCGAATGAATTTTTAATCATTTTTTGAGTCTCAGTATCAACTGCAATTATTGTCTCAGTATTCTCTCTTAACGAAATTAACCTGCCTTCAGAGTCCATGATAAAATAATACCCTGATTGTTTATCAAGATACTTTTCCTTTATAGTTTGAACAGGTATATTCAATTGAAGATACATGTCATTTGAAGGCACAATGCATGACATCAACCAGCCTGATTCAACAGGTGACCAATACGGAGTTGTGACCCAATTACCAGAGGGTGTTTCCTTGCTATTATTGGCTTCATTCAATATATGAGCAATACATCCCTTTTCTATTTTTTGGAAAACCCTATTCAATTTGGGATAAATTAGCACCCCTTTTTGTGGAGAAACAACCATCAAGCTCGAAGTTAGTTTTGACTTTTCATAAGTGTTTCTCAAGTTTTCTCTACCCAATTTTTGCGGTACTGCATCCCAATTTGATGGATAATTCAAATCTCCGTTTATATTAAAATAAGAGAATAACTCATTGACAGAATAATCCTCTCCTTTATCATTCACACCTTCATCTACAAGGCTTTTTAGGCGCTTTGACTCCTGAACAAGCTGGTAATTAATTTCGTAAGCTAATTGCTTTATAGCTGAAGTCTCACTCTCTAATGTGTTTTTGTTTTCAACACATCCTGAAAGTAATAGCAAGACAATTGCTGAAAGTGTCAATTTTATTCTCAAAAACATTTTGCTGTTGTAGATTTGAAAATCATTTGAACCAAATTACAATAATCATGCGCACATATTTAATAGTTAGCATTTCTGCCTTTTTATTTCTTTCAACTGTTCAGGCACAGGAGAAAAAACCAGATGAAGGATACCTTTTTAACGATGACATTAAAATTGAATCTACTGAAGTCATCAGCCAGGATATAACCGGAACTTGCTGGAGTTATTCCACGACTTCCTTCCTTGAATCTGAAGTTGAACGAATCAATGGAAAACCAGTTGACTTGAGCGAAATGTACCAGGTGCGCAATATTTATATTGAAAAAGCTAAGAACTATGTATTGAGACAGGGTAAAACTCAGTTCAGTCAGGGTAGCCTGAGTCATGATGTAATGAAATCTGTAGAGCAGTACGGTGTTGTACCGCAAAGTGCTTATGACGGATTGAATTACGGCACCGAGACTCACAATCACAGTGAAATGGAAAAAGTTTTGAGTAATATTTTAGATGCTATCGTTCAGAATCCAAATGGCGAACTCACTCCTGTTTGGCTGGATGCATACACAGCTTCGTTGGATACATATTTAGGCTCGGCTCCGACCGAAATAGATTACAACGGTAATTCTTACTCACCAAAAGAACTCGCTGATGAGTTAAAAATCAACACTGAGGATTATGTGACTTTCACTTCATTTAACCATCACCCATTTTATGAGCAATTCATTCTTGAAGTTCCCGATAACTGGTCAAATGGAAGTTATTACAACGTCAAGTTAGACGAGTTCATTCAGCTGATCGATCACGCCCTTGAAAATGGTTATTCACTGGCATGGGATGCTGATGTGAGCGAAAAAACGTGGTCGACAAAAGAAGGCGTGGCAATTATCCCGGAAACAGATTACAGCTCACTATCGAGATCTGACAGAGATGTATTTTTTGACAGTGTGCAGGAAGAAAAAGAAATTACTCAGGAATACCGTCAGCAAGAATTTGAAAACTACAATACTACTGATGATCACCTCATGCATATCGTAGGCCGCAGCCACAATCAAAATGGAGATATCTTTTACCTCGTGAAAAACAGTTGGGGAACTGATGCTGGTGTTGATGGATACCAGTACATTTCGATTCCTTACATGAAGCTGAAATCAATTGCTGTAATGGTTCACAAAGATGCTGTTCCAAAAGCGATAAGTAAGAAATTTAAACAATGGTAACTTCCTCGCCCTCGAAGTTGATTACGTCACCCTTGCGTAATTTCCTTCTTTTGCGAAGTTCAACTTCACCGTTAACAGTTACCAGTCCGTCAGCTACAACAAGCTTTGCTTCACCGCCTGATGCGACTAAATTGACAATTTTTAAAACTTTTATCAACTCGATATAATCGTCTTGTAGTGTAAACTCCATGACGCAAAACTAAGCACAAATGGAATTGAGCGGAAATCTTCACAAAATGCCTGTCAAACTTCTCGATGGAAAGGCGCATTACACTCTTGAACTAAATGATGAAAAAGGAGACCTCAACGGGGCTCTTGGCGAAAAAATCAACCTGCATTTCACCGGACAAATCAACTGTGTCAATTGTGGGAGGAAAATCAAGAAAACATTTGGACAGGGCTTTTGTTTCCCTTGTTTTAGGGATGCTCCACAGGCATCAGAATGCATCATTCATCCTGAACGCTGCCGGGGACATTTGGGTGAAGGCCGCGATCCCGAGTGGGAACAAAAACATCACGTACAGCCTCACTTCGTTTACCTCGCGGTATCGAGCGGATTAAAAGTTGGTATAACACGAGAAACTCAGATCCCAACCAGATGGATCGATCAGGGTGCCAGAGCCGGAATCATATTAGCCAAAACGACAAACCGCTACGAAGCCGGAGTTATTGAAGTGGCTCTAAAAGAACACTTTGCCGATAAAACATCCTGGCAAAGGATGCTAAAAGGTGATATCAAAGACGTTGATCTGCTCGAAGAAAAAGAAAAAGCAAGGAAGTTCATCCCTGATGAAATGTCTGATTTTTTCTACGATGAAAATGATATTATCTCGATAGAATATCCATTGCTCGAATCACCTGATAAAGTAAAAAGCGTGAAATTCGATAAAGAGCCAACAATCAGCGGAACGCTTACCGGAATTAAAGGTCAGTATTTAATTTTGGACAATAAGTTCGTTACCAATATCCGTAACCAAAGCGGTTATTTTGTTGAAGTTGAAGTGTAATTAAAGTGAAATAATCCCTTCGATAGACTCAGCTTCGCGGTAACGCTCTATAACTTTGTCAGCACTCAGCATCATTTCTTTTGCTGTAACACTCACAAAATTGCCATTTCTACTTTCTCGTATAGCTATTTGAGCCTCAGATCCAAAAAGCGCTTCAACCTGAGCGTGAAGCTTATTATCGTTAGGAACGATAAACTTGAACATATAAACTGAAGGAAACTTGTGTTGCTTCTTGAGCTTCTTTTTCAAATCCTTGTAAAACGCCTCTTTATCTTTTTGCATACGTTTTATTACGAATGGTTTTAAAATTGGTTTGGCTGTGCAAGAATAATGAATCTGCTCAAAACGCTGTGTTTAATACCACAATTTCCAAAAGTTCTTACTTTTATCGCCATGCGAAAAATTTTGAATGTCCTCATTCTTCTTTTTATTACGGTCAGAGCCTTTAGCCAGCCAGATTTCTCCGTAGAAAAACCGGAGGTGATTATTGAAGGTGTTCCTACTGAAATCAGTCTGCATTTTGATGACTTACCCACTTCAAATACGGTTCTGATCAACGGATCTAAATACACTATCAATTCAAATGAAAAAACCGCTGTTGTAGAACACAAGTTCTCCTCTGATGACGAACAATTATCAGTTCAGGCAGGCACTACAACTAAAACATCCCCTATCAACCCTATTTCGCTTTGGCTGAGTATTGTTCCTCCTCTACTCGCTATTCTAATGGCACTGATTTTTCGCGAAGTACTCACCTCGCTTTTCCTGGGGATTTTTACCGGTACAGCTATCATCGGTTACCACAATGACGGTTTGGCCGGAATTGGATCAGGGTTTCTCTCCATTTTTGATGAATATGTTATTGGCGCTCTAAACTCATGGGATCACTTAGCGGTGATTTTGTTTTCCATGACAATTGGAGCTGTTGTAACTGTCATTTCTAAAAATGGCGGAATGCAGGGAGTTGTGAACAGGATCTCAAAAAAAGCCAAAACAGCAAAAGGCGGACAACTAGCAACATATATCCTGGGAATTTCAATATTCTTTGATGACTATGCCAATACATTGGTTGTGGGAAATACGATGCGAGCCGTGACCGACAAGCTAAAAGTGAGTCGCGAAAAGCTGGCATATCTCGTAGATTCAACAGCAGCACCAATTGCGGCAGTAGCTTTTGTCACAACATGGATTGGAGCTGAGCTGGGATATATTCAGGATGGTGTGAATACAATTCCGCAACTGAGCGAAGGAGCTTACAGTATATTTCTCAATTCGTTGAGCTATTCCTTTTACCCGATTTTCACTCTCGTATTTGTGTTGATGCTCATCTTGTTCCAGCGTGATTTTGGTCCCATGCTCAAAGCCGAAAACAAAGCACGCAAGACAGGTGAGGTATTAAGCGAAAGCTCCAATATGGCGAACTCTGAACTCGAGGAGTTTGAACGAAAAGAAGGAATCCCGATGCGACCCATAAATGCGATAATTCCGGTTCTGATTATTGTGTTGGGAACCATCATCGGGTTGTTTTACACAGGGTGGGATTCTCAAATTTGGCAAGATGAAAGTTTGGGGTTAACTAGAAAGTTGTCATACATAATTGGGCAAAGTGACAGTTACACTTCATTGCTTTGGTCCTCACTAACCGGGCTTGTTGTATCGATTCTCATGACTATAGGACAGCGCCTTTTATCCTTACAGGAAGTTATGGACTCTGTTGTGGGAGGTTACAAAAGCATGATCACAGCGATGATGATTTTGACGCTGGCGTGGAGTTTAGCCCAAATCACTCAGGACATGCATACAGCAGCCTTTTTAAAGCAATTGTGGTCACCAGAATTATCACCGGTTTTTATTCCGTCTATTACGTTTTTGTTAGCTGCTCTTGTGGCTTTTTCAACCGGCTCTTCCTGGGGAACAATGGCTATTTTGTATCCGCTCCTTTTACCGGCAACTTACCAAATTGCTGCCAGTGCAGGATTTGAGCATGGAGAAATAATGCCTCTTTTCTATAATGTTGTTTCGTGTATTTTAGCTGGATCAGTATTGGGCGATCATTGTTCACCGATATCAGATACAACCATTTTGAGTTCACTCTCTGCTGATTGTCATCATATTGATCACGTTAGGACTCAGCTTCCATATGCATTGAGTGTTGGTGGTGTGGCAATATTTTTTGGAACGCTCCCCGCAGCATTCGGAATACCATCATGGATTTTGTTCCCTGTGGGCATCGGAATGTTGGTTCTGATCGTGAGATACCTTGGTAAAAGCTCAGTATAAAAAAAGCCTCGCCATTTTTGACGAGGCCTCACTAAACCTAACCCTAAATCAACTGAACTATGAAATTTATTTTTCTTCAAGCTTTTGTATAAGCTTGCTAACTGCTGTCTCTTCCTTTGGGTTATAAGTATCAACAACAACACCTAGCTTTTTGTTTTGATTTGAGATTGCATATACCACAGACATATCTGCCGGATTTGTCATTCCCTCAAATCTATGATGTTCATCTATTTGCAATTCATCACTATCTATTCTTGTGTTATTGTCTTCAACAGTAAGATCTTCGTGAATTTTCAATTCATCTTTGTATCCTCTTTTGTTGAGTTCTTGAATAGCTTCAACTAGCGTGTTGTATTGATTATTTGACATACAGTTATTTTATTTTTGGTCAGAACTCAAATAAGTTCTGTACGATTTATCTAATGATTCGAGATTTTTCCTGGTTATGGTAAGATCCTCCTTGTCGTGAGAACGTAACTGATCTTTTTCTGTCACAAGTAAATCTTTGTATTCGATCAACTTAGCTCGTTTAACTTCTAACTTTTCGAGCTCAGTTTCTCCAGCAACATTCATTTTTTCATCAATATCAGCAACTTTGGTGTCGATAGCATTGATTTTGTCATCGATCGATTTATTGATATCAGATTTTGTGCTGAGCGTTGCCTGTTCAGTTTGTTCTGGTATAATATCAGCTTCTTCTTCTACCATTAAACCTAGACTGGCAATTACTGCTGATAGTATTACCGTACCAAATAGCACGCTTAAAGATTTTCTTACTTTACGTCCTCTTCCCTTCTTTGTCTCTTCACTTACCATAAATCCTCCGTTCTTTAAAATTCTATTAATTACTTTTCAAGCATACTTCTCAACATCCATGAAGTTTTTTCGTGGAAATCAAGTCTTTCAGTAATAAGATCAATTGTTGCTTCATCGCTGGCGTTATCAGCCGGTTCTAATGCTTTTCTCAATGAACGTGTTACCGTTTCATGAGCTTCTAATAAATCTGCCACCATCTCCATCTGACTTAGGTTACTGTTTGGAATATTTACAGATGTCATGTCATTAAATTCTGACATTGTACCTGGCGACTTAAATCCTAATGCTCTAATTCTTTCTGCAATTTCATCAACTGCATCAAAAATGTCTTCATAATGTTCTTCAGTCATTAAATGTATATCTCTGAATAAAGAACCCTGAACATTCCAGTGATAATTTTGGGTCATTAACATTAAGCAGTATGTATCGGCTAATACTTTACCCATTGCGTTAGCAATTTCACTTCTATGTTCTTTAGACATTCCAGTATTTACTTTCAAAGTCATTGGACTTGGACTATCAACATTCATCTCTTCTAATTCTACTGTTTTACTCTTCGTACTCATAAATCATTCTCTTTTAAATTCGCCCCATTAAGTGAAAGAACTATTCCACAAATTCAATAAAAACAATACATTAACATCATTTACAGACACTTAAAGGCATATCAAGTTAAATTAACAAAGTAACAATCTCAAAATACCGTGGTATTTATTACACACCTTCTAGAATTATCGTGTGAAAAAAGAAACACTTATTTTGTCATCCCCATATGTATGTCATATATATAGGTATGGCATGAAACTTCCTTAGTATAAATTGAATTTGTATTTTTAACCATTAAAAGATTTAAACATTATGAGTAGATCAACAGATATTTTAATTTCAGGAATTGCAGGATTAGCAGTAGGATTTACAGCAGGTATTTTACTAGCTCCTCAAAGTGGTAAAGAAACTCGTGATCAAATCAGTCATAAAGTTGATGATTTGGTAAAGGAGCTTGATTCACTAAAAGATAAAACTGCAGAGATGGCCAAAAATGCTACCAATTCTGCTAACGAAACAGCAAAAAAAGAAGCTGAAGTAAAATCATAATCAATGATGGAAGATATTAAAGAGGATTTGAATTCCTTGAAATCTGAAGCTACTGAATATGCGAAGCTTCGATATGATCTTCTTCAATTGAAGACTATCGATCTCGCATCTAATACGGGGGCTCGCTTAATGGCGGCCTTCTTTTTAGCTTTAGTTTGTTTGGGAATTCTAATTTTTTCAGGCTTTGGGTTAGCCTTTTATTTGGGCTCAGTGTTTGATAATTACTCTATTGGTTTTTTTATTGTAACCGGTATTATTCTGGTTCTGACCATTATTGGAGTAATCTTCAACGAAGCATTAGTTATTAAACCTTTTAGAAGATTGTTATTGAGATGGATCATCAAGAAGAAAAAATAAATGCTCAATTATCGCAAATTCGTGATTATCATGATTTAGAAATTATGATTCACGAAAAAGAGCAATTACTAAAGCTCAAAGAACAGCAACTTAAACTGAGACGAGATTTAGTGTATGCAAGAGTAGAACAGAAATACGGAATATCTTCTAATCGATTTGATGGATTTAAATTGATAAGGGGATTAATATCGAATTTGCTGGAAGCAAAACCAGAGTTAAAAAATTCCTCATTCGTCCCTTTCCTATCCAAAGCCTTAAAGATTGTTCCGGCAGTTGCTAAGATGTTTCGTTAACACGAATCTAATTTGAGGTAACAATAAAATGTAGTCCCTTCTCCAGGTTTACTTTTAACGTGAATCCTGGAGTCGTGGGCTTTTATTATGTTCAGGGAACTGGTAAGTCCCAGGCCCATTCCGCCACGCTTACCTGTTTGAAACGGATCGTATATTCGTTCGAGTTCTTCCTCATTCATTCCTTTCCCGTTATCACGGATACTCACTACAGCATTCCCTTCATTTTCCCAAATGCTCAACCAAACTTCACCACTATTTGTTGGAACTGCTTCTGTAGCGTTGATCACTATATTGGTGAGAGCCATAACCATTTTGTGGTAGTCAATACAAACAGTTTTATCGCGTAATGAATTACGCTTGTGAAATTTGACATTCGTCAATTCAAACCGATCCTTAGTAGATTCCTCAACAGCTTTGATGAGATCATTCGTAACGACTTCCTTCAACTGAATAGAAGTTGGCTTGGTAGATTGAAGAATTTCGTTGATGAGGTTGTTGATTCTTTTTGAGTTTCTACTGATGATATCGAAATACAAATCTGCCTCTTCAGAAATTGATTTTTCATTCTCCTTTAAATGATCGAGAGCCAAATCAATATTGGTGAGCGGATTCCTCACTTCATGTGCAATACTTCTTGATATCCTTGAAGTAAGTAACATCTTTTCATCTCTTAAATTTTCTTTGTCTGCTTCAAGTTCACTTGTAACGTCCTGTGAAATCATCAATGAGGATAACACTCTTCCATTGTCATCGAGAACTGGTATGAACTCGATCTTAAACTGGACGTTTTTGATTTTTTTGTAAAGCTTGACTTCCTCTCCCTCCCATGTTCGCTTGAGGTAACCTTCTATCTCTGAAAGTTTATTCGGTGGTAATATTTCGCTCAACTGTTTACCTTCTAACTTAGTCCTTGAGCAATCAAACGCTTTTAATCCGGGACCCTGAGAAACAGCAATATCCATCGTGTTTTGAAAAAGCACAAAGAATGTTTTGGGAATATGCTCAGCAAGTGAACGCAATTGTTTCTCTTTTTCCTTTACAGTTTCGAGGTTTACTTCTTCTCTTGTTGTGGGAGTGATAACAGATATTGTAGAGTTATCGAGTTTGCTCTCACGCATTGTACACCATACTTGCCTACCTGATTTTGGCTTTATGGTAATTAGCTTTTGGTTCTGACCATAACTAACAGAACCTCTATTCGATTTTATTAAGTTTTTAATTGACAGGTTTTGCAGTTCATCAACTCCATAGCCAAAGACATCAGCAAAAGATTGGTTGACAACTTCAATTTTTTGATCTCTGTGAACCAGAACAGGAATTGGCAGGTGTTTATATGCTTCAAAAAAAACGTCTCTATCCTTATCTTTCATACTCATTATAGTGTTAAATCGAGCTGACTCATTTTGTTGTAGAGTGTTTTGCGATCTACTCCAAGGATCTTGGCAGCCTCTGATTTATTTCCGTTCACTCTTTTAATAGCTCTTACGATAGCTTTTCTTTCAGCAACGGCAACCGCCTCCTTTAAAGTTACAGGAGATTGGTCTTCATTATCGTTTTCCCATTCCTGGTTCCACATTTCATCAGGTAATGAATTGAGTGTAATTCTATCTTCATTTTCTAATAGCACAGCACGCTTCACTGTATTTTTGAGCTCGCGTAAATTTCCGTGCCAGGGGTACTTTTTTAGTTGATCCAGTGCTTTTGCACTTACTCCTTTTATCGACTTTTCAAGATCATTATTCGCCTTTTCAATGAACAGATTGAGAAATGATTCTAAATCCTCCTGACGTTTACGCAATGGAGGAATTTCAATTTTAAACTCATTCAATCTGTGGTATAAATCTTCTCTAAACTCCCCTTTTTCAACTGATTTTGATAAATCCTCATTTGTGGCAACCAACACCCTAACATCTACATCAACCGGTTTTTCAGATCCTAAACGTGTTACTTTGCGCTCTTCTAAAACCCTCAGTAACTTAACCTGATTATCATAAGAAAGATTTCCAACCTCATCAAGAAAAAGAGTTCCTGTATGAGCACGTTCAAATGATCCTAACTTTTTTTGTAAAGCTCCCGTGAAAGCCCCCTTTTCGTGACCAAAAAGCGAACTCCCCGATAGGTTCTCAGGAAGTGCACCGCAGTCAACAGCAACGAATGGATTATTAGATCGATTGCTTTTAAAATGAATTCTCCTTGCAGCGTACTCCTTTCCCGATCCCGTTTCACCGGTAATAATTACCGACATATCAGTAGGCGCAACCAAATCTATATGCTTTGTAACTTGCTGAGCTTGCGGGCTGTCACCCACTACATAAATCGTTTTTCGGTCAGATCCAGATTTAGCCTGCTTTTTGGGTTCTTTTTGGGTATTCGTTTTACTCGCAGACTTGACCTTTTGAGCTGAAGTAACATCGTTATTATTAGAAGATTTGTTTTTGAGAGCTTCTTTGATACGCATCAAAATCTCTTCAGGTTGAATAGGTTTTGTCACATAATCAAAGGCTCCTCTTTTAATTGTTTTGATAGCTGTTTTAACATCTCCATAACCGGTTATGATAATCACCTGAACATCCTGATGCTTTTCCTTTATCTTTTTAAGTACCTCTTCACCGTCAAAATCAGGTAATCGAAAATCGAGTAAAACGAGATCTGGTTTGTCTGCAGTGACTGCTTTAAGAGCTTCTAACCCAGTCTCAGATACAGATACATTAAAATCGTTACGTTCTAAAAACCTCTTTAATAACAATCCAATATCTGGATCGTCATCAGCAATCAATATCTTTTCCATGGTCCAAATGTACAAAGTGTAGAAAAAAAACTACACACCTAACGCATCTGAAAGTCTGGAAAAATTGAGGGGCTTTGAAATGAATGAAGCAACACCTAAAGATTTAGCTTTATTTTTCTCTTCATCGGTATCATAAGCGCTATTGATAACAACCTCACAATCAGGAAACCTATCTTTTAAATAAGGAATGAATTCAAAGCCCGAGCCGTCAGGCAGATTTAAATCTAACAAAACAAAGTCTGGGGAAAAGATTTCTAACAGTTCTCTGGCTTCTTCAAGTTTAGAAGCTCTTTGCACATCGAGACCTTTTCTCTTGAAAAACGATAAAATCAACTGTGCTGAATCGTTTTCATCCTCAATTAAAAGTAAACGAATCATACCAACAATAATTTACAAATCAACTAGATGCATTGGAGTCTTAACAATTACAACTTTATCATCTTTAAAAGCAATTGGGAACCTCAAAGAGCAGGGATTCGCTTTTAAAAACTTCACCCAATCCTGTGGAGACGCTTCCTCAAGAGGAAATTTCACCTCACTCAATTTTGACAAGTCAATGAGGTCTCTCATTTCGTAACCACTACCTTCCAACACCCTATTTATTTGAGTAGGTGTTAATGTAGTTTTGGTAAAGTCTATTGCTTTAATATTCAGCCCTTCAGACTGAGCATAAGCTAAAGTTTGTTTTCCTTTGTTTGACTCAGGGTCGAGATAAAGAGAAATCTGTTTTGTCGTTGAATTACTCATATTATCCGTCTTCCTATCCATGATTATTATTTTCCTTAATCAAGAAAAAATCATTCCTAAATGATAAACAACTCAAAAACAAAATAATGGGCAAATCAACCACATAACCAAAGGGGATTTTTTACACACAAGCTTATTAGTTTCATTAGAAACTTTATTTCTAAAAAATAGAATCTACCATCATTTTTTAAATAAAAAAGCTGTTTTTCAGAGTTATTTCTTTCAATACTCGATTCAATTCATCTGAATTTTTAATAAAAACCAATTCGCAGGCCTTTTTAGTTTGTATAGAAACTATTTAATTTGCTTCTGTTAAAAATCCTTAAAGAAATACTTATGAGACAAAAGCTACGGAGTGTATCAATGAGCCACTGTTGGCGAAAAGCTTCTATGGCCTTCTCGTTCACAGTGCTTTTTGCATTGATAACAGGTGCTGCATTTGCACAAAAAACAATTACAGGGAAAGTCGTTGATGATAAGGGGAATCCTGTATTCAGCGCAAATGTTGTTGAAAAAGGAACAACAAACGGAACTACAACAGGGATGGATGGTACTTTTGAACTAGAAGTATCAGATGAAGCAAAAGCCCTGAAGTTTTCATTTGTTGGTTTCAAAACTAAAACTGTTCAACTTAAAGGAAGAACTGAAATCAATGTAACAATGTCATCAAGTGTAGAACTCGATGAAGTTGTTGTTACAGCTCTTGGTGTTAAAAGAGAAGAGAAGTCACTTGGTTACTCAGTGCAAAAAGTTGACGGAAAAGACATTAGTGAAGTTAAAACAGATAATGTCGTCAATCAGTTAGCAGGACGCTCAGCTGGGGTTAATATTGTGGGAAGTGCAAACGGACCAACAGCTTCAGCAAATGTTGTTATTCGAGGACAAACATCATTGACAGGAAATAATCAGGCACTATTCGTAGTAAATGGTGTTCCTATTACAAATGGCATGTTCAGTTCTGGAGATGGTCTTAATGGATCATCAACAATTGACTTTGGTAATGCTGCTCAAGTTATCAATCCTGATAATATCGAAAGTATGTCAGTACTTAAAGGTCCTGCAGCAGCAGCACTATACGGAACACGCGCCTCAAACGGAGTTATTCTCATAACTACAAAAGACGGCTCTGAGCAAGAAGGCTGGAATGTGAATGTTACCAGTAATACAACTTTTAGCTCTGTACTTAAGCTGCCAAATTACCAAAACGAATATGGGTTTGGCGGATATGGTAAATACAGCTACTTAGATGGCGCTAATTATACAAGTGCAACTGTAGAACAAGGTAATACAGGGAACACACAATCTTATGACTTTTACGATGCATTTGGTGAAAACTGGGGCCCCAGAACAAATGGCCAAATGATCAAACAATACAACCAGGACCCAGATGAAAGAGGTACTCTACAGCCATTTGAAGCTGAAGAGGACAACATTCGCGACTTCTACAGATTAGGTGTTGACCAGGTTAGCTCATTTAGTATTAGCAATAATCAGGAAAAAGGAAATTTCAGATTTGGATATACCAACAAAGAAAATAGAGGTATCCTTCCAAATACAGGGTTGCAACGTCACTACATTGATGTTGGTGGTGATCAACACATGTTTGATGACAGATTCCATGTTGGTGTTGATGTTTCTTACGCAAACAGTAACTCAGATAACGTTCCAAACGCTGGATATGATGAATCTTCATCTGTAATGTACAACTGGCTATGGTTCCCCAGAACAGTTCACACTGATGAATTGACAGATTACTGGAAACCCGGACAGGAAGATCGCCAACAAGAAAACTTTGAAGAACTGTGGTCAAATAATCCCTGGTTAGTAGTAGAAGAAAACACAAACAGTTTTCAAAACCACAGAGTTTACGGAAATGCGAGAATGTCTTTCGACATCACAGACAAGCTTAATATCCGTTTTCGGTCAGGAGCTGACATCAACAATGAAAGACGCCAATTCAGAAGAGCGTTCTCAACTAAGCAGGTTCTGAACGGTAGCTACAGAGAAGATATTCTCACATTTACTGAGACCAACAATGAACTGTTACTATCTTACGATGATCTAGACTACGACAGAGCTTTCAACTTTGGTGTTAAATTGGGTGGTAATATCATGCAACAGCAAACACGTATCAACAGAACGAGAGCTCCTCAATTGTTGATTCCTGGAATTTACAACCTGTCTAACGCAAGAGGAAATGTTATTGCTGATCAATTTGTTTACGACAAACAAATCAACTCAGTATTTGGAGTTGCGAACTTGAGTTACCAAAATTTCCTTTTCTTAGATATTACAGGACGTAACGATTGGTCGAGTACTCTACCGGAAGAAAACAATTCATTCTTCTATCCTTCAGTGTCCTTGAGTGGTGTTCTCAACGAAGCCTTAACATTGCCAAAAGAAATCAGCTTCCTTAAACTG
The DNA here is from genome assembly GCF_008806325.1 of Salibacter halophilus. GTDB lineage: Bacteria > Bacteroidota > Bacteroidia > Flavobacteriales_G > Salibacteraceae > Salibacter > Salibacter halophilus. The sequence goes on from NZ_WACR01000005.1 coordinate 263,418, forward strand.
AGAGCAGCATACGCACAGGTTGGTGGTGATACTGATCCATACAACCTTCGCAACACTTACCAGTACGGTTCTCCATGGGGAAGCAGCGCAATTGCTACGGTTAATCCTAACCTCAATAACCCAAATTTAAAACCTGAGCGTACTACTTCATATGAAGCTGGTGTTGACATTAGACTTTTTGAAGGCCGCTTAGGCTTAGACGCGACAGTTTATCAAATGAATTCTACTGATCAGATCCTGAATGTACCGGTTGCCACGTCTTCTGGTTATACTTCAAGACTCACCAATGCCGGTGAAATCGAAAACAAAGGATTTGAAATCGTTCTTCATGGTGAACCTGTTAGAACAAAGGATTTCACATGGGGTATTGATGTGAATACATCTCGCAACAGAGCCACTGTTGTTGAATTGGCTGATGGTATTGACAATTATCAAATTGTACCAAACATGTACCCGGCTGATAACGGCCTTGGCCTCTCATTTGAAGCGAGACCTGGTGAACTATTAGGACAAATGGTAGGACTTGGATTTAAACGCCACGATGGTGAAATCATTCACGAAGACGGACTTCCGGTTCTGACTACTGAAAAAGTTTCTAACGGTACTTTCCAACCAGATCTCCTCCTTTCAATCAACCAAAACTTCAAGTACAAGCAATGGAATTTGAATGTTTTAGTTGACGGTAGAATTGGAGGAAAAATTTATTCCAGGACTCACGCAATGTTAAACACAGGTGGTTCTATCACAAATGAAGATGATCCAAACGGTCTTGATCCACTTGAAGGTCGTGAAGAGTACGACTTAGAATATGATCAATACGGCTACCCTGTTTGGAATCAAATCGATAGCGGAAGCTTTATAGGTGATGGCGTAACACTTAACGACAACGGTGAGTATGTTCAAAATACTGAGAGAGTTTCTACTCGTGACTACTTTTACGCTTATTACGGTAACGGCTTTAGAAGAGATAACATTGAAGCCGCAACATATGATGCTACATACTTTAAACTTCGTCAGGTTAGCTTGAGCTACACTTTTAAGCCTGAGCAACTTAAAGCTGATTGGGTAAACGGTTTAACTGTAGGTGTATACGGTCGTAACCTGTTACTTTGGTCAAAAGTTCCAAGCATTGATCCTGAAACTTATTCAATCAGGAACGGTAGAATTATCCAGGGTTTTGAAAGTACTTCATTGCCATCTGTAAGAAGTTACGGATTTAGAGTAAGTGCAAACTTTTAAGAATCTTAAAACGAGAAAATTATGAATTTATCGAAATATATATCTTTCGCTTTAATTGGTGGAGCATTAGCCTTCACCAGTTGCGAGCGATCACTCACAGAGGTTAACGAAAACCCAAATCAACCTGAAGAAGTTGAGCCGCAAGTAGTTCTCCCGGCTGTTATTCGTGACGCTGTCAATGTTCACACTGATGGTGCTTATCTGGTAGGTAACAATGCAGCTCAATTGACAGCTAAAACCCTTCGTGTAGAAGTTGATATTTACAACTGGGGGTCTTGGCCAAATACCTGGGAAGGACTCTACAACACACTCAGGAATGCAGAACGACTTGAGCAATTAGCCAAGGAAGAAGGAAATGCAAATCAGGAAGCTATAGCCATCATAATGCAGAGCTATATTTACGCTACACTCACCAATGCTTATGGTAACATTCCTTATACTGAAGCTATCGATGGTGAAAACGGAAACTTTTTTCCCGGTTATGAATCTCAAAGCGAAATTTATACCGGTGCAAATGGTTTGCTTTCCAGACTTGAATATGCCGGTACTATTATTGATGAAAGCCAAACTGTAAATGGCGATATTCTGTTTGAAGGAAACATGACGATGTGGAAGAAGCTTTCTAATGCACTTCGAGTAAGATTGATCATGACAGCTTCAAACCAACTCAATGATGCGGCATCAAGACTACAAAATATAGTAGCTGACGGACCACTTTTTACGATTGGAGAAAATGCTGCTCTTTCTTACTTATCTTCATCTCCCAATCAATATCCACTTTACAACATGAAACAAGGTGATATTGATGCTGTAAATTTAGGAAGCCAGTTAGACACAGTATTCAATCAATACAACGATCCAAGGCTATCAGCAGTAGCCGCAAATCCTGTTGCAGGTGGTAAGCCTAATGGCAGTGATGCTGAAGTGGGTAGCATTTCTGGCAGCAATCTAAGTGACAGATACTTTTACCAGGAGTCTCCTCAAAACGCAAAAGGTGTAATCATGACCCACGCAGAGCAGGAACTCCTACTCGCTGAGGCTGCTAACAAAGGGCTCATAAGTGCTGCAACTGAAGAAACGCACTACAGAGCCGGTATAGAAAGTACATTTGACTTTTACAATGTTGACTTCGATGCTGATTCTAATTATTCTGATTTTTCAGATTTTTACACAACATCAGGTATTGATCTAGGTTTGTTGACCTTACCAGAAGATCGACTTGATAAAATACGCGAGCAATTGTGGTTCTCAACTTTCTTCGCAGGCCACGAACCTTATTTCCTTGTTCGCAGGTTTTTATTTGAAGAAAATGGAAACTGGGATGAGTTTTCATTCCTCTCACCTCCAGCTGGTAATGTCAACAATGATGAATTACCTAATCGTTTCCTCTACCCAGGTAGTGAACAAAGCCTGAACGGTGAAAACTTTGAGGCTGCTGTACCTCCGGGCGGGGACAATATCAATAATTCAATGTGGTTAGTAGAGTAATTTTCTTCTCAAAACCATTTTAAGCCGGTCAAATCGACCGGCTTTTTTTGGCTAAAAAAGCGTATTTAGTCTTATTTATTTTTATTTTTAGCTCTATCTAATTTTAATTTTACCTTTGCGTAGAATTAGAATTTGGTAAGTAATGAGATCTTATATAATTGTTGCAGTATTACTATTGACAAGTCAATTTAACTGTTTCGGTCAGATCACGATCAATGGACAAATTAGCAATACAAAGGGCGAACCGCTACCCTTATCTTCCATTCAGGTAGTAAAAACTAACAAGGGAACAACAGCCGATGAAAACGGAAATTTCAATCTGAAACTCGAGAAAGGAAAATGGACTCTCGCGGCTAGTTTCATGGGATATAAAAAGGTTGAAAAAGAAATTCAAATCAACAACTCTCCTATTGAAGTAAACTTTCAACTCCAAAGAGATCTTTTAGGACTCAATGAAGTATCGGTAACCGCTACACGATCAGAAGTCCCAGTTTATGAAGCACCAGTAATCGTCAACCAAATCGACTCCAAAGTCCTCGAAAACACCCAATCGCTAAGTATCTCTGAAGGACTCAGTTTTTCTCCGGGATTACGACTTGAAAACAATTGTCAAAACTGTGGCTTTACCCAACTACGAATGAACGGACTGGATGGCGCATACTCCCAAATACTGATAAATGGACGCCCCATTTTTTCGGCTCTGACCGGAGTATACGGACTCGATATGATTCCCTCAAACATGGTTGAAAAAATTGAAGTTGTTCGCGGAGGCGGAAGTGCTCTTTATGGTGGAAATGCAATTGCCGGAACAGTCAACATCATAACAAAAGACCCTTATGAAAACACCTTTGAAGTTGGTACAAATTACGGTTTAATCAATGGTGAATCTGCCGATAGAACATTTCACGCTAACGGCACCATAGTCAGTGAAGACTATAAAAAAGGCATAAGTCTTTACGCAATGGATCGCAGTAGAGATCACTGGGACGCAAATGGAGATGGTTTCTCTGAAATAACCGAGATTGAAAACACAACATTTGGATTTGACGCTTATTACAAACCAACCTCTGAAACACGAATAAAAGCTAACCTATTCAGTATTAGAGAATACAGAAGAGGAGGAAATGACTTTGACTTAATGCCACATCAGGCAGATGTAGCTGAAAAACTCGATCACAATATCATTGGAGGCGGTTTATCTTATGAACGATTTTCAAAGAGCTACGAGCACAAAATATCAATTTATGGAAGTGGTCAGCTAACCAACAGAGATAGCTATTATGGAGCTGGAGGCAGAGTAATCGGTAATAATGACACGCTAACTGAAAGTGATCTCCTGGCAATAAATGCATACGGGAACAGCAACGATATTGCAGCCGTTGGAGGCGCCCAGTACACATTCGATCCAAATGATCAATGGATGATTATAGCCGGATCTGAATATCAATACAACAATGTAGAAGATAATATGCCTGGCTACAACCGCGAAATTAATCAAACAGTTGGAACAATTGGTAATTACGGTCAGATCCAGTACAACCCAATATCAAAACTCGCAATCCTTGCCGGTGCCAGATACGATATTATCAATATAAATGGAGATTACAATTTCAATGGATACCTTCTTGACAATACCGAAAACCTCAATGTCCTGGTTCCTAGGTTATCCGTAAAATATGACTTTCTCGAAAACTTTAAACTTCGTTTGAGCTATGCGCAGGGATACAGAGCTCCACAAGCATTTGATGAAGACCTCCACATTGAAACAGTAGGAGGCGCAGCCCGATTCACTAGAATCTCCCCTAACCTCGCAACAGAAAAATCAAACAGTTATACAGCGAGTTTGAATTACACCATTTTTAAAGATAACCTCCAGGCAAATTTTGTTTTAGAAGGTTTTGTAACTGATCTAAAAAACCAATTTATAACCACTAACCAAAGAGAATTGCCAAACGGAGTAGCAATTGTCACAAAAAGAAACGGGAATGGAGCCTACGTTTATGGCTCAAACATAGAAGCCAATGTTGCATTAGCCGATAAATTCTCAATCCAAACTGGTGCAACTATTCAGGAAGCAACATATAAAAGTCAGGAAGTTATTTGGGACCCAACATCAAGTGATCAAACACAAGAAGCAGTAACAACTGGTCAGATCCTGAGAACACCAAGCGTGTACGGCTTCCTATCAGCCAGTTACAACATCACCCAATCTTTCACTGGATCAGTTAGCGGTGTGTACACTGGTTCGATGCTTACCCCGCATATTATCAACCCGTCAAACGAGTACACCATACTGGAAAAAACACCTGATTTCACAGAAATAAACCTAAAACTCTCCTATGATCTTCATTTTAGTGATAAAGAAAACACACACCTTATATTCTTTGCCGGAGTGCAAAACATATTAAACTCCTATCAAAATGATTTTGATAAAGGTCCTAATCGTGATGCAGGATATGTATATGGGCCTTCCAGACCTCGTACTTATTTTGCTGGAATAAAATTTGGGTTAGAATAATTGTAGCCAAAAAAACATATAAATATTCCCCACAACGAATTACGCCAAATTATATTTCAAATAGTGGCATTAAAAACAACAATAGCCTTATAGATTTTTATTTCTCAGACACTTAGATACAACTCTTTTTTATTTTTTTAAATTCAACAATTATCTGTTTTAATTCTGAATATATTCTTTTCGTAAAATTTTATTTTGGTGTATAGTTTTATTTTAATAATTTGCAGCGTTAACAAATCCTAAAATAATGTTTATGAGAAGAAAAAATTACTTTAATCGAGAAAGGCTGGGAATATCTTCCTTGTTAAAAGGAACTGTTCTTTCAGCTCTTCTGTTCTTGTCTGCTGTAGGTTTTAGCCAATGCTATTATACAGTGGAGCTCTATGATTCATTCGGTGACGGATGGAACGGTAACGATTTAGAAATCAACTGGGGCTCAAATAATCAAACAGTAACATTGGGATCAGGTAGTTTTGATACAATCATGGTCCCTGTTTACAATGGAATGCCATTTTCATTGGACTACTTAGGTGGTGGAAGCTTTAATAGTGAAGTATCATTTGCATTACTTGACGATGCAGGAACAACTTTATATACCTCTCCAAGTGGACCAAGCACAGGAATTGCTTATTCACAAAACGTTTCTGGATGTCCGACATGTACATACACTTTAGAATTATACGATTCTTTTGGAGATGGATGGAATGGAAACGATATTGAAGTGACTACCGGTAGTAATAGTCAAACTTACACTCTTGGTTCAGGTTCATTCACTTCAATTAATATAACTGTATCTACTGGGCTTCCTATTACTCTTGACTATTTAGGTGGTGGATCATTTAATAGTGAAGTATCATTTTCACTGTTTGACGCTAGTGGCGGAACGCTTTACGCTTCTCCATCAGGACCAAGTACAGGTATAGCATATTCTTCTAATGCTTCCTGTCCTCAATGTCCGGCTCCATCTAACATTACATTTTCAAACATAACTTCAACATCTGCAACAGTTTCTTGGACAGGTAACGGAAGTAATTTTGAATATGCTGTTGTTCCGGCAGGTAGCCCTGCACCAACTTCTGGTACAGCAGTTACATCTTCATCAGTAACAATTTCTACTGGATTGTCAGCTGCTTCAAGCTATGATTTTTATGTGCTAGAAGTATGTGGAGGTCCAGCCGGGAATTCTGCATGGTCAGGTCCGCACTTCTTCCAAACAGCAATTCAGTTTCCACAAGGAACTAATTGTACTGTAGGTTATGATTCACTGCTTTTTGAAGAAGAGTTTAACTCTTTGACAAACTGGACTAACTCACCTGCAGAATGGAATACAAACAGTGGTACTACCGGTTCAAGTAATACAGGTCCAAGTGGAGCTCAAAGCGGCTTTAGTTATGCCTACGTTGAAACATCAGGTTTCTACAATTCAACTACTGACTTAACTTCGCCTCTCATTGAGTTGAGTAATTTTGGTGGTGACGCAGAATTGACTTTTTGGATGCACGCTTATGGTGCTCAAATTGGAACTCTAGATGTAGATATTGCTACTTCTCAATCTGGTCCTTACACGACAGAATTTACATGGAGTGGTCAATTTCAAACTGATGAAACAGATCCGTGGCAACACATTGGTGTTGATTTGAGCTCTTATGTTGGGCAGGATATTTATGTGAGATTCTCTTACACATCAGGTTCGTCATTTACAAGTGATATCGCTATTGATCAGGTACGTGTGAACGCTTGCTTTGACTGCTCTTATCTTTCAGTTGATTTAGGTAATGATACTACTTACTGTGCTAATCAGGGTATCTCTTTACCGCTTGATGCCGGTGCAGCTGATAGTTATATGTGGAGTACAAATGAAACAACACAATCTATAACTGTTGATACTGCTGGATCTTATTCAGTAACAAAAGATGTTGCAGGTTGCCCTGTTTCTGATACTATTGAGTTGTTCACAACCCCATTTATCAATTTAGATCTTGGTCCAGATACAAGCTATTGTGCTGATGAAAGCATTAACCTTTCATTAAATGCACAAAACCCAACTGCATCATTTTTATGGACTGATAGTACAACATCCCAATTCTACACTGTAGATACAGCCGGTATCTATACTGTTACAGTTACAGATACAAATGGTTGTTCTACTTCTGATGGTGTTTATGTTGTTGAACACCAAATTCCGAATGTTGTATTACCTGCTGATTCTGACTATTGTGCAGATCAAACAATTGCTTACACACTTAACGCAGGAAATCCATTAGCTACAGGCTACCTATGGCAGGATAATTCAACAAACCAAACATTTACAGCTACTACAGCTGGTACGTATTGGGTTGAGGTTACTGACATGAATGGTTGTACTAATGCTGACACAATGGAGATTATTGAGGATCCATTACCAGTTGTAAACCTCGGAAATGATACATCTTATTGTGATTCTGAAGATTTCAATATCACTTTAGATGCTGACAATCCAACGGCAGACTTCTGGTGGAATGATGGATCTGACGATCAAACACTACTGGTAAATTCTAATGGAACCTATTGGGTTGAAGTGACCAGTACTCAAAACTGTGTGAATTCTGATACACTTGTTGTTATCGAAAACCAGAGTCCGGAAGTTGACCTTGGTAATGACACTGTTCTTTCACCAGGTTACACAATTACCTTACATGCCGGTAATGCTGGAAATTATCTTTGGAATGATGGCAGTACTGATACTACCAGAACAGTTTCATGGGGAGATATTCCAGGTGAGTTTTCTGTACAGGTAATCAGTGATGATGGTTGTATTAATGCAGACTTCATCTACATAGATGCTAATACAGGAATTGAAGAAGTTGTAAATGGTGATATCAAGGTTTATCCAAATCCAACAAGAGATAATGCTAATATCGACATGAACCTCAAAGAAAGTGGTGAAATGACGATCGAAGTTTATAGCTTATCAGGTCAATTATTACAACAACAACAAGTTGGTGCTACTGCAGGTCATCAAGTTGTACCTGTTGATCTTTCAAGAGTTGAAAGTGGAATGTATATTATTAACTTAAAGTTAAATAACGAAAGAATTGCAAACTTTAACATCACAAAGATGTAATTGAGTGATATATTATTCTTTTAAAAGGAGCCATGGAATCATGGCTCCTTTTTTATTTAAAACAATTTTAATATTTCTATGTTGCAACTAAACAAAAAGATATTCCGTCTAACTAGTGTAAAACAGAATTATAATATTCAATAAAATCTTTCATAGATTAGCAAAAATTCTAAAATTTAATTGTGTATGAGAACAAGTTACAACTTCTTCAAAAAGGTGAAGAAAGGTATTCTATATAGTACTTTTCTGTCTGCCTCTATGTTCATTGGTAATGATTTAATTTCCCAATGTACACAAACTGCACCGGTAATTGAATCATTTGACGGAAGCTCAACCCCAACATGCTGGAGTGAAAGTGGTTCTACATCATGGGATTATTCAACAAACTCCGGTTATGCTTCAGGAAGTGCAGGTGATCACACTGGCAATGGAGGAAATTATGCATGGATGGACGGATCGTCTAACAGTGGCGCTAATGATATTAGTACTTTGACATCACCGATGATTGATGTGTCTACATTAAATGTTCCTCAACTACGTTTTTATGTATTTAGTCATAACACGAACTCTACAGGCTACAACACGCTTGAGGTTGAATTTCATGACGGTACAAGTTGGTCTAATGTGTATACTAATCAATCAGATTTAGGACCTGCATGGCATGAAGTAACAGTTGATTTATCAACATTTACTATCTCTGGTAATGTTCAGGTAAGATTTACAGTAATAGGAAACGCATCAGGATTTACCTTTTATAATGATATCTTATTAGATGATATTGAGATTAGAGAAACTCCAACTTGTCCAGCGCCAGACAATATTAGCATCACTAATATTTCCTTTTCTTCAGCTGACTTTTCTTGGACAGGTGGAGCTAATAACTATGAGGTTGTTGCTGTTCCTTCTGGTAATCCTTTGCCCGGTTCTGGAGATCCCGTTACAGGAACTAATACTACTATTTCACAATTAAACCCTGCTACGGGTTATGATTTTTACGTTCGTGAAATATGTGGTCCTAACGATACTTCATTGTGGGACGGACCTCATTTCTTCCAAACTGATATTCAACCTGCTCAGGGAATTTCCTGTACTACAGGTAATGCTACAGTAATGTTTTCTGATGAAATGAACTCTCAGGGACAATGGACAGGTGATATTGGCTCATCCACAGGTCAATGGCAATACAATACAGGAAGTACATCATCATCTAATACAGGTCCTTCAGGAGCTTACAGTGGTAGCAGCTACATTCATTTTGAAGGCTCTGGTGGAAGCGGTACTGTTAACTCAATTTTTGCACCTGCTATTGATTTAACCAATGCAGTGAACGATGCTGAACTTTCATTTTGGATGCATGCTTACGGTAGTGATATGGGAACTCTTGATGTAAGTGTAGCTACATCTCCAGGTGGCCCATACACAAATGAATTCTCATGGTCTGGCCAATTGCAAAACAGCAGTTTTGCTCCATGGCAAAGTGTAGGTATTGACTTAAGTTCATACATTGGACAAACGATCTATCTACAATTCACATACACTAGTGTTGGGACGTATGAAGCTGATATGTCACTTGATTTAATTGAAGTGAATGCTTGTGTTCCTTGTTCTACATTTAGCTTAGATTTAGGTAACGATACTACATATTGTGCTAACGATGGAATTTCATGGGAAATTGATGCTGGTCCAGGTTCAAGCTTTAACTGGTCAACAGGTTCTTCAGCACAAATTGATACAATTGATACTGCTGGTACTTTTTGGCTTGAAAAGACGTTAAATAACGGTTGTATTGTTGATGATACAGTTAATGTTGTTGAATATCCATTTATCAACCTTGATTTAGGTCCTGACACAAGCTACTGTGCAGATGAAAGTATCAACCTTACGTTAAACGCTCAAAACCCAACTGCTAGTTATCTTTGGTCAGATAGTTCTACTTCTCAATTTTACACCTTAGACACTGCTGGAATCTATTCTGTAACTGTTACAGATAGTAATAACTGTTCAGCAACAGATGGTGTATATGTTGTAGAACATCAAATACCAAATGTTGTCCTACCTGCAGATTCTGACTATTGCGCAGATCAAACTATTGCATACACACTTAACGCAGGAAATCCATTAGCTACAGGCTATCTATGGCAGGATAACTCAACAAACCAAACATTCACAGCTACTACAGCTGGTACGTATTGGGTTGAGGTTACTGACATTAATGGTTGTACTAATGCTGATACAATGGATATCATTGAGGATCCATTACCAGTTGTAAACCTCGGAAATGATACATCTTATTGTGATTCTGAAGATTTCAATATCACTTTAGATGCTGACAATCCAACGGCTGACTTCTGGTGGAATGATGGATCTGACGATCAAACTCTACTGGTAAATTCTAATGGAACTTACTGGGTTGAAGTGACCAGTACTCAAAACTGTGTGAATTCTGATACAATTACAGTTGTTGAGAATGCTAGTCCTGAAGTTGATCTTGGAAATGATACAATGTTAGCTCCTGGATACACTATAACGCTTGATGCAGGTGACGCAGGAAACTATCTATGGTTTGATGGTAGTACAGATACAACTAAGACTATTACCTGGGAAGATGTTCCCGGTGAATTCTCTGTACAGGTTGAAAGCGCTGATGGATGTGTAAATGCTGATCTAATTTTCATTGATGCAAACACTGGTATCAGTGATAGAGTTGAAGGAGATATTTCTATCTACCCAAATCCAACTCGTGATAACGTAAATCTTGATGTAAACCTTAAGAAGGGCGGAGAAATGACTGTTGAAGTTTACAGTCTTTCTGGTCAGTTATTAGATCAACAACAAGTTGGTGCTAATGCAGGTCATCAGATTATTCCTGTTAACCTCAACAAGGTTGAAAGTGGAATGTATATTATCAACGTAAAACTTGACAATGAAGAACTAACAAACTTCAAAATCACTAAGATGTAAGAAGTTGTAATAGAGTTCAAACTAAAAAGCCGATCAAAGTGTTTTGATCGGCTTTTTTAGTTTGTAATAAACTTTTAATCCTCTTCATTTCCTATACACCTGAGTTCGCTTTATAGTTTAGGATTCAAACCACATATAAATAGTGAGTTTCGACTAAAAGCAAGGAAAGTATAGCGGGCTATATTGACGAGTTTTTTAGGAAGAAAATGGCTGTTTATATGTGGTGTTTCCAAAGAAGTCACTAATACTGCGTTTCTTTTGCTCAATTTAGCCCGCTAAATTTTCACAAAAAAGCCTTGTCTAGTGGCTTCTTTGAATATTTGAATCTATAAATAATAATCGAACTCAGGTTATACCAAAAGCAATGTAGAGTTGAGCAACTGAGTTTTTTGAGTCACCTAGCTGAATCTCTGCAACATTACTTTGTGCAATTTCACTTAGGCCTCTACTGTATCTTACTCCTATTTGAATGGGTTCAAAATTAGCTGCAACTCCTGCAACTAATCCATAATCAACAGAATGAAAATTATCTCTATCTAATTCCTGAAATCCACTTACTATACTATTGCTGTAGTCTGTATTGGCTGATATCAAATAAGAGGCATATCCACCAGCTTGCAAAACCAAAAACTCTCCCAGTTCTACTGATGCGAGAACAGGCAGGTCGATGTAATTCAAATTGAATCTCACATCCTGGTTAAAGATTCCATTGTAATAGGCATGAGCACCTTTTGTAGAAAAAAGCAACTCAGGCTGAATGAGAAACTTATCGTCAATATGGATTTGACCATAAAAACCTGCATGATAACCAATTCTCATATTTTCATCGTCAACATTATCGATGTATAGATTACTCATATTTAAACCGCCTTTGATACCTCCAGAGACTTCTTGTGCTTGAGTAGTTTGAATATTAGAAATAAAACAAAACGCTGTTAAAATGATCATTAATCTTTTCATAACTGTACAATTTTAAACTATATATCGAGAAAATTGTACCAGTTACTACTTGGCTGAATACCAAACACTAAACAATAATACGTGTATTATTTACACTCGTTAATTGTTGTTTTTTGGGTATTAGAATCTACACTTCGATCTCTCCTTTTCCCAATATGCTATTCGTGCATGTCAACCTGAGTTTATCTCCAGGTATTGACAATTCAAATGCGCCTCCTCTTGGACTCAACTGCCATGAATTCAATAATTCTTTGTTCAGCCGTTTACTCCAAAATGGTGCTAACACTGCATGAGAGCTTCCAGTAGCGTGATCTTCGAGTTGTTGAACATGGGGAACAAGAGTTCTGCTTACAAAGTCAACTTCATCTCCTTTGGTGGTAACAGTATAGCCAAAAGTTTCACTTTCCCTCAGTTTTTGAAAATTTGGCTTCATTTTGCGAAGAACATTTTCATTTTTAACGACAACAATATTCTTGTTTTTTGTTTCATAGTATTCAAGCACTTCTACTCCAAGTCCTTCAGTCAGAACCGAAGGAACTTCCAGCTTTTTCTCTACTGGAATAGCTGACAACTCTATCTCAACTCTATTATCTGATAAAGGCTTCCCTTTAATAGTATCAATTGACGAGCTGAGTTCCTGCTCCTGGTTCAGAACAGAAAAAGCTGCGAGCGAACCATGACCACAAAGTCCTATTTCAGCATCCGGAGCAAACCATCTCACTCTCATTTTCTCTTTTTCTTCCCATAGAAATGTTGTTGCCGGCTGATTCAAATCATTCGCAATACGTTGTAAAGTTTGCTCTTCGAGTGGTTCTGACAGTGATACAACTGCTGAAATATTGCCTCTAAAACCCAATTTTTTATCTACAGCAACAGCTACGAGCGTATATGGAACTTTCATTTTTTGATATTTAAATATTCATTTCAAATGTAACTGATCCCGACAAGGTTTGTTGCACAATTTTTTTTCCTCGAATATTGCAGTGTGGAATTGACATGGTTTAATATCATCGAAATTTTGGGGACAATCGCCTTTGCCTCATCCGGTACAACTCGTGCTATTCGCAAACAGTACGATTTGTTTGGCCTTTTTGTACTCGGTTTTGTGACAGCCATTGGGGGTGGAACGATTAGAGATATTTTCATCGGGAACCTGCCTGTTGAATGGCTGAGTGACTTTACATTGATCTCAACAATCACGGTCACGGTTATCCTCACGTATTTGTTTTACCGGTTTATGGACAAACTGAGATGGTGGGTTTTCTTCTTTGACGCAATTGGTTTGGGACTTTTTACAATTTTAGGAATTGAAAAAGGGCTGGAATTTGGCTTGAGCCCGGTAATTGGGCTTTTACTTGGGGTTATTACAGCTTGTTTTGGTGGTGTTATTCGCGATATCCTGAGTAGCGAGAAACCGCTTTTATTGCGCGAAGAGATTTACGCATTTGCCAGTATATCTGGCGGTGTCCTGTATATTTTATTGAATTTCATTACTGAAATGAGTCATGAAGTCAATGCCATTTTCAGTGTATTGCTCATCGTTTTGGTCAGAACCCTGTCAATCCGATACAAGTGGTCACTCAAGGTGCCGTTTAAAACTCAACCGCCTGAGTAATTTATTTCGATTTTATGACAAACTCTGTTCGCCTGTTTTTAGCTCTACCTTTTTCTGTGGAGTTTGAAGCGAGTGGCTTTTTAGCCCCCCATCCTTTAAACGAAAGTCTGTCAGATGAAATCCCCTGGCTCTGAAGATACTCCATCACAGTAAAAGCCCGTTCTGTTGACAAAGTGAGGTTACTCTCAGGATCACCCACATTATCGGTATGACCTTCAATTGAGACTTTCATCGTGGGATTTTGATCGAGATAATGAGCAAAGGCATCTAGTGTTGATTTTGAATTACCAGACAACGATGCTGAATTTGTCTTGAATGTAATATTGTCAATTCTGTAGGGCTTATCGAGCGAAACCTCATCAACTTCCATGTCAACATCCATATAGCTTGTATCGATATCACCGCTTATGGTGTAGTTGTTGAACGCCACATCTTTTCCCTCAATATTGAAAACATAATCGGCATCTTCCTCCATGGTAACGATTGCTGTATAATTTCCATCGATCGAGTCGACCTCAAATTTTTCAACTTCTTCTGTAACCGAATTACGAACGTTAACCTCAGCATTTTCAGGAACTTTCCCGTTTTTATTCCTTACCGAACCTTTCATCACGACAACTTTCTCAGGTCGTGCTTCCTCGTAGAGCTTAAAACTGTAGATGTTGACTTTTTCCTGAACCTGTCCTTCAAATTCTTTAGCTGCGTAATAAACACGTTTTCCATCTGTGCTCACCACATAGCCGTGTTCGTCACTTTCTGTATTGATCGGGTAACCGAGGTTTATCGGTTCTGACCATGAGCCATCATCGTTTAGCTTGCTGTAGAATACATCGTATCCGCCAAAATTCAAATGACCTGTTGAGGAGAAGTAGAGTGTTCGGCTATCTGCATGAAAAAATGGGGTTTTCTCATTTGCCTCAGTGTTGAGTGGCAACCCGAGGTTCATAGCCTGACCCCACGAGCCATCAGGTTGACGCTTACTCTGATAGAGGTCTATACCTTTTGAACCTTCACGCAGACTGGCAAAAATGAGTGTTTTACCATCTCTGGAAAGTGTGGGTTGTGCCTCCCACCCTTTTGGTGTATTCACGGTTTCATCGAGTGGTTTGAGCTCGTCCCAGTACCATTCTTTTTCTTTCGTTCGCGGATTGACTCCATAAACTTTTTCTGCAGTGTAAATATCGCAATTGACGTAGTTTCGCCCTGGTGTACAAATTGTAATGAAAATCTCTTTGTTATTGATTGTCACTGCTGCTCCACCGTAGTTTTGTTCTTTCTCTTCGTTGAATGGTGGTGGCAATGGCGACCCCTGATCGAGCAGTTTGCTGTTTTTCAATTTAGCTGAGCTGAAACGCTCAATGTAATCGACACGCGCTGATTTAACTGCTGTTCCACGAGGGTTTTGTTTCAATTTGTCTCTCCTCGTGAAGAGCATCAATTCATTATCGGGACTAATGAGTGGCAAATACTCATCACTTTCATTTGTACTTACTGGTTTTACAACCTCAGGATCAAATGACTTGGGGTTGTTGTATTCGCTCTCGAAAAATCTAGCGAGCTGATACTGCTCACGAGCTTTGACGAGTTGCTCATCGTGATGCATGTCGTATTTATCATCTCCCTCTTCGTTGAAATCGAGAAACTGCTTGTAATGCCTTGAGGCCTCACCGTAATTTCCATCGAGCATTTCCAACTCTGCGAGGTAAAAAAATGCTGCTGCATGGACTGTAGGACATCCCTCTACAGCTTTGATCAATTTTGGTTTTGCTTTATCAAAAGGTTTCCCTCTCCTAACATTATCGCGAATGCGTATATAAGCCATCGCAAAATTAGCTTCAGGATAATCGGGATCTCTTTCTAACGCTTTTATCAGGTATTCTATGCGCTCACCTTTACTGTTTTTACGGTCAGTTCCTTTTTCGTAATATTTTTCAGCTTTCCTGTCCTCAGTACCACAATCTGTTTCCTGAGCAAAAGACGCCAATCCATAAAACAGAAAAAGTAGGGCCAGAGCCCTACTCTTATTCAAACATATTTTAGAAAATCTACTACAATTCATCTACTTGTTGCTGAGCTTTATCAATAACTTGTTGTGCGCGTTTATCTGCCTCATCTTCTATTTGTTGCGCACGTTTATTCGCTTCCTGTTCTGTCTTCTTTGCCTTTTTATCTGCTTCATCATTAATTTTTTCAGCAGCTTTCTTAGCTCCGGCTTTAGCAAGAGGGTTACTCGCTTCATCAATTAAATCTTGAGCTTTTTTAGCAGCTTCTTCTCTAATTCGCTGAGCAGCGTTTTTACCTTCTGCCCTAACCTTGTCAGCTTGCTTTTTAGCTTCAGTTCTTATTTGATCAGCTTTTTCTCGCGCATCTTTCATGATTTCATTAGCGCGTTCTTTCACATCCTCTTTAACTTCTTCTTTTTTCTTTTCGATCTCTTCTTTGATTTTCTCTTTAGCCTGTTCTTTTACTGATGAAGCTGCGCCTTTCCCTCCTTTGAAGTTTGGCTTAACTTCAGGATCAGTCACATCACCGGTAATTTTAAAACTCACTTCAATCGTTTCAGGCAAGCCAGATCCTAAATCAACGCCTGAGTTTTTCAGTTTCCCCATCAAATCTCCGGCAAGCTCATTCACTTTTCCACCGAGTATTGACGAAGGAACTTCAGAGTCAATTGTGTAATCCATTTTTTGTTCAAAAGTGGTATAACCTGAGATTGTATTGTTGATACCTCCTGCTTCAAGTTCAAACGGCTCAGTTGTCACTTTGCCATCTTTAAACGTAAAGCTGATGTTGAGGTCGCTAGCCTCAAGCGGATTAAATTTATCTGATTTCAATGCTTTGTCGAGTTTCTCAAGTGTTTTGTTGTCAATGGTAACTTTATGTGTTTTGAGTTTACCTCCACCATTTAAACTGTTAAGGTCCACATCCATATTCTCTAACAACTTCCCTTTCATCGTCATTTCAGTCGAGAATTTTCCTTTAGCCGACTCAATGATCGGAGCCAGTTTCTCAAACGTGTTGAATGTAGCTGCAGTCTTCTCTAAATCGAATCGTGATATATCCATTGCAAAATCAATATCCGGACTTTTAGGATTAGTTGTAGCATAAGAACCTGACATGGTCATATTTCCATCGAGAAGTTCCATGTACAAATCAGTCATATCAATAGCTTCATTTGCGATAACAACTTCACCTTTCACATTTTTCATGTTGATGTTATCGTAGATGAGTTCCTTTATCTTGGCATCCAGCGTGAAATCGATATTGCCTGGAACCGGAATCACTTCCATTGACGCTGTGTCGGCTGGTTCTGACTGTGATTCTTCCGTTTCCTCAGTTTCTTCACTTTCAGATCCTTCTTCCTCATCCATGAGTTCGGTGATATTCATGTAATTTGAAAAGAGGTTGAAATTTCCGGTCAAAACCTCATCGTTAAAGTAGTAACCGAGCATGTTATCGATTTTTCCTTTTGCTGAAATATCAGTTTTACCGGCCATCGCCTCAAATGTGGTGAGATCAACATATTGAGGAGAAAAATCCATGTACATCTTTTGCAACTTAACAGGATAGCTAAATGCCGGACTGCTGTATAGGAAATCGAGAACAATCAACTTTCCTTCAGCTTTAAAATCGCCATAACGTTCCTCTTCAATAGCCGACATTTTACCGTCAAAGTGAATGTCGCTCGTAATGGTTCCGGTGTATTTTTCGCCTTCCTCAGTTGGAATCACATCCTGGATTGATGCCATATCAACTTGTGCTTTAAAGTCTCCTTTCACGTCAGGATCACTGATTGGTGTTTTGAGGTGTAAGCTCAAATCGATTGGATTTTCAGCCAGTTCAACATGAAAACGGTTTACGTCTACAACGGTGTTATCTTCAGATCCACCCGGATTTGAGGCTCTTACATCAATTTCTATATTCTCGGCAGATTTTGGAAGATCAGGATACTGGAAACGTGCGTTATTCACGATCAACTCAGCGTCAAAACCCGGTAACGACATCGACTCCTCAGATGAAGAATAACTCCCTTTTGCGTTACCCACAAGACTTAAAGTTCCGCTTGTTTCAACATCCTTGAAATCGGCAGTATAAGCATTGGGGACAAGTGATAGCAAACTCTTAAAACTCGTCTCCTTCGACTCAAATGATAAATCCATATCGATATCATCTTCAGGCATTTGAACCCATCCATCAAAACCGAGTGTCAAATCATTGAGTGAAACGCTGTTTTCCTTGAAAGTGTATTTGCTGTTCGGCATATCCATTTCAAAATTGAAAATAGCCTCAGCACTTACATCCTTCATATATTCCGTTCCGTCCATCGCATACGTGATAGACTTAATAGTCGTCTTTGTTTCAAAGAGGAATTGTTCCAGATCAAAATCACCTTTTCCCTCGTGAGTCAAACTATCAATTTTCGCATACATATCACCTTCGCGATCATCGTAAATGACATTGATATTGCGCAAATAATACTCATTCACATTAATGTTAAACGTTCCGCTTTCTTCAGTTCCTGTCTGTTGGTCAGAGCCTGAATCAGCCGGCTCTTCAGTTTCCGTAGCGGTGTCAGATGTTTTCATCACATCCCAGTTTGCTTTTCCATCTTTCGTCACGATAACGTGGAAATCTGCATTTTCTATTCCAAAAGAGTTTATCTTTAATTGGTCACCGCTAATCACGCTCATCACATCAACTGACGCGTAAACTTCGCCTACATCAGCCAGCGTTACACCTTCAAACTCCTCAACACCTTTAACTGATGTATTTGAAATAGTGAGTGAGAAATTTGGAAAGTTCTCAATTATGCTCAGATCCAACGATTCAATTTTCACCTCAGCATTGAGATTTTTGTTAGCCTCTTCCTGAACCATATCAAAAATCTTTCCCTTAAAAAGGAAAGGAAGAGCCAATACGAGTACGATTAGCAATGCAATGATGATCCCTAATATTTTCAGATTTTTTTTCATGACGGTGTACTATTAGTTGATTCGTTATAGTCAAGTTTTTCTTCAGATGCAGCAACGATGCTCGTTACAGTTGCATCACCTGTAACGTTGACAACGGTTCTGCACATATCTAAAATACGATCGACAGGGAAAATAATAGCAATCCACGCAGGATTTAACCCTACCGATTCTAATACAATAATAAGCATTATTAAGCCGGCACTGGGTACAGCAGCCGATCCAATTGAAGCTAAAGTTGCTGTAAGGATTATCGTGAGTTGTTGAACAAAATCTAAATCCACAAAGTGAAACTGAGCGAGGAAAATAACGGCTACAGCCTGGTAAAGACTCGTACCATCCATGTTGACAGTTGCACCAATTGGAAGCACAAAGCTACTCACCTCTTCTCTCACTTTTAAATTTTCGTGAACACATTCCATCGTTACCGGTAAAGTTGCGGCTGATGACGAACTCGAAAATGCGAGAAACTGAGCCGGACTTATGGCTCTGAAGAATGTTTTATAACTGAGTTTTTTTACGAGCACGATCATGATAAAAGGATACAGTACAAATGCCATAAAGGCTAATCCACCTACTACTGCCAAGCTGTACCAACCGAGGGACTTAAATATTTCAAGCACCCTTGAGGGATTATTTCCCGCGAGTTCTGACAGTTTACCGGCTAGCAGAGCAAAAACAAAAAACGGAGCTCCCTTCATCACGATGTCAACCATTTTGATAAAAACTTCGCTGGAACCATCAACAAAATTGATAACCGTTTCTACTTTTTCACGGGGAAGCGAAACCACTGTAAGCCCGAAAAATATGGCGAAGAAAATCACCTGCAACATCAGGCTGTTATTGAAAGAGAGAAAAATATTACTCGGAACCATATCCACCACAAACTGAAGTGGTCCTTGTCCCTGAGTCTCCTTGGCTGTCTCTAATTTATTAGAAATATCTAAATCACTATTTTTAGTATCATCCTGATTCTTAGAGCGTGCAGCATCAGCGTATTCTTCGTACTCCGGGTTTGTAAGAAATGATTTTCCATCTTTAATCGCAACATCATTATCGACAGCCCACATCTCATAGCTCAACCGATTGACAATTCGCTGCTCCTCATCTAAAAAAGTACCCGGCTTAACCGTATTGACAATGATCAACCCAACTGCAATTGCCGACATAGTAGTCAATAAGTACAACCCGATTGTTTTGAGCCCCATCCGGCCGAGGCTTGTTGTGTCACTCAGTCCTGTAATTCCCTGAATTATTGAAAAAAGTACAAGCGGAACTGCAATGAGTTTGAGGAGATTGATGAATATATCACCCCACGGAGCAATCCAGTTCATCGTAAATTCACTCAATCCGGCATAGCTTGAAACAAATGCCCAAATAGTACCGAGTGCCAACCCGATAATGATTTTGATATGAAGTGGTAATGATTTAAAAGTCTTTAGCATTGCAGTCGATTTTCTTTAGCGGTTGCAAATTAAAATTTTTGATAGACACCTTCTAACTCAAAGTAAGTTGGATTGAGTTTATTATCTTCTATTTCTCCCCAAAAAGGCGGCCCGATAAAAACACTGTCTTTTCCAATGAGCTGTTTATCAAAGTAATCCTCCTGTTTGATAAGTGTAATATTACCATCGAATTCTTTTTCCATTGTTGTAATAAAAAGTGATTCAACTCCCAGATTCCAGGTAACACCCAGGTGAGGAATTTGCTTCAAATCCTCTGCAGTAGCTACAAATTTTTGGTGAGGAGTTGATTGTTTTTTTAAAAGCTGATTCTTTATTCCATAGTACCGTTTTACTACATATTTAGAAGCCATCGAAATATCTCTGACCTTCCAGCCGGCAAAAAGAAATATCATAATAGTCACTATCAGCTTAGGATTCTTGATTACAAAAAGTCTCTTTTGTTCAACATGAATGAACATCAAAGCTGGAATAATTCCAAGCGTCATAAAGGCTTTATCCATTACTACTCCACTATTCCCTTCAAACTCTGAAAAACAGGTAATCACAAACACCACAATACCGGCAACGAAGAAATAAATTGATGAAATAAACTTTTTTTGAAAAGCTAATACAACTGTTAACAGGATAAATAAGACTAATACAGGCATGTAATTATTAGTAAAGTCATAGACATGGTGCCAGAAGTAATATACTGGATAAGAGTCGATGAACTCAGATCCTGTTACATTTAATTTTCCAAATAACTTGTCAACCCGAGATTCATCATAGCTATTCACACCAAGCATATAATATGCTCCAATTGATATAATCAATCCTAAAACTACCTGCAAGACACGTTGTCGCGAAGCTTTTTTAATAAGCATAGCACCCAATACTACTGGAAAAAATAAAATGAAAATGGGATGAGATGTTCCAATCAGTGTAGAAATGAAAATAATCCAAAAAATATGATACTTCACAACTCCAGAGGATTCAACTAGAGCAATGAACAGGAACAACAGTGAAACCATTGGAAAGACCTCAGAAACAGGATAGTAAAATGATACTGTGGTAGATATAACTAAGGCGAATGATTGAGCAAAAGCTATTATTGGCTTTTTCAATCCAAGACTTATCAGTAAAAATATCACAAGATGAAAACCAGCAAACCAAATCGATTGACCTAAAAGAATGAGTTTTAAATCTAACTCCAAAAGTCCACCGATAAGGCTTGGAATAAAATTAAAATAAGAAACAAATCTCAGATCAAAAAAGTTAGCTCCATCCTGTAGAATTTGAAATATTAAAAATGAAGTATCTAAAAAATTGACTCGCTCTTTATCAAAAAGAAAGCTGAATACCATTAAAGCGAGTAGGATTATTAAGCCAAGATAGAAATGTATAGATTTTTTAACCATCAATTAATCACTAGTTTCTTGATTGTGGTTTTTTTAGTATTCATCCTATCTGATTCTATCAATATCATGTAAACTCCAGGGTTAAGCTCTGATACAACAAATTGATTTAAACCACTTGACAATTCTCCATTTAGGACTTCGTCTCCATTAATAGAAAGGATTCTAAAACTAACTGACTGTTTATATTGATCACCTATATCAATCGATAGCTGCCCATTTGAAAGTGGGTTAGGATAAACTTTAATATGATTTTTATTATACTTTAAATCCTGTTCATCGACACCAGTAACATAATTATAAGTTGTATCTCTATAATCATCAGTTAATGTTAGTTGAGTGAAGTTTCTGTCTAAATTCAAGAGAAAAACATCTTCTACTTCTGCATTAAAACTTTTTGTAACACCCGCTAAAACTAAATTAGAATCAACAACTACACCACCCCTGGCTATATCTAAATTGTCACCTCCTGTTGTTTCTAGTTCAGATATGTTATTGAAATCATCCCTTACCATTAATAAAATATCTTCTTTACCAGCTCCGATACTCGAATAAGAGTATCCATACATGAATATATCAGGACCAATCCCATCTTTTACCCCCAACCATTCATCCTCGTCTGCTCCAAAAACTGTATCACTCCAAACCCTCACCCCGGTTTGATCTAGATTAAACGAAACAGGGTTGAGCTTTTGGTCGCTTTGATACGAGCCTACAGCGGTCACATTTCTATTCGTAAGTGATCCGGTTATTGCTACGTCATTGAATCTTTCAGCACTGTCTGATCCCCAGGTTTCACTGTAAATTTCGCTCAACTCAAAATTGGTGAAGTGCACCCAGTAATCAGGATTGTTGGGTTCCGGTTCTGAAAAACCTGCGAAAACATAGTAGCCCTGCAAAATATCCATACCGTTAAAGCCATCGTTATCCGGTCCTCCAATAACCTGGTTTTCCTGAATATCTCCGTTATCGTCAATCCTGAAAATCCAACCGTCACTAAAGCCGGTGGTTTCATTTCCACGAGATCCGGCAACTATAAATCCATTGCTATTAAACGCATTCCCTATGTCATAACAAAAATCCCATTCAGATCCACCATACACACGAATCCAAAGTAAATTTCCCTGAGAATCAATCCGGGCTACCATTCCGTCATATCCGCCAATGAAGCCATAAGAAACTCCGGCTATCAAAAGATCACCATTGGGAGCTTCTGTTACGGCATGGGCTTTGTCGTTTTCTCCGGTTCCAATGACTGATGTCCAAATGACATTTCCCCCGGTATCGGTTCTGATGACATAGATATCACCAAATGATTCATCTCCTTTTACACCGGTTGCGCCTACGATTACAAAATCTCCGTTTTGGGTTTGAATCAGATCGTTACCCTCATCAAACGAGCCGGTACCGTATGTTTTGAAAAACGTATCAGACTGCGCTGTAACTGGCTCTGAACGTGATAAAAAAGCCAACATTATTGCGATATAAAGGAGTAGTCTTTTCAAACTTCAGTCGTTTTAGTCATTAAAAACGCATCTAAGATAACAATTGCAGCCATTGCGCGCACAATTGGAACCGCACGCGGAACGACACAAGGATCGTGGCGACCTTTACCTTCAACCTCAGCACTGGCGCCTTTTTTGTCAACACTCTGCTGATTGCTCATGAGCGTGGCCACCGGTTTAAAAGCAACATTGAAGTAGATATCTTCACCGTTTGATATTCCGCCCTGTATGCCGCCACTGTTGTTGCTTTTGGTTTTTATTTCACCTTCGTTATTCTCAAAAATATCGTTGTTTTGAGATCCGCGCATTGTCACCGCTTCAAATCCCGATCCGTACTCAAATCCCTTCACCGCATTGATCGAGAGCATTGCTTTACCGAGATCAGCATGGAGTTTATCAAAAACCGGATCTCCCAGTCCAACCGGAGTATTTTCAATCACGCAAGTCACTACACCACCCACTGTGTCTCCCTCATTCCTAATTTGCTCAATTTGCTCAATAAAACGGGTTGCTGTTTCATCATCGGGGCAGCGAACGATATTGGAAAAGGTATTATCGAAATCGAGTTTCGAATAATGTTTTTCGCATCGGTCAGAGCCGACTTGCGAAACGTAGGCATTGATCGAAATTTTTTGAGAAGCGAGAACTTGCTGAGCTATAGCTCCTGCGAGAACGCGAGTAGCTGTTTCTCGGGCAGAGCTGCGTCCGCCACCGCGATAATCGCGATGCCCGTATTTTTTGTCGTAAGTGTAATCGGCATGTGAAGGACGATAAACATCCTTCAGATGATCGTAATCCTTGCTTCGTGCATCGCTGTTGGGAATTATAAACCCGATGGGAGTACCAGTTGTTTTACCTTCAAATATGCCTGATAGAAACTGAACTGTATCGCTTTCTTTTCGCTGAGTTGTGATTTTACTTTGGCCTGGCTTTCTCCTGTCGAGCTCCGTTTGAATTGCTTCAAAATCGAGTTCAACCCCGGCCGGACAACCGTCAATTATTCCGCCAATCGCCTCACCATGTGACTCACCAAATGTGGTGAGCTTAAACAATTTACCAAATGTATTACCGGCCATTACACATTCAATTTTATGAACCAAACACTTTTTGAAGTATCTCAGTCGCTCTCGCTTTAGGATTGATTCGAATATTCTTTTCTTCTTTCTTGATCATAGTAAACAATCCATCGAGCGCCTTTTGTGTAACATAAGCATCGAGATCTGGGTTTACCTTTTCCTTCTTGAACGGATTTTTATTGTAAGTGGAAATAATCGGTTCCCAGTATTTCGTCAAATTCACTTCGTCAATTGATTTTGAAACAATCGGTTTAAAACGCTCGGTAAGCTGGCTCATCGTTTGAGTTCTGAGGTAATGAGTAGCCGCAGTATCAGTGCCATTTAAAATAGCAAATGCATCTTCTACCGTCATGTTCACAACTGCTTCCTTCAAAATGTCGACTGCCTCAGCTGATGCTTTTTCAGCAGCTCTGTTCATGGTTGTTTCAAACTTTTCAACCTGATCATCAAGTCCGGCTTTGAGGGCTACATCTTTCGCGGCTTTCGCTTCTTCAGGGAATGGAATTCTGATCAATGGGTTCTGATTAAAACCTCCTTTTCGTGAAGCACTTCTTACTGCAAACTCAGCTCCTTTGCCAAGTGCTTCTTTCAACCCTTTTGTTACTTCCTCTTTGGTCAGATCCGACTTCGTAACTTGCTCGTCACCATTCACAGCTTTCTCAGCAGATTTCTTTAAATCGTTCAGTATCTGAGCACTTGTCATAGTCGACATGCCAACACACAACACAACAAAAAGTATCTTTTTCATATCTGTATTATTTCTTTCTCGCCAAAACCTAATCGATAGCTTCAGTATCGTCATCTTCAATCTCTGAGATGTTGAGTCCGCGAACCTCAGCGCGTTTCTTCCATCTTTCACGAGCATACTGGCGCAAATCCTCTAATTGATCAAATTCATCAATAATTTCAAATCCGAGTAGTGTTTCCAGTACATCTTCCATTGTAACGAGTCCGGCTGTTCCACCAAACTCTTCAGTAGCAATTGCAATTTGTTCCTGGTTTTTTGTGAAAAACTTATACGTGCTGAATAAGCTTTCATCCTCTGATATCATGGAAACATCACGCTTGATCTCTTTCAGCTTCTTATCATTTTCATTTTGCGCATAGCAAACCATTACATCGTGCTTGTGGACAAAGCCCGTGATGTTATCCTTATTCGATTCGTAAATAGGAATCCTGGAAAAGTGCTTGAACCGATCCTCATGGATGAAATCCCCAATTGTAGATTCCTGTGAAGCCGCAACCATGACCGTCCGGGGAGTCATGACATCTTTCACTTTGATAGAACGGAGATTTACGAGGTTTTTCAGGATCATGGACTCTTCCATAGAAAAAACGCCCTCTCTCCTACCGAGCTCAGCCAAAGCTGCTACTTCACTGCGCTCAACTTTCGATTCTTTATCGCTCTTAAATACACCTGTTATCAACCTCGAAAGCACCACAAAAGGATAAAGTACTTTGGTTAGTATATTCAATGAAACAGTTGTAAAATGAGCGAGTTGCTTCCAGTAGCTGGCACCAATTGTTTTGGGTATGAGCTCTGAAACGATCAGTATTAACAGAGTAAGAACACCTGATACAATACCAACCGAAATATCTTCAAAAACAATTGATGCCTGTGCACCGACTCCGGCCGCACCAACTGTGTGAGAAATCGTGTTCAACGACAATATTGCAGATAGCGGTTCGTCTACATCAGTCTTGAAGTGAAGGAGCTTCTCTGCCCATTTCACCTTCTTATTCATTTTAGACTCTATAAAACTTGGTGTGATACTCAACAATACTGCTTCCAGTATGGAACAGTAAAATGAAACAACAAGTGCGAGGAAAAGATAAAAGAGGAGTAATCCCATGGTGTGTTATCCGTATTCTTTTTTGCTAAATTAGTGTAATCTCACAAACCCACTTTATCTATTGAGTCGTTAACATGGATTTAGTATTTCTTTTCGGTTCTGACCGAAACTAAAAAATAAGGCTCATGAACGAAAGGTTGCCTAAGTTTGTAACATAAGTATAGAAAAATAAATCATATGGATAAAAATCCCAAACTCATTCGTTTACTGGTCATCGTTGGTGTGGCCGTTATTTTGATTATCGCTTTCTCGAGTTCTTTGTTTTTTACAATTGGACCCGGTGAGCGAGGTGTGATGTACAAACCGTTACAGGACGGACTCGACAAAGAATATGTTTACAATCAGGGACTTCATGTAAAAGCTCCATGGAATTCAATCATCGTTTTTGAGGTTCGTAAAAAAGAAAACGAACAATCTATGGAGGTGCTTTCCTCAAACGGTCTCGATATCAGCATTGATGTTTCAATCCGTTACCGACCTGAGGTTGAAATGATCGGTTACCTTTACAATGATGTAGGTGCCGATTATCTCGAAAAAATTGTTGTTCCGGAAGTGCGAAGTGCTACTCGCGAAGTTATTGGTAATTACAAGCCTGAAGAGCTCTACTCAAGTGATCGCAGAGAGATTCAGAAACAAATTTACACGCGAACTGATAGTGCATTAAATGCCAATCACATTGACCTGGATGCACTCTTGATCAGATCCATCAAACTTCCTTCACAAATCAAAGCTGCGATTGAAAGAAAGCTCACTGAGCAACAGGAGATTCAGCAAAAAGAATACTCTAAGCAAAAGGCTCAAAAAGAAGCTGAAAGACGTGAGATTGAAGCGAATGGTAAAGCAAAGGCCAACG
This sequence comes from Salibacter halophilus, assembly GCF_008806325.1. Taxonomy (GTDB): domain Bacteria; phylum Bacteroidota; class Bacteroidia; order Flavobacteriales_G; family Salibacteraceae; genus Salibacter; species Salibacter halophilus. The sequence continues at coordinate 290,419 of NZ_WACR01000005.1, forward strand.
AAATCCTCAACGCTTCATTGACTGATAAAGTCCTTCGCGATAAAGCTATTGAAGCAACTGAGCGATTAGCAAACTCTGAAAACTCCAAGGTTGTCGTAATCGGTAATTCTGAAAACAGTTTACCCGTATTATTGAGCGGAGATAAATAGAGAGAAAAAAGTTTAAACCAAAAAAATCCCGATTGAGCTGAATCGGGATTTTTTTATGAGTTTATTTCTTAGCGTATTTCTTACGCTCGTGCTCTTTCAAATGAATCTTTCTGAGTCGAATACTCTTTGGTGTAACTTCTACGTATTCGTCACCATCGATGTATTCGAGGTTTTCCTCGAGAGAAAGCTCAATCTTAGGAGCAATTTTGGTTTTGTCATCAGCACCTGATGAACGCATGTTCGTCAGCTTTTTCGTTTTGATCACGTTCAATGTAAGATCATTTTCACGCGTATTTTCACCAACGATCATTCCTTCGTAAACCTCATCGCCAGGTCCAACGAAAAACTTACCGCGGTCCTGAAGGTTGTTCAATGCATAAGCGATAGCAGTTCCCGTATCGTGAGCGATAAGAACACCCGCCATACGTTTTGGAATATCACCTTTCCAGCCCTGGTATTCGTGGAAACGGTGTGCCATAATCGCTTCACCGGCAGATACGTTGAGTATTTGAGTACGCAAGCCCATGATACCGCGTGACGGAATCTCAAATTCGAGGTGCATCACGTCACCGCGCGGTTCCATAACAAGCATTTCACCTTTGCGCTGGGTTACTAATTCAATGATTTTTCCGCTACTCTCTTCAGGAGTATCGATGTAAAGCGTTTCTACCGGCTCCATCTTTTTACCGTCAACCTCTTTGATAATAACCTGTGGCTGACCAACCTGTAGTTCATAACCTTCTCTTCTCATAGTTTCGATCAGAACCGAAAGGTGCATTACACCGCGACCATAAACGAGGTAAGAATCTGGAGAATCTGTTTCCTCAACGCGAAGAGCGAGGTTTTTTTCTGTTTCCTTGAAAAGACGATCGCGGAGGTGACGAGATGTAACAAACTCACCTTCTTTTCCAAAGAATGGAGAGTTGTTGACAGTAAACGTCATACTCATTGTAGGCTCGTCAATCGGAATTGTCTTCATCGCCTCAGGAGTTTCGGGATCGGCAATGGTATCGCCAATTTCAAATCCATCGACACCGGCAAGTGCAACAATGTCTCCTGCTTCAGCGCTTTCAGCTTTCTTTTTACCGAGTCCTTCAAAAGTGAATAATTCCTTCACTTTTGATTTCACAGAAGAGCCATCACGCTTCAACAACACGACATTCATGTTTTCACGAACTTCGCCTCTGTTGACACGGCCAATCGCGATCCGACCGATAAAAGAACTATAATCAATAGATGTAATTTGTAACTGTAGAGGTCCTTCTTCAACTTTTGGACTGGGAACGTGCTCGAGAACAGCATCCATGAGCGCACCAACATCTTCAGTTGGTTTGTTGTAGTCTTCGCTCATCCAGCCCTGCTTTGCAGAACCGTAGATTGTTGGAAAATCGAGTTGATCCTCAGATGCTCCGAGATTGAACATTAGATCGAAAACCTTGTCCTGAACAACATCAGGCTGGCAGTTTTCTTTATCGACCTTGTTGATGACAACAATCGGTTTTTTACCGAGTTCAATAGCCTTAGAAAGCACGTAACGTGTTTGCGGCATTGGGCCTTCAAAAGCATCGACTAAAAGCAAAACGCCATCAGCCATGTTGAGAACACGCTCAACTTCACCACCAAAATCCGCGTGACCGGGAGTATCGATGATGTTAACTTTTGTGTCTTTGTATTGAACTGATACGTTTTTGGAAACGATGGTAATTCCTCTTTCTCTTTCGAGATCATTGTTATCGAGAATCAACTCACCCGATTCTTCATTGTCTCTAAAGAGCTGACAATGATGGAGAATTTTATCGACCAGAGTTGTTTTACCGTGGTCAACGTGCGCAATAATTGCGATGTTTTTAATTGCTGTCATGAAAGAACTATAAAATTTAAGTCGGCAAAAGTAAGTGATGTTCAAGAGGTAAGCGCACTAAAGCACAAAAATGTTACAGAATGGTAACATAGCAGAGTAGCAATCTTTATCAAATCTGGTTGATATTGTATTTCAGATACTTTTACTAACTTTATCAAAAGTTTAAAACCAATTCACTATGGAAAACACAAATCACGTATCGACAAAAGATTGGGTTATTACGATTTTGATCGCTGCAATTCCAATCATCAACATCATCATGCTCTTCGTTTGGGGATTTGGTGGAAACACAAATCCAAGCAAGGCCAATTGGGCAAAAGCTGCTCTTATTTGGCTAGCTATTGCTATTGTACTCAATATTATTGGGTTCATAACATTTGGCTCGCTTGCCTTTTTAGGATTAGGCGCTTCAAATGGAGAAATGTAGAAAAGTTTTAAAACAAAAAAGTCCTGGCGTTATCGCCAGGACTTTTTTAATATCTGAAACAAGTACTAATTACTTGATCTCAATAAGCTCAACTTCAAAAATAAGCGTTTCATTTGGTCCGATCGCGCCTTGTGAGCCACGCGGTCCATACGCTAAATCTGAAGGGATATAGAATTTAAATTTTGAACCAACAGGCATTAGCTGGAGACCTTCTGTCCAACCAGTAATAACCTGATTCAAGCCAAACTCAGCCGGCTTGCCTCGCTTGATTGAACTGTCAAAAATAGTTCCGTCCAATAGTTTTCCTTCGTAATGAACTTTCACTACATCCTCAGGACCCGGCTTTTCACCATCTCCCATGGTAACAACCTCATATTGCAATCCTGATTCAGTAACGGTAACCTCTTCACGCTTTGCGTTTTTAGCGAGGAACTTTTTACCTTCTTCTATTTTAGCTTTGCTGCGCTTAGCTTGTAGATTAGCAAAATAAGTTTGGAGGAAAGCATTCGCTTCTTCAACTGAAATACGAGTTGAGTCTCCTTTTTGAATATCATTAAACGCCTGAATCATCGCCTCAGCGTTGATTGTATCAAACCCCTGATTTTTGAGGTTTTCAGCGATATTGAGTCCAAGACTGTAACTCGCAGTATCGATGTCAGTTTTGAGCTCGAGTTTTTCCTTCTCTTTGTCTTTCTTCTTTCCCCAGTTGAAAAGTTGAGCTTGAGTTGGCAATGCAAATAACACTGCCAATCCTGCTATGATAATTTCTTTTTTGACCATATATCTCTTAAAGATTATCGTTGAGGCTGACCCTGCTGAGCTTGAGCTTTATCAACAATTTCGAGTAGTTCAACTTCGAAAATTAATGTTGAGTATGGAGGGATTTGTTGTCCTGCTCCTTTTTCACCGTACGCGAGGTTGTAAGGGATATAAAGCTCCCATTTAGAACCTACTGGCATCAATTGAAGAGCTTCTGTCCAACCGGCAATAACACCATTAACCGGGAATTGAGCCGGCTCACCTCTTTTGTAGCTACTGTCAAAAGTAGATCCATCGATGAGTGTTCCTTTATAATGTACGCGAACCATGTCGTTCATGCCTGGTTTTTTACCATCACCCATTTCGATAACCTTGTACTGAAGTCCGCTTTCAGTAACTTCAACACCTTCTTTTCCTTTATTTTCTTCAAGGAATTTTTGTCCTTTTGTCTTATTAGCAGAACCTTCCTCTTTGCGTTTCTTTTCTTGCATTTCAGCAAAATAAGTTTGTAGGAACTGCATTGCTTCACCGTTGTTCATAAGAATCTTGGTAGAATCGCCAGAGTTGATTGCTTTAATAGCTGCAGAAAGTGCTTCGCCATTAATTTCATCAAGACCTTGTTGTTCCATGCTGGATGCTACGTTTACTCCAAGTGCATAGCTAACACTATCATTGGCACTTTTCAATTTTCCGTCAAAAGATGAGCCTCCGCCCTGTTGGCAAGATGTGCCTATCAATGCGAGTGAAAGTGCTGAACTAAAAAGTAACTTCAATTTCATGTTGATTTATTTTTGATTTGTGAATATGCGAATGTAAGCCACGTTTTACAGAATGCCTAACGCATGTCGCGTTCCTTTTTGATCTGTTCGTAGGCTTCCTGCACCTTTTGGAATTTTTCCTTTGCTGCTTGTTGAAAATCTTTTCCCAGTGAATTGACTTTATCGGGGTGATACTTTACGGCCATTTTCCTATACGCCTTTTTAATTTCACTATCTGATGCATTCTTATCGACTTCTAAAATTTTGTAAGCATCCTCGATTGAGGATTTTGCCCCGCCAAACATGGCAGAGATAGAATAGAAATCTTTGTCTGAAATCCCCAAATAGTGACTGATGGTTCTGAGGAGCTTAAATTCAACCTGCTCTACTTTTCCATCAGCATGAGCAATACCAAAGAGGTAATGCAATAACTGTAGTCGCATGCTGTGCGACATGTTTTGCCTGATTTGAAGAGAGACCTGACGCACAGAAACGTCATGATCGAGGATTTCCCTTAAGGTTCTGACCAATTCACGTGCCTTGTGCTCTCCAAACTGTTTTACCAAAAAAGATTTTACGTAATTCAGTTCTGATTTCATTACGCGACCATCGGCTTTCATGATAGCCGCTGAAAGTATGAGTAAGCTGATTGTAAAGTCTCCGGAGCGGGTTTGTGAACGCTGACGTTGAAAAGGATCATGATTCGCTTTGCCATTGTACATGTCCACTTCGCTCGCGTTATCGAACAAAGATCCAAGTACAAAGCCGGCTATCGCGCCAATTGGTCCGCCAACAGCCCAGCCTAATCCTCCGCCAATCCATTTTGCGTATTTAGACATAGTTTTTCATTAATTACCAACTGCCTCCGGCACCACCACCGCCAAAGGAACCGCCACCAAAACCACCGAAGCCGCCTCCTCCGCCAAAGGAGCCACCTCCGCTGTGGAAGTTATTCCAGCTTCCGCGGTGAGCTGAGTTTGTCATGCTCATCAACATCAATGCCGACCAAAAAGACACATCGTGCCCCATCGAGTAATGGCGTGCTCTGTTGAACCATCCGGCTATGAATATGATGAAAAAGAGAAGTAAAAAGATTCCGGGCAGAATTAAACTCTTGCGCTTTTTCTTTCCTGCTTGTTTTGCGTATTGATCTGGGCTGTACTCACCTTTGGCAAGATTGATCAAAACACCGGCTCCCTGAGCAATCCCTTTTTCATAATTCCCGCTTTTGAACTGCGGAATCATTTCATTTTCGACAATCTGCTTGGCAATAGCATCAGGAATAGCGCCTTCCAATCCGTAACCGGGAGCAATAAATGCGTGCCCTTTATCTCCTCTTCCTCGTTTTGGCTTGATTAATACAACAACCCCGTTGTTGAACTTCTTTGATCCTACGCCCCACTTCTCTCCCAACTCAAAGGCAAACATAGATGGATCGTAGCCATTCAACGAATTAACCGTAACAACTGTAATTTGAACCGTTGTACTGTCATCGAGCTTTACGAGTTCCTGCTCTAATCTCGATTCAAAAGAATCATCGAGAACATTTGCGAAATCGTTAACGAGTTTTGGAGGGTTTGGTTTAGGTGGAATATCCTGAGCTGTAGCCCCAAAACTCAGGAATACTGAAAACAGGATTAATAAAAATCTATTCATCATTCTTTTTGTCATGGTCAGATCCGAAAGACATTTCGTTTGATAATTCATTGACATCATCTTTTTGGTAAGGGAAATACTTTTGCAGTTCAGAACCGGCTTTTTTTACTCCGGCTGCTAAACCCTCAGCGTATTCACCTTTCTTGAAATGATCGATTACGATGTCACGTGTAGAATCCCAAAAACCTTCTTCAACCTTTGAGTTGATTCCGGCATCACCTATTATCGCAAACTTTCGATCTTCAAAAGCCACGTAAAAAAGGACACCATTTCTCAGTTCTGTTTTGTGCATTTTTAAAAGCTCAAAGACATATGCTGCTCTATCGAGCACATCTTCTTTGCACTTATCATCAATGTGCACCATAATCTCTCCTGATGTCTGTTTCTCGGCATGAGCAATAGCATCAGTGACTATTTTTTGTTGATCGGGAGTGAAGAATTTTCGCGCGTTCGCCATAATCGACTATTTTCAAATGCGAAAATAACATTCTCACGCGTTGCACCGAATAGGGAGATCGTAAATAACGTTAAAGTGATGGTAAACTAACGGATGATAAGTCGCTTTACCGTAGTGTTGCCATCATCAGTAATGATCTTTACCAAATACATTCCGGGGTTTGTAAGGTTTGAGTTGTATGATCTGGATCTGACCATTTCATCAATTACTAACCTACCTGAAAGATCATAAACTGAAATACTCTCTATTTCCTGTGACGACTCGATTCTAAACCTGCTACTGGTTGGATTTGGATAGATTTTAAGTTCTGTTTTTTCTTCTTCAATTTTATCATCAGAAAGGACAGTATTGAAATTGAGTTCTTTGAATTTTAGTTCGTAGAAATCAGTGTAATTCGACATCAAATAAACCCTATCATTATCAGAGTGAACTGACAAAAAGAAGTCACCAACACTTGATTGATCAAATACTGTATCCCAAACAGTTTGGCCATCATCAGGATTGATTTGAGCAACAAAATACTCTGCATCAGACCAGTTTCCATTATGATATTTGCGAGTTCCCGCAACTATGACACCATAGGTTTGAGAAAATACAACATTAGAAGCATAAGTTGAAGTTGTATCATATTGATTTTTCCAATCACTTACTATTGGTTCTGAGAGTATGAAAGTGCCATCAAAATTGACTTTATTGAAGTTTGTTGAATACTTCGATTCACCATCAATTGTTTCTTCCTGAAATTGAATTGACAATAGCTCATCCTGTGTTGAGCCAAATATCATTCCTGCACTATTATTCACTACATTGTAGTCATAAGTATCATCAAAACGATATTCCAACATTCCTTCAGAGGTCCCGTTTGGTCCGGGAGCACATGAGAAATACCAGGCTCTATTTTGTAAGCCAAAACCGTAATGGAAATAAGAATAAGGTATATCTAAAATTTCAAATGATTCTACCTTACCTGTTGATGCGTCTAAATGACTGACTCCATATCTTGCTGAATCACCTTCGCCAAACATCTCAAAGACGAAAACCTCTTCTCCAAATTGCATTAAATTTGAGTAACCTGAGCTTCCATCTGTATTCAGATTTGAACTCCTTTTAGGTAAGGTGTCATTTACCCAACTGAGGTTTCCTTGTATGTCCCATCTTGCAACTCCCGCATTATCACCTGAATTTACACCATTTGAATATGCATAAATGTAATCATCAGAACCGATAAAGAAGTTATTGAAAACAGGAAGAGTGTTATTGCTTGCATTAATAGTGAACTTCTGATTCAAATCATTATCGTAAAAGTAAATAGTTGTTCCCTGATGAACGATCACTTCCCCATTTTTTTGAGGATATATTTGACCGGGCTGCATATTATTGGAGAGCAATATCATGGAATCCAATTGTGCTGTTAGCGATAGGGTTAGCAATATTGATAAAAAGCAGCTGAAAATGGTTTTAGCTATCATGTGTTCTGAATTAAATTAATGGTTATGTTTATTGATGGATAATTACTTTTCTAGTTTTTGTCGTACCGTTTTT
>NZ_WACR01000006.1 GCF_008806325.1 Salibacter halophilus
TGTCAATACATTTGGCGATACTGTATCGACTATTGTTACAACTGCTGTGGCAGCTGAAGTATTACCATTTCCATCATCAGCTGTAAGCGTAACTGTATTTGTTCCTATGTCATTGCAATCAAAAGCTGTTTGATCTAAACTTAACGTAGGCGTTGTACAATTATCGGATGACCCATTTTCGACATCTGATGTAGAAATTGTAGCCTGTCCATTGGAATCGAGTTGAATCGTTATATTTTGCGCCTGGACGGTAGGACTAATATTATCTGAAACTACAACGTTAAAAGATGATGTTGATGTGTTATTAGTTGGAACACCTGTATTATCAGATGCTGTTACATCAACTGTTGTTGAGCCAACAGAAAATTGATAAGTAGAAGGGTTAATTGATTGATTGTTGATACTGTAAGAAACATTAGGATTTGAATCACAATTATCTGTTACAGTAACATTTGAAAACGACCCTGCTACATAAGAGCAATTCGTTGATGATGTACTTACATTTAAATCATTAGCAACAATAGTTGGCGCAGCATTATCATTAAAGTTTTTTGTTACAGAAAAACCGAAAAGTCCTCCACAAGCTGGTTCTGTTTCAACAGGTGGGCCATCTACAAATGTTATTGTTAAAGATTGGTTACACGCAGCTGGATAAAAATCGTAATAAACCCAGTTGTCATAAGTATTTGCTCCAGTACAGGTTGATCGGTTTTGTACGGATCCTTGAACAGGTAAATTACTGAAAGAGGTGTTGTTCACTGATCCAGTAGCTGTGACATTTTGATTGCCTGATCCCTGATCTACAACTATATAGAAATTTGAAAGAGAACTTGGAGATGGTGTCCCATGCCAGTGTTCTAACCAAAATCGAATAGAACCATCATTCCTTTCTTCCCAAAAGGTTTGAACAGAATGCGAAAAAGCATTAGTACTAACTACTATGAAAGTTAAAAATAAAAATAAATGTCTTAGTTTGTTCATGATAATGATTAAATTATTGAATAATTGAATTTTGAAAATAATTTGTGCAAATTTCACTAAATCATTATACCATTAAACAATTGGAAGAAATAGAAATTAAAAATGTGATATAAAGTGATATAACAGCATTTTTTTTTGTAATTATAATTACTTTTTTTCAACAATAACACTGATCATTTTTAAACCAAAAGTCCTAAGTCATAATCAAACTTTAAATACATTATTTTTTTATGCTCTAAGAGGGTTTAGAAAAACCTGTGTTTAAAATTCCAGTCCATATTTCATATAGCTTTTGGCATTGCGGCCATGTGATTTTACAGGTATCTTTCGGAGTGTGTCATGCACTTAGGCACCTGTTATATGCCCATGTTTATGCAATCATAACCAGGGCAAACAGCCGTGCCACATGCTCTGGATATGTTTTAAGTGCGTATGTTCCAGGTTTAACCCGCTGGACTTCATTCCCCTGAACATAGTCTCAATTTGCCAGCGGTTCTCATACTCTTTAATGGAACAGGTTTCCTGATCATAGGAAATGATAAGTTGGAGTTCTGGCTTGTTATTTCGACCATTGACCTTACAGGCTGTCAGGTAACATTTTACCTCACATACGACCAGCGACTTTTCCTTCCAGGTTTTTTCACCCACTATCAATTGACTAAACAGGTGTGAAGCTTTAACTTTGATACCATTAAAGTATTTGACCCATTTGTTTCCTACAAATTCCCTGTAGGCCAACAATGACCATATGGCTTCGCGTCCAAAAGGGTGGATAAAGCGCTCGATAAGTGTACACGTTCATCTGTATTAGAGTTTCCATTTTTAGGGAGGAGCATAGTAAAGAGTACAGGGAATACACAGCCTTTGTAGACAATACCCAAAGCCAGATTATTAATCCGGAACGTACCAAAGTCCCATTCGGTTAAGTCCATCAACAAATGGTAGGGATCTTCAAACGGGATCAACTTCATAATCATCTTTGCAATAAGATCGGTGTCCAATGCTTACTCAGCAATGAACCGCTCAAGTCTACGCATCGAAGATTCTGCTGTGGTTTTACCTGCAGTTTCAAAGCCAGTGGAGAGTTTGCTTAAATTAACATTTTGAACTTTGCAAAGAGCCAAAACTACTGCGAGATGCGATTTAATGCGGGCACGGTTTACTTTTCCTTAAAAGTGCAGGTGAATGGGATCAAAAATTTTCGTAAAATTGATTCAGCCCAGGAAGTCATAACTGGAGAAATGTTTAGTTTTATACCTATAATATATCGATTTCCAGGGTTTTTAAAAGTTATTTCGGACTTTTTATCCTATTTTTTAGCTGTAGAATTATCATCATGTAAGCAGTTCTTTTACATTAAACTATTTTTGATTGTCATTTTTTAAAAGAAAAAAACAATAAAATATAGTTCAAATATTTAAATAAAAAAACAACCTCATTAAAATGAGGTTGTTTAACCTAACAATCTCGATTAAACATAACTAAACCTTAGAGTGAGTGTTCAATCTTGAAAGTAAACATTTATATCTTTAATGCCTTTAAACATTTGAAATAAACCTTACAAGATTAATCTTGTAAGGTTTTGATGTGTATGAGTACATCATGTTTTAGCTTGATACGAATGTAAGTAAATTTAAGAGCTGTTACTTTTTTTACTTATTTTTGCAATCTTTTTGCCTTCTATTTTAAATTTTATTTTGGATTGCCCTTATTAAGTAACCTGATCGTTATATTTTATTATGTCTACTGGTTATAAGGCTAACATTCTATTTAGTGACTTTCAAGAATTGATCATTTCTGGCTTCATCTGTTAAATCTATAAAAATACTGGTTTAGCCCTTTTAGCGGTTTTAGTTTGAAGATCCGAGAGCATGTTTAATGTGATTGATATGTCTGTCGTCTTGATGGTTAATAAGCTGCAATGCTGTAATAGCAGTCATTTTGCATATCATTCTTGTTGCTAGCCCGCTGAATGTTTTTGCGTAGTTTCTTTTAATCATCATATGGTCGCACAATTGAGAAATGAGTGTTTCAATCCTTTTTCGCTACTTTTTGAACATAAAAGGAAAAGGTTCAAAATCCTTTTGATTGCTCCTCATGGGGTTTTAAGTTTGATCCGGTGATCAGTAAATAAATCGACTTTTTGCTTTGAACTCAGGTATCCTGCACCCCATATGAGCGTGCAGTTATTCATTACACTTAACTTTAATTCGCTCAAGTGATGAAACTTGTTGAAATTTAGCCTCAAGTCATGTATATCTGAGAATGTTGTAGTCGTCATTCTATGATGCTGTTTATTAGCAATAATGCATGACTTTATTTTTTATCTACAAAAAACAGCTTAGCAAGTTAAAGCTAATAGTATTTACTTCCCACAAGTAATCCATACTGGTAATTATGGGAAGCAATTATTTGATTGGCTATCTGGTTAAACAATACAATCATTCCCTGTAAAACATAAAAGGGCTTATATCAAAAGACGTTTTGAAGATCAAAAAGATACGTGATTGCACGATGTTAACCTTTATAAATCAGCTATCTAACTTTTTAACATCGGACCCCCCCATCATTTTTACGGTTTTGATACTACCCCTTTTGGTTCTGACCGAAAACAAAACCGCCTTTATTACAGTTCACTTTTTATTCCTCTCACAATATCTTTTTGAAAAGCTGAAAGAATAGCCTGTAATTCGCTAATGTACTTTTCATTATCAGCATTCATGACATAACCAGCCGATCTCGCCAGTCCAAGCCACTGTGCTGCCCCGTTGTTATCGTTTACTTTACTGAGATTCGTAGCCCAGTCTTTACCACCCCAAACGGTTTTCTTGTAATAGACCTTATTAAAAGACCCGTTGGTTGTAATCAACTTGACATCTGCCTTGATTGCAAGTGCGGGTTCGGTCTCGAGCTTTACATCTTTATACCCTCTACCACCATCAAAGTTGGCAAAGCTCACCATAAAGTTGATCGACAACAGATTTGTTTCAGACTTTGACGACACCTTCATATCAAAATTACCTTCTTTGATAATATTTGTGGTGTAACATACATTCTTGTCTTGCGGCCTAAAGGTCAGATCCCTGATCACGGCAAAAGCTCCGTAGCCGGGTAGCGTTCCTTCTGTAACATTCTTTTTATCTGCTACCGGCTCTGAATTTCCCGTAGAGCCGATGACTTCATTATCCTTATCTTTAGAAACGCGTTTTTGCACATAATCAGATCGCAAAACCCGATCGCCTTTATCAATCGTCAATCCTGCCGACTCGAGTTCTTTAATTAATTCAGAGTAAAGTTGATTGACCATCTGCTGGTAGCTCTCCTGTGTGAGTCCTTCAATTGAAACCTCAGAAAAAACTCCTTTCGTGGCACTTGTTTCGCTTCCTTTCATCAGCGTTGCCTGTGAAACGGCATAATCTGAAACGAAGAGTGGATATTTCTTCAACCTCTTGGCTGATCCTCCGCTTATTTTGAATTTACCTTTGTACTCATCAGTAAAATCTACAGAGCTCCAATCGGCCTGGCTATAAGAAAGACAACTACTAAAAATAAACATCAAGAAAATTCCGGCAAGTCTCATGTTGATATGTTTTGGGGTTTTCACTAAAACAAAAGTGACTTACCCGCTGAGCGAAATCAATACGGTAAATACCGTAAATTCACAATTACATAAAGGACATTCTTTTTTCTCCCCCGCGCAATCCCGTCAAAATTTTACCTTTGCTCGCATTTTTAGGACAAAGTCCAAATCATGGCGAAATTCAACGAATACAAGCAGTTAAACCTCACAGAGGTTGCAGATGAAATAAACGAATTCTGGAAGAACAACCGCATCTTTGAAAAGTCGGTTGAAGAACGCTCCGGTTCTGACCCATTCGTGTTTTACGAAGGGCCTCCTTCTGCTAACGGAAAACCGGGCATCCACCACGTGATGGCCCGCACCATCAAAGACCTTTTTTGCCGCTATCAAACGATGAAAGGCAAACAGGTAAAACGCAAGGCTGGCTGGGACACACATGGCCTCCCCGTTGAGCTGGGTGTTGAAAAAGAACTGGGCATCACCAAAGAAGACATCGGGGACAAAATCTCCATTGCTGATTACAACAAAGCCTGCCGCGAAGCGGTAATGCGCTATACTGATATCTGGAACAACCTCACAGAAAAAATGGGGTACTGGGTAGATATGGACGATCCGTATATCACCTACAAAACAAAATACATCGAAACAGTGTGGTGGTTGCTCAAGCAATTTCACGAAAAGAACTTGCTCTACAAGGGTTACACCATTCAGCCTTATTCGCCAAAAGCCGGAACCGGACTCAGCTCGCACGAGCTCAACATGCCCGGCTGCTACCGCGATGTTAAGGACACAACAATCATAGCACAGTTTAAAGTTGCCGATTCAACTTTCAAGGTACCGGCTCTTAAAGCTGCTTATGAAGAAGGTAATCTCTATTTGCTGGCATGGACTACTACTCCCTGGACATTACCCTCAAACACGGCTCTGACCGTAGGTGAAAAAATCGATTATGTTCTGGTCAGAACCTTCAACCAATACACGCACGAGCCAATATTTATCGTGTTGGCTAAGGACCTTGTCAAAAACGTCCTCGGAAAGAAATTCCAACAGGTCGATACGCTTGAAGGCGTTGTAGCTTTCCAAAAAGGCGACAAAAAGATTCCGTTTTACATCGCAGAATCGTTCAAAGGTAAAGACCTCGTGGGCACGAACTACGAGCAACTACTTCCATACGCCAAACCGATGGAAAATCCGGATGATGCTTTTCGTGTAATTCCGGGCGACTTTGTCACTACCGAAGACGGTACCGGAATCGTTCACACCGCTCCAACATTTGGTGCCGATGATGCCCGCGTAGCAAAAGAAGCCGGTGTTCCACCAATGCTCGTGGAAGACAAAAACGGCAACCCTGGTCCGCTCGTTGATTTACAGGGTAAGTTCCTGGAAACCGTAAAAGATGATGTTTTTGGAATTGGTGGCGAATACGTCAAAGAGGAGTACCTCACCGATGAGGAAAAAGAGGAAGCTCTCAAAAAACAACAAACCTATTTAAAAGATGTCATCAAGAACATCGATAAATATTTGAGTGTTGACGAGCGCATTTCCATCAAACTCAAGATGGAAGGGCTCGCCTTTAACGTTGAAAAGTACACGCACAGCTATCCGCATTGCTGGCGTACCGATAAGCCGGTTCTTTACTATCCGCTCGATTCGTGGTTCATCCGCTCAACTGAGATGAAGGATCAAATGATCGGGCTCAACAAAACGATCAACTGGAAACCAAAAGCAACCGGTGAAGGCCGTTTCGGGAATTGGCTCGAAAACCTCAACGACTGGAATTTATCCCGCTCACGCTACTGGGGAATTCCGCTCCCTGTTTGGACAACTGAAGAAGGTGACGAAGTAAAAGTCGTGGGATCAGTTGAAGAACTGAAAGACGAAATCGACAAAGCCGTTGAAGCCGGAGTGATGGACAACAATCCGCTCGCTGACTTCAAGCCCGGTAATATGGATGAATCGAATTACGATCAAATTGATCTTCATCGTCCTTATGTTGATGATCTAAAACTCGTGAGCAAATCGGGAGAAACGATGACGCGTGAAAAGGATCTGATTGACGTTTGGTTTGATTCCGGTTCAATGCCTTACGCACAACATCACTATCCATTTGAAAACAAAGAAGCTATCGATCAGAACCAGTCTTACCCGGCCGACTTCATCGCTGAAGGAGTTGATCAAACTCGTGGTTGGTTCTTCACGTTGCACGCCATCGGGTCGATGATTTTTGATAGCGTAGCTTACAAGAATGTCGTTTCAAACGGTCTCGTTCTCGACAAGAACGGACAAAAGATGTCAAAACGTCTCGGCAATGCCGTTGAACCATTTGAAGCTATGAAAAAATACGGCACAGATGCTATTCGCTGGTATATGATCACGAATGCTCAGCCGTGGGATAACCTCAAGTTTGATCTCGAAGGAGTTAATGAAGTGAAACGCAAGTTCTTCAGAGCTCTTCAAAACACATATGCTTTCTTCTCGCTCTACGCCAACGTTGATGGCTTTACTTACAGCGAGGATAAAATAGACATCAAAGACCGTCCTGAGATCGATCGCTGGGTAATCTCAAAACTCAACTCACTTATTAAAGAAGTTGACGCGGCATATGCTGATTACGAGCCCACAAAAGCAGGCCGATTGATTCAGGAATTTGTCGTTGAAAACCTGTCGAACTGGCACGTACGTCTCAGTCGTAAACGTTTTTGGCGAGGCGATTACGGTCAGGATAAAATTGCAGCTTATCAAACACTTTACGAATGCCTCACAGCAGTTGCAAAACTGGCTGCGCCAATCGCTCCGTTTTATGCAGAGCAATTGTACCGCGATCTGAATAACGTTACCGGAAAAGAAGATCAGGAAAGTGTTCATCTCGCCTTCATGCCTGAGGTTGTTGAAAGTGAAATTGACACCGATCTCGAAGAGCGCATGTCGATCGCACAGCAAGTATCTTCAATGATTCTCGCTCTTCGCAAGAAAGAGAGTATCAAGGTTCGCCAGCCATTACAAAAGATCATGGTTCCGGTTCTGAACGACACCTTTGAACGCCAACTGAGCGATGTGGCTAACCTCATCAAAACGGAAACGAACATCAAGGAAATCGAATTCCTCAATGATACAAAAGGCGTTTTGGTGAAACAGATCAAGCCCGATTTCAAAGCGCTTGGTCCAAAATACGGCAAGCTGATGAAGGGTATTGCGGCTGCTGTCAATCAATTTGAGCAGGAAGATATCAACGAGTTAGAACGCAATGGTCAGATCCAAATCCAAGTTCAGGGTGAAAATATCACTCTTACAACTGACGATGTTGAAATTTCGACAGACGACATTCCGGGTTGGCTCGTTATGACAGAAAACGGAATTACCGTTGCGCTCGACATTCAGTTGAACGATGAATTGCGCTACGAGGGAATTGCACGTGAATTAGTAAACCGCATTCAAAACCTGCGTAAAGACAGTGGTTTGGACGTAACAGACCGCATTGTAATAACCGTGGAATCACAAGAATTGTTATCCGCTGCAGTAAATGATAATTTCGATTATATTTGCGCGGAAACATTAGCAGATGAGCTAAATTTTGTCGACTCACTTTCAGGCAATAACGTTCATGAAAGCGAGTTAAATGAAGACCTCACCTGTAAATTTAGAATTGAGAAAACTTAACAACCTATAAAAACATTTCCGCTGTATGGAAACAAAAGAAAAAAGCAGATATAGCGATGCTGAACTCGCTGAGTTCAAAGACATAATTGAGAAAAAAATCGCTGAAGCCGAAAAAGATCTCGAACTACTCAACGCGAGTATTTCACACAACAACAATGGTACTGATGATACATCTCCCACTTTCAAAATGATGGAAGATGGATCTGACACACTTTCTCGTGAAGAAACTGCTCAGTTAGCTGCTCGCCAGGAAAAGTTCATCAAACACCTTAGAGCTGCATTGGTACGCATTGAAAACAAAAGCTATGGCATTTGCCGTAAGACAGGAAAACTCATTTCAAAAGATCGATTGAGAGTAGTTCCTCACGCAACGCTTAGCATTGAAGCTAAACGCATGCAATAATTGTTGTCAACCGCAACATCAATCAGTTTGGCTAAAAATATAAAACGATTTCGACTCCCGGTACTAGTACTACTGGGAGTTTTACTTATCGACCAGATCTCAAAGTTCATGGTCAAGCTCAATATGTACCTGAACGAAGAGTTCTCGGTACTGGGCGACTGGTTTATTATTCACTTTACTGAAAATCCCGGAATGGCTTTCGGGATGGAGTTTGGCGGTGATTACGGCAAATTATTTCTCACACTTTTCCGCATTGTAGCCGTTTTCTTTATCGCTCGCTACATTGTAAGGATTTCAAAAGAAGGTGCTCCAAAAGGTGCTATTATTGGCGTAACGCTTATTCTGGCCGGTGCGCTCGGAAATATCATCGATTCAGTATTTTACGGAGTTATTTTCAGTGACAGCTATTACAGCATTGCCCAGTTATTTCCTGAAGGTGGCGGATACGGAACATGGATGCACGGAAAAGTTGTAGACATGTTATATTTCCCGCTCATCAGCGGCTTTTTCCCCGATTGGGTTCCGGTTGTTGGTGGCGATCACTTCATCTTTTTCAGACCTATTTTCAACATTGCTGATACAGCTATTTCAGTTGGAGTTGGTATGATACTACTCTTTCACAGAAAGTTTTTCTCTGAGAGCCTCTCAAAACAAAACGAGACAACATCAGAAGAGAAAGCTCATTCGTAATGGTCAGAGCCAAAAAAAGCCGGCTCTAAAAAGAACCAGCTTTTCCTCTTTAACTTAAAAAAGCGAACGATTACTCAACCGTTACTGATTTCGCTAAGTTTCGCGGTTGATCTACATTGCAGCCTCTCATCACAGCAATGTGATAGGAGAGTAACTGAAGCGGTATAGTCGTTATCAAAGGCGTAAACGCCTCATCAGTATCTGGTATTTCAATAACATGATCGGCCATTTCTCTAATGGTTTCATCACCTTCATTCACAACAGCAATGATTTTTCCGTTACGAGCTTTTATCTCCTGGATATTGCTCACAACTTTTTCATACTGTCCGTTTTTAGTGGCAATAACAACCACAGGCATGTTTTCATCGATCAACGCGATGGGTCCGTGCTTCATTTCAGCAGCCGGATAACCTTCAGCGTGAATATACGAAATTTCTTTCAATTTCAAAGCACCTTCTAGAGCAACGGGAAAATTATACCCTCTTCCCAGGTAAAGAAAGTTCGATACGTCCTTGTACATTTCTGCAATGCTTACAGTCATATCTTCACTTTCGAGCATTTGCTCAACTTTCTTGGGAATTTGATCCAGCTCGCTGATCAGTGATCTGAATCTACTCTCGGTCAGAGCACCTTTTCTGCGCCCGATCTCCAACGCGATCAAAGCCAACACGGCAACCTGAGCGGTAAATGCTTTTGTCGATGCTACACCAATCTCAGGTCCGGCATGCGTATAAGCTCCGGCATGTGAAGCGCGAGCAATTGAAGAGCCCACTACATTGCATATTCCAAAGATTGTAGCTCCTTTTTTCTTCGCCAACTCGATTGCGGCCAACGTATCAGCCGTTTCTCCTGATTGTGAAATCGCGATTACAACATCATCTTCAGTGATAATCGGGTTGCGATAGCGAAACTCAGATGCGTACTCAACTTCAACGGGAATGCGAGCAAACTCTTCAAACATGTATTCTGCAACCAAACCTGCATGCCAGCTAGTACCACAAGCCACAAACAGAATTCTACTCGCGTTTTCAAATTTTGCACCGTATTCTTTTACACCCGACATTGAAATAATTCCTTCATCGGGAAGTAATCTACCGCGAAGTGTATCGCGAATTGAGCGGGGTTGTTCAAAAATTTCTTTGAGCATGAAATGATCGTATCCACCTTTTTCGATTTCTTCGAGATGCATTTGAAGCTCGTGGATGTAAGGGTCGATCGATTTATTATCTGTGATGCTCTTGATCTCGAGTTTTTTTCCACGCTCTATTACAGCCATTTCCTCATCTTCGAGGTAAACTGCATTTTTCGTGTATTCTACAAAGGGAGTTGCATCTGAAGCGATGAAAAACTCATCGTCTCCAATTCCAACAACGAGCGGACTACCTTTTTTAGCGAGTACAATCTTGTCTGTGTTTCCACGCTCAACAATTGCGATAGCATAAGCGCCCACAACCTGATTGAGGGCAACACGAACAGCATCTTCCAGTTTGAGGTCTTCAGCTTCTCTCACCATTTCGATGAAATTGATCAGAACCTCAGTATCTGTTTCACTTTCAAAACGGTATCCCTGGTTGACCAATTCTTTTTTGAGGGCATCGTAGTTTTCGATGATCCCGTTGTGAATGATCGCGAGATTTTTGCTTTGAGAGTAATGCGGATGCGAGTTGACATCATTTGGCGGTCCGTGAGTTGCCCAGCGGGTGTGACCAATGCCCAGCGTACCTTTTAGGTTCTGACCATTAGCTTTATTCTCCAAATCAGCAACTTTGCCTTTGCACTTGATGAGATTAATATCATCTTCATCTACAATGGCTACTCCGGCACTGTCGTAACCTCTGTATTCAAGTCTTTTTAATCCTTTTATTAAGATTGGGTATGCCTCCTGGCTACCCACATAACCAACAATTCCACACATAAGGCAGATTAATTTACAGGGGTGTAAATAATT
Source organism: Salibacter halophilus (assembly GCF_008806325.1). Lineage (GTDB taxonomy): Bacteria > Bacteroidota > Bacteroidia > Flavobacteriales_G > Salibacteraceae > Salibacter > Salibacter halophilus. The sequence goes on from NZ_WACR01000006.1 coordinate 11,260, forward strand.
TTCATTTTAGGTTTAGCGCCAGATGTAGGGTCATAGCCCGCTAACACCGAGCGTGTTGCGTTGACACCTTCCCCAGAAGCTAGCAACGCGACTTCAAATTTAGCATTTTCACCCGACTCGTAATTGAGAAACAGGTTTTGTACATAACGCGTCACATTGAAGCGGTAACGTGTATTTGTGGTATCATAAAAACCATCGAGGTGTGATGTTCCTTCAACAGCATCTGGGATTGTGAACAAGGTGCGGGATGAATCAAACTGACCAATACTCAATTGAGCTATGCGATTGTATCCATCATTTTGCTCTACCGGCAGTAATAGCTCTGCGCGGTTGATGATTACACCTCCTTCAAAATCATCAAAGAAGTTCTCGATATGCGGTATTTCAAGTGTTACCCGTGTGCCTCCCATCGCCTGGAGGTAGAGTTTTTCTCGTCCACCTTCATAATCGTCAAGGTTCATTTGGAAGGGAGCCATGCTGTAATCGTGTTCGTAGAGGTTGAAATAAGAACTGGAATCGTTCAACACGAACTCGTATGTTTCTGCATTTTGACCCGCTCCGTCATCAATACGGTAATGCATTGTCATGCGATTAAATGATGACTCGGGATCGATAAACATGATTTGACCAGCATCCAGGAAATAATTGTTGTCTTCTGGAACAATAACAAGTCCGTTGAGATACTGAATAAAAGCTAATTGATTATCGTAAACTCCTGCTCCTGCAGTTAATAGCTGCTGACCAAAAGTTGAATCGAGCTTTATGCGCAATTGTGGCGGCTCAGTATTACTTCCAATTTCAAGAGTATCCTGGGCATTTGGAGTATAAATCGTTGCTTCACCAACGGGATTATTCTCATCGTAAGTGAACTGCTTTACTCCACTAGTGCTTCTGATTGTACCGTTTGAATAAACTGAATCTGAAGCGAAAACATTCGTTGTAGCTCGATATATCTTAAATGAAACGCGATCCAAATTGTTTGCTCTCAAACTATTTCGACCGTAATATGAGGTTCCGACTGTGAAAGGGAGTGACATTACAAGCGAATCCAATGTGAGGTTGTTTGGATCACCAAAGTCAACCTGAACCTGTGATGGGCGATACTGCAAAAACAGACTCGCTTTGGTGGGACCAAAAACTGGGTCGTAATATTCACCGAGAAGTGATCTAAAACCTTCATCAGAACGAACTGAATCCACTTTTACAGTTTTTGCCCTGATCGAAAATGTATCCACAACATTACCGGATACCTTGTCACTATCGGGTTGTAGCTCGCCTCCAACTTTGTTGTCTTTTTTGCAGGACGAGAGTGCTACGAGAATTAATAAAATGGAAAAGGGGTAAACGAATACCCCTTTTGCCTGTGACATTATGGTAGTAATGCTCTTAATCGGCAAGAACCGATTTTTCATCGAGTATTTTGTCATAAAATTCTGAGTATGCATCAATGTATGATTCTTCGTCTTGATAGTCGAGGAACGGTTTATCAGCTTCTTTAATTGCCTTCTCAACACCTTTATCCACATTTTCAGATCCTTTGATTACTGCATCGGCATGTGAAACTGCTAATTTGTGAAGGTTGTTGTATTCAGCTTTTTCAATTACTGAAATTTCATCGTGCTCAATTCCGTCAAACTTCACTTTGTTGATCATTTCATCATCGATCTTTTTCTCGGGATGTTGATCATAAACGCTGTAAACAACTTGTGTATCGTTGAACAGCGGATCGTTTTTGTAAACTGTTTTGAGGTAAGTTGGCAACAATGCAGTCATCCAACCGTGACAGTGAATAATATCAGGAGACCAACCTAGTTTTTTAACTGTTTCGAGCACTCCGCGAACGAAAAAGATCGAGCGCTCATCATTGTCGTCAAAGAAGTTTCCTTCTTTATCCTGAAATGTTGCTTTGCGGTGAAAGAATTCTTCATTGTCAATGAAGTAAACCTGCATGCGTGCCGGCTGTATAGATGCCACCTTGATAATCAATGGATGATCAAAATCATTTACCACTAAGTTCATTCCCGATAGGCGAATTACTTCGTGGAGTTGGTGGCGTCTTTCGTTGATTACGCCAAATCTCGGCATAAACGTCCTAATCTCTTTTCCTCTTTCCTGTATTCCCTGTGGCAAATTTCGCCCTACGCTTGACATTTGGTTTTCAGGAAGGTAGGGGGTTATTTCCTGCGACACAAACAAAATTCTTGGCTTACTCATATTATACCTTCTTTATCAAAAAATTCGCACAAAATTAAGCATAAATGGCTTGTAAATCAAGTTTTCAATTAGTTTTGCCCACTTTGCCCTGCGCTCTGTCAATACAATTGACTAAATTTAGTGAAGCGTGAAAGTTTGTAGAACAAAGAAAGAAATGCAATCGGTTGTGCAAAACGCACAGGCGAATAATCAATCGATCGGTTTTGTTGCCACTATGGGGGCTCTGCACAGTGGCCACCTGGCTCTTGTTGAAAGATCAGCAAGTGACAATGACATCACAGTGGTTAGCGTTTACGTAAACCCCACTCAATTCAACAACCCTGAGGATCTCGAAAAATATCCGCGAACACTGGATCGCGACATCAAATATTTGGAGTCTGCCGGATGCGATGTGGTTTTCACACCAACTGATGACGACATGTATCCCGAAGGCAAAAAGTCCAAATCTTACCCTTTTGGTTCTTTAGCAACGAAAATGGAGGGTGAGTTCAGACCCGGGCACTTCGATGGAGTTGGAACTGTCGTTAATAAGCTCTTCGAGATCATAGAACCAAACAATGCTTATTTTGGCGAAAAGGATTACCAACAGGTTTTGGTCGTTCGCAAAATGGCTGAGCTTGAAGGATTGGATGTCAATGTTGTGGGCTGCCCTATTGAACGCGAAGCGAACGGACTTGCAAAAAGTTCCCGCAATGAGCGACTCACTGATGAACAAATGGAGAAAGGCTCAATTATTTACAAATCGCTTCTCATGGCCCGTGATCTGAAAGAAAAGGGAAAAACGGTTGAAGAAATCGAAAAAGCTGTCAAAGAGACTTTTGATCAACAGGAGATGTTTGATCTGGAATATTTCAATATTGCCGACACCAAAACGATGGAATTATTGAGTGGCTCAATCGATGTTCCGGCTCGCGCATTCATAGCAGCTTTTGCCGGAAATGTGCGCCTGATTGATAACATCGACCTGAATTAATCGTTACTTTTGCGCACTTTATTTATCAGGGTATTTAGCTATGCTTATTGAAGTTGTAAAATCTAAGATTCACCGCGTTAAGGTTACACAAGCCGATCTCAATTACATCGGCAGTATTACGATTGATGAGGATTTGATGAAAGCCTCAAACATTATTGAAGGCGAAAAAGTGCAAATCGTAAACATCAATAATGGTGAACGTCTCGAAACCTATGTGATCAAGGGCGAGAGCGGAAGTGGTGAAATTTGCCTCAACGGTCCGGCTGCGAGAAAAGTAGCTGTGAACGATATTATCATTATCATATCTTATGCTCAACTCGAGTTTGAAGAGGCAAAAAAATTCAAACCTTCTGTTATCTTTCCAGACGAAACAAACAACACACTGAAAACCTAACAACACTATTTTATGAAAAAGTACCTCACCGGATTTTTGAAAATCGCCATACCGCTGGGTTTTGGTCTTTTTCTCGTGTGGTATTTTTACTCCACACTAACACCTAAAGACAAAACAGAAATAATGGACGCCTTTGAGCGCGCCAATTATAGCTGGGTTTGGCTCTCACTAGTAGCAGCTACCCTCAGTCACATGAGCCGCGCTTACCGATGGAAATTCACATTGGCTCCGCTCGGTTACAAGCCCAATTTCACCAACAGCTTTTTCGCTGTGATGATCGGTTACCTCATCAACCTGGCTGTTCCAAGGCTAGGTGAAATATCGCGTTGCGGAATTGCGCGCAAGTACGAAAACATCCCATTTGAAAAACTGCTTGGAACGGTTATCGCTGAACGCGTTGCCGATGCACTCATTCTCATGACAACCATCCTCACCGTAATTTTTCTACAGTACGAAGTCATACAAGATCTACTGAACGAAATACTGGCATCTGTCTTTGGTAAAATATCCGGTACAACGATCCTCGTATTGTTAGTTGTTTTACTGGTTGGCGGAATTGGATCACTCGTTTTCATTTACCGCATCAAATCAGAAAACAAATTCATACAAACCATTCAAAAAACCCTCAAAGGAATTGTTGACGGAATGCTCAGTATTTATACCATGAAGAAGAAGTGGGCATTCATCGGGCACACACTTTTTATTTGGCTGATGTACCTCATGATGTTTTACCTGTGCTTCTTCGCTCTCCCTGAAACATCAAACGTTCCAATTGCGGGTGTTCTCACAGGCTTTGCCCTGGGCGGAATCACTATCGCAGTGACAAATGGCGGAATTGGAGCTTACCCGCTCGCAGTACAGGCGATTTTAGTACTCTACGAAGTGGACAAAAACACAGCAGGAGCCTTTGGCTGGATTGTGTGGACAGCTCAAACGATTCTTATCCTCATTTTGGGTGCGCTGTCATTTGCTTTAATTTCACCGTTTAACCGATGGAAAAATGACAAACTCAAAGCAGCTCAGGCATAAAATCATGGATAAGTCGGTTGCGGTCAGAACCGTAGCCGAATGGAAGTCGCAGGGCGAGACAGTCGTGTTCACGAATGGCGTTTTTGACCTCTTGCACAAAGGCCACATCGACTACCTCTCAAAAGCTGCCGATTTGGGTACAAAGCTGGTGATGGGACTCAACAGCGATGCATCGGTGAAAACGCTGAATAAAGGTCCGGCCAGGCCCATCAAAGATCAGGATCAGCGTGCAACCATTCTGGCGGCACTCTTTTTTGTGGATGCTGTCATCATTTTCGATGAAGAAACACCTTTTGATCTCATCAAAAAACTCACACCAAATGTTTTGGTAAAAGGTGGCGACTACGACCCCCAATGCTCTGACCAAAATGATAAACGCTATATCGTGGGATCTGACCATGTGAAAGAGAATGGCGGAAAAGTGGAGGCAATCGCCTTTTTACCGGGCTACTCCACCACATCTTTAGAGCAAAAGATATTGGATTCAAACCAATAGATTTACCTTAGCGGCATGGCCAAAACGAAATCCGTTTTCATCTGTCAAAACTGCGGTGCACAATCGCCAAAATGGGTTGGACGCTGCTCCAGCTGTGGCGAATGGAACTCTTTTGTAGAGGAAGTTATCACGAAAAAAGACAAAAAACGCGCTTCGGTCAGAACCGAATCGACTAACGACACCATTGCCAAACCGCTGTCTCTGACCGAAATTGAAACGGAAAACCTGCCGCGTATTTCAACCAACAACAACGAGCTCGATCGCGTTTTGGGAGGAGGTATCGTCCCGGGTTCGCTCGTGCTTATAGGCGGTGAGCCCGGAATTGGGAAGTCAACGTTGATGCTGCAAATAGCCGTTTCGCTACCGGGAAAAAAAGTGCTTTATATTTCAGGTGAAGAGAGTCCGCAGCAAATCAAAATGCGCGCCCAGCGAATGGGAAAAGAAACTGCCGATACTTTTTTACTGGCCGAAACGTCACTCGACACGATTTTCAAGCACATCAAGAATGTAGCGCCTGACATCCTGATTGTGGATTCTATTCAAACGCTACACACCTCACTGATAGAAAGTGCTCCGGGAAGCGTGAGCCAGGTGCGCGAGTGTACGGCTGAACTGTTGCGTTTTGCCAAAGAGAGCAACATTCCCGTTTTTCTCATCGGGCACATCAACAAGGAAGGACACATTGCCGGTCCAAAAATACTGGAGCACATGGTAGATAGTGTCTTGCAGTTTGAAGGCGATCGCAATCACATTTATCGCTTGCTCAGATCCGTAAAAAACCGCTTTGGATCGACCAACGAGTTGGGGATTTACGAAATGGAAGGAAGCGGCTTGCGGGAAGTGCGTAATCCGTCAGAGATATTCATCGGTAACCGCGATCAGTCGCTCAGCGGAACAGCTATTGCCGCAACAATGGAAGGCCTGCGCCCTATGATGATTGAAACACAGGCTCTGGTGAGTACAGCCGCATACGGTACTCCGCAACGATCTGCTACGGGATTTGACCTCCGCAGACTCTCAATGCTTTTGGCTGTACTGGAAAAACGCTGTGGGTTCAAGCTCGCTTCGAAGGATGTGTTTTTAAACATCGCGGGCGGAATAAAAGTGGATGATCCGGCCATTGACTTGGCCCTGGTTTGTTCCGTGTTATCCTCCAATGCCGACATGCCGATAAGTGCTAATTACTGCTTTGCTGCCGAGGTTGGACTGTCAGGAGAAATAAGACCCGTGACACGCTGCGATCAACGAATCAGCGAAGCTGAAAAACTCGGCTTTGAAAAGATCTACATCAGCTCGTACAACAAAAAAGGCATCGACCAAAAAGACTACGACATCAAGATCAAAATGGTGAAGCAAATCGGTGAAGTTTTCGCTGATCTTTTTGGGTAAATGAATTTGGTGGGTTTGGTGTTTGGAGGTTTGGAGGTTTGATTCAGGATCACGAAGCTCGCAAAGAAATCACAAAGCTCACGAAGATTAAAGAAGCACCTTGTGTCCTGGTGTCTTTGTAGCTATAAGTTAAACTCAAAAAACACCCTGTGAAACACTGAGAATTACACTGTGATACTCAGTAGTATAATTAAATACAAAGTCAAAGCTGAGTCATTTCCCAGTCTCAGATTATGCATTTAGAAATTACACACCCTCAATGACTCTTCATTTCTAAATGGTTTAAAAAACAATCATCAAGGAATTAAACCTCTTAAACACTAAACTTTAAACGATAAACTAACTGAGCTTATCCGCCAGAATATTCATTTCAATAACAGGAGAAATCTTTTCGTAGATCACGTGATAAACCGCCTGGCAAATAGGCAAATCCACATCAAATTTCTCGTTGATGGCCATAATGCTTTTTACAGCGTAATAACCCTCTGCGATCATGTCCATTTCGAGCTGAGCTGTTTTGACAGAGTACCCCTTCCCGATCATAAATCCGAAAGTGCGGTTACGCGAAAATTTAGAATAAGCCGTCACGAGCAGGTCACCCAGATAAGCTGATGTCAACACATCGCGGTGAATCGGGTTTACAGCATCGATGAATCGTTCCGCTTCCTGGATTCCATTAGAAACCAAAACCGCCTGGAAGTTATCTCCGTATCCGAGTCCGCTGTAAATACCGCTCGCTATAGCGTACACATTTTTTAAAACTGCCGAGAGCTCGGTTCCGAACAAGTCATCAGAAATTGAAGTTTTGATGTAACGGCAATCCAGCATTTTGGCAAAATTAGCCGCTATGTCCTGATCAGGACAAGCAACAGTAATGTACGACAACCGTTCGAGCGCAACTTCCTCAGCGTGACAGGGCCCTGAGATCATCCCGATTTGCTCGTAAGGGATTCTGAACGTTTTGTGAAAATAACGGGCCGGGATAGCGTTAAACTCCGGAACGATTCCCTTAATAGCCGAAATGATGATCTTTTTATCCATCCCATCGCGTGGGTAATCGTCAAACATATTGGCGATAAATGCCGATGGAGTGGCCATTACCAACACCTCTGAGCTGTCGATAATCTCCTTTAAATCTGTACTCACATGAATTTTGTCCATGTTGTACTCCACAGATTGTAAATACTTGGGATTGTGATGGTACTTTTTGAGGTGATCAACACTCTTTTCGTTTCGCATCCACCAATTTACGCGATCGAGATTGTTGGTGAGCATCTTTACGATGGCCGATGCCCAGCTTCCTCCTCCAATAACAGCTACAGACGGATTGTTTTTCAAAACGCTTTCGTGTTTGGTGAACAGCAAAGTTGTAATTTATCTCGAAATTACGCCTACTTCACTGCAAAATTCACAAAAAACCCCACCTTTGCACGCTCGTGAATAAAGGGGTTCAATATATGCTCATATCGGCTTTGTGCTTTAGCCTCATGCAGTTGTGCGTGAAGTTTTTGAGCCACTTGCCTTTTACTGAGCTCGTTTTTTTCAGATCCATCGTATCGCTGGTGTTGAGCCTCATCATTTTGAAAAGAGCAGGCGTACATCCGCTCGGCAACAAGCGTAAGTATTTGGTATTGCGCGGAATCTTTGGCGTGATTGCCCTGTCCAGTTTCTTCTTCACTCTTCAGAACCTGCCCATTGCCACGGCTATCGTGATCCAGTACCTCAGCCCGATGTTCACAGCGTTATTTGCCATCTGGATATTAAAAGAACCCATGAAACCTATTCAATGGCTCTTTTTTGCACTTTCTTTTGCGGGCATTATCGTCATCAAAGGATTCAACGATGACATCGACCTTATATACATGATTGCCGGGGTGGTATCCGCTGTTTTTGCCGGACTCGCATACAACATGATCGGGAAGGTGAAAGGATCTGACCATCCCGTTGTGGTGGTGTTTTATTTTCCGCTCATCGCCACGCCCATCATGGGAGTTGTTTCACTTTTTTACTGGGAAACGCCTGTCGGATGGGACTGGCTCATCATCCTCGCTATGGGTATATTCACGCAACTCGCACAGGTAACCATGACAAAAGCCTGGCAAGCTGAGGAAGCCAATCAAATAGCCCCACTGAAATATGTGGGTATCATCTTCGCGCTGTTTTGGGATTACTCGATTTTTGGCATCTCCCACAACTGGTCGATGTTCGTAGGTATCGGACTCGTAATCTCCGGTGTTGTCGCCAATTTATTGATGAAAAAACGACTGAACAGGAATACTGCTTAGGTTCCTGGTCAGAACCAATTGTGCTTTTCTCTTAACAACAGAGTTTAATTCATAGCTTTGAAACAACATTTATTGAATGTTGGTCGAAAAACAGCAAAATGGATCGTTTATTAAGGGTTGAATTCAGGGTCAAGGTCGAGACTAAAAAAACAAGCGATCCTTAATTAAACAATAAACCCAAATCTTAAATCGTAGGCTTCGTCTCATCAGTCAGTGATATATAGCGGATGTGCGTAGTCGCGTCTTTGAGTTTCTTGCCTATAACCGAAGCGTTGAGGCTTAGAAAGTTATAGCCCCTCGCACTTGCTGCAGGGTTTCAAACTACGAAAAAGACAAAGCGCGAAGCACAAAATCCGACTATGGTTTTCGGAACGAAGTGGAGAAAAATCACCTCTGATGAGACTTGACCTTTACGTCCTTTGTGTCAAGACAAAGGACAATGAAAACTACATCCCTTATCCTCGTTTCTCTCGGATATTCTTGTGCTTTTGCCTTGATGCAAAAACACCTAAAAGATCAAGGCTAACGGAAACTTTGCTCGAATTTCTAGCAGTCGATCACTATTTTTACTGAACTCGCAAACGCCTTTTACGTATTTTTCTTCAAGAAAAACACGAAGGCTGAGCTCAAGCACAGCAAAAATGTACGCTCTCTCTGCTGAAATTCTACACGTCAGTTCCCGAGGCCGTTAAGCTCGTAGTTTTGTTTTCGTGTAAAAACTAAACTACCTCCTCGTCTCAGATGGTTTAAACCATAAAAATCAAGCGGTCCATTATTTATTAAGTAATTAACCAGAATCTCAATTCGTAGGTCGCTTCTCATCAGTCAGTGGTATATAGCAGGTCTTTGAGATTCAAGGTCCAGGTTGAGAAAGCTCGTAAAACTATATTATGAATATATTGAATCCATTCTCGTCCAGCTTTTCGAATAAAAATGCGATACTTTATTCAACAATTAAGCTATTCTGAAAACTTTTCTAAAGCTTGGAACTTTAGAAAAGTTGAATAATTTCAAAAAGAAGGGTTCTGACCATTAAACTGATCAGAACACGGGACTATTTAACTATTTACTCTCCATCAATCGTATCCTCTAACCACGAGAAAAACTCACGCTGCCACAGCAAACCGTTTTGCGGTTTCAGAATCCAGTGGTTTTCATCAGGGAAATAGAGGAATTTACTTTTTAAGCCTTTCAACTGTGCGGCCTGGAAAGCTTCCATTCCCTGCGTATATGGAACACGAAAATCTTTTCCGCTGTGGATGACCATCATTGGGCTGTCCCAGTTATCGACAAAGTTGTGAGGTGAGTATTTTTCATAACTCTCAGGTGGATTATTTCCCCAATAAGGTCCGCCAATATCAAAGTTGGCAAAGAAGAGTTCCTCTGTAGAACCGTACCAGCTCTCCAGGTTGAACAATCCGCAGTGTGAGATAAACGTGTTGAAACGATCTTCGTGGTTACCGGCAAGGAAATAAACCGAGTAACCTCCGTAACTCGCTCCCACAGCTCCAGTGCGTTCATTGTCGCAATACGGCTCTTCAATCACGGCATCAAATGCAGCTTTATAATCGTCAATTGCCTGTCCGCCCCAGTTTTTACTGATCTCTTCATTCCATTCCTGCCCGAAAGTTGGCAAACCTCTGCGGTTTGGTGCTACAACAATGTACCCTTTAGCCGCCATGAGCTGGAAATTCCAGCGGAAAGAATAAAACTGCGAAACAGCACTCTGTGGTCCGCCCTGGCAATAAAGGAGTGTAGGATATTTTTTCTTTGGATCAAAATCTGGCGGATAAATCACCCAGGTCAGCATTTTTTCACCATCTGTGGTCTCTATAAAACGTTTTTCAATTTTGCTCTCCTTGATCTTTGAATAGGCTTTGTCATTGACTTTTGTCAATTGTTTTTCCTCACCAGATTCAATGTTATAACTGTACAACTCATTTGCCCGGTTCATGGTGGACTTGTGAGCCACTACTCGTGTTGGCCCCACACCAACAATACCTGTAATATTGTGATCTCCTGAAGTTATGGCTTTGCGTGTTTCATCGAGATCTTTCACCTTTTTATCAATAGCAGCCGACATGCTGTAAAGCTGGTAAGTAGCCTCGTCACCTGCATTGATGATCACCTCATTGTTCCCGTGAAAAGCAAATCCAAAAAGCTGGCGATCCCAGTTTTGAGTGATGTTTACAGGATTTTCGATATCATCTGTATTAGCAATTTTCAATTCGTTTTGATCAGACTCATAACCATCTCTCTCCATGCTCAACCAAGCGAAAAGGGTTCCGTTTTCATTGAATTGCGGATCAGTGTCGTAACCTTTATTTGCTTCGGTTACATTTTCGGTTTTTCCTGATTTCACATCATAGAAATAGATGTCAGTGTTTGTGCTCTCAGCATATTCTTTTCCGGTGAGTTTCTTGCAAACGTAAGCCAGCGTTTTCCCATCCGGACTCCAGGTGAAGTCCTCAGCTCCGTGAAAAGGCTTAACCGGAACATCGTAAGGCTCATCAGGCATAATGTCTTTGATGTTGGAAATAACTCCTTCCCTGTAATCGGCAATGTGCAGGTGGCTGTAAGAGCCATCTTCCCAGGTGTCCCAATGACGATACATCAAATCAGTATAAATTTTAGCATTAGCTCGCCCAAGATCAGGGTATTTAGCAACTAACGGATCTTTTACTTTCACTTCAGTTGTGAAAGCAATTTTATCTCCTGATGGTGAATACTTGAAATGAGAAACAGCTACATCCTGGTTTTCCATTGTGTGAACATTCATTCCGCTCAAATCAACTTCAAATAGCTTTCCACTATTGATAAAACCGATGCTTTTCCCATTGGGATGGAGCTGAACACCATATTCAGATCCTTCCATATCGGTAATTTGATTCACCTGACCTGTGCGGTTGTTGAGCACATACAAGTCAGAACCGCCCGAGTTTTTAGCAACATCGTACTTCGTGACGCTATAAACAACTAAATCGTATTGTGAGACAAACACCTCACCGCTAACACGACCCAATTCCCATAATTTCTCGGGAGTCATTCGGTTCTGACCGAAACTCAAAAGACTAAAAAATACTGCTATACCTGCTATTGCGAATTTTTTCATTGTAACTTTTCTTTACCTGTTTTGCGTTAAGTTTATAGATTTTTAACCCATAGCGGGCATAAAAATAATAGTTTACTGATTTGTGGTTCCTACATTTGCCACTTAATAACGTGATTTTTTAAAATGGACGATATTTTGATCAAAGCCGCTCAACTGCTGTTGAGTTTATCCATATTGGTGATTTTGCACGAGTTTGGCCACTTCCTGCCCGCCAAGCTATTTGGAGTTAAAGTTGAAAAATTTTACCTGTTTTTTGATCCGTGGTTTTCGCTTTTTAAAACCAAAAAAGGCGATACAGAATACGGTGTTGGCTGGCTGCCGCTGGGTGGTTACGTCAAGCTCTCGGGCATGATTGACGAGAGCATGGACAAGGAACAGATGAAAGAACCGGCTAAGGACTACGAGTTCAGAGCCAAACCGGCCTGGCAGCGGCTTATTGTAATGCTGGGCGGTGTAACGGTAAATGTTATCCTGGGCATTTTCATTTACTCCATGATCATGATGACCTGGGGAAAAACTTACCTCAGCGCTGAAGATGCGAAGTACGGTGTTCATGTGAGCGAGACGGCTAAACAAGCCGGCTTCAAAGACGGTGACCGTGTAATTGAAATTGACGGTGAGCCGCTACCAAATGATTACACATATGCGACAATCACGCAGGAGCTCCTATTAAACGAGGAAATTAACGAGGTAACGGTTGAAAATAATGGTCAGACCCGCACAGTGCGCGTACCGCATGAGTTTGCTCAAAAGATGTTGGCCTCTGGAGAAAAATCGCTTTTCACAGAGAGAATTCCGTTCATTGCCGATACCGTGCTTCCCAGTTCACCCGCTGAAAGTGCAGGAATCCAAAAGGGCGACAAGTTTCTAGCCGTCAACGGGAAAGACACAGAATACTTCATCGATTTTGCTAAAACCGTTCAGGATTTGAAAGGTGAAGAAGTCGAGATCACGGTGGAGCGCAATGGTGAACCGGTAACACTATCTGCAATGGTTGGCGAAGATGGCAAGGTTGGCGTTGGAAATCAGCCCATCACAAATTTCTTTGAACTCACACAAAAAGATTATTCCTTTTTTGAAGCCTTCCCGGCCGGGTACAATTTAGCACTTGACAAAATGGGCGGCTACATCGATCAGTTCAGCCTTATTTTCAGTAAAGAAGGTGTTAGTCAGCTCGGTGGTTTTGGTACTATCGGGAACCTTTTCCCAAGTGCCTGGGACTGGCGAACTTTCTGGAACCTTACAGCTTTTCTATCTCTCATATTAGCAATTATGAATATCTTGCCTATTCCGGCTCTTGATGGCGGACACGTCATGTTCCTGCTCTACGAAATTGTGAGCGGAAGAAAGCCGGGCGAAAAATTCATGGAATACGCTCAATTGGCAGGAATGCTGCTGTTGCTCACTTTGCTCCTATGGGCAAATGGCAACGATGTTTTGAGAATGTTAGATTAGAGGAAACAACATGAGAAAATTACTTCTTTCATTGATCTTTTTCACTGCGCTCAACAGCTTTGCGCAAGACGAAACTTACCGTGTGAATGCCGGTGAGTCTGACAGTAAAACCGCAACTTCCAACGAACTGGGCGACTTATACGTTGTGCCGTTTAAAGATGCGCTTTTCAAATGTCATTTTTCGCAGGAGCTGATGAACGTGAACGGACTCAAGTTTGAAGAGCTCAGCGACACGTTGAAATTCGGACTGGTAAAGGCTGTTTCCAAAACGTTTGGTGACAGCGTTTCTTCGATTCACTTTCAGAACCCACGCAAAGCGGTGTTGGTGAAAAACAACGAACTTGCTTTTAACTCGATGAAATACGAGTATGTTGGTGTTCCAAAAGTCGAAGAGGAAAAATCGAAGCTCGATAAATTCAAGTCGAAATTTAAAAAGAAAGAAGAGCCAAAACGCGAGGGAACTTACATCGAAAATGGTCAGTTACGTACGAATCGATCTAAAGGTGACAAATACATGAATGCTGTTTTTCAGCGTGATGATTTCCTTTTCCTATTGCGTGAAAAACACCAAACGGACTATTTGGTTTCAATCAACCAGCTCGACTTCGTTATCCCGATGGATGCGAGTCAGCTCGATATTCAGCACAACCGCTACGATAGAAATTTACAGGCTCATTACTCGGTTTACAAAACGGACGGAACCTGGCTACACGGTGGAAAGGCCGCTATTAAAATTCCGGCCAGCGACAATTCGGTTCTGACCATTAACGAGACTTACATGCCGGAATTAGCAAAAGTTATTTATTCGCAATTTCACGCGGCTACTGAACAATAGTTTATTTCGACTCTTATCTTTACAGCTCATTTGATCAAAAATTGACTTATGCCAAACATCGGTTCACCATATATTTTTCTTATTGGAGTTAGTGTTATCGTTGTATTGAGTTATTTCTACAATCTCATCAGCAAGCGCACCAATATTCCTACTGTTTTGATGCTTATCACAACCGGAATCATCCTCAACCAGTTGATGAATTATTTTGAAATGGGCGAGATCAATATGATGCCTATTTTGGAGCTGCTGGGAATTGTGGGGCTGATTATGATCGTACTGGAAGCTGCGCTAGACCTCAAGCTCACAAAAGACAAAGCGCCCATAATCATCAAATCCATGTCTGTTGCACTGCTGGAGTTACTGGCTACAACAGCCGTGCTCACTTACATCGTGCAGTTTTTTACCGGTGCTTCCATCCAGCAGAGTATTTTCTACGCCATGCCGATGAGTATTTTGAGTAGCGCCATTGTGATTCCGTCAGTTGGTTCTTTGGATGAACACAAGAAAGAGTTTTTGATTTACAACAGTACTTTTTCCGACATCTTCGGGATTATGTTTTTCTACTTTTATGCCGGTGCTGTTGATGCCGAAAGTAGCTCAGCCATGCTCGCCAATTTTGGGACGAATACGCTCATCACGATCCTGCTCTCATTTGTATTGAGTTATATTTTGGTTTGGGTATTCCAAAAAATCGAATCGGAAGTAAAATTGTTTTTACTGATTGCGGTTTTGGTTCTGCTCTACGCGATGGGTAAAATGCTACACCTTTCGTCACTGCTCATCATTCTCACGTTTGGACTCATCCTCAACAACCGAAAAGTGTTTTTCCAGGGTCGCCTGAGCCGATGGATCAAGCCTGTAGCCATGCGCAGGGTATTGGTCGATTTTAGGCTTATCACGATCGAAACTGCATTTGTGGTGCGCACATTCTTCTTCGTGGTATTTGGAATGACGATCGTGCTTTCTTCGCTCGTATCGGTAAAAGTATTTTTGGTGAGTGTGATCATTTTGGCAGCAGCTTATTTGATCCGCTTCATTTTTCTCTACATCATTGAGCGAAAAGCTGCCAAAACGGAGCTTTGGATTGCGCCAAGAGGTTTGATTACAATTTTGCTCTACTTTGCCATTCCAAGCGAGTACCAAATTGAAGCTTTTGAGTCAGGCATCCTGCTATATGTCATTCTGGGTACGAGCATCATCATGACATGGAGCTTGATATCGAGCAAAAAGACCGATATTTACGATGAGCTCTACGATGATGAAATTGCTCAACAAGAACAGGAAGCAATTGATCAACACACAAAAGATCAGTCATCGTAAAAAGTATCTGCTTTGTGCTCATCCAGCGAGTTGAATTCGATGAATGAAATATCAGTGAGTGCTTCAACCGTGTGAATTACATTCGGGTAAATATTCAACTCAACCGGAGCTTCAACCTCGTGATGAAAAGTTTCTCCTGTTTTTCGGTCAGATCCATAAACTTTAGCTGACCCACTGGTCAAAATCAGGATTTCAGGGTTTTTCGTGGCTGAATTCCCTTTATGATAATGGCCTCCGCTCTTCGATCCTTTTTTGCGCTGAGCGACAATAAATCCTTCAGCAGGTCGAGTAGCCAAACCAAATGTTGATCCGTTTTCATTTTGGCCAATTTCACTGAGCTTTTTCACAACAATCCCATTCATAAACACTAAATTTTGTGGTTCTGGTAGTCTTTAGGTCAAAAATGCATTAAATACTACCTTTGGCGAAAATAAAACGACTTCTCCACGCATGAAAATAATTGTTCCAATGGCGGGTATGGGAAAACGAATGCGCCCGCATACGCTCACTGTTCCAAAACCACTTTTACCTATTGCCGGTAAACCAATTGTACAGCGATTAGTTGAAGACATCGCGAGTGTTGCCGATGAAAAGATCACTGATATAGCATTTGTTACAGGTAGGTTTGGATCTGAAACAGAAGAAAGACTTTTAAAAGTAGCTGATAATCTGGGAGCAAAAGGTCACATCTGTTACCAGGATGAAGCGCTTGGAACGGCTCACGCGATTTTGTGCGCAAAAGAGCTTCTAGATGGCAATGTGATTGTCGCGTTTGCCGATACGCTTTTCAAAGCCGACTTCAAATTCAACGCTGAAAAAGACGGTGTCCTTTGGGTTCAGAAAATTGAAGATCCCAGCCAGTTTGGCGTTGTAAAAATCAATGATAATGGTGTTATCACCGATTATGTTGAAAAGCCAAAAGAGTATGTCTCTGACCTGGCGATGATCGGGATTTACTATTTCAAAGATGGCGCAACACTTCGCAAAGAGCTCGAATACCTCATCGAAAACGACATTATTAAAGGTGGTGAATATCAACTTCCTGATGCGTTGCGCAACATGACCGAAAAAGGAATGGAATTCGTACCGGGAGAAGTTGAAGAATGGCTCGATTGTGGCAACAAAAACGCAACAGTACACACCAATTCGCGCATTTTAGCTTTCAACAGTGACAAGGATCAAAAAGATTCATCAGCTAAGATCAAAAACAGCATTATCAACGAACCGTGTTATCTCGGGGAGAATGTTGTCATTGAAAATAGCGTTGTGGGTCCGCACGTTAGTATTCATGAAAACACAACGGTTAAAGACAGCGTGATCAAAAACAGCATTGTGTACACCAACACAGTTATTGAAGGATTGAACGCTGATAACTCAATGATCGGGAATCACGTTACCTTTAAGTCAGAACCTAAAGATTTAAGTATTGGAGATTATTCAAAACAGTAAAATAGCCGGTGTTTTTCTCTCGATTTTATTGTTGAGTTCCTGCTCTGTTTTTAACAAAACAACGAAGAAGGATAAAACAACTCAAAATAAAACGGAGTACACACCCAATGACAAGCTGAACTCAAACTCGTTTAAGTCGGCATACTTTGACGGACTCAAACACAAGTCGCTCGAGAACTGGGATAAGGCACTCTCATCATTTGACAGATGCCTTGAAATGGTGCCGGGTCATCCCGCTACTTTGTACCAAAAATCGCTGGTTCTGACCGAAAAAAACGACTACGAAAAAGCTGTCACTTCCATTCAAAAGGCAATAGCCGTTGAGGATACCAACCGCTGGTACCTCGATCATTACGCTGATCTTCTCAAGCGAACGAACGATTACAAGAAAGCCGGTGAAACATTCAAAAAACTCACCGAGTTGAATCCCGGTCAGATCCGCTACTATTACGAGCTGGCCAATATGTACCTCTACGAAAATAAGGTTGATGAAGCACTCGTTGTGTACGATGAAATTGAGGAAAAAATAGGCTTCAATGCTGATATCATCAAGCAAAAGTACAAGCTGCACTCGAAGCAGGGCAACAACAAAAAGGCTGAGGAAGAAGTCAAAAAACTGATCGAAAACGATCCCACAAATGCCAACTATCGCGGGATGTTAGCTTCGTTGTACCGCAGCCGGGGAGAATACGAAAAAGCGATTGAAACTTTCAAGAAGCTGCGTGATCTCGACCCTGACAACCCGCTCATCGCGCTTTCACTTGCTGATTATTACGAAGAAGCCGGAAAAGATGCAGAAGCTTTTGAAGAGCGCAAAAAGGCGTTTGCAAATCCTGAACTCGACATCGACAGCAAAGTCAAAATTTTACTGAATTACTACCGCGTTTCAGATCCGGGTGATCAATTAGCGCAAAAAAGTCTCGAATTACTCTCAATCCTCGAAGAGTCACACCCTGATGAAGCCAAAACATTTGCCATTTACGGTGACTTTCTCATCAGGGAAGGAAATGCTGAAAAGGCACGTGAGAAATACATCAAGAGTATCGCCCTGGACAGCAGTCGTTTCCTCGTTTGGAATCAATTGCTCATCATTGAAAGTGAGCTCAACGAAACGAAATCTCTCGAGGAACACAGCGCTGCTGCAATGGAGTTGTTTCCTAGTCAGCCCATTTCATTCCTCATGAACGGACTCAGCAACCTACAACTCGAAAACTACGACAGAGCAGCTTTTGCATTGGAGCAGGGAAAAAATCTGGTAGTTGACAACCAGTCTCTTCAAACGCAGTTCTACAGTAGCCTGGGTGATGCATACTACAATCTCGAAAAATACGAGAAAGCATGGCTCAACTATGAAAATGCGCTCAAGCTCAATCCCAAAAACGATTACGTGCTCAACAACTACGCGTACTTTTTGAGCTTGCGCAAGGAGAACCTTGACAGAGCAAAAGAGATGGCTTCTCAAACAGTTAAAAGGCATCCTACAAACCCGACCTATTTAGATACTTACGCCTGGGTGCTCTACCAAAACGGAGAATACCAAAAAGCAAAAACACACCTTGAAACTGCTCTTGAAAATGGCGGAATGAGCCAGGGTGAAATATTGGAGCATTACGGTGATGTACTCAACAAATTAGGTCAAAAGGAAGAAGCCCGTAAGTACTGGAAAAAAGCGAAAGATACCGGAGCAGCTTCAGATCAAATTGACGAAAAACTAACTCAATCTGCACAGTAAGCTTATGATGCGAAAAGTTTTATTCCTATTCATCATTCCGTTAGTGCTGTACAGTTGTAAAGCCACCCAAAAAGCTGGTGAAGGCGCTAAAGCTGACCTGAACAAACGCACAGAGCAACTCATCGATAGCATCAACAAACACGAGATGAGTCCAAAAACTATTTCGTTTAAATCTGCTGTCGACATAAAATCGAAAGACAAGAAAAACAGTGTCAAAATGAATTGCCGCATGCAGGTAGATTCAGTGATTTGGATTTCATTTACAGCTTACGGTTACGAAGTTGCTCGCGCATTAGCTCGGCCAGATAGTTTATTCTTCGTCAACAAAACGAAAAAAGAATACTTCAGCGGGGAATACTCTTTCCTCGAACAAAAATTAGATCTCGATATCGACTTCAACCAACTACAATCAATACTGCTGGGAAATGCAATCGACATCGATGACCCCAATATCAAGCGGAGCAATGATAACGACCTCTATTTGCTGAGTACGCTCAAAAAACGAAAACTGAAAAAAGCGAGAGAAAAAAGCCACAGGATCGATGACGATATCGTTGTCAGCAACTGGATCAATCCGGCAAATTACCGATTATCAAAATTGCAAATACTCGATTTACGCAATAAAAGAAGTGCACTCATCAAATATCAGGATTTCAAAGAAATCGACAACTTTGTCCTCGCAACTGAGTCCACCATAACCATCAAGTCAAAGCAAAAGCTTACTATTGAAAACCAATATTCGCGAATAAACATTAACGATGAGGAACGCTTTCCTTTCAAAATATACGACAGCTATACGCCCATTCGCTAAAACAGCATTGCTGGCATTTGTTCTTCTACTTAGCTGCTCGGTTGTTTTTGGTCAGAGCCAAAAGCGCAAAGAGCTGGAAAAGCAAAAGTCTAACCTCGTCAAGGATATTGAGTACAAAAACAAGCTGCTAGAACAAACCAAAAAGCAAAAGCAAAGTACGCTCAACGATTTGGTTCTGATCAACAAAAAGATCAACGAGCGCCAGCAACTCATCACCACAATCAGAACCGAGATCAACCTCCTCTCTGACGAAATTGAAGAAAATCAGGCCCTTTTGGAGTCGATGCACAACGACCTCAAAAAGCTCAAAGAAGAATACGCTGAGTTGATCCGTTTTGCAGAGCGCAATCAAAACAGCTACGACAAACTCATGTTCGTCTTTGCAGCAAAAGACTTCAACCAGGCGTACAAACGAATCAAATACTTGCGTGAATACACCGAGTATCGCAAAAGGCAAGCCGCTGCAATCAAAAGACTTGAGAAAAAACTACAGGAAGAAACCGATCAGCTCAAAAAGGATAGAAAGCAAAAAGAACAACTCCTCACTGATTTGAGTTCTGAAAAGCAAAAACTTGCCGGAGAGCAGGAGGAGCAAGAATCGCTCGCCAACAACCTCAAGCAAAAAGAGCGTGAACTGAAAAAAGAAATCGACAAGAAACAGGAAGAACAGCTCGCTATTCAAAAAGCAATACAGCGCGTTATTGCCGAGGAATTACGCAAATCCCGCGAGGCCAATCCTAAATCAAAAGAGAGCGAATGGTCGCTCACACCAGAAGCTAAAGCACTGGCAGATGACTTTACGAGCAACAAAGGGCAACTTCCCTGGCCAACAGAAAAAGGAGTTATCACGCAGAGCTACGGAATCAAAGCTCACCCGGTGCTAAGTCACCTCAAAGTGAAAAATGACGGTGTTGCCATCAGTACTGAAGAAGGATCAACAGCACGAGCGGTGTTTGATGGTGAAGTGAGTAAAGTGTTGATTATTCCGGGTGCTGGAAAAGTTGTCGTGATCCGTCATGGTGATTACCTCACCGCTTACGGAAAACTCGATGACGTATTCGTCACAACCGGTGAAAAAGTAACCAGTAAACAAGCTATCGGCACGATTAGAACCAGCCAGGGCAAGACAGAAATGGAATTCCAAATACGAAAAGGACAAAAAGCTGAAACCCTTGACCCTGCATATTGGCTTTATAAAGCAAGATAGTCTCAATTTTGCCGTTCATTTTCGTACCTTTGCCCATCAATTTAGCGTTGAATAAACGAGAACTATATAGGAGGAAATTATGAATATTGGTCCATGGCAAATCGTCCTCATTCTTTTGCTCGCTCTTTTACTGTTTGGCGGTAAAAAACTTCCCGAGCTTATGAAAGGACTTGGAAAAGGCATCAGAGAATTTAAAGACGCTTCTAACGAAGACGATGATGCAAACTCCAAAAAGAACAAAGTAGAAGACAAGAAAGAAAGCTAACACGTTCTCAAAACTCAATCACGTGTACACATCTTTTGAACAGGTAAAGCGCGAAATCGAAAACGGCAAAACCGTTGAAGACATAACGCGCAACTACCTTGAAACCATCAAAGAAAAAGAGTCGCTCAATGCCTTTCTAGAGGTTTTTGATCAGGACGCTATCGAGCAAGCCAAAAAGGTTGACGAAAAGCTGAAAAACAACACTGCCGGTAAATTGGCAGGAATGGTAATCGGCTTAAAAGACAACATTTGCTACAAAGGTCATGCGGTTAGCGCTTCCTCAAAAATCCTCGAAAACTTTGAGTCGCTTTACAGCGCAACGGTAGTAGAGAGACTTCTCGAAGAAGACGCAGTGATCATTGGCCGCCTGAATTGCGATGAATTTGCAATGGGTAGCTCTAATGAGCACTCGGCTTATGGCGCAGTGAAAAACCCTCACGATCAGAACCGTGTGCCCGGTGGATCATCCGGTGGTTCTGCGGCTGCAGTAGCTGCGGGATTATGTCTCGCAACACTGGGATCTGACACAGGTGGATCTATTCGTCAACCCGCTTCATTTTGTGGAGTTGTTGGCCTCAAACCCACTTATGGCCGAGTTTCGCGTTGGGGCCTCATCGCTTACGGATCATCGCTCGATCAAATTGGTCCGCTCACGAACACGGTTGAAGATTCAGCACTTATCCTGGAGGTTATTGCCGGATCTGACCAAAAAGACAGCACTGCCTCAACGAAAAAGACGGATGCTTATTCAACAGCTTCAAAGTTTGAAGGCAAAGTAAAAATTGCGGTCATCAAAGAAACTTTTGAGACTGACGGACTCGATCCTGAAATAAAAAAGAATCTCGAAGAAAGAATAGAGTCGCTTAAAGAACAAGGCCACACGGTTGATTATGTGAGCCTTGATATTTTAGATAAACTCGTTCCAACTTATTACGTGCTTTCAAATGCTGAGGCATCGAGTAACCTGTCGCGCTATGACGGAATGCGTTACGGTTACCGAAGCGAACGGGCAGAGGATCTCGAATCAACTTATGTGAAATCGAGAACTGAAGGCTTTGGCACTGAAGTAAAACGCAGAATTATGCTGGGTACTTTTGTTTTGAGTGCCGGCTATTACGATGCTTATTACTCTAAAGCACAAAAAGTTAGAAGAATTATTCGCGAAAAAACTGATGAAATGCTCAGGGATTATGATTTCATCCTGTCTCCAACAACTCCAAAGACAGCTTTTGAGTTTGGAGCCAATGATAATGATCCCGTTTCGATGTATCTGGAAGATATTTTCACGGTCCACTCCAACTTGGCCGGGACACCAGCAATATCGATTCCGGCTGGATTTCACAGCAACGGAATGCCTTATGGACTGCAAATCATGGCCGGTTCATTCGAAGAAAAGAAGTTGCTCGGCTTTGCTCGCACACTAACTGAGTAACTATTTCGTTAAAATTCCGTTGTGTAAAAGTAACGAAACCATTGGTTCACAACAGCCAATGGTTTTTTCATATTAGCTGCATAAATTCTAACACATGAAGTGGATTTCATTAACAGGTATTTTATTTTTCTCTTTAAGCGCACTGGCAACAAAGCCAGATAGCTCACAATCAGAACCGATCGACACAAACGTGGTTGAGGAAACCTCATCAGTAGTAGCTGCAATGGACAGCATGATGCATGCTCCGTTCTTTGAACTGGCCGAATCGGCAAAGCTCACATTCGATACAGGGTATGTGGAAATACCTAAAAACGAAATTCCAACTTACAGCGATTCCATTGTGAAGAACCGCCTGGATTCTCTCAATCTGCGCACTCCTTTCAATGTAGTTCACAACGATCGCGTTGAAGCTTTTATTAATCTCTATGCAGTTAAGAGAAGAGAGCAGGTTTCCCGAATGCTAGGCTTGAGTGAATACTACTTCCCGATGTTTGAAGAAGTCCTCGATCAGCACGATGTTCCGTTAGAATTGAAATATTTGGCAGTTGTGGAAAGTGCTCTAAATCCAAGGGCTCGCTCTCATGCAGGCGCTGTTGGAATGTGGCAGTTCATGTATTCTACAGGTAAAATGTATGATCTTGAACAAAACTCTTACATGGATGAACGCATGGATCCGGTTAAATCGACTCATGCTGCCGCTCAATACCTCAAGTATTTGTACAGAATGTACGGAAAATGGGATTTGGCTTTGGCAGCATACAACTGCGGCCCCGGAAATGTGAACCGCGCAATGAGGAGATCTGGCTCAAGAGAAGGAAATTACTGGGATCTCTACCCGTTTCTACCACGTGAAACAAGAGGTTACGTGCCGGCTTTCATCGCTGCGTATTACGTTTTTGAACATGCTGATGAATACAAGATTAACCGTGTTGCACCTCTAAAAACTTTCTTCGAGACAGATACTGTTCACGTCAAAGGGCCTATTTTCTACTCGGAATTGAGCTCAAAACTGGATCTGACCGAAAGAGAATTGAGTTTCTTAAACCCGGCTTACAAACGCGACCTCGTACCGGCTTACAGCGATAAAACAAATATTTTGAGACTCCCTCGCGAAAAGGTTTTTGAGTTTTACGAACAACAGGATACGCTCGTAGCATCGACTTACGAAACGATGGGAGAAGAAAATGACGGCAACCTCAAAGAGTTTGAAGAAGATCGCGTTTACTATCGCGTTAGAAGCGGAGATGTACTAGGACGCATCGCTCAGCGTTATGGTGTTAGATCCAGTGAAATTATGCGTTGGAATAACCTTAGGTCATCTCGTATTAACATCGGTCAGCGACTCGTAATTTACCCAAAAGGCGGTAATCATTACGCTCAAAAAAGTGAGCCAAAAAAGATTGAAGTTGAGAAAGATGGAGATAAGGTTTACTACCAAATACAGAGCGGTGATACGCTGTGGGACATCGCAAAAGCCCGTGGAATAAGCGTTTCTCAGCTAAAAGAACTGAATAAAAACGTCAACTATTCCCGACTAAAACCGGGAATGAAAATAGTGGTTGGTACAAATGGTTAAATATTTCGCACTTTTCCTTTCTGTCCTCTTTTTCATCGGCTGCTCGAGCGATGAAGATAATCAACGCTTTTTGCCTATGGCCAGCGGTGAAGGAGGTGACTTGATCGTTTGGGTAAAACAGGATATGTGGAAAGGAAAACTTGGTGATACGATTCGTGAGAAGTTGAGAAAAACGCAATACGGCCTTCCACAGTCAGAACCAATTTTCAACGTACAGCACACTACAGACAAGAGTTTTAGCAAGGTTTACAAGTCGTTTGGGAATATCCTCATTTTTGAGATAGATCCTACGCGGGTAACCGGTCCAAAAATGAATATCCAGAAAAACGTGTGGGCGCGTCATCAATTGATCGTTCGTATCAAGGCAAAAAACGAAGAAGGGCTCATCAAAAAGTTCAACGAGGAATCACAAAACCTCATCGATTACTTTGAAGCAAAATCTCTCGACAGGCTCTACCACAAAAATAAAAGTGCCGGAAGTGAAGAACTCAATAAGCGTATTGATAGCTTATTGAATATCGAGATCACGACCATGAAAGGGATGTATTTTGCCAAGTCAAACAAAGACTTTGTTTGGTTGAGACTCGAACGTGAACGAGAAAGAGGAGGCTTTAAGCATCAGATCAGTCAGGGAGTTTTGGTTTTTAAATATCCCTATACTTCACCTGATCAACTCCAGCCAACCAACATCATCAACAAAGCCGATAGCGCTTTAAAAGCTACGATTCCAGGTCCGGTTGAGAATTCTTACATGGACATTGACATGCGGTTTGTTAGTCCGCGAGCTGAAGAAATTAACTTCAGAGAACACTTCGCAACAGAAATACGCGGTCTTTGGCGAACAGAGGGCTACCTGATGGGAGGTCCGTTTGTCATGCTCACAATCCTGAATGAGAAAAAAGATGAGATTGTAACAGCTTACGGCTATGCTTATGCTCCGGAGTTCGATAAACGCGAGTACCTGAGAGAAGTAGAAGCTGTTATCAAGTCAATCCGCTTCAAAGAGAAAAAGAAGAAAAAGGAAGAGAGTTAATCCTCTTCTTCCTCTGTTTTTTCAATTTCTTCATCTTCTTCTGAGGCTTCCTTTTCCGATTCAACTTCATCGAGCTCAACAACTTTTTCTTCTCCATTGAGGAAGCTGTTGATCATGTTATTCCTAATCGCAAAACCTAAGCCCTGAACGCTGTAATCGTAAACCTTGTTACTCACAACACCCAGGAGGTCTCCGTTATCTCTGAGTAAAGGTCCGCCAGTACTCCCTTTGTTGACACTAACATCGGTTTGAATAAAATCTACACCCTCTACTTTCCTCTCACCAGAAACAATTCCGTTACTCAAGGTTTGTGAAAGCTGTTTGTTTTGTGGGGTTCCGATCGAATAAATGTTTTCACCCACTGTCAACCCGTTGACATTGCTAAGCCTAAAGGTTTTATCAAATGGCTTGTCAATTTTTATTAAACACAGGTCATATCCTTCATTAAACTGAACCACACGTGCGGGCAATTTCTCACCTTCATGATCAATGACAGTTAGGTTATGCAGATCGAATTCTGCAACATGATAGTTTGTGAGGATGTACCCTTCTTCCCCTACGACAAATCCACTTGCGTGGTAGTCATCACCAGCGAGGATCGTAACAGTGCTTTGAATCGCATCATCTAGCGAATTGATTTGTTTCCTGGTGTGATTGATCTTCTCTTTAGCAATCAGATTGTTAGTAGTATCCTGTATTTTAAGTTGGTTCTGAACCTCATCGCTATCAAAGAACTTGTAAAAGTTATAAGTAATGGCATCTTCGATGGCAATAGCGTAAGGTTTTTGAGGCTCTCCATCAATATGAACTAAATTGTTATGGCTAAACTCGCCTCCCCAGTTCTCTACAAGCTTATTAACCAGTGTATCTCCATCGAGATTGATAAGCGACCACTCTATTCCCACCTTTACTTTAGTTGAATAAGCGCTAAAGTGCTTGATAAAGTGCGTCACTTTTGTCTCTTTTGAAACAAATGAAGCAGTCAAAACCAATGAGTTCCCGTTGTGTTTTACGAAGTTCTTTTGATTGGTATCGTAATACTGCCTTTCCATCAGGTTATCATTGACAAGTCTAAAAAAGGCTGCATCATTTATATCTACGGGATCATAATTTGTTGTGACTGTTTCGGGCGGCTTCCCTCTCATTTCCCTGCGCTTTTTTACTTCAACGTAGCGGGAGTTGCCTCTTTCAATTTTAATATCAGACCGCTGAAAAAATACAAACCGCTCATTGCTTTGTCTCTTATCAATCCTTGGCCCCGGTTTAAAAACAGGCGGATTTCTATCGTAAATCCACCAGGTAGGATAAACTTTTGCCGTAGACCATGAGAAAAACGGGAAAAACGCATAGTAAAGTGCTGGTCTTTTGTGCTGAGCCATTACATAGTACCGATCGATATGACCTTTTTTCTCAACTTTTACCTGCTGGGCATTTCCATACAAGGTAGATAACCTGACTTTAGTTTCGCTGCCAAAGCTTATTCGCTTTTCGTTGATAAAAACAGGGTCATCAGCGTTTTCTCTTTTGACATTCACACTTTGGTGTGTCCCCATTAAGATCAACCCGCAGGAAGAAGACAGGGTAGCCAGACTTAAAAATATCGCAATTAGTTTAAAAATCTTCATACAATAGAGGTTTAGGTGATTAATTCTTTACGTTGATAAACTGTCTGATTTGATCAGCTGGTACAACAAAACTAATTCCCTCTATACCAACACCAAGTAGTTTACTACGCACCACTCCAATCAAATTACCATCTCTATCCACTAGCGGACCTCCGCTATTTCCCGGGTTTACACTAACATCTGTTTGTAAAAGCCTTATTCCTTCATTTTCTCGAACTGCCGAAACAATTCCCCTCGTGATCGTTTGCCCTAATTGAACATTTCTTGGAGTTCCTATTGCAAAAACTTCCTGTCCTAATTTGAAGTTTTCTGTTTTTGGAATACTAAAAGGATTGTCAAATTCTTTATCAACCTTGAGTAGAGCGAGATCTACCTCATCGCTGTAGCGAATAACTTCAGCTTTTATTTCATTTGTGTCATCCTTAATTCTTAGGTCGTCCATATCCTGAGCAATAACGTGATAGTTCGTTACGATGTAACCATCTTTACTCACAGCAAAACCACTTCCATGACCATTATCTCCTGAGAGAATAGTAACAGCACTTTTTGAACTTATCCCGAGATTTGTAGGGTTAACACCTCCGCTTACAGTAAGCTCTTCAAACTCTTCAGGGTTGAACTCTTCACGCTCCATTACCTTTTTAACCTCAAAGTTTTTAATCAACTTGAGAAAGCTATTCGTAATAGCGTCATTCACAGCCATTGAAATCACATTGGGATTGTTGCTGCTTCCATAGAAATCAGTACTGAACTGACCACTTGTAGCTTTTATTTTTTTATCGAGCTGAGAAACACCATACACATCCAGTATAGACCACTTGATTTCCAATTCAACCTCAACAAAATTCGTTGTATGCCCTTTGTTCATAGTAACCTCCTTAATATCAAGGTCACTAACTTCTCCATCGAGCAAAAGTGAGTTGGTCTTTCTTTTAATGATCACATTTGTAGTATCAGCATAGTTATGCTCATATAAGAATGAATTGACCGCGCTTGAAAAAACAGAGTTGTCAATCTCTAAACTTTCGCTATTTCCCTCTACCCAGTTAGGAGCAGCATCTCTTAAATAGTTTTTATAGTTGTAATAGCTATATGTAGCATCACCAGTATTTACATTGAAATTTGTGTTTTGAGCGTATAAATATTTTTGATCCTTTGAACGCTCAGGAATTACAGGGCCGGCTTCATATTTTGGTGTAATTTTATCGTAATTCCATCCTGTTGAACTGTAGGTGTCAACATAAGGACCCGCTAAAGGCAAAAAAGGAATATATGAGAAAAAGTGTGTAAAAGGTCTTTTATATTGGCCATGGATATAATAAGCTGTTTTGTGTCCTTCCTTTTTGACCTTTATTTGTTTTGCTTCAACATCACGATCCAGTTTTTCGGCAACCTGAGGGCCGTTACCAATCATAACACCATCCACAAAAATTTCAGTACTGTCACTTTCAGTTCTTATTACAACCTCTTGTTGCTTCCCGTTAAATACTGAGGCACAAGAAGAAAAAAGTACAATTTGAGCAATTAATAAGTACGCTACTGGCTTTAACATAGTTTAACTTTTGGTTTGAAAAGCCTCAAATATAACCGTTTTTTATACTTATCAAAAAGTGCAATCAAGTTGAACATTTTACTTTTATTTGAATTTACATCATTGTGGCAGCGGGTTCATCAT
Organism: Salibacter halophilus; assembly: GCF_008806325.1. Taxonomy (GTDB): domain Bacteria; phylum Bacteroidota; class Bacteroidia; order Flavobacteriales_G; family Salibacteraceae; genus Salibacter; species Salibacter halophilus. Next base: position 39,567 of record NZ_WACR01000006.1, read on the forward strand.
TAATTAAAAAGTGGTTTTCTGATAAAGGTTGGGATGCTTTTGCATTCCAAAAAGAAGCCTGGTCTGCATACAGATCTGGTAAAAACGGGCTTATCAATGCACCAACCGGTTCAGGAAAAACATATGCCATGCTCGGTGGTATTCTCTCTGAATACCTGAGTTTCCAAAAAGGAGATTACAAACAGCCTCGCGGACTTCAGGTCATCTGGATAACACCAATTAGGGCGCTGAGTAAAGAAATCCATCTCTCGAGCAAAAGAATGATTGATGGGCTAAATATTCCCTGGGAGGTTTCGGTCAGAACCGGGGACACATCAAGCAAAGAACGAGCCCGCCAATCTCGAAAAATGCCGCAAATATTGATCACTACTCCTGAGAGTTTGCACTTACTCCTGGCACAAAAAAATGCCGCAAAGCGGTTCAAAAACCTCAAAGCCGTGGTTTGTGATGAATGGCACGAGTTGATGGGTTCCAAAAGAGGAGTGATGATGGAGCTGGCTCTGAGCAGACTGAAATTCACATCCAAAAAGCTGCGCGTTTGGGGCATTTCAGCTACTATCGGGAACATGGAGGAATCGATGGAGGTTCTTCTCGGATCTGACCATGACCCTCAAAAAACGGCATTCATTAAAGCGGATATCAAAAAAGAGCTCGAGATCATCTCTGTCTTGCCCGATGAAGTTGAAAAATTTCCCTGGAGCGGACACCTGGGAATAAAACTACTCGCCAAAGTTGTCCCCATTATCAAGGAAAGTAAAACAACTCTGATTTTCACCAATACGCGTTCTCAATGTGAAATTTGGTATCAACGAATTCTGGATGAAGATCCTGAATTAGCCGGACAAATAGCCATGCATCACGGCTCTATTTCACGAGAACTGCGCGACTGGGTTGAAGATGCTCTGCATGATGAACGCCTAAAAGCTGTTGTTTGCACATCGAGCCTTGATTTAGGTGTTGATTTTAGGCCTGTTGAAACGATCATTCAAATTGGCGGACCAAAAGGTGTCGCTCGATTCGCTCAACGAGCTGGGCGAAGTGGACACCGCCCGGGAGAGAAAAGTAAGATCTACTTCGTGCCAACTCATTCGCTCGAGCTAATTGAAGCGGCTGCACTGAGAAAAGCAATTGATCAAAATTACATGGAGGAACGAACTCCTTATATCCGTTCGTTTGATGTATTAGTTCAGTTCCTCACGACACTCGCAGTTGGAGACGGGTTCTACCCTGATGAAACACTGGAGCAGATAAAATCCACATTCAGTTTTAACAGTATCAATGACGATGAATGGCTCTGGTGTTTGGATTTCATCACAACCGGAGGTGACAGCCTACACAGCTACAACGAATACCACAAAGTTGATGTACTGGAAGACAATCTCCACAAAGTTACAAGCAGAAAAGTAGCCATGAGACACCGTTTGCAAATTGGAGCAATCGTCTCTGATGCAATGCTCACAGTTAAATTTGTTTCAGGAGGAAGAATTGGCTCAATCGAAGAGTCCTTTATCTCTAAACTAAAGCCTGGCGATGTCTTTTGGTTTGCAGGAAGAAGTCTTGAACTTGTGAGAATCAAAGACATGGTGGTTCAGGTGAAGAGGAGTAAAAGCAAAACCGGTAAAGTTCCCAGTTGGCAGGGAGGAAGAATGCCTTTGAGCAGCAACCTTTCAGAAATGCTCCGCGAAAAAATGCAGGAAGCCATTTTAAACACCGGATCTGATGTTGAACTCAAGACTATTCAGCCACTCCTAAATTTTCAAAAAGAGCGAAGCCACGTTCCGTTGGAAGACGAGTTTCTCATAGAAGTTTTTGAAAGTAGAGATGGCTATCATTGCTGCATGTATCCTTTTGACGGGCGATTTGTACATGAGGGAATCGCGAGCTTAATCGCTTATCGCATGAGTTTGCTCAAGCCCATTTCATTTTCCATTGCAGTCAACGATTACGGATTTGAGTTGCTGAGCGACCAGCCTGTTCCCATTCAGGATGCTATCGACAACAACCTATTTACAACTGATCATTTGATGGATGATATTCAAAATAGCATCAATGCATCAGAAATGGCTCGAAGAAGATTTAGGGATATTGCCGGAATCAGCGGACTCGTGTTCAAAGGCTATCCCGGAAAATCGAAATCTGACAGGCACCTGCAATCTTCCTCACAGTTGTTTTTTGTTGTATTCCGCGATTACGAACCGCGTAACCTACTTTACAAAGAAGCTTTTGAAGAGGCTCTGGAATTTCAACTCGAGTTTAACAGGTTGTTTAAAGCCCTGGCACGCATCAACAGCCAAAAATTTATTCTGTCAGAACCGGAAAAGCCAACTCCATTTGCTTTTCCTGTGATGGTGGATCGATTGAGAGAGAAGTTCATTGCCGAAACACTCGAAAACCGCATTCAAAAAATGCAATTGTCATTCGAATAGTCGAACAACCCACCCATTCACGTGTTGCATACTAAAAGAGATAATTATGTTTGGACTATTCAATTCTGATCCCAAAAAGAAACTTCAAAAGAAATATAAAAAATTGATGGAGGAGTCTCACGCTCTTTCACACAAGGATAGAAAAGCCGCTGATCAAAAAATGCAAGAAGCTGAAGATGTTTTAAAAGAGATCGATAAACTGGACAGTTGATCTAGCCCTCATTTTAAAGCTTTCACGGAAACATAAATATGTTGACCTTTGGTTCATAGATCATGAACCTCAAGAAAGTAGTTATATGGATCGTTAGTATCCTGGTTATTGCCATAGCTGGCTATTTTGGATTGGAAAAATGGGTTGAATACAAGCTCAAAAAACTATTACAATCTAATGAAACTTATCTATACAGCCTGTACTTTGAAGGCGTTGATGTGAAATTATTTGATGGTTCAGCTTCACTGACAAAGTTCAAAGTTTCTCCAAACAGATCAATTGTTGACCAACTAATAGAAAATAAGACCAACCCCGAAATTATTTTTCAATTAAAGGTCAAAAGTGTCAATCTCAATAAGCTGAGCTATTTTCAATTACTGAATTCAGAACTCCAAATCGGTGAATTGACTATTTCAAAGCCTGAGGTTACTTTAGAACTTCTCCCAAAACCTGATGAAAAACCGCCTGAGGACGGAAATAAAAAGGATTATTCATCCCTCTTTTCTTTTAAAAGTCTTCTTATCAAAAACTTTGCAATTGAAGAAGCATCTGCAAGCTTGCATCATTACCAAACGAAGTCGAGTAAATCGAGACAAATAGGGTCTATGGACTCATTCAATATGATTGCTGGTCAGATCCAGTACAACCCTGAAGGTTCCATTCAAAACAGGTTGAGTACAGAAGGCATAATAATCGAAGCATCAGAGGTTGTTTTCCCAAACTATGAGGAAAAACAAATTCGTTTATCAAGGCTGAAATTTGATTTTAACGAACGTAAAATTCAACTCAAATCAGGTTCTGTTCAACACCTCGAAAGTATTGAAGCCTTTCAAAGGCAAACACAATTTCGCAAAATGTGGTTCCGGTTTCAGTTTAGTGATCTCACCATTGACGAAATCGATTACGAAAGTGCCCTCTACCAAAACTGGTTAGCGGAAAAACTTTCTGTTGATTCGCTGAATATTCAATTATTCAACAACCCTAGACTCCCTTTTCCACCTGACAGAAAGTTTCCGTTTTTTCAATCTGCCTTAAAGTCAATCCAAAACCCGATTAAAATTGATTCAGTGCTGATTAACAACAGCGCACTTACTTATCAAATTCCGGGGCTCAAAGGCGAACCGAGGTCACAACTCGAATTTGAACAAATCAACGGATACCTGAAAAATGTCACAAATTCATTGCCTACAAGCGGAAAAACAATTTTTGAAGTCAGCTGCCTGCCCAATAATACCGGCTGGCTTCACTCAACATGGACCTTTGACCTTTCGAGTACTGAAGATGATTTTTTTATTGCTGCAAATGCCACTGATCTCGACCTTTCAAAATTCAACCAGTTAATTGAACCACAAACCCGCGTTCACATCAACTCGGGAAACATCCCGTATTTGAAATTGCGGATGGATGGTAACAAATACCAAAACCATGTCAAAATGAACTACGAGTTCAGAGATGCTGATATTGAGGTGTTTAAATATGATCAGGAAACCGGTCAAAAGAAAAAGAGAAAAATCGCATCGTTTTTGGCAAACCTCGTCATCGATAATCCATTGAAAGACGAGTATAAGTTTGAAACAAAATCGACAGTAAACAGACCTTCAGAAACTACTTTTTTTAAGTTTATTTGGCTCGGAATTTTAGATGGCTTTAAAGAAGGTGCCTTCAATAACCGATATGAGAAAAAAGAAAAACCTTAGTATGTCTCACCCAAAAGAAATTTCAATCGCGAGTTACCAGTATGATTTGCCCGATGAAAAAATCGCTCAATACCCTGTTGAGCCTCGTGATAGCTCAAAACTTCTCACTTACAGGAAGGGAGAAACAGGTCACTCAACTTTCAATAAGCTACCAAATGAGCTTCCATCAAATACACACCTGATTTTCAACAATACGAAAGTCGTTCCCGCCCGGCTGTTTTTCCGCAACCGAAACGGACGTGTTATTGAAGTGTTTTGCCTGGAGCCACAATCAGAACCGAGCGCTGAGCTGGCTCTTTCACAAACCGAAAGCACACGCTGGTGGTGCATGGTTGGCGGAGCAAAAAAATGGAAAGAAGAAACACTCACACTTCAAACCGGGAGAGGCGATCTGTTGAACGTCAAAAAAATCGACAGGGAAGATGCGCGCTTTTTAATCGAGTTTAGCTGGGAGCCTAAAGACCTCACCTTTTCTCAACTTCTAGAAGAAGCCGGAAAAGTTCCGCTACCTCCTTACATGACACGAGAAGCTGAGGAGGAAGACAAGTCGCGCTATCAAACGGTTTTTGCCAAAGTTGAAGGGTCAGTAGCCGCTCCCACCGCGGGTTTGCACTTTACGCCTTCGGTTCTGACCGATATTGAAAAAGAAAAAATCAACTCTTCTCAGGTTACACTACACGTGAGTGCAGGCACTTTCAGACCCGTACAAACAGATAAAATTGGCGATCACGCTATGCACGGTGAGTTTTTTGAAGTGAGTAAAAACACTGTTGAAGAACTCCTCAAAACGGATGACAAAACACTCATAACCGTTGGAACAACTGCTATGCGTACGATGGAAAGCCTTTATTGGGTTGGCGCACAAATTGCTAAGCACGGTTTCAAAATGGAAATGCCGTTTCGCATCGGGCAGTGGGAACCGTACGATGAGCCGTGGGATGCTTCGAGAGGTGAGTCGCTCCAAATGATTTTGGAATACATGAAACACCACAAAATTGACAAGTTGAGCGGACAAACGGAGATTATCATCGCACCGGGATACGAGTTTAAGTTTTGTAACGGACTCATCACAAATTTTCATCAGCCCGGGAGTACGCTTTTGCTACTGGTTGCTGCACTCATAGGATCTGACTGGAAAAAAGTGTACGATTATGCGCTCAACAATGACTTTAGGTTTTTGAGTTACGGGGATAGCTCTTTACTAATTCCTTAGGTTGTCAAAAGACATCTGTTCATAAAATAGCGCAATATCCATTGTTTTGAGCGCGTTTGACATCAACCTTTGTATATTGGAAAAAATGTATCTGTATCATGCGTAAACTCATAGCTTTTAGTTTGTTCATCGCCCTGTTTGCTTCGTGCGTACCTGTAAAACGCGTTGAAGAACTCAAAACAAAATACGATAAATGCGAGGGAGAACGCGAATATCTCGCAGGAGAAAAAGATCGTCTCGAAACTGAAAATGCCGAGCTCAAAGCTGAGGTAAAAAAGCTCAAGCAGGCTGTGAGATCAATGATTGATGATACGGCTTCCACAGCAAAACAGTACCGTCAATTGCGTCACGAAACTGATCGCCTCAAAAAAATCAACACACAACTTCGTGAAAAAGCTGATGCTCTCGAAAGCGGCTCAAATGCGGAAAACCGCAAACTAATGAGCGAAGTAATGGCGCTCCAGGATGATCTTCAAATCAAGGAGGATAAGCTCAAGCTGCTCGACAAACAACTGGATGACAAAGAGAAGCGACTCAATAAACTTCAGGAAGAACTCGAGGCTCGCGAAAAACGCGTACAGGAACTCGAAAACATAATCGCTCAAAAAGATGCTGCTGTTAAAGCACTTCGCGATAAAGTAAAAGATGCATTAACCGGTTTTGCCGACAAGGGTATTACAGTTGAACAGCGCAACGGACGCGTTTATGTTTCTATGGAGGCCAAGTTGCTATTTGCAAGTGGTTCAACAAGTGTCGGCTCTGAAGGTACTAAAGCTGTCGTTCAGCTGGCTAAAGCACTTGAAAACCAAAACGAACTCACCATTTTAGTTGAAGGTCACACCGATACAGACCCAATCAGCTCTTCATGTATCAAAGACAACTGGGATCTTTCTGTGATGCGAGCAACATCAGTTGTGAGAATTATGATGAACAACAGCTCCATTGATCCGCAAACACTCACTGCTGCCGGCAGAGGAGAACACTTTCCAATAGCATCAAACGACACTCCTGAAGGCAAAGCAAAAAACCGCAGAATTGAAGTGATCCTCACACCAAACCTCGATCAGCTGTTCAAAATTCTAGACGAAAGCGCTCAGCAAATCACAAATGACGAGGGCACTGAATAACTTTAGCCCGGTTTTTGCTTATCTAGGAAAAAGATAAGCCATGACAAAGAGCAAAAAATCATTAAAACTGGGGTTGGGTACGCGCATCTACCTTTCAATGATGGCGTTGATACTCATTTCGCTCATTGTCATTGGTATATCGACCTATGCTTTCTTTCAGAACCGCAACGAACAGTTTCATCAAAACAGACTACAGCAGCAGGAAAACACCATTATGCTCTCGCTGCAGTATTTTATCATTGAAAACGGAATAAGAGACGTCAATGCAAAGCTGGAAAACAAGATTCATGAATTGGCTGAAATCCATGACGTTGATCTAAACGTGTACACTACTGATGGAGAGTTGCTGGGTTCAACTCAGGTTGAGCTTTTTGAAAAAGGCGTTTTCTCCAAAACACTTCCCGACTCACTTCTGCATAAACTCAAACCCAACGAATCCATTGTCAAAAAAGAACGGCTCGATGGTGAAGAATACCTCTCCGCTTATTTCATTTTAGAAAACGGCAACAAGAAAATAGCCATCATCAATTTGCCGTATCGCAAGGACTCACAAACCATGCAGAATGAAGTTTCTTCGTTTCTCCTAACTCTTGCCCAGGTTTATGTGTTGTTGTTTTTATTCGCCTCGATTGTCGCTTTCTTACTGAGTAATTACATCACCAACACCCTCAAAAAAATCAGTGCGAAACTCAAAGAAGTGCGTATTAACAAGAAAAATGAACCCATTGAGTGGAACAGCAAAGATGAAATCGGGGAGCTCATCAACGACTACAACCGGATGCTGGAAGAGCTCGAAAAAAGTGCTCAGCTACTCGCCAAAAGCGAGCGTGAATCTGCATGGAAAGAGATGGCAAGGCAGGTTGCTCACGAAATTAAAAATCCGCTCACGCCAATGCGTCTCAACATTCAGCACCTTCAACGTACGGCAAAGCAAAACCCCGAGGAGCTGGAAGAGCGCATTCAATCTATCGGTCAGAACCTAATCGAGCAAATCGACACACTTTCGAGCATCGCGAGTGAATTCTCCAATTTCGCCAAAATGCCAAAAGCCCAAAACGAAAAAGTAGACGTGAAATCTGTACTCAATTCGGCTATTGAGTTGCATCGCAACAACGGAGCAATCGATCTTGAGGTAAAAGGATCTGACCATTATGTTTTTGCCGATAAACAACACCTGTTGCGCGCTTTCACGAATCTTATCAAAAACGGATTACAGGCCGTGCCCGATGAAAGAGAACCCGAAATCAAAATCTTTTTGGAAAAAACAAACTCAAATGTTGTCGTGAAAATTAGCGATAACGGAAGCGGAATTCCCGATGAATTGAAAGAGAAAATCTTTAGCCCTAATTTCACCACAAAATCGAGCGGAATGGGACTCGGACTGGCAATGGTGAAAAACATCGTAAATGCTGCCGGAGGCGAAATCAACTTCCAAACAAAAGTGAATGAAGGCACCACTTTCACAATTTTGCTCCCATTGAGCTCTGAATAAATATATAATTTTGAGCAGAGAAAAATTCAATCAAAATGGCATATAACAACATACAAACCGAGTCAAAAGACAATATTTTATACATCACGATAAACCGACCCAAGCAACTCAATGCTCTCAACCGCGAAACCATTGGCGAGCTTTCTCAGGCTTTCAAAGATGGTGAGGCAAACAGCGATATTCAGGTGATCATTTTAACCGGAACTGGCGAAAAAGCTTTTGTTGCGGGTGCTGATATCAAGGAGTTTGCAAATTACAGTGTTGAGGAAGGAAAATCACTGAGTGCTGACGGACACAAAAACTTATTCGATTTGGTGGAATCACTCGGAACACCTGTAATTGCAGCTGTAAACGGTTTTGCTTTAGGTGGCGGACTCGAATTGGCCATGAGTTGCCACATTCGCGTTGCATCAGAAAACGCCAAAATGGGATTACCTGAAGTTTCTCTAGGTGTTATTCCGGGTTACGGAGGAACTCAACGTCTCGCTCAGCTCGTTGGAAAAGGAAAGGCAATTGAAATGGTTGCTACAGCAGGTATGATCAATGCTGAAGATGCTCATCACTGGGGCCTCGTAAACCATGTTACTTTCCAGAGTGAGCTTCTCGAAAAATGCCAGGAAATCGCTAATGCCATCAAAAAGAATTCTCCAAAAGCCATTTCAAATGCAATCAAAGCGATTAATGCAGGCTTTGAAGAAGGGAAAAACGGATTTGAGGAAGAGATCAACCAGTTTGGAAATTCTTTTGGAACAGCAGATTTCAAAGAAGGAACTTCAGCTTTCCTCGAAAAACGCAAGCCCAACTTTAAAGGCGAATAAATCAAAATATACTTTTCACATAAAAGCCGCAGCATGCGGCTTTTTTTGTTACGAACCTCCTTCTCCCCACAACCCGATTTTAAATTTTACTTTTGACCCACAAATCAATTCATGGCAGCACTAAAAAAACTGGCAGGTCAAACCGCTATTTACGGCTTATCGAGCATGCTGGGTCGGTTTCTCAACTACCTATTGGTGCCGCTGCACACCACTCAGTTCATCACAGCAGATTACGGTGTCATCACTGAAATTTATGCGCTATCAGCTTTTTTTGCTGTCTTACTCACGTGGGGACTTGAAACCGCCTATTTCCGCTACATCAACGAACAAAACACTGATAGCAATAAAGTAATTGGCAATGTGCTGGGCTTTTTGTCTTACAGCACCGTCATCTTTTTCATCATAATTATTTTCGGTCAGAACCTCCTGGCCGACTGGATTGGTTATGAGCAAAACCCCGAGTACATCGTGTGGATGGGACTGGCTCTCGGTTTTGATGCACTCTCAGCAATTCCGCTAGCCAAGCTCAGGAAAGATGAAAAGTCAGTGAAGTTTGCTGTCATTAACTTTCTGAATATTGGTGTCAACATCGGGCTCAACTTGTTTTTTATCGGATACCTCATTCCGGAAGCTCGTGAAGGAACATCAAACTGGCTCATCGATACATTTTACAATCCGGCTATTGGTGTGGGATATGTTTTTATCGCCAACCTTATAGCGAGCGGAATCAAGTTTATCGCGCTATCACCAACCTTCAGGCTCGTTCACTTCAAGCTCGATTCACAGCAGATCAAAACACTTTTGATCTATGCACTGCCCATTATGGTAGCAGGTTTTGCCGGAATCATCAACGAAACACTTGACAGGAGACTGATTCGCGTAATACTGGAACCTGAAATTGGTGAAACAGCAGCTAAGTCTCAGGTTGGAATCTATGGAGGTGTTTACAAACTCTCTATCGTGATCACGCTTTTCATTCAGGCATTTCGCTATGCCGTGGAACCGTTCTTCTTTTCAAGAGCAAAGCAACAGGGTGCAGCTCACGCCTATGCTGATGTCATGAACTGGTTTACCATCATCGTATCAGGTATGTTTTTATTCGTACTCATGTATCTCGATTTGTTCAAGCATTTTTTGGGAAGAGAGGAGTACTGGAAAGGATTACATATTGTTCCAATTTTACTTTTAGCCAACATTTTCCTCGGTTGGACCTACAACCTGAGTGTTTGGTACAAAATCAAAAACCTGACGATTTACGGAGCTTATCTCGCTGTAGTTGGAGCTATCATTACTGTAGTACTAAACTACATGCTCATTCCAGAAATGGGCTACGAAGGAGCTGCATGGGCTACTTTTGCAGCCTACGCTAGTATGTGTTATTTATCGTACTTCTTTGGCCAAAAACACAACCCAATTCCATACGACCTAAAAAGAGTTTTGGGTTATCTGGCTTATGCTGTAGCTCTCTACGGACTAAGCACAATTCCAGATCTCGAAGGCTGGATAAAATACACGTTGAACACAGGAATACTTCTCGTCTTCCTGTTTACGGTTCTGACCATTGAACGCAAACGCATTAAACAGTTATTATGAACGTAAAGATTGTCAACAAAGGCAAACACAAGCTACCACATTACGCTACTGAGCAGAGTGCCGGAATGGACCTGCGCGCTAATTTAGGCGCTCCTGTAACGCTAAAGCCACTTGAACGAACATTGATCAAGACAGGGCTTTTTATGGAATTACAGGCGGGCTATGAGGCTCAGATTAGGCCACGATCAGGACTCGCATTTAAACAGGGCATTACTGTTTTGAATGCTCCCGGCACAATCGATGCTGATTATCGCGGAGAAATTGGTGTATTGCTCGTGAACTTATCCAATGAAGATGTAACGATTGAAGATGGAGAGCGTGTGGCGCAAATGGTTATCGCAAAACACGAGCAGGTTGAATGGAAAGAAGTTAACTCACTTGAAGATAGTAATCGTGGAGAAGGCGGATTCGGCTCGACAGGGAAAAAGTAACCAATTCATTCTACAAGTCGTTTAGAACCTGAGTAAACAGAAAAAAACAATGAGACAAATACAATCTTCAAACCCGGCTTTTAATTCGAAAGCTTTTAAGAGTGCTACTCAATCTGCAGCCGCTGAAGGAAGCATGACAATTGCCGGTACTGTCAATAAGACGATACTTTTAACTCTGCTCGTTTTAGCCAGTGCTTCGTACACATGGCTCAATCCTAGTACAACACTAATGTGGGTTGGTATTATTGGCGGATTAATCGCGGCATTAGTTACTTCATTTAAGCCAAATCTATCACCAATATCAGCGCCAGTTTACGCTTTGCTTGAAGGAATGGCCCTGGGAGGAATATCGCTGTTCATCAGTCAGAGCTTTGGCGGAGGATCAATTGTTTTCCAGGCAGTAGCTTCTACAATAGGGGTTCTTTTTGCGATGCTCTTTCTTTACAGAACCGGAATTATCAAGGTCAACAAGAAGTTGCGGTCTGGAATAATGGCAGCAACTGGCGGAATTGCACTTATGTACATTATCAACATGGTGATGGGCTTTTTTGGCGGTTCTTTCCTGAGTTTGCAAAATACATCCTGGATCATGATTGGAATCAACCTTGTAATTGTAGGAGTAGCAGCATTTAACTTATTGCTCGATTTTGATTTTATTGAGCGAGGAGCAAAATCTGGAGCTCCAAAATACATGGAGTGGTTTGGCGCTTTTGGGTTGATGGTTACGCTAGTGTGGCTCTACTTAGAGCTCCTTAAGTTATTTGCCCGCTTACAGTCAAGAGATTAAACTCAACTTTATTGCATAAAAAAAGAGGCTCAGCTGAGCCTCTTTTTGTTTTAGTGAATGTCCTAATTACTGCTTGATCAATTTCATCTGACCTAATGATTCACCATCGATTCGTGCATCGATGAAGTAAACGCCACTTTCAAGGTTTGAGAGCGGTAAGTTTATTTGGTTCTGACCAGCAGATAATCCTTTTTGAATACGATCTACAACAGCTCCAGTAGTTGACATCACAGTCAGATCCACCTGAGCTTCATGATTGAGGTTGATCTGAATAGTCGTTCTGGTTTTAGCCGGGTTTGGATAAACCTTCCAGCTATCTACCTGAGCTAGTTTTTCTTCATTGCTCATGATAACGTCAATGAAGATTTCATCTCGGCCAACACAACCATTCTCGTCAGTTACTTCAACCCAAACAGTGTTGCTGGATGCAATCCCGTATTCAGTTGTTTGTGTGCTATCGCCATTACTCCAAATGTAAGACTCATAGCCACTACCTGCATCAAATGTATAAATGCCCGGTCCGTCATTGATATCACCTCCGAGATCAATATTTGGCGGGTCAAGTACTGTAACAGTTTTATCGTCAACGTTTTCGCATCCAAATTGATTTGTAACAGTGACCACATAAGTTCCTGATTGTTCAACATTTATTTGATCAGTTGTTGAGTTAGTTGACCAATTGTAAGAACTAAACCCAGTTCCGGCTGTAATAAGTAACTCTTCTCCTTCACAAATTACTGTATCACTTCCCAGGTTAACTGATGGGTCAGGATATCCAGCTAGTTGAACAGTATCAGAGAAATTACACCCAAATGGATCAACTACTGTTACACTGTATTGACCAGGGTTATTGATATTAATTTGTTGCTGAGAGCCACCTGTTGACCAATTGTAAGCATTGTTGAACGTAGTATCAGCAAGGTTTGTGATTACTTCTATTTGCATTTGTTCTCCCTGACAAAGACCAGTATCAGGAGTGTTTATCATAGGCCTGGGGTAATGAGCTAATACAATTGTATCTACTAATCCAAAACCGGCAATATTTTCGTAATCCAGTTCAGCTTGAGTAATGAAAAATTCATCTTCTCCTATAAAGCTATAAACCGAATCGGATTGTATTACAGATGCTCCCTGACTGTTTTCAGAAAGCCACTCATAAGTACCTTCACCTAATTGAGGGTTGTAGTTACCATCCTGACAAACAAAAACAGTATCGTTCACATTTAATTCTGGGTACGGAGAAATAGCAAAGTTATCAACTCCTACACCTTCATAGTTCAAGACTATATCTGATTTAAAGTTGAATCTAAATTGAACAGATGGTTCTCCCATTAAAGAATCTAGCTCGTGCTCTACTTCGACCCAGCCATTGTTATCACCATCCCATAAAAAGTCGGGTGAAAAAGTTCCGCCAAAAGTGTTGGAATTATTGTACCAATTCATACCTGTAGTATCTGAACCAACAGGAATCCATGTATTACCTGTATCCAGGCTTACCTGGAGCTGCATTCCGTCATAACCACTTTCTGAAGCTCTCCAAAGGTCAAACCTTACATTTGGTTCAACTGTTAAATTAGAAAAATCAAAACACGGAGAGTACAAATAGCTGTCCTCACTAGAGTTGTATGATCCAGTCAGGTTCGTAACCCATGCATTGGGTGAGCTCGCTGCAGAATTGATTGTCGTGTTATTTGGTATGCCTCTGGCCCATGAAGGTGATGCTCCTTCAACATTCCATTCAGAATAAGCATCATCAAAGTCATCGAGGTAAGGTAAACTAGAATATGTGGTAATATGATAAAAGGCCATCGGCTGTGAAAGAGTATCATTAGAAGCCACACTATCATTAGGAACATCAATCCAGGATTCAACTGTATACAAACCTTCATTTGAAGCATCGATCAAGTCATCAAATGCATACGTATAAGTTGAGCCGGGAGTAATTGTTGTATAAACACTATCAACAACAGTATCTGTACCATTCACTACGTAATAGGAGTAGATTGTATCAATATCGACAGTACCATTATTAAAAATATCAATTCTAACAGAATCTGATAGAGCCAAATCACAACTACTACCTAGTTGGTTAATACCGGATATTCCAGCATCTTTGACTTGAGGAGCTTGAAGAATATCAGCTGTGAAATCCATAAGAGACCCCCATGAAAATGACGAACATGAGTTAGCTGGAAGAGAGCCCCCTTCTTCCTGTAATACTCTCATCCTTGTACTACCAGCCGAAGCAAAATAAGGTACAGTAAAATTAAAAGTGACAGGACCAGACCAGTTTCCACTTCCCGGAGTTCCAGAAGAGGAGCCAATTAGCTCATTTGAATCAAATACTTGATTCTGGTTATAGTCAATCCAAACAGCTCCAACTCCTGGATAATCCAAACCACAGGTTCCAAAAGTAATATCCATACTGTAAGAGTTCCCGGGCATTAGTTCTACACTTTGTGCTGTTAAAGTATCAACACCTATTACGCCCGGACAGCCTGTGTGAGATATTGATGTAGCGTTTTCTCCGGTAATATCAACCTGCTCAACATTTGAGTCAGAAGTTGACGAAGGCCCCCCTGTACAATACTGAGCGAGCACTTTATCGGTTTTAAAACTTAGAAACGCCAATGCAGCAAAGGCAATGGCTCCTTGTAATTTGTGTTTCATAACGATTAGATTTTAAAATTTAGGCTAATAATAGCCATGGGTTAATTAGTTGTAAACCTAAATATTTTTTACTTATAAAAAAAGGGGTGTCAGCTAAAAAGCCAACACCCCTTTTATTATGATTATCTAGTTTGTACTACATCTTAGTAACATTGAATTGAGAGATACTCTCGTCATTCAACTTAACATTGATGATATACATACCATTTTCGTAATTACTCATATCAACCGGTACGATTTGTTGACCTGCTGAAGCTCCGTATTGTACCTGATCAAGTAACTGACCAGAAATACTGTAAACTTCAATCATCATTTCGCCACCTTCAGTGAGTGTCATATCCAACTTAGCGTTTCCTCGCGTTGGGTTAGGATACAACTTGATTGATCCCTGTACGAGATCTCTAACTCCTGTGTTGGCATCGATGAAAATCGTGTCAGTTGATACACACCCTTCAGCTGAAGTAACTTCTACTGAGAAATCTGATGGCACGTCACCATACTCAACGTCAATTTTTTGAGTTGATTCACCAGTATTCCAGTTATAAGTGTCACCGTCAGATCCGGCATCCAATGTAATCGTATAGCCTGGAGACATTGTTGTGTCATTTCCAAGATCTACAACAGGAAGCGGATTAACTGTAACTACTGCTGATGCAGAAGCTTCACAACCTGCTGCATTTGTTACTGTAACTTCATACGTATCATCAGTTGAAACTGTGATCGTTTGAGTTGTTTCACCATTACTCCAGTCATAGCTAGCAAAGCCAGCACCTGCATCTAGAGTAGTAGTTTCATCAGCACAAATTTCAGCATCATTGAGCGATACAGTTGGAACTGCATTTTCTGTTACTTCTAATGTGTCTGTAGAAAGGCAGCCATTTGCATTTGTAACCTCAACCCAGTATGTACCTGCTGTATTAACAGTTAGGGTCTGACCAGTTGAGTTATCACTCCAATTGTATGTAGCACCAGCATTTCCTGCATCCAATGTAATGCTAAACGCATCTCCTGCACAGTAAGCTGTGTCATTTCCAAGGTCTACCATTGGAAGTGCGTTTTCTGTTACTTCAAGAGTATCAGTGCTCACACAACCATTAGCATTTGTAACCTCAACCCAGTATGTACCGGCAGTATCAGCTACAAGTGTTTGGTTCATTGAGCTATCGCTCCAGATGTATGAAGCACCTGCGTTTCCTGCATCCAATGTGATACTAAATGCATCACCTGTACAGTAAGCTGTGTCATTTCCTAATGCAACCATTGGAAGTGCATTTTCTGTTACTTCAAGAGTATCTGTATCTACACATCCACCAGCGTTTGTAACCTCAACCCAGTACGTACCAGCAGTATCTACTGCGAGTGTCTGGTTAGTTGAGTTATCACTCCAGTTGTATGTAGCGCCAGCATTTCCTGCATCCAATGTGATACTAAATGCATCACCTGCGCAATAAACTGTATCGTTTCCTAATGCTACTGTTGGTAGTGGGTTAGATTCAAATGTAACCCTAGCTGGAGCGCTTTCGCAACCTTGTCCTGTAATTTTCCAGTCATAGAAGAAATAATAGAAGCCTGATAATGTTCCATCAGTTATTGTTACACTACCACTCTGGCTAACATATGGGAATGATGCACCGCCACTATTTCTATATAGATCTGAAACAGTAGAACCAGTTGCATTCATCTCATATCCAGTTCCTGCCGGAACGGTAATACCAACTGGAATCGTAATTTCTTCATCACTTGTTGTTGGATTCACTGAAACTACAGTTGAACCTATAGGATTTCCAGAATTATCTTCAATGTTAACATGAACATCACCTGCTCCTGTAACAAATACTGTTACAGAATCAATAACAGATTGTTGTGTTACATCAAAAACGAGTCCTGGAGTGAAAGATGAGTAAGCACCACCTGCTCCAAGTGCTGAATAATTGGTTGGCCCAACGCTATCTGGCACAAGGGGGGTAACAGTTGCATAAGCTGTATCAGCCTGATTGATAGTAAATGAAGCTGAGTCACCACTTGTTAAAAGATTCATTCCAGCATCATACCAGTTAACAACTTCTGTTGAAGTTGAGCTCACAACTAAAGTAGTATCAGTTCCATTACATGCCGTTACCATTGAAGGTAAGGTCGGTGTTGCCGGTAGAGGCGTAAATGTCACGGTTGGGACTATTGCTGTGTCATTTGACACTACTGCATCACCTGAAAGCATCGTGTAAGCTTCAAGACTAAAAGTACCACCTACAACTGTATTCAAAGTATCAATATTTACAGTATCAGTAGTACCAGCAACAAGAGTTCCGTTATAAGTTATGCTAGACGACCCTGTTGTTGAGCCTGTCCAGTCTACGGTGACATCGAAACCACTTTGATCAGCCAAACCAAAGTTCTCAATAATGACTGAAATAGTTGTGTTGCTGTCTCCACATAGAACAGTGTCTCCAATAAAGCCAACTACACCGATGTCATCATTTGGTTTGTCAAATACTTCTACATCATCTATTGACCAGTCTGCTTCAAAGTCATCTTTAATGTGCCAGAAGCGGAGCTTAACATTGCCACTATAAGATGAAAGA
Source organism: Salibacter halophilus (assembly GCF_008806325.1). GTDB lineage: Bacteria > Bacteroidota > Bacteroidia > Flavobacteriales_G > Salibacteraceae > Salibacter > Salibacter halophilus. The sequence continues at coordinate 56,611 of NZ_WACR01000006.1, forward strand.
TCGAGCTCTTTATTGAGATATGGATCAGATTCAGCAGTTTGTGTTTCTCCAACAATTGAATCTATCGTGGTCCATGAAGAACCATCCCATATATCGATGTATCCAGTGAGGTAGTCAGCACCAAACCTGTGATACCAGAACGATAGATAAGGATTGTTGAGCGATGAAATATCAACAAACGGAGACTCTAAAATTGCGGTGTCTCCTGCCGAACCATTAGAGGCTTCACTGTAAACGTAAATTCCGCTACCGGTTGTATGATCACCATCAGGACCTGTACTACCTGAAGTGGTAGTTCCCGTATTTGTGTGCCAATCGAAATCAGTAGATGAAACATCTACCCATCCGTTTCCAAATGCCCCTCCTTCAATACCGCTTGACAAACCTTCAAAGTCTTCAAAGTAAGGAGCAATGAAATAAGTAGTCGCTGTTGTTGGGCCTTCTACGAAGCTAGTGTCACCTACACCACAAACTGCAGATACATACACTTCATAAGAAGTTCCACTCATTAAGCCTGTAATCGTATCAGCATTCATGTTTTGTGTGATAAGGCTATCACCCATACCAGGTGTAAACCCAGCAGGACCGTACTCAATCACAAAATCAGTTGCTGTCGTTTGAGTTGAAGGCGTCCAGTTTACTTCTATTTCAGAAGTTGAAATAGCTGAAGCAAGGATATTATTAACACTAAAGCAAGTTGGAATAGCCTCATAATTGAAATCATCCAAATCTATCTCATCAAAGGATGTACTTGCACCTGCAGCAATAGCAATATGCTTGCTGTTTCCAATAAGTGCAGAATCATCTAAGTTGACAGTATACTGTGTATATACATCATCTAAATTCGTAGTTATCGTGTCTAAAACTACGAATGAACTACTGTTATTCGGATTTGACATAACACCAACATACAGTACATTACTGTTTTGGTCACCATCCTCGAAAGCAGCATAAAACTGAACTCTATTGTCATAGTCAGTTAAATCTGAGAACTCAGGGGATACTAGAATTGCCGTATCACCTGCGGCCATATCTACATCGCCAAACTCGACTTTATTTGGACCGGAGTAAGTAGTGAAGTCTTCAAGTTCAATCTCTGAAGCTTCATTTCCAGCTATATTCCAGCATGTAAAACTGAACGGATCAGCTGAAGGTTCCCCGTCAAAGTCCTCGAAATAAGGCGCAGTATATTGAGGACAAAGAGTCATAAATGTTACAGGCCCAGCCCAAACTGAAGTGTCATTATTACCACAAACCTCTCTTACATAAAAGTCATAATCTGTAGCTGGTGTTAACCCATTTAGCACAACAGAATCAGCATTTACTATAGTTCCAGTAGGTGCTGGAGTGCTACCTGCTGAAACAACCTGGTAGTCAAAGTCTGTTCCGGAGCCGTTAGGAGTCCAGTTCACTGTAGCACCAGCAGTACTGATGTTTGATGCTGTAACGCCACTTGGCGGAACACAAGATGGCCCTGAGTAAACTTCTACATTATCAATATCCCAATCATCATAGTTTGACCCTGTACCTATTGACGTAAAACGTACATTAAACTGGTTCGTCAAACCCGATGAGATCAAAAAACTATCTGTTTGCCATGTAGAAATACTGGCATCGTAAACCACTACTGTTTGGTATTGAGTACCGTCAAAATACTCTACAGTAAGAAAATCAGCTGGTGGCTCAGGGTCGTTGTTAGCACCCTCAGATATATCAAACTTCACCCAAACACTTGGTTGGCCGCTCACATCAATGGTTTGTGATGTCGCTATCCCTCCTGGTGTAGCCAAGCCATTAAGTCGTAAAAAACTCGTTGAGTTGGTTTGAAAGTTGTTATCAATCACAACCTCCGTGGTATCATTTCTTGACCAACATGAAGGAAAGCCCGACTCGAAATCTTCAATATATGGCAATGATGCTGAAAGACATTGAGTGGAATAATTGAAAGGTCCAACCCAGTTTGAAGTATCATTAGAACCACACACTTCTCTCACGTAAAAATCATAAGAAGTATTTGGTGTAAGTGATGATAGTACAACACTATCGTTAGATGTTAGTGTTCCAGCACCAGATGGTGTATTTCCCTGCGGAATATTAAGGTAAGTAAAATCTGACCCAGAACCTGAATAATTCCAGGATAGTGTTGCACCAGTTGCACTAACATTGTTCAATGCAATATTGGTTGGGTCTGGACAACTTTGATTCTCAACTTTTACATTATCAAGAATCCAATCATAACCCCAAGAACCATAAAACCTAAAAGCTACTTGTGCATTTGCAACTCCTTGAACAGAAGAGGTAATGTCTATAAGTTCGCTTTGTGGGTTGTTTGTTTCAGCTGTACCACTTAAAACCGTGTCCCATGAAGTTCCATTGTAAGCTAGAACCTCATAACCTGTCCCAGACCAATCATCGAAATAATGGTCAAAAGTCAAAATCACATTTGATGCAGAACTCGCGTCAAATACAGGTGATTGTAGAATTGCATCTTGTGAGTTACCTGACCCGTACCATCCACTGGGTAAGACTGCAGCTGGATCAGATATAGGAGAATTTAAAGTTGCCGAACTTGGATTATCAAATCTCCACACCTGTCCATTCTGAGCACTTGAGCTGTCAATATTCGACCACCCACTTGGTGGTGTGATTGAATCAACTGCTGTTGAAAAATCTTCATCGAAATACACCTGTGCATTTAGCGTGCTCACATTCATAGCGAACATGACGGCTAAAGAACACAAGACGACAAAGACTCTTTGTACATTGTTCTTCATAGTTATCTATCGATTAGTTAAACATTAATTAATTACAACATCATAAGCCCATCGCTTTGCAATGAGCTGTATTCTTTTAATTCTACTGGAAGAAATTTGTGACTTACGAGAAGTTTTGATTGGGGTGCTTCTCGTATTTGAAATTGAAATTTCGTTCCAGCTCTTCAATTAGTTGGCTTCAAATCTATGGTATAATTGGGGGTTTGTCAATATTTTAACAATTAATGTTATAGAGTAATTTTATTTTTCACGCTCTATCATAGGGATAGCAAGCTTTAACGGTTGGGTCATTTTTTTTAATTTCTAATCATATAATGATCATTTTTTACCTGTTTCTATTTTCTAGCATCAATAAAAAGGCATAATCTAATGCGGTTTCTCTCAATCTTTTGAATCTTCCAGATGATCCCCCGTGACCTGCATCCAAATTTACTTTCATCAACAGTAAATTTTGGTCTGTCTTTTTCTCACGCAGCTTTGCTACCCATTTTGCCGGTTCCCAGTACTGTACCTGTGAGTCGTGGAAACCGGTTGTCACCAATAGATTTGGATAATCTTTAGGCTCAACATTATCGTAAGGAGAGTATCGCAACATATAGCGATAGTATGTTTCGTCATTCGGGTTTCCCCATTCATCGTATTCTCCTGTAGTGAGCGGAATCGATTCATCGAGCATGGTGGTAACAACATCCACAAATGGCACGGCTGCTACTACTCCATTCCACAAATCGGGGCGCATATTGATGATGGCTCCCATGAGCATTCCGCCTGCGCTACCTCCTAATGCATAGAGCTGGCTCTGACCAGTATAGTTTTTCTCAATGAGGTGCTCAGCACAATCGATAAAGTCTGTGAAAGTGTTCATCTTGTTGAGCCACTTACCATCGAGGTACCAATCCCTGCCCAGGTCTTCACCGCCACGGATGTGTGCTATGGCAAAAATAAATCCGCGGTCGAGCAGACTCAATCTAATGGAGCTAAATGATGGATCGGTACTGATTCCGTAAGATCCGTAGCCGTAGAGTAAGAGTGGTTGGCTCTGACCATCACGGTGCATGTCTTTTTTGTAAACTAAAGAAATTGGAACTTGCTTTCCGTCACGTGCGGTTGCGTACAGTCGTTCGCTCTTGTATTCATCCTGGTTATATCCGCCAACAACTTCGTGCTGTTTGAGCAACTCCTGCTCGCGAGTTTTCATATTGTAGAGGTAAACGCTTGGCGGAGTGGTCAACGAGGTGTAACCATAACGAAGATTATCGGTATTGAAATCGGGGTTTATGCCGATGTAGGCCACGTAAGCGGGATCTGAAAATTTGATTTCATGCATATCGCCTTCCCACGGCCTGATGCATAAATTCACCAATCCGTTTTCGCGTTCTTCCGTCACCATGAAGTTTTGAAAAAGCTCCATATTCTCGATCATCACATCATCACGATGCTCAATGACAGATTCCCAGTTTTCCTGAGTTGTTTTGTACTCAGGAGTCTTCATAACCTTGAAGTTGCGGGCATCTTTATTGGTGAGAATGTAAAAGTGATCGTTGTAATGGGCAATTGAGTATTCGTGATCGCGCTCGCGTTTATCAAATAGCTGAAACTCTCCGTTTGGCTCATCAGCCGGCAAATAGCGATACTCGTTACTCACTGAGCTGGCCGATCCTATCATGATGTATTTCTCAGATTTTGATTTAAACGCGTAGCATAAAAAAGTGGCGTCTTTTTCTTCGTAGATCAGCTCGTCATCTTTTTGGTCAGATCCCAGGACGTGACGATAGATTTTACTGGGCCTCAACGTTTCGTCCTGCATGGCATAAAAAACCGTTTTGTTGTCATTGGCCCACGCTACTGATCCGGTAGTGTTATCCAATACGTCATCTAAAAATTCACCGTTTTCTAAATTTTTAAAACGCACCTTATATATACGCCTGCTCAAAGTGTCTTCTCCAAATGCGAGCAATTTGTTGTTCACACTCAAGCTCATACCACCTAATGAATGAAACTCTTTTCCTTCGGCTAGCTGGTTCTGATCGAGAATTACTTTCTCCTCTTTTTCCTCAACTTTTCTTCTCAGGAAAACCGGATATTCATTCCCTTTCTCAAACTTTGTGCGATACTCATAGCCACGTAGTGTGTAGGGAACAGACTCATCATCTTCTTTGATTCTGCCTTTCATCTCGGCAAAGAGCTTTTCCTGTAGCTCTTCAGTGTCCTTCATTTTTTCCTCAGTGAAAGCATTCTCATTCCTGAGGTGCTGAAGAACCTCATCACTCTCCCTGTCGCGCATCCAGTAAAAAGGGTCTATTCGAGTTTCGCCATGTGCAGCGAGTGAAAAATCTATGTGTTTTGCTTTTGGTGCATCCATTTGAAAGTATTTTTGCCAAATGTAGGATGTGTTTTTTGAATCGTTTAATTTTTTTCATGGTCTCAACCGATCACAAAATAATTGTTCGTTCATTTGCAATTATCACTCTACCCGACAACAAAAATTAAGTTGTTTTTGTAAAAAGGAACGTTATATTTGTATGCACGCATAACAAATTGGTTATGCATCAAACCAACCCATGGGAAAACTTTCATCATATCAGCTTCGCCCAATACTGGCGCTAATCTTTTGGGCACTTGCAGGATTTGCTTTTGGCCAAAACGTGATTGAAGGACAAATTATCGACAAAACAACTGGTGAAACGCTCATTGGCGCAACAGTTGTCATTAAAGGAACATCAACAGGTAGTACAACAGATTTTGACGGCAATTTTTCTGTAAAAACAGACAAAGAGCCGCCTCTCACACTTGTTATTTCCTTCATGGGTTACAAAAAGCAGGAGATTGAAGTCACTGATTTTTCTGATAAAATAAAAGTGAAACTCGAAAGCGATAACGTCCTTCTCGATGCTGTTGAAATTGTCGATACACGAATCACAGACCGCCAAAAACAAGCGCCTCTTACGGTTGAAACCATGGACGTCATCGCGATTAAAGAAGCGCCTTCGGGCAATTTTTACGAAAGCCTGGGAACATTGAAGGGTGTCGACATGACAAGTGCTTCGCTCGGTTTCAAAGTGATCAACACCCGCGGATTTAACAGTACATCTCCGGTCAGATCCTTACAGCTCATCGATGGAGTGGATAACCAGTCTCCCGGATTGAATTTTTCGCTGGGTAACTTCCTGGGAGCAAGCGACCTCGATGTAAAAAGCGTTGACATCGTTGCCGGAGCGAGTTCTGCCTATTACGGACCCGGAGCATTCAACGGGGTCATCAACATGACGACTAAAGACCCGTTTGTTTTTCAGGGTTTGAGCGGATCAGTAAAAGTAGGAGAAAGAAACATGCTTGAAGGCGCAATACGCTGGGCACAGGCAATTAAAAATAAAGACGGAGAAGAAAAGTTTGCTTATAAAATCAACGCTTTCTATCTACAGGCCAATGACTGGGAAGCAGAAAACTACTCGCCCGTTTACGATAGCGAGTCTGCTCGATCAAACCCCGGTGGCTACGATGCGGTTAACATCTACGGTGACGAGCGAGTAGAGTCAAACGCTGATGAATCTTCAGCTTTTGGAGCTATCGACTATCCCGGACTCAACACTTTTCACAGAACGGGCTACAAGGAAGTGAATTTAGCAGATTACAACACTCAAAACGCAAAGTTGGGAGTAGCTTTTCACTATAAATTCAGGGAAGACCTCCGCGCAATTGTAGCTTCAAACTACAGCACCGGAACTACCGTTTACCAGGGCGATAACCGATACAGCTTAAAAGACATTCAGTTTTTTCAGAACCGATTTGAAATCCGCCAGGATGACAAGTGGTTTTTCAGAGCTTACGCCACTCACGAAAACTCAGGTAATTCTTATGACATCGTCACAACAGCCATTCGCTTGCAAGAAGCCTCGATGGGTGATGTAGAATGGAATGAAGCTTACAAACAAACGTGGGGATCAGTTTTAGGTCCGCAGGTCACAACACTACCCGGCTATCCCAATCGCTTCAATTACGACAACGCGCAACAATGGCAAGAGATTGGGCTCAACCCATTCCTCAGTCAATACAGAGACTCTATTGTTCGCTTTCATCAATTGAACAGGCAGTATATTGACTCACAACTAGTGAGTAAAGATCAGGCTCGTTATTACCCTGGAACCGCTCGATTCGACAGCGCTTTCAACAACATCACCTCTAAAAAATTCACCGATGGTGGCTCACTTTTTTACGATCGCTCAGCTCTTTACCACGTTCAGGGTGAATACAAATTTGAGCCTTCGTGGGCTACAATTCGGGTTGGTGGATCAGCAAGACTTTACACTCCTGATACGCGCGGAACCATTTTCAATGATACATTGGAGTACACCCGTCAACAAACAGATACCGGAACGATTATAACAGATTCAGCTTACAAAGAGATCACCAACTTCCAATACGGTGTTTATGCCGGTTTAGAACGGTATTTTTTCAAAGAGCAACTCAAAGCCAGTGCGACACTCCGCATGGATAAAAACGAAAACTTCGACTATATCTACAGCCCGGCTCTGACCATGGTTTACACACCAAATGAAAAGCACACATTCAGAACCACTTTCAGCTCGGCTGTGCGGAACCCCACAATGGCAGATCAATTCCTGTATTACGATGTAGGTCGCGCTATTCTGCTTGGCGGGCTCAACGGCTACGATTCGCTCGTTACGACAGAATCGTTTGAGTCAACGCTTTCCTCACTCAACCAGGATTCGCTCGATTATTTCAATGTAGACCCTATCAAGCCTGAGCAGGTTAGAACTGTTGAGTTGGGATATCGAGGAATATTCAATAAAAAAGTTTTCGTTGATGCATCTTATTACCATAGCTGGTACACGAACTTTATCGGGTATCAAATCGGTATTGATGCAGAGTTTAACAACCTCAACTTCTTATCTGGGTTTCAACCTTATCGAATTTCATCAAATGCCCAATCTACTGTGACAACGCAGGGCTTCTCAATAGGCGCAAATTACTACTTTGCTAAAAAATTAACGCTTAATGGTAACTACAGCTGGAACAAATTAGTTTCAGGTGACGATGATCCAATTATCCCTGCGTTTAATACGCCTGAACACAAGTACAACCTGGGAATTAGCGGTCGCGAACTATCGTGGGGCTTTTTGCCAGTGCCGGGATTCTTCGGCTTTAGCGCAAACTACAAATGGGTTGAAGGGTTCATCTTTGAAGGATCCCCTCAGTTTACCGGGCCAATTGACTCATACGGATTAGTTGATGCACAAATCAATTATAACTGGCCCCGCATCAATACAACCTTTAAATTAGGAGCTTCTAATTTACTGAATAACGAGGTTTACCAGGTTTACGGTGGACCGAGAGTAGGCAGACTCGCTTACTTCTCAATTTTGTACGAATGGAAAAGAAAAAGATAAAAAACTAAATTGTATCTTTCTTAAATTAAAATAGGCTTATGAAACAGAAACTACTCATGACGATTGCAGCTGCAGCTTGCACTGCGTTTAGTATCTCCGCTAACGCCCAGTTGCGTTACGCTGAAGAGATCTTTGACGAAAGTGAAATCGAGGTACAAACCGATATCACTTATGGAATCAATGTTGACTTTTTGAAAAACACGTCATTATTAGATCCAAACTACATTCAAAATAACCAGCAACAGATTGCGGGTGAAATGAGCTATCTCGACAGTACACTTCAGGCTGGTGGTAACCCGAGCATGAACTACTTCCTTCCTTATGGAGCTGACTCCTCAACAATTGTAAAAGTATCACAGCTCGAGATGGACGTTTACATGCCAACGACCAGTGCTGATAACATGGCTGAACGCCCGGTTATTGTTTACGTTCACACCGGAAACTTTTTGCCTCCCATTATCAACGGTAGTGTTGGTGGCTCCAAAAATGACTCGGCAGCGGTTGAGTTTTGTACTCAATGGGCAAAACGCGGTTATGTAGCTGTAGCTCCAAATTATCGTCACGGGTGGAACCCGCAGGCAAACGACCCGCAAACCGGTCAAATCATTAGGCGAGCAACATTGTTGAATGCTGTTTACCGCGCTATTCACGATGTAAAGCAATCTGTTCGAGTATTGAGACAGGGCGCAAACCAGGGGCCAAACCCTTATGGTATTAATTCAGACAAAATCGCATTATTCGGTCAGGGATCTGGTGGTTATGTAGTATTGGCATACACAACTATTGACAGCCAAAGCGAAGTGGGAACTTCTAAGTTTTTGAACCCTCTAACTAATCAACCTTACGTTAACGAACAAGTTGTTGGGAACTACGAAGGTTTTGGTGGTTTGTTGAACCTTTATGTTGACAATGGTGAAAGTGCCGATATTCAACACACTGTCAATGCAGGTGGTGCTTTAGGTGATATTTCATGGTTAGATGGCAATGAAGCTCCAATGATGAGTTTCCACTGTATCAATGATCCATTTGCACCATTTGATACCAACCAGGTTGTAGTTCCAACTACAAACAACAATGTTGTTCCGGTTCCGGGACCAAACACATTTATTCCTGAAGCCAATGCGTTAGGCCTCAACTCTGACTGGATTAACAAGAATGAGTATCAGGATCCTTATACTTCTCGTGCACGTTCGCTTTACGGCAGAACTTTTGAAACGTTCTACCCAACAGCTCCTCTCGATGAAGTAACAATTGACGCAGATGCTGAAGGTTTGTTTGCTTTCCAACTCCCATTGAAACAAGCTCGTTTTGAAAATCAGGGCGCTCCGTGGGAATGGTGGAGTGAAAGTGATGTAATCGCTTTAGCTCAGGCAGTCAACCAACAAACCGGTGGTTCTTATGACGGTGCTGCAATTCACCAAAACTCATTGATGTCAAACCCTGATATGTCAAAAGAAAAAGCACTTCGCTACATCGACACAATCCAGGGTTACATGCACCCCAGATTGATGCTTGGAATGGGAATTGGCGACACGAATGCTGTTGGCTACGATGAGCTTTACCCATTTGCTGAAGCTGAGATCAAGATTTTCCCTAACCCATCAGTTGGTGAGGTGAATATTCAATCAAAAGGTGACGCCATTCAAATGGTAACTGTTTTTGATCTCACAGGTAAAATCGTTTACCGCTCTGAGAACATCAACAGAGAGTTTGAATCGATCAACCTGAACGAACTCAAATCAGGAATGTATTTGATCAAAGTTGAAGGTGATGAAGCCTCTTCAACGGAAAGACTTTTCTTGCACTAAGAAATAAGTAACTTCAAATAATGAAGCCCCGCAGCATAAATGTTGCGGGGCTTTTTATTTACACAAGTTTGTTTTCAACTAAGTACTCGGCTATTTGAATAGCGTTCAGAGCCGCTCCTTTTCTCAGGTTATCGGCTACGACCCACATGTTGAGTGTGTTTTCAAACGATTCGTCAACCCTTAGTCGACCGACAAAAACATCGTCTTTCCCCTCGGCAAATCGAGGCATCGGGTATTGATTTACATCCGGATTATCCTGCAACTTTATACCGGGTGTGTTTTGATATTTTTTGCGGATATCAGTCAGCGAGAACGGTTTCTCAAACGTGACATTGATCGATTCTGAGTGACCACCAACTACCGGAACGCGAACTGCTGTAGCAGTAATGCCAATGCTGTCATCATTTAAGATCTTGCGCGTTTCATTGACCAGCTTCATTTCCTCTTTCGTGTATCCGTTTTCCTGGAATACATCACAGTGAGGAAGGCAGTTTTTATCGATCGGATAAGGATAAGCCATCTCCGCATCAACTCCATCGCGCTCGTTATTCATCTGTTGAACAGCCGAAACTCCCGTTCCGGTTACAGATTGGTAAGTTGAAATAATGAGTCGCTTCATGCCGTACATCTCGTGGAGTGGCGCCATTGCCATAACGAGCTGAATTGTAGAGCAATTAGGATTCGCGATGATTTTATCTTCAGCGGTGAGCGATTTTGCATTGATCTCGGGAACGATGAGCTTCTTGTCCTCATCCATTCGCCATGCAGACGAATTATCGATTACTGTGGTTCCGACCGATGCGAACTTTGGCGCCCATTCTTTGGAAATACTACCTCCGGCCGAGAACAAAGCGATGTCCGGTTCTGACCGAACCGCATCTTCAAGCGATTTAATTTCATATTGCCTGCCGTTGAATTCAACTTTTTTCCCAACTGATTTTTCCGATGCTACCGGAATTAATTCATCTACCTGAAACCCTCTTTGAGCAAGAGTTTTGAGCATTACCTGACCAACCATTCCGGTGGCTCCAACGACTGCAACTTTCATATTAAATATTTTATAACCTATTGAACCTTCGTAAAGGTGGCCAAAAGTAATATTTTTGAACATTGACAAGAACAAAACCACATGAAACGAACGATCATATTTTTGTTTTTAACCATCACGTTTTTAAACGGATACTCTCAGTTTAATGACGATTTTAGCGATGGCGATTTCAGTCAGAACCCAACGTGGTTTGGCGACACCTCGATCTTCATCGTGAACGCGCAAAACGAATTTCAACTCAACGATGTTGTGAGCAGCGAAGCCCATGCTGTGACACAAAGCCAGGCTATTGTGAGCGCGAGCTGGGAAGCGAAAATCAGGATGGATTTTGACCCATCATCATCAAATTATTGCAGGTTCTATTTAGTTAGTGATCAACCCGATTTAAAAGGAAGCCTCAACGGATATTTTTTGAGAATTGGCGGAGTTTCAGGAGATGGAGATGATGTTAGCCTGTACCGCCAGGATGGAACTTCAGAAACTCTTTTAATCGATGGAGCCGACAGCACCGTGGGATTAACTCCTGAAGTTCGTGTACGCGTCAATAGACAAGCAGGCGGACAATGGGAACTCGAAATTGATACGGCTTTAAACGGAACATTTCAAAGCCAGGGAATGGCAACGGATAATACTTACACAAACGCGCAATACACGGGTGTTTTCTGTGACTACACGAGCACACGAGCCGATAAGTTCTTTTTCGATGATTTTGTGGTTACCGGAACTCCCGTTCCCGATACAACAGCTCCTTCGATCGACAGCCTGGTGATTGTGAGTAATTCAGAATTAGATGTTTTCTTTTCCGAGTCGCTCGATCAGCAATCTGCTGAAACCGATCAAAACTACTCTGTTGATCAAAGTATCGGAAACCCGTCAAATGCAACGCTCGATTCACAAAACGACCGACTCGTACACCTCACTTTTAGCTCCACTTTTTCGCAGGGATCGAGCTACACGCTTTCAGCATCAAATATCGAAGACCAAAACAACAACATGAGCGGCACGCTACAGGAAAGCTTCGTTTATTTTATTCCGCAAACACCCATTGCAAAAGACGTCATCATCAATGAGTTTATGGCTGATCCAACTCCGCCAGTTGGGCAACCAGATGCAGAATACATCGAGCTGTACAACAACTCAAACAAATCATTTGATCTTTCAGGATGGACCATCAGCGATGCCTCTTCAACAGTTTCACTACCCGGCTACCCGCTTTTAGCCGGTGAATATGCCGTGATTATCGATAGCGATGACAGCTCGCTGTTCAGCAACGTGAATAATCTCGTTTTAGTCAACTCATTACCTGCGCTCAACAACGGAGGTGACGACATCGTTTTAACTGACGGTCAGAGCCTGGTGATCGACTCACTCAGTTACGAAACCTCGTGGTATGGAGATCCCAACAAAAGCTCAGGCGGTTACAGCCTGGAGCTCATCAACCCAAATGCGATTTGCGGAGGAGCAAACAATTGGAAGGCCTCTGAAGATCAATCAGGCGGAACGCCCGGTGCGCAAAACTCCGTTTTCAACACCCAGCCTGATGTCACTCCGCCCGGCATAACGAGTGTGTCAATTCCAGATTCCTCAACGATCCAGCTCCAATTCAACGAGGGAATCGATACGGCTCTGAGCACGAACTCATTTATTTTGAGTCCGCTCATTCAACTATCAGGCATTACGATTAACGACCTCAGTTCGATCAGCCTTAATCTCGCATCACCGCTTGACTCGGCACAGATTTACGACCTGTTGGTCCAAAACATTTCAGATTGTCCGGGGAATACGCTCAACGACACAACCATTAAAATCGCAATCGGGAAAACGCCACAGCCTTTTGAGCTCGTTATCAACGAACTTTACCCTGATCCTGATCCGGAAATCAGCAACCTCCCCGATGCTGAGTTTGTCGAGATCTTCAACACTACCCAAAAAGCACTCAACCTCAACGGACTTTCCATAACCGATGGCACCTCAACGACTTCGTTGCCTAACGAGATTCTCCTCCCGGGCGAGTACGCCATCGTTATCGATGATGATTTCACGCTCAATTATCTCAATCACGGCAAGTTGATTCCCGTTTCCAGCCTTCCTTCACTCAACAACAGCAGCGACCAAATCGTGATTTACAGTCTGAGCCAAACGATTGACCGCGTCAATTACAACTCCTCCTGGTATGGAAGCGCTGAAAAAGCCGGGGGCGGTTACACGCTGGAACGTATTTCTCCTTTTGATTTTTGCTCTGGAGATGAAAACTGGAAAGGATCTGACCACCCTGATGGCGGAACTCCCGGATCTGAAAACAGCGTTTTTGATCCAAACTCAACTGTTCCAGATCCCGCTTTGACGAGTGTGAAAATTGACAGTTTAAAAGGTATCAGAGCCGTTTTCAATCGCAGAGTTGATTCTACAACAATCATCTCAGCAAATTTTGAACTATTGCCAAACCCCGGAATTGACAGCGTTTATTATTCACCGTCAGAACCGAACGAAGCCATCATCATCATTGCTTCAGATTTGGTGGCCGGTCAAAACTACACGCTCACCGCGACAAATATTTTGGATTGCGCAGGAGCAATAATCGGTTCGGGGAACAGCGTTGACTTTTCGCTTCCAACACGCGGAACTGTTGTAATCAATGAGGTTTTGTTCAATCCGCGATCCGGTGGATCAGACTTTGTGGAGCTCTACAACCCAAACGACATGCCTGTTGATGTTACGGGTTGGGGATTTCAATATGTCAGCAACAACGGAGACACATCCGTCAACGCCTTTGAAAATCAGCAATACGTCATTGAGCCTGATGGATACCTGGTTCTGACCGAAGAGCCGGAAAATATACTACTCGAATACCCAAATGCTGTTGAGGAAAACATTTACGAAAGTGATCTTCCAACCTATGCGAATGACGAAGGAAGAGTAACGCTGGTTTCGACTCTTAACGACACGATCGATGATTTTTACTACAACGAAGATTACCATTTTGAACTTCTCAACGATCTTAATGGCATTTCGCTGGAGCGCATCAGTCACGAACGCAACACGATGGATGCTACAAACTGGCACTCGGCATCTGAAGTGGTTGGCTTTGCAACACCGGGATACGAAAACTCTCAGGGAGCCAATCTGGAAGTAGAACCAAACGAAATTACCGTTAGCCCTGAAACATTCTCACCCGATAATGACGGCTATAACGATGTGGTATCGATCGGTTATGAGTTGGATGAGCCGGGTTATGTGGCAAACATCAAAATCTTTGACAGCAACGGAAGAGAAGTAAAAGAACTGGCCAACAATAAACTCCTCGATCGTAAAGGAGCATTGAGCTGGAATGGAATTAATGAAAATGGCGAGAAATGTGGTGTTGGAATCTACATCATTTATGTTGAACTGTTCAACCTTGATGGTGATGTAGAGACATTTAAAGAGGCCTGTGTTTTAGCCACTCGTTTTTAAGTCGATTTAAAGTTCCCTTAACTTTCGCCCTTTATAATCGCGTTACTTTTGCGGCAAAATCTTTAAAATAAAAAGAGTTATGAGAAAACTTTACTTCGGCTTTTTGTCGATGGTATTTGCATTAATTGCAATTAATGTTAGTGCTCAAACTGTTGTATCGCAACAGAGTTTTGAAGGCACTACATCGGATGACTGGAACTACACCGTAACCCCTACAAACTTCAATGGTGGCGGTGATATTTGGGACACTGTAACTACACTTCCAAATGTAGCATCAATGCCTACAGCTGGTTCTTATTTTTGGGGTGTTCGGGATCTCAACAGCCCAAATGGAACTACTGGTTTTGCTGAAATCAATTTTGATACTGTTCATACTTCTTCAATTTCAACTGGCTACATTGCCTTTGACTATGACATTTATCAATTTGATAGTGGAGATGATGTACAATACGAGGTTTTTGCAAACGGAACTTCTCTTGGCGTTGACACAATTATTGATGGATTTTCAAATCTATCTGCAGTAGGAACTGTAAACGTTGCAATTCCGTCAAATACTGACAGTGTAAGACTTAAGCTCTATGTTAAGCAAAATGGCGGAAGTGACTACGCTGGTTTTGATAACTTTAGAGTAATGAGTGGATCTATTCCAACTCCCCCATCAACTCCATTTTACAACATTGCTGACATTAATAATGTAGACGCAAACGGTGTTGCAGATTCTCTCAACGTTACTTGTTTCACTCAAGGGCTTGTTCTGGGAGTTGACCTCAACTCTGGCGGAGGATATTCTTTCACACTTTGGGATGGTGAAGGTATTGGCGTTTACAACAACTCTGATGTGAATGGTTACTCTGTTCAGGAAGGTGATTCAATCATCATTCGCGGAACAGTAGATCAGTTCAACGGTCTTACTCAACTAGGAAGCATCGATTCAATTTCTGTTGTAAATACTGGAAATGCACTTCCTTCTCCTGCTGTTATCACGGCACTTGATGAGACTACTGAAAGTAAGCTTGTTCGTTTTGATAACGCTGAAATCACAGCAGACCTCGGGTTTGGTAACTGGGAAGCTGTAAGTGGTATGGATACTATCACAATGCGTATTGAAACTGAAACAAATGTTGACGACTCAGTATCTTTAGCTGTTGGTGATTCGCTTTGCTACATCATCGGCCTTGGAGGTCAGTATGACAGCAACTCCCCATACAATGAAGGCTACCAATTGATTCCTCGTTACTTTGCTGATGTTGACACAACTTGTGGTTCTTCAAGTAACCCACCAGCTCCTTCAACTGATCCTTTCTACAATATTGCTGACATCAACAATGTTGATGCAAACGGTGTTGCCGATTCTCTCAACGTTACTTGTTTCACTCAAGGCCTAGTTCTTGGTGTTGATCTCAACTCTGGCGGAGGATACTCTTTCACACTTTGGGATGGTGAAGGTATTGGCGTTTACAACAACTCTGATGTGAATGGTTACTCTGTTCAGGAAGGTGACTCTATCATCATTCGCGGAACAGTAGATCAGTTCAACGGTCTTACTCAACTAGGAAGCATCGATTCGATTTCTGTTGTGAACACCGGAAATGCACTTCCTTCTCCGGCTGTTATCACGGCACTTGATGAGACTACTGAAAGTAAGCTCGTTCGTTTTGACAACGCTGAAATCACAGCAGACCTCGGTTTTGGTAACTGGGAAGCTGTAAGTGGTATGGATACTATAACAATGCGTATTGAAACTGAAACAAATGTTGACGATTCAGTATCTTTAGCTGTTGGTGACTCGCTTTGCTACATCATCGGAATTGGCGGGCAATATGACAACAACTCTCCATACACTGAAGGCTACCAAATGATTCCTCGTTACTTTGCTGATGTTGACACAACTTGTGGTTCTTCAAGTAGCACTCCTACTCCAACAGGAACTCCTTTCTACAATATTGCAGACATCAACAATGTAGATGCGAATGGTGTTGCAGACTCTTTAGGAGTTGAGTGTTTCACAAAAGGTGTTGTTTTGGGTGTTAACCTGAGAACTTCAGGATACCAATTTACACTTTGGGACAATGAAGGTATTGGTGTATTCAACTTCAGTGACGTGAATGGTTACACTGTTCAGGAAGGTGATTCTATCATCATCAAAGGTGAAGTTGATCAATACAACGGATTAACGCAAATGGGAAGCATCGATTCAATCCACGTTGTAAACAGCGGAAATCCACTTCCTTCTCCATCGGTTGTTACTTCTCTTGACGAGTCAACTGAAAGTGAGCCAATTCAAATCAACAACGTTCTCGTAACAGGTGTGAGTGGTTCAAACTTTGAAATTGTGAATGCTACTGACACAATGACCATGCGTATTGATACAGAGACTGGTATTTTCAATGATATCACTCCTGCTGTTGGCGATTCACTATGCTCAATAGTTGGAATTGGTGGTCAGTTTGATGGATCTTCTCCATACACATCAGGCTATCAGATTTTCCCAATGTACTCGAGTGATCTCGACACAACATGTGGTGGTGTTACTCCTCCTGCTGTTGATCTCAACATTTACCCAATTGGTGATGTAACGACTGTTGACGCTAACGGTGAGCCAGATTCATTGGGTGTTGTTTGCGGTGTACAGGGTGTTGTAACAACTATCGACTTTAGAGTAAGTGGTTACGAACTCTACATTCAGGATGCTACAGGCGGAATCAACGTATTCAGCTTTAGCGATTACAACAATGTTCAGCCATTGATGGGTGACTCTCTACTCGTTTGGGGTGAAATCGATCAGTACAATGGTTTGACTGAAATTATTGTTGATAGCCTAGAGGTTCTTAACTCAGGAAACTCTATTCCAAATCACAAGTTAGTTAATACTATCACAGAATCTGTTGAGGGTGAAATTGTTGAGATTCAAGACTTTGTAGTTAATAGTGTGGATAGTACTAATGCTGGTACAGGAGCAATTAATTACGGAATTAATAAAGGACAAGACTCATTAACTTTAAGAGTTAGAGATATTACAGGTATAAATGACATGATTACCCTTAATGTAGGCGATACCCTTTGCTCTGCAAAAGGCGCTGCCAGTCAATACGATGATCAAGCTCCTTTATTTGATGAATATCAACTTCTACCAGTTCAAATGTCAGATCTCACGGTGAACAACTGTGACTCTATTGAAAACTCAATCGGTGAGGTTGCAGAAAAAACTGAGCTTCGCGCTTATCCAAACCCAACCAACAACATGTTGAATTTCAACAAAACAATTGACTTTGTGATGTTCAACGCGCTTGGTGAAGAAGTTAAGCGTGCAACTCGCGTGAGAAGAATCAATGTAAGTGATCTTACAAATGGTATTTACTTCATCAAATCTGAGGATACTGTTCTCAAGGTTATCGTGAAGTAAAACGCACAATTTTCGATAAACAAAAAGGGCTTCAGAAATTCTGAAGCCCTTTTTTTATGTCTGCATGATATTGGTCAGATCCGTCATAAATAGTGACGAAAAGCCGGCTGTAGTTCCGGCTCTGACCGTTATCGTTTTATACTAATGAAATATCGAACTGAGTGAGGTTTACAAACTCGCGAACGCGCTCATCGAAATCTTCCTGTGTTACGTTTTGCAGTCGCTCCGTTCCAAACTGCTCAACGCAGAAAGAAGCCATTGCAGAACCCACGATTACGGCACGCTTCATGTTTTCAAAGGAAATATCCTTCGTAGAAGCCAAATGACCGATAAATCCGCCAGCGAATGAGTCTCCGGCACCAGTTGGGTCAAAAACCTCTTCGAGCGGCAATGCAGGCGCAAAGAACACTTCATTCTCGTTATTGAAGAGAAGCGCTCCGTGTTCACCTTTTTTGATCACCAAAAACTCTGGTCCCATCCTGAGGATTTCCTGAGCTGCTTTCACAAGGCTGTACTCTCCAGAAAGCTGACGAGCTTCCTCATCGTTGATCGTCAATACGTCAACTTTTTTGAGCACTTTCTTGAGATCGTCCATCGCGATATCCATCCAAAAGTTCATGGTATCCATTGCGATGATTTGCGGCTTGCGCTCACACTGCTCGATCACTTTCAACTGAACATCAGGAGCGAGATTACCGAGCATGAGAAACTCAGGGTTTTTGTACTCTTCAGGCAATACCGGATCGAATTTTTCCAGAACGTTGAGTTCTGTTACCAGGGTATCGCGGGTGTTCATATCGTTGTGATACTTACCACTCCAAAAGAAGCTTTTTTCATCTTCTTTTATTTGAAGACCCTGCTGATCGATTCCGCGCATGTCTAGCATTGCCAGGAAGTCCTTTGGGAAGTCTCCTCCCACAACGCTAACAATTCCGCTTTTCTTTTTGAAGAATGAAGAGGCGATACTGATGTAAGTACCTGCGCCTCCGACAATTTTATCACTTTTACCGAAAGGTGTTTCAATTGCATCAAATGCAACTGAGCCTACTGTAACTAATTCCATGAAAATTTTTCGTTTAAAATTTTGCCAAAGATATTGTTTAATTGGTGTCTTGTTAGTAATATTGCCTCCCATTTTGAAACAGACACCATATAAATGGTGGGAAAACAAAATTCCTCAGTAGCTCAGTTGGTTAGAGCATCTGACTGTTAATCAGAGGGTCGTTGGTTCGAGTCCAACCTGAGGAGCAGAAAAATTAAAGCGTTATAACTTTTTGTTATAGCGCTTTTTTTTGCTTCTATTCCCGGGTTCTTCACCTCCCGCTTTTAACCAACCAACTGTATAATTTCTCTCACACTGGTTCGTGTATTCTATTCAAAGAGAACTCCTTTCAATTTGTTTTTATTCTGGTTTTTGTAGTTTTACGGTTAAGAGAAGTAAAATTGATACAAATAAAAATTCACTTATCCCCGGTTTTAAGGTGGGTTAAAGGGACATTTTTTCAAGTTATAAGTTAGTTGGCGGGCATGCAAAAAATGACGACAAAGACAGTAAAATATAAAGATTGGACTTTTGAAGTTGACTACGGACGAACAAAAGAAGTTTACGACAAGGTTAAACACGGAAGTCCAGAAGGATGTGCTTGTAATGACTGTAAAAATTTCGCGACAAATAGGGAAAACATTTATCCAGCCGAAATTAAAAACTTGCTATCAGAATTCGGAATTGACTACAAAAAGGAATCTGAAATTTATCACATGGCACTACTTGAAAGTGGACTTCACCATTACGGTGGTTGGTTTCACTTCAAAGGAAAAATAATAGAAGGAAAGGACTGTAAAATTGACCTTGGTGGCGGTGGAAGTACTTTTGACACAGCTAAAGTTGCAGACGACTTTGAAATTGCATTTATGAAAGGAAGTGACTTGACCTTTTTTGACAAAGAAGTAAAGGACGACTTGATTCAAATTGAGTTCATTGCTGACTCCGAATGGGTGATAGACAAAGAAATAGAAAGTGAATAAAAAAGCACGACCCGCCAACAATGGGTATAAAACATAGGGCGGACAGTGGTTTCCGCGAGTTTCGGGTTCTTAGTAAGTTTGGTTTCGGCCAGACAGAAAAGTGCTTCGTAGCGCCCTACGTTTTTTACCCGAGACCGTTGGTGGCAATTTAATAACGATGAGAAACGGATTTATTTACGTTATAACAAAATATGCAGTAAGGTTAGGTTACTATACTAATCTTGTTGAGCTTTTCAAGTGGATTTTTGGTTGTTTGACAAAAGATAGTAAAAGAACTTACAAGAACTTTGCTATTGACATTTTTATAATTCTAAAATGGGTATTTGTCTTGGGTATTTGGATTAAAGGCTATAATTCAAGCTTATTGACAATTTTTACTTTATACCTGATTTGGACAAACCTCTTTACATATTTTTACTATCATTTTTGGAATGCAAAACGGATTGAAGAAATTGAACATGGTCAAAGACGATTTATAAACCTTGTGATAGCATTTTCATTTTCAAATATTTGCTTTGCTTACTTGTACAGTCTACCGTATAAGGAGAACTTCATTATGGACAAAGGTTTTGAAAGTAAGTTTTCATTCTTAATGTATTCAAGCTTTAATTCCTTATTTTCTGACTATAATTTCATTTCATCAGCGGATCAAATAGGCTCTATTTTGACCGCGACCCAGTTAACAATCACATTCGTATTTGTTTCAATATTATTAACTAAAACAATTCCAGAATAATGCCAAACAGAACAGGAACCTACATTGCCTTCGCAGCTGAAGGTGGAAAAAACGTAACAGAAACAGATTTCAGATATTACAACTTACTTAAAGGTTGGGATAAAATGAAGAATAGAGAATTCAAAATAGTAAACTCTCACGATAAGATTAGACTAATTCGGGGTTGGAGTTCAGAGCCTACTATTGTGAGAACTCTTAAAGAAAGAATGAAAGCCAGCAAAAGATTTATGCTTTTAGTAGGTGATAAAACTAAACTTGATGATGACTACATACCATTTGAAATTGAATATGCTGTAAAAAAATGTGGATTACCAGTAATTATTTGCTTTGTTAATGAAAGAAACAGGCTCACTACTAAGACTTATAGAACTGAGCTAGATAAGCTGATACCAAAAACATTAAGAGATTTAATGAAGAATAAAGAAGTTAAAACGATTCACATTCCTTTCAGAGAAAGAATCATGTCAAAAGCATTGGATGATTACGACTTTAACAATATGCCAAATCACTCAAGTGGACTCTATACTGAAAAGGTTTATGACAACTTATACGACAAAGGTGAAATATAAAAAAACTGCCACCAACAATGGGTATAAAACATATGGCAGAGAAGGATTTCAGAAAGGTTCGTTCAATTTTTTTGGTGGTCAAGTAATCGCTCCTAAATCTCGCATTACGCTTATATTTTGACGTTGAGCTCTAAAAACAATAGGCCATTATCTCAGGCATAAGAACCCCCTAAAAAACCTCCCTCGCAATCTTCTGGATATTCTTACTCTTTCCCATAGAATAGTAGTGCAACACCGGGGATCCGTTTTTGATCAACTCTTTGGATTGCTCAATGCACCATTCCACTCCAATTTCCCTGATAGCATCTTTCGACTTTGCTTTGTTGACCTCATCTACAAGAGCATCCGGTAAATCGAGGTGAAAAATTTGCGGGAGTAATGACAATTGTCGCTCCGTTGAGAGCGGCTTCAACCCCGGAATAATTGGCACATCGATTCCCTCTTCGCGGCATTGTCTTTCAAACTCAAAGAACTTCGAATTGTCAAAAAACATTTGCGTCACGATGTATTCCGCCCCGTTTTCAACCTTCTTTTTGAGCCAGTACAGGTCGTTTTTCATGTTGGGAGCCTCAAAATGTTTCTCCGGGTAACCCGCTACACCAATACAAAAATTCGTTGGTGAATTGTACTTGAGGTCCTCGTCCAGATAAACCCCATCATTCAGGTTTTTCACCTGTTCCATCAAGTCAATTGCGTAAGCGTGCCCATTGGGCTCGGGAGTGAATCTCTTTTCAGATTTGATCGGATCTCCGCGCAAAACCAACACGTTGTCAATTCCCAAAAAGTCCAGGTCGATCAACGCATCCTCAGTATCCTGCTTGGTAAAACCTCCGCAAATAATATGCGGCACCGCATCGATCTTGTACTTGTGCATAATCGCTGCGCAAATCCCTACTGTCCCGGGTCTTTTGCGTGTCACGGTTTTTTCCAACAATCCGTTTTTGTGCGTTTTGTACACATATTCTTCGCGGTGATACGTAACATCAACAAAAGGCGGTTTGAACTCCATCAACGGATCAATCGTGCTGTAAATTCCCTCGATGTTTTGACCTTTCAATGGCGGCAAAATCTCAAATGAGAAAAGTGCTTTGCCGTTTGCTTTCTCAATGTGTTCAGTAACTTTCATTCAACTTCTTTATTTATAACTCAGTATTGGTCGGAGCCATTTTTCAGCCTCCTCAATACTCATATTTTTTCTCGATGCATAATCTTCAACCTGGTCTTTGTCGATTTTACCCACGTTGAAATAGCGCGATTCCGGACTCGCAAAATACCAGCCACTCACTGCCGATGACGGATACATCGCCATGCTGTCGGTAAGACTCAGCCCGATGCGTTTTTCCACATCCAGCAGATCAAAAATTTTCAGCTTTTCAGTGTGATCAGGGCAGGCGGGATACCCGGGAGCGGGTCTGATCCCCTGATACTTTTCTTTGATCAACGCATCGTTATTCAGGTTTTCTGACGGAACATATCCCCAGTACTCCTTCCTGATGCGCTCATGAAGCAGCTCTGCACTCGCTTCAGCTAATCGGTCAGCCAGCGCTTTGAGCATGATGTTTTTGTAATCATCATTCTCGCGTTCAAACTGTTCCAGCTTCTTTTCAATTCCGATTCCGGCCGTTACAGCAAATGCGCCCATGTGATCGTTGTGGCCTTTTGGCGCCACGTAATCGGCAAGTGAGCGATTCGGTCTTCCTTTGCGTTGATCCATCTGTTGGCGGATCATCTCAAAACGCTCAATCTCATTGTCATTTTCATCCAAAACAGCCACAGAGTCGGTTTCGCTGTAAGCTCCAAACAGCCCGTAAACAGCTTTCGCCTTGAGCCATTTTTCCTGAATGATGGATTCGAGCATTACCTGCGCGTCATCAAAGAGCTCCTGTGCCTGTTCCCCAACAACCTTGTCTTTGAGGATTCTGGGGAACCTTCCGTAGAGCTCCCACGACTGAAAAAACGGACTCCAGTCGATGTAATTCCGCAGCTCCCTGATCGAAAACTCCATCTCGTAAACCCCTTTTTGTTTTGGGGGACTCACCAATGAATTTTCCCAGTCAACTTTCAATCTATTTTCCTGAGCTACAGAGAACGGAATCAGTTTTTTCGCGCTTTTCTTTTGGTTGTAATCGTCCCTCAGTCGGTCGTATTCTTCTTTTGCTTTTGCGAGGAACTCATCCCTGTCTTTTGACAGCAGTCGCTCCACAAACGTCACAGCCCGCGAGGCATCCAAAACATTGAGCGTTGACCCCGAATAAGCCGGTGAAATTTTCACAGCCGTGTGCGCCTTTGAAGTTGTGGCTCCACCGATCAAAAGAGGCGTTTTAAAGCCATCTTTTTCGAGGTGCTCAGCCACTGTTACCATTTCATCGAGCGATGGCGTTATGAGTCCGCTGAGGCCGATGATATCCACATCGTTCTTTTTCGCTTCCTCGATTATTTTTTCGGTCGGAACCATAACGCCCAAATCGATGATTTCGTAGTTGTTGCAGGCCAAAACGACACCCACAATGTTCTTCCCGATATCGTGCACATCTCCTTTTACGGTTGCCAAAAGAACTTTCCCTTTTCCTTTATCAGACGGGTTTGGGTTTTTGCGTTTTTCCTCTTCGAGATAAGGTTCCAGGTAAGCGACAGCCCGTTTCATTACGCGCGCACTTTTCACAACCTGTGGCAGAAACATTTTTCCGCTACCAAACAAGTCCCCAACCACGTTCATGCCTTTCATGAGCGGACCCTCAATCACTTCGAGCGGCTTGTCTTTTTCCTGCCTGCTCTCTTCCACATCCTCTTCGATGAACTCGGCAATTCCTTTTACGAGAGCGTGCTCAATTCGCTTTTCGAGCGGTAGCGAACGCCATTCGAGGACCTTCTCTTTTGGTGCGCCTTTTTGCTTTACGCTTTGCGCAAAATCTAGCAGCTCCTCTGTTGCGTCTTCTCTGCGGTTGAAAAGTACATCTTCAACCTTTTCAAGGAGTTCGGGGTCGATGTCATCGTAAATCGTGAGTGTTGTGGGATTGACAATTCCCATGTCCATCCCGTTCTTAATCGCGTGATAGAGAAACGCAGAGTGCATCGCTTCGCGCACAGCGTTGTTTCCACGGAAAGAAAACGAGACATTACTCAACCCTCCACTCACGTGCGCTCCCGGCAAATTGGTTCTGATCCAGTTTGCGGCATTGAAAAAATCCACCGCGTAATTGTTGTGTTCCTCGATTCCGGTTCCGACCGGGAAAATATTGGGGTCGAAAATGATGTCGTGCGGATCAAACCCTACTTCGTTGATGAGCAAATCGTAAGACCGCTTGCAGATGGAGATTCTGCGTTCGTATGTATCGGCCTGGCCATCTTCATCAAAAGCCATAACGACCGTTGCAGCTCCGTACTGGCGAATCTTTTTGGCTTGTTCAAGGAAGATCTTTTCACCCTCTTTAAGCGAAATTGAGTTGACTACTCCTCTTCCCTGGATACATTTGAGTCCGGCTTCAATAATTTCCCATTTAGAACTGTCAACCATGATAGGAACGCGAGCGATATCGGGCTCGGCAGCGATGAGATTCAAAAACTTGACTATCGCCTCTTTCCCGTTGAGCATTCCTTCATCCATGTTGACATCGAGGATTTGCGCTCCGCCTTCAACCTGGTTGCGCGCAACCTCAACTGCTTCGTCAAAATTCTCTTCGCGAATGAGTCGCAAAAACTTGCGCGACCCCGTTACATTGCAGCGTTCGCCAACATTAACAAAGTTCGAGTCTTCGCCAGTGATCAATGGCTCTAGACCTGATAAAACGAGTTTTGTCGGGTGGAATTGATTAGCCATTGACTGTTTCCTTTCTTTTTCTAGGTTCGTATTTCGCAGCCGTTTCGGCAATGATTTTTGTATGTTCAGGTGTTGTTCCGCAACATCCGCCAATGATGTTCACCAAATTGTTTTTCAAATACTCTTCGATTTGACCCGCCATCATATCTGGTGTTTGGTCGTATTCGCCAAACTCATTTGGCAAGCCCGCATTGGGGTGAGCACTGGTGTAGAAGTTCGTTTCTTTCGCTACGCGTTCGAGATATGGCTCGAGCTGTTCTGCTCCAAGCGCACAGTTAAACCCAACGCTGAGAAGCGGTGCGTGTGAAACACTGATGAGGAACGCCTCCGGGGTCTGACCGGAAAGTGTTCTACCACTGGCATCGGTAATCGTTCCAGAAACCATAATCGGCCATTTTTGACCTCTTTCTTCAAATACCTGTTCACAGGCAAAAAGAGCGGCTTTCGCATTTAGCGTATCAAAAATGGTTTCGATGAGAAGGATATCGCATCCGCCATCGAGCAAACCGTTGATTTGCTCGCGGTAAGCTTCCTGCAGATCATCGAAGTTGACCGCTCTGTAACCGGGATTGTTAACATCGGGAGAGAGAGATGCCGTGCGGTTTGTTGGTCCCACAGACCCGGCAACAAATCTCGGTTTGTCAGGTGTTTTGGCTGTATATTCATCAGCCGCCTGTTTCGCCAACTTTGCCGACTGGTAATTGAGATCGTGAACCAGTTCTTCCAGTTCGTAATCGGCCTGGGCTATTGATGTACTGCTAAAAGTATTTGTCTCGATGATATCAGCTCCTGCTTCCAGGTAATCGCGATGAATATCGAGAATGATATCGGGCCGTGTGAGGGAAAGCAAGTCGTTGTTTCCCTTTAATGGCGATTCATGATCTTTTAATTGTTCATTCCGAAAGTCATCCTCAGTGAGGTCGTGCTGCTGGATCATCGTTCCCATTGCCCCATCCAGGACGAGGATTCGATCGGCTAAAGATTCTTCTAATTGATTGTGCATAAGTCAATTGCTTTATTTGCATTTGGCTTATCACAAGATGTTGGAAAAACTGGTTGATGTTGAGTAGCCGAAAATCTCTTTTCTGCTCATCTTAACTTCTCTATAGAGAAGAAAGGAATTAGCACCCAGCTAGTCTGGGTTGCTAAGACATCTACGGGCCAGTCCCTCCGTCTTTCTTGATAAGCTCAGCCAAATATATATCAGGTTTTTATACTAGCAATATTGAGACAATAATATCTAGTTTGGTCAGAGCTCTTTTCGTGCTTTCAGAGCCAGTCGGATTTCATCGTAATCGTATTTGCGGTCGAGCTTTTCGCGTGCCTCGGTGAGGTTGTCGAATTTTATATTGTCCAACCCGTGACACAGTTCGTCATAGCGCGACTCTTCGATTAAATCGGTGGGTGGGATGGTTCCGTCTTCAACGCTCTTCACGAGGTGACTGAAAACTGTTCCTTTTGTCAGGTTGCGGTCTCGTGCTATTTCACCGATATCAGTGCCGTTCTGGAACATCCTCAGGCTGATTTTATGGCTGGGTGTTTTGTCTTTCTTTCCGGCTTTCTTCTTCGATCCGGGTTTTGAGTCGATTGATAAATCTGATGGTTTTGGTGTTTTTCCGTCAGCGGCTTTTTCAATGATAACCATTGCCCGGTAGAGCGATTGTTTTTTGCGCTCGGCAAAGTCTAGTAATTCTTCCAGCTCTTTTGAATACTGCTTGAGGCCTTCCTCCTCTTTAACTAACTTACGTTGCGCTTTCAGTTTGTTGATGAGGTCGTTGAGTGCGCTCATCACACCGGGCTTAGCATCGCTGAGAACCGATGCCAGCTGGTTGAGGTTCTGACCGTAAGCTTCTTTCAACTGGGCAATTTGCTTGAGCGGCTTTACTGTTTTGTGATAGAGTTCCTGAACTTCTTTGAACCGCTCATTTGTCCATTCAAAATATTCCTGCTTTTTAGATCGATTAGCCTGCTTGTCAAAAGTGTTGAGGTGATTGCGCCACTGCTTGCCCATGGGGACAACATCGAGCGATGAACCCGCGAGATTTGCCAGGTGATGGAAATGTTCCTTCCCGAGTTGATCTTTCAAAAAGCCTGTTTCCTGCTTCGTGCTTTCAAACTCACCCAGCTTTTCGTGAGCGGGTACGATGTCAGTAGGCATTTTAGATGCGAGGAAAAGTCCGTCAAGCGAAACGAGCCTCGACAACGCCACGTAGAGCTGACCGGGTGCAAACGACTGGTTGAGGTCGAGAATAGCCTTTTCAAATGTGAGTCCCTGGCTCTTGTGAATAGTGATCGCCCATGCTAAACGCAATGGAAATTGCTGAAACGAACCGATTGTTTTTTCCTCAATTTCACCTGATCTCTTGCTGGATCTGAACCGCTTGTTTTCCCACGTATTGGGCTCGAGTTCCACTACTTCACCATCCTCGCAGGAAACGGTAATGCAATTATCATCGATGTCTTCAACTGTCCCTATTTTACCGTTGAAAAAGCGTTTTTCGGGATCGTTTCGCACAAACATGACGCGAGCACCGGTTTTGAGCTCCAAAACGGGCGGAATCGGGTACATGGATTCGGGAAAGTCACCTGTTACAATCGCCTCAAAACTCCTGCGTTTGCCTTTGAGTTTGTTGAGTTCGCGCTCGTTCACTTCATCGGCAATGCGGTTGTGGGTAGTGAGGTGAATAATTTTTTCTTTTTGCAGCTTATCGGCCGGGGCTACTTTTTCGTTCAGAGCCCTGCGATCCTCGGGCGTTAGTTCGTTGTCGCGAACGCGGTTGAGGAGTTCGAGGAATCTTTGATCTGATTGTCGATAAACTTTATCCAGCTCAATGTAAACCAAATCGGTTTGAGACATGACATTGGACGAGAAAAAGAACGGACTCTCGTAATACGAGTCGATGAGTGCTTTCTCTGATCGTTTCACAACCGGAGACAGTTGACTCATATCGCCAATGAACAACATTTGAACTCCGCCAAACGGCTGCGTATTTCTTCGCACTTTTTGCAAAACGAGGTTGATACAATCGAGCATATCGGCTCTAAGCATACTCACCTCATCGATAACGAGCAGCTCCATTTCGCGGATCAATCTGCGCTTGGCACTGTTCATTTTGAGCTGGCGCGTAACCGTTTGGGGCGTATTGACCTTTTCTGAGACGGCCATTTGATTGGGATAATCATCAGGCGCAAATACGCCAAAAGGTAAGTGAAAAAGAGAGTGTAGTGTGACGCCTCCGGCATTGATGGCGGCTACCCCGGTAGGTGCAGCCACGACATTTTTCTTGTAGGTCGTTGCCAGTAAATGCTTGAGCAGAGTCGTTTTTCCTGTTCCGGCCTTGCCGGTCAAAAAGATGTTTTTGCCTGTTTTATTGACGTATTCCATCAATAACTCGGCATTTTGGGTTAGGGTTATCGACATAATATGTGGGTTTTCATTAGGCAATCGGCTAAATTAAGGAAAGCTAATGAGAAATGGGGTGAGGCTAAAGAGTGAAAGTTGAAAACGTTATAATTTTATCCTGGATGGATTCTGACGATTATCCCAAAATAGCAACAATTCAATATGGCTTGATTTTATTCGATAAAATAGACTCACTTGTTTTACAACAACACAACGATGTATATTGCGTTTAACATCAACTACAGGACACATAAGTGGACTTCTACTAAGGTGGTCGACTTTATCATCTACTCTTGTAATAAACTAGCGAATTTCATTTTTACCCCAGTTTTCTTCCAGATAATCAATCTGATTAGCAAAAGATCTTTTAGCAGTAATCGTCCATTTTACACTAAGAGGCATTAAAGATGCTTTTTACGATAATCCTTAATAACAGACTCATGATCCTCCAACTTCCCTTCTTCGCCTTCAGCAACAGATTGATCAATAACTTCTTTAACTTCATAAGGAAGGCTTTCCCAATAAGCTTTGCCGTCTAAAATCGATTCAACTTGTTTTAAAAGCTCCTGGTCTTCAGTTTTCACGAGCTTTTCGATTAATCGATATTTTATGTTAATTGCAGATCCTTGTTTCATTGCGTTTGTTCTTGTGCGAAATAAATATAACGATTTTATCTTATCTATGGTTTAATATACTTTTTTTACGATATGCTATCGTGAATGTGCGGTAGCGATGGTGAGTAGCAAAAATGGTATATTAGTTGAGAGTTAAGAGTGAAAAGACAAGTAATGCCCGAAATCAGACAAAATCGCCTAATCCCTGTTGAAAACCGTATTATCAAGCTGGCTCATTTAAAAGAACTAGCTGAGATTCTGGAAAAAGAGTATAAACTGGCATCAAAGGACAACCCCAATGCTGATCTTCTTTTTTCTGTGAAGTGCTTCGAACCTTCTTCTTATGAAGATGAAGGTTATGAAAGTGAAGGAAGCGATATCTTTAATGAAGATTCGATTATCAACAAGAAAAGAATTCGGTCTGTTACAATGACATTTAAAGACGGAAAACGAAAAGGTGTTGTAATCAGACTCAACCATGGTTGGAAAATTATCGATGATGAACATTATACCGATAGTGATATTGAAGTCACAGGCAGTGATCAATTTTGGGTAAGTGGCACGATAGATCATCTGCTAAACCTTATTAAGTCAATGCCCCCACAACAGTCTTTTTTATTAAATAATTCTTTCGAAATTAAGTTAGGGTTTATTTTACTCACAATCATAGGGTTCGGGTTTGGACTAAACATATTTGATGATGACCCAAGTAAGGGGTTTCTTCCTTTTTGGCAACAAGCTTTTTCTTCCATTGACTCATTTTTTCCACATGTATTTCTTATTAGCCTCCTTTCGTTCATGTTTTATCTGTTTTTTTCTAAATCAGTAATGTCAAGAATCTATGATTTATGGCCAACCATTGAATTACAAGTTGGCCCTGAACACACTTATATTGAAAAGCGGAGAAGAAACTTTCTACTATATTTTTCCTCCACTATCCTTATCCCTGTTATTTTAGCAATAATTGCTGCTTTTATAAGCTAGTATTAATTCACAATACGAACGTTTTGTTTGGTCTTTGTCTTCCAATACCGAACTCCACCATGATGAGAACAGGCTCCTCTACCAGTAGCCGTACTCGAAGAACCATCTTTACAAACTGCACCAGTTCTAACCTGGTAAGTACTGACGACAGCCTCACCTTCTTTGATATAATCAGCATAAACATAGCCTTCCTGGTTATCAAAGACGACTTTTGACCAGTTATCATTCGTTTCAACTACTTCCAGATTATCATACCTATCCAGTTTCGTAATGACTTCTGAACTGGTGTTTGGCTCACTTCTAACATTTAAAGAACTACCAGAAACATAATGGGGCCCTTCTTGAGCAAATAGGTTTACAGACCCAAATAATACAAATAGCAATAAATAAAACAGCTTTTTCATAGGATTAGATTTTAACTTGTTAACACTAAGAATTTCCGCTCTAAAGTAATTCATCCTTTCATTAAACACAATGTTTCGAGTGCAACATATACCACTATCATACAGCAACCTAAATTGATTCATAAGCTATTAGTTAACAAAAAAGGCCCTTCCTCGCGGAAGAGCCTCTCTCTTTACAGGTTATGAAACGTTATTTTTTGATGAGCTTCTTTGTTACAACGGCTCCTTCAAAGTTAAGTCGAAGAATATAAGCCCCTTCTGGTAAAGGTTGAAGATCGATTCTGGAAACGTTGCCCTCGATTGAAAGCACCCTGCTACCTGTAATGGAAAAAATCTCAGCTCTCTTCACCGTTTTATCGGTTGAGATGAAAACTTCATCTTTAGTCGGATTCGGATAGATGCTTACTGAGTTATTTTCAAGTTCATCTGAAATCCCTGTAATGGTGATTTGCTCACAACTCGTTGTCACAGTTGTACAACCGTAAGTGATTTCGCAAGCGTAACTCCCCGATTGTGTGGCAGTAAACGATTGACCTGTTTCTCCGCTAATGGGAGAATTATCGGAACAATCAATCCACTGGTACTGAGCGTTGTTCTGATTTGCTGTGATTGTAGTGCCGCTTACTGAAGTTGAGGCATCAGCTTGTGTAGAGCACAGTTCGAAAGGTCCAAGGTCAATCGTTCCGTTGAAACGATCGATTCCGTTGAGGTCTTTATTAGGAATATGATCTGATATACCGGCTGTGTCTCCAGCATCGATACCGGCTGAACCCGCAACCAGTTTGAAATCGTGATTAGCAGAATCTGCAAACTGCGGATATGAATCTACACCCTGTTCAATACAATTGCTTTTCGTGATAACCGAGTTTGAGTTGATTTTGTGAATGTGCGTATTACTGTTCGTTGTCCAAAAAACACTGTTGTGAATATCGTAATCAACAATGTTCGAGTTAATAGAGCAGCCTACACCTGCCCTTGAGTAGTTGTTAGCAAATGTTGAATTGATGATCAGAACCGGTTCTGAAATATTGTACGAATGAATTGCCGCACCACCGTATTGAGTACTAAATGATTTGTTATTGTTGAATAAACAGTTTGACAAAACATGTTTACCATTGGCAAGGATGTTATTCAAAGTAACCGCTCCTCCATAACTCGCTGACTGATTGAAGGAAAATTGCGTATTGTAAATTTTCATATCACAATAGGATGCATAAAATGCTCCGCCTTCACTAGCAGTATTGTTTCTAAACACACAACCTCTAAACTCAATACTTGAATTGCTAAAAGAGCTGCCTCCGTTTGACGCAGTTTCGTTATTTTGAATAGTTGTGTTTAGAACCTTAACACCTATTGTGCTGGTAATAAACAAGCCGTCTCCCCCAAATGGATCACTGGAAGAAGTATAACACTCTTCAACTGTAATACCATCGATCAAACTGCTATCTGCGTCTCTTAAAACCAAAACCTGGTAGCAGTTATCAGTCTTATCAGTTGAGCTCCCTATATTTCCCGATAATATCACCGGGTTTGATTCGTGGTCTCGATTTTCCAGATCCGTTTCATTTCCCTCGTAGCCGCCCAAAAGAGTAATTGTTTTAGCGTTGATTCTAAACTGCTTTTCTCTTGGATCGGTTGGGTTTGTATCCCCTGACATATCTGCCTGTGGATAATAAGTGCCTGCGGCTACACAAATAGTGTCAAAAGAAGCGGCATTTGATATAGCATCGTGTAAATCTGAATAGGCGTTTGACCAAGTTGTTCCGTCATTGCTACCTGATGCATTAGCGTTCACATAAATAACAGCTGAAAAGGAACTAAGGGTCATGAACGACAACACAATACCGAGTAATGTTTTTTTCATAGCGAATAAATTTTCAAATGATTTACCGCTAAAGTAAACTGACCTTACACTGTATTATTTGACGAGTTTGTGAGGGTTTGATATGAGCTGCTGAAGCTTATTGAATTGCAGGTTTTTAATCTTTGTTTTAAAAGAGCTTTTATTGATTTATACTTTCCCGATACTCACGAAACGCGCAGTTGTATTAGCTTTGAATTGCCAAAACAAACTCAATGGAAATACCTATTCTGCAGGACATCCTCATCATTTTTGCTCTATCGGTATTTGTTGTACTGGTATTTCACAGGCTAAAACTGCCCTCAGTACTGGGTTTTTTAGCGACCGGAATTATAGCCGGACCAAACGGCCTCAGCCTCGTAAAAGCAACGCACGAGGTTGAAGTCCTCTCTGAAATCGGTGTGATTCTCTTGCTTTTTGTCATTGGGATTGAGTTTTCTCTCAAACAGCTTGCCTCTATTAAAAAGACGGTCTTCTTTGGCGGTGGTATTCAGGTGGGTCTTACGATCATCGTTACTGCGCTGGTTTTTATTCTGCTCGATTTTTCATGGTCAGAGGCCGTTTTTACCGGGTTCCTCTTTTCGTTGAGTAGTACGGCTATCGTGCTCAAGCTACTGGCCGAGCGCAATGAAATTAATCTCCCGCACGGCAGAATGTCATTGGGTGTGCTCATCTTTCAGGATGTTATTGTTGTTCCTATGATGTTGTTCACACCTATCATAGCGGGCAACACTGCCGATGTCACAACTGCATTGCTCAACCTTCTTGTGAAATCACTTATCGTATTGGCTGTAACGTACATCGGTGCACGATACATAATTCCAAAACTTTTACACGAGGTAGCGCGAACAAAAAGTAAAGAGCTCTTCCTTCTCACAACAGTTGTCATTTGTGTCGCTGTTGCGTGGACCACCTCACAGGCCGGGCTATCACTTGCACTCGGAGCTTTCCTTGCCGGGCTCATCATTTCAGAATCAGATTACAGTCACCAGGCTACAAGTATAATCCTGCCATTCAGGGAACTTTTTACCAGCTTGTTTTTCGTGTCGATCGGGATGCTGCTGAACATCAGCTTTTTCCTCGATCACGTTGGTTTGATTTTGGTTCTGACCGTAATGGTAATCATTACCAAAGCAGTCATTGCCGGCTTCGCAGCGAGAGTCTTGAATTATAGCCCAAGGACGGTTTTCCTCACCGGACTCACTCTTTTCCAGGTTGGGGAATTTGCTTTTATCCTCTCAGAATTCGGGATTTCAAACGGGTTGCTCAGCGAAACCAACTACCAATATTTCCTTTCGGTTTCAATCGCTTCAATGGCTATTACGCCTGTAGCGATTATGAATGGCCAAAGACTATCAGCTCTGTTCATGGGTACGCAGTTCAGGAAACGCGTAATGAACTGGCAAACAGCAGCTCAAAAGCAAAAGCGCAAAGATCCTGTTGACGAAGGATTATCTGATCATCTCATAATTATCGGTTTTGGTGTGAATGGTAAAAACGTTGCGCGAGCTGCTAAATACGCTAAAATCCCATACATCATCATCGAATTCAATGCTGATGTCGTTCAGGAAGAGCAAGATAAGGGAGAGCCAATTTTGTACGGAGATGCTTCACACGATCACATCCTGAAACATTGCCACGTACAAGAGGCAAGAGTTGTAGTTGTTGCCATTTCAGACTCACAGGCGATTAAAGGAATTACATCGGCAATAAGGAATATTTCTCAGCAGGTTCATCTCATTATCAGAACCCGCTATGTGAAAGACATCGATTCGCTCATTCAATTAGGAGCTGATGAGGTAATTCCGGAAGAATTTGAAACGAGCATCGAGATTTTCTCCCGCGTCATGCATCGCTTCCTGGTTCCGATCGATAATATTGATACGATGATCAACACGATCAGATCCGATAACTACGAAATGTTCAGACCCAAAACGCACCTCAAAGCAAACTCCGGTGATGTATTGCCGAGGCTCAACATCGAGTGTGTTCGTGTTTCGCGTGAAGGCGGTTTAGTTGAAGGGAAAACGGTTGAAAGTGCTGAGGTTCGCAAGGCGTTTGGAGTTTCAATCATCGCGCTGATGCGCAAAAACGAATTGAGGTCGAGCATAAAACCATCGACCAAAATCAAGCGAGACGATCTCCTCTACATTACGGGAAATAAGAAAAATATTGAACGCTTTATCGAAGCTGTTTCACTGCCTAAGGTTTAATTTCAAAACAAGTTCTTTTTATGTCAATCATTTCGGCAATTAGCCAAATCACAAATATTCCGGAAAACCAGGTTAAAAAGACGCTCGCCCTTTTTGATGACGGAGCTACAATTCCGTTTGTGGCACGATACAGGAAAGAAGTCACTGGCGGACTTGACGAAACGCAACTGGAAAAGATTGTCAATGAGCACGAGCGCATCCAAAACTTTGAAAAGCGCAGGAAGTACATCCTGGAAACATTGGCTGAGAAAGAGGTTCTGACCGATGAACTGAAAAAAGAAATCGAGTCGGCACAAACTGAGCAGGAACTCGAGGACCTCTACCTTCCCTACAAAACGAAACGAGCCACTAAAGCTGAGAAAGCACGAAAAGCCGGACTTGAACCGCTGGCTAAAATGATGATGGCACAACGCGACCCTGATCTTGAAAATAAGGCACAGCGTTTTGTGAATGATCAATTTGAAAGTGTCGATGATGCACTTCAGGGAGCGCGAGATATTGTGGCGGAATGGATGAGTGAAAACTCGATCGTCCGCCAGCGATTGCGCGAGATGTTTAAAAAGTTTGCCCGTATAGAATCGAAAGTCGTGAAGTCAAAGAAAGAGGAAGCTGAACGATACCGCGATTATTGGGATATGCAACAAACGCTTTCTAAAATTCCATCTCACCGTTTACTCGCGATGCGCAGAGGTGAAAACGAAGACTTCCTCCGCGTAAAGATTGAAATCGATGAAGACCGGGCCCAGCAATTCATGGAGCGGTTTTTTGTCAAGCGCGACTCTGCTTGTCGTGAAGAAATTGAACTCGTAATTAAAGATGCTTATAAAAGACTTTTAAAACCTTCGCTGGAAAATGAGTTTGCCGCAAAATCAAAAGAAAAAGCTGATCAACAGGCAATCAATATTTTCAAGACCAACCTTCAGCAGCTTTTGCTCACTGCTCCGGTTGGTGAAAAAAGGACACTTGCCATCGATCCCGGTTTCAGAACCGGATGTAAACTCGTGTGTATCGATGAGCACGGAGATTTACTCCACAACGAAACCATTTATCCGCATCCGCCACAAAACGAAAAAGGACGGGCAAAATCGAAAATCAATCAGCTCGTCAACACTTTCAAAATCGATGCGATTGCCATAGGTAACGGAACAGCAGGAAGAGAAACTGAAATTCTGATCAAAGGCGTTCGGTTTGAAAAAGATGTAGAAGTATTTGTAGTGAATGAAGCGGGAGCTTCGGTCTATTCGGCCAGTTCAATTGCCAGGAAAGAATTTCCAAAGTACGATGTGACTGTTCGTGGTGCTGTGAGCATAGGGCGAAGGTTACAGGATCCGCTTGCAGAATTGGTGAAAATCGACCCAAAGTCAATTGGCGTGGGACAATATCAACACGATGTGGACCAAAAAATGCTTCAGTCTGCACTGGATCAAACGGTTATCAACACTGTGAATCAGGTTGGTGTGGAATTGAATACTGCGAGTGAGTACTTGTTGCAGTACGTGAGCGGACTCAACAAAGGGAGCGCTCAAAAGATCGTAACACACCGAAGCAAAATAAACGGTTTTAAGAGTCGAAAAGAGCTTTTGGAGGTAAGTGGGCTCGGACCAAAAGCATTCCAACAATGTGCGGGCTTTTTACGCATTAGAAATGGAGAAAATGTTCTTGATAACACGGCAGTCCATCCAGAGAGTTACGACATCGTAAAAAAGATGGCGAAAAGCTTATCGATCAGAACCGAAGAGCTCGCTGGTAACCGCGAACTTTTGGAAAAACTGGATCTGACCAATTTTGTCAATGAAGAAGTTGGATTGCCTACATTAAAAGACATCGTGGAAGAGCTCAAAAAGCCGGGAAGGGATCCGCGCAAAAAAGCCAAAATGTTCGAGTTCGATAAGTCGCTCAAGTCGATTGAAAGTGTTGAAGAAGGAATGATTGTGCCTGGAATTGTCACCAACCTCACGAATTTTGGTGCTTTTGTGGATATCGGCATCAAGCAAAACGGGTTGATTCATGTGAGTGAAATCGCAAATGAATTTGTCGATGATCCCACCCAACATTTACACCTCGATCAACAAGTTAGAGTGAAAATAATCGGTGTTGATGTGGAGAGAAAACGGATTGCCTGTTCGTTGAAGCAAGTCGACTAAAGCGTATCCATTACTTCCTGTAAAACCGTTTTCGATTTTATCTCGCGGACTCCTTCTAAATGGAGCTGATAATACATGATCAACTGGTCCAGCAATATTTGCCTGGTTTGCCGGTTGAGTTTTAATTCATGCATGTCTTCAAAACTCGTTGACAAAAGATATTTCACCGCATCGCCATACTCTTTATCAACAGAATACTGACCTGTATTTTCGTGCGTGAAATTCCCATTGAGCAAATCAAAGTAATGGTCAGATCCGGTCTCAGGCATTATTCCCAAAAACCGCGTGATGTGCCAACCGGCAAACAAGTGAAAATTAGAAACGCCTTCGTCAGATCCGTCAAACCAAACGAGGTGAATACGCAGCCAATCGAACAGATCAATGTGAGGGTCTGACTCGTGAAGGCTTTTGTACAAAAGCTCTGCTAAAAAAATAGCCTGTGATGATTTGAGAAAATCGTATGGAATACTCGAATATGTTGTGGATAGCGAGCAGGTATTTGCGCGGTGCATATTCGCATTTTCCTTGTATCTGAAGGTTATTTCAACGAGCGATAACGGCTGAAAAAGGTTTGCTTTTGTTTTTGCTTTTTTCTTTCGAACACCCTGAACGAGAAAAGACTTCAATCCTAAATCACGCGTAAAAACTCTAACGATAATACTCGATTCACTGTACTGAATTCGGTTGATGACAAATCCGAGCTGTTTTGTGATCATGTTTAGCGATTGATCAAAATCTTGGTTGCTGCTGCTTCCAATCCTTCTGAGTCTGATGCGAAAACCAGGTAAACGCCAGCCGGTACCGGACTACCATTCATGTTTTTACCATTCCAAATTGCCTGTCCGCCATCAGCATAAGTATCGAAAACGAGATTTCCGTTGATATCAGTAATCTTCACGGCTGAGTTTGGCGCCAGCCCTTTTATGGCAATGTTTCCGGTAAATCCGGGACTTACGGGGTTCGGATAGGCGTAAACATCCTGATACAGCGGATCGCCTTCAGTAGCTGTTCCTTTGTAAGCCACAACTCCTTCTCCGGTTGCGATCATCACTTCACCGTTGAATGGGTTTACTCCAATATCTACGATTTCATTGGAGATGAGCGGACTATTTTCTTTTGTGAAATGGAAAATTTCTTCGCTTCCGTCTTCACTCATGAGGAAAACTCCTGAGCTCTGTGTTCCAAACCATTTTCTGTTAGCTCCATCGACAGCAATTGTGGTAACAACCTCTGTTTCGAGAAGGTAATTTGTGACACCATCTACCTCTACGAATATTCGCTGAGCATCAAAGTTTACTCCCTGTTCAAAAACACTTCCCGGAGAATAGAAAACCACAACACCCTGATCTGTTCCAACCCAAATTCGACCTTCCAGATCTTCTTCCATCGAATAAACATTGGTGGTAGGTAATCCTCCGTTTCCACCGGCCGAATTGAGAATTTTGGCGCGATCATCCTGAGTTTGAAGTGGAGTTCCATTATCATCAAAAACGAGAATTCCCTTTCCTTTATTCGGTAAGAGCATCCACTTGTAACCGCTTTGTGTAGCTATAATATCTCCTGATGAAGCCTCAGCATCGAGGTATTCACTCAGATTGAAACTTCTGAACTCCCCATCCGGGGTTCTGACAGCAACTCCAAATTGGGTAATACTATTTGAAATCCACAGATTTCCCTGTTCGTCAAAATCGAGCCCGTTAATTCGAACATCTGTTCCTGCTGAATCATCAACTCCGGTAACGTTTTTTAATAGGCTATTATCATTGTCGTAAATATCTATGAGGTCCTGATTCTCAAACTCTAAAATACCTGATCCGATGGTTCCGACATAAAAATGTGATTCATCCATTGGATCAACTGCCAGAGAAATGTAATCAAATACGTTTACTAACCTATCATCATCGAGATAGCTGTATTTACTCCAATCGCCACGGTTGCTGAGAAAATAAACGCCTTCTCTCAGATATTCATTTCCCAGTCCGCGGTTTGTAGCTCCTGATGCTACATATGTTTGCTCATTTCCAAATGCAAACTCATTGGCGTTGTTAGTTGGTGGTCCTTCGAGCAAATACCGATCAAAGCCTTCAAGATTACTTACTTTAATCACACCTTGCTGATTATCAGCTATCCAGTGTGTATTTTCACCGTCTTTGACAATTGCTCTCGGTTGTGCTCTTTGGTCTGTATAGTACTGGAAAATCGTTTGTTTTACCTGAAAGTTTTGATCGACAATCACGACATCACCGTTTCTTGAAAGAAAGAGTTCCTCTGGATAAGCTGTTATATCAAAGAAGTTGGATTCATCGAGAAACTCTGGCGAAAACCAACCGGTATCAGATTGAATTAAGATAGAATCTGCAGCGAATTTATCACTCGGTATGTTGAGTATTAACTTGTTTTGGAAAATTTCCACAAATTCATATTCAGCATTAGGGTCAGGATCGTAAGATGGTTTTTCCCATGCTATGTAGTAACTTATGTTTGGATCTGACAGTGATGCTTTATAGAGTCCTTCTTCAGTGGCAGCAAAAATGGTATCTCCTTTAAACGCAACATCAAATACCGCTAGATCTCCGTCCTGGTTGAGTCTGAAAGTTTCTGATACTTCTCGCCTTGAAATATCGTATTGGACAATACCAAAAGTAGTTGTCAAATAAGCGAATTGCTCGTTACATTGAATATTGGTAATGCGTTTATCTCCGGCAATATTTGCTCTTTCAATATCCTGTATTGAATAGATTCTGCTCTCTGTAATGAGATCAAATATTCCATTGTCGTAACCGACTATTGCGGTATTCGTGTTCTTATCGTAACCGAGGGCTGTTATGCCAACTTCAGATAAACCGTTTAATGCGCTCAATCTTCGAGCCGAATTATCACGCTTATCAATTTCAACAAGTGAAAATGGAGTTGCCGCATAAACTTTGTTTTTTGCAGCCACAACTTTAAAAGTTGATTTATAAGGTAGATAATCAATCCAGGTTCCAACTGAGTTTCCAGATTGACCAAAAACAGAGTTGGAGAAAATTGTGATGGTCAGAACCAAATATAACAGGTATTTCATAGCAGCAATATTAACCCTGAATTGTCATTTTTATTGTAAAAAACTCAAACAAGTATATTTAATCATCGCAATATGTTTGTAATCAGTAATAAAAATTAACTTTTTACAAATTATCCGTTTTAATAAAATCAATCGTTCGATACTACAGAAGGCCTTCAACTCAATAGAGAGCCTAATTTTAGCTCTTCTGTAAAAAACCCTTCTGTTTCACGTGAAACATATCATCTTCCAAGGTGAACCAGCAAAACGCTGATATCTGCAGGTGAAACTCCACTAATTCGTGAAGCTTGAGATAGTGTTTCAGGTTTTATATTCGTCATTTTTTCGGCAGCCTCAGCAGATAATGAACTCAACTTGTTATAATCGATGTTACCAGGAATCTTGATATTCTCGAGACGTTTCATTTTATCGGCCATCTCTTTTTCTTTTTCGATGTAACCTGCGTACTTCGATTCAATCTCAAAAAGCTGAATCTGTTCCTTATTGATATTTTCTCGATCGATGAAATCTTTAAAACTTTCAGATCCGTCAATGATATCGTTGAGTTGTAGTTCAGGTCTGTTCACTAGTGAAATTAACTTCACTTTTTGATTGAGTTTGCTCGTATTTTTTTCTTCTAAAATAGGGTTGATTTCATCAGGAACAGCACTCTCTTTTTCGAGAAAACTTTGAAGCTTTTGTTTTCCTTCTAATTTAGAATCGAGGTTACGGATTCTGTTTTCATCAACTAAACCCATCTCGTGAGCTTTTCTCGAAAGTCTTTCATCGGCATTGTCCTGGCGAAGTAAAATTCGATATTCCGCTCTGCTGGTAAACATCCTGTAAGGCTCTTCAGTTCCTTTTGTAATAAGATCGTCAATCAACACGCCTATATAAGCTTCATCACGAGATAAGATGAAAGGTTCTTTCTCCTGAATTTTTAGTGCGGCATTTATACCGGCCATCAAACCCTGACATCCGGCTTCTTCATAACCTGTTGTTCCGTTTATTTGTCCGGCAAAATAAAGTCCGTCAACAAGCTTTGTTTCCAATGTGTACTTCAATTGAGTGGGTGGGAAATAATCGTATTCGATAGCGTAGCCGGGTCTGAATATTTTAGCTTTCTCAAAACCTTTAATTTCGCGAATCGCTTTGAATTGTATTTCTTCAGGCAAACTCGTGCTAAAACCATTGACGTAAACCTCTACTGTTTCCCAACCTTCAGGTTCAACAAAAACCTGGTGGCGATTTCGATCTGCAAAGCGATGAATTTTATCTTCGATACTCGGGCAGTATCTTGGTCCAATACTTTGTATTGTTCCGTTGAACATCGGACTGCGATCAAATCCTTCACGAAGAATGTCGTGAACTGTAGAGTTTGTATATGTAATGTGACAACTTCTCTGTTTACTCAATGGAGATGTATCGTCAGAAAAAGAAAATTTTCCAGGCTCTTCATCACCCTCTTGTTCTTCCATGACAGAATAATCTAAAGAGCGGCCATCGACACGTGGAGGTGTTCCTGTTTTCATTCTGCCAGATTGAAAACCGAACTCTTCGAGTTGTTCAGTCATGCCGTAAGAAGCTTTTTCTCCTGAGCGACCACCACCCATTTGTTTGTCTCCAATATGGATTAATCCATTGAGGAAAGTTCCACTTGAAACGATTACAGATTTACAAGAAATCTCAATACCGAGTCCTGTTTTAACTCCCTTAATCTTTCCGTTTTCTACAATCAAAGCATTAACCATGTCCTGCCAAAAATCTACATTGGGAGTTTGTTCTAGCATGAGTCTCCAAATGTTATTGAACATGCTGCGGTCATTTTGGGTACGGGGGGACCACATTGCAGGACCTTTCGATCTGTTTAGCATTCTGAATTGGATAGCACTTTTATCAGCTACTATTGCACTATAACCACCAAGAGCATCAATTTCTCTTAGGATCTGACCTTTCGCAACACCACCCATTGCCGGATTACAGCTCAACTGTGCAGTACGGGTCATATCCATTGTAACCATCAAAACCTTTGCACCCAGTTTGGCTGCACCAACAGCTGCTTCACATCCTGCATGTCCTGCACCAACTACAACTACATCGTAACTATCAATCATAAATCAATGTTTCACGTGGAACAATTCAATGTAATTATCTTCCTTTTCTCTCATTAATAACTTCTCTGATGAAGAGTGATCATCATAACCAATCAGGTGTAAAACACCATGAACGACTACTCGTAAAAATTCGTTCTGGTATGAACCAGATTCTAAACTGTTTTCTTTTATTCTATCAAGGCTAATAAAAATCTCTCCATTAATCGTGGTATCGACAACCTCATCAAAGGTGATGATATCGGTATAAAAATCGTGGTTGAGAAAATCTTTATTGATTCTCAAAAGCTCTTCATCATCGACAAAAGTATATGATATAATTCCGGTTTTTCTGTTTTCAAGATCTATTACTTCCCGAATCCATAATTTAATATCATCAGGATTAAATGGAAGAGATCTATCAGAATGAAAAGAAATATCACTTCGATTCATCGAGTAAATATTTGTCAATTTTTCCGCGGTAATACGGATTAAAATCAAGGAGACCTCCTCTAAATAATTCGGCTTCTTGCTCCTTTTGTTTTAAATATTTTTGAAGGTAATCTGGAACTTTCTCCTGAGTCAAGTTACTGGATTCACTCTCTCTTTCTTTTTTCTTGCCCTGTTGACGAATACTCTCTTCTACTTCGAGCATCTTGGTCAATATTTCCTGTTGTCTGCGAAGAGTTTCTTCATCGATCTTCTTCTCTAAAATATCACGTTCATTCTCTTCCATCTTTTGATCGAGATTTTTCAGTTGATCTCCTGCTTTAGTTCCTTCTTGTTCATTTTGGATTTGACGAAGCGTTTGTCTTAAAGACTTTTGTCTACCCATCATCTTTCCAATTTCTTCAGACATTCTAGGTGATCCTTGCTGACCTTTCTTCTTCCCTTTTTTTCCACCAGGATTACCCTGCTCCATTTGCTTTTTGAGTTTTTCCATGTTTTTGGAAAGCTCTTTTTGCATCTGTTGCATCTTTTTCATTCCAGGTTTTGAACCTTTGCCACTTCCCGGTTTGTTGCATTGGTTCTGACCAAATTTTTGCTTGGACATTTGCTTTTGCATTTGTTCCAGCATTTCACCAATCATCAAAGCCAAATTGTTGAAGCTTGTCATTGCTTGCTGAGATTCCATCAATCCCTTGCTTTGTTTTCTATCTGCATAATTATCGACACTTGAAGCTATACTCTCATCAATAATTTTCATCTCCTTATTGATGATAGGATCGAGGAAAAATGCCTTTTTAGCTAGAGCTCTCAATGAATCTTCAACAACCTGTACATCTTCACCAATATCATGTTGATTTTCAATAACCGAAACATAACGTGGATCTTCACTTTTCAAGATCTTCATGGAATCAATAACAGCTTCTTGTCTAAAGCTCAATTCAATGAGGTTTTCCTGTATTTGCCTTAGCGTTTCAATGTTCATTTCCATCTGCTTACTTGACTGCATTGATAAAGACTGACCCATACGTTGTTCGAGTTCCTTCATCATTTCAGCAGATTTAGACTGGCTCTTTTTACCTTCTTTCTTATTTCCCTGCTTCATTTGTTGTGAAGCATTCTTCATCTCTTTATCGATGCCCTCTTTTTTATCTCCAGTAGAAAGCTCATCCATGTCGAGTTCTTCGGCTTTCTTTTCTGTTTCATCGAGCTTCTTCTTAAATTCATCAAATTCTTTATTCAGGGAATCTTGCTTAGCAGCATTTTCTTCAGGGGAGCTTTTATCATCTTTTTGAAGTTCTTCTTGCTCTTCTCTAATTTTTTGAAGGTCCTCTTTGAGTTGATTAAAATCATTTTCGACTTTTAATCGCTCAAATAATTCGAGATTGCGATCCAGTTGTTCATTTAGTTCTTCAGGAGAAAGCTCTTCCATCTTTTCGAGAAGCTCATCTTTATTCATTTTCTCGAGCATCTCCTCCATCTCTTTCATCTGCTTTTTGAATTCTTCATCGGCAATTTCATCAAACAACTCGTTTAACTTCTGTTGCTTTTTTAGAATCTCTTCATTTAGATTAGTATTCTGCTCCCTAAAATTATTCAGCTCTTCATTTTTCTTTTTTAAATCTTCAGCTTTTTCCTGGAGATTTTTTCTTTCATTCATCAATTCCTTGAATTTCTTCTTATCGCTCCAGTCTGATTTTTCCTTTTGAAGAAGTTCTTCTTTAAAATCTTTCAGCTTCTTATCCAGTTTTTTGGCATCGTTAGATAATTGTTCAATCTCACTTTCAATGTCCTTTTCTTTTTCATTTTGTAGTTCGTTGACCTTTTCACGATCAGATTTGGCAATAACAAAGAGTTTTGAAAAAGATGATTTGTAACCATTAACAACATCATTATCAGATACTTTAAACTTAATATTTTTAGAATATTTATACGCAGAATCGTTGATATTCAGAGAATAGAAGAACCTTCCCTCTTTAAAACCATCATATTCAATCGGTTCTGACCGTCCATTATCAAAAACAGCAGATATATTCCTTATTCCATGATCATCCTTAAACTCTCCTGAGAAGTAGAAAACATTGAGATTTACACTATCGCGAA
Organism: Salibacter halophilus; assembly: GCF_008806325.1. GTDB lineage: Bacteria > Bacteroidota > Bacteroidia > Flavobacteriales_G > Salibacteraceae > Salibacter > Salibacter halophilus. Next base: position 100,958 of record NZ_WACR01000006.1, read on the forward strand.
CCATCTCAACTTTTATTTTGGGTGCCATATCTTGCTGGACAGTAATTTTGAAATCTGAAACAACAGTGTCTGACAATGAAACTCCATGAACTACGAGGTCATAATTGAGGTTTTGATGAATCTGGTTCTCTTTGGTAGGATCAATTCTTTGGTTTCTGCTGGTCAGAACCGTAGCTGAATCAACGTTTATCATATCCAGCTCCCATGAAACGAGCGATCCTTCTGGGATAACAATTTCAGATAAGCCGTTCTTGTTTAGCTTTTTTCCATTTTCAATGTGAGACGGATATTGAATTTGATAACTAAAACTATTTAACTCAGGAACGGCCTGAACGTTAACCTGATAACTTTCACTTTGATATTCTCCGTCATTGAAAACAAAACTGAAGTCATTCTCAATATTTTCAAGTTTCAATGAAAATAAGCCGGCTTCTTTTTGTTCCATTCTCCATGAACCTCTGCTATCCTTGAGAAATAGTTTTGAGGGAATTTCCTTTCCATCCAATATTACATTCACAGTTAGATCCTGACCCTTTTTAACATTCAACTCAGTATTCATGAGTGAAAATTCATAAGGTGCCATTTTATCAAAAGGGGTGTTATACTGAATGTAATGCTTTGTGGAGCTGGAAAAGATAGATGGATTCCAAAAATATACGACTCCACAAATAAGGAGAACTCCAAATAAGTAAGGAGCAATTTTCCAGTTTAATTTGACATTTATAGCTTGTTCAAACGGGACAGGAGAAAGCTCTTTTGCACGCTTATCAACCATAGCAAGAGCAAGTGCATTCTTATCATCTCTTCCGAGAAGTAAAGCATTGAGTAGTTTATCATCAACATCGTTGAAGTGTTTCCCAATGATTGTAGCGGCTTTATCGTAGCTCAATCCCTGTTTTGGAACAAAAAGCTTGTAAGAAGGTAGAGCAATATATTTTATTAATATAAAAATAAATGCAGCGATAAATACGATTAAACCGGTGAGCCTGATGCTTCCCGGTAATCGAAAAAAGTATTCTGAAACCGCAAGTAATAGGAACAATCCGCCCAATAAAGCAGTTCCGATAATTGTACCCTTCAACAACTCGTTTAGATAAAATTTACGGGTAAAATCATCTAACTTTTGAATTAATTTGCTATTTACTTTAGACATTCGTTACTTTTGCTACTTTCAACTCGCTAACCATCACAATTTTAAACCTTACAAACATGAACCTTAATTATCCCAAAATGGTTATGCGCGCCTCAATCATACGCCAAATTTCGTTGATTGTTGTTGCATTGTCAATATTCTCAACAACATATTCACAATTATGGACGAGATACCGCACTGAAATGTTCATCGGTGGTGGTGCCAGTCAAATGTTATCTGACTTGGGTGGTGGCCCAGGTGAAGGTAGAAATGACATTAGAGATATGGATCTCGAAGCAACCAATTATTCTGCAACAATTGGTGTTCGCTATAAAATAAGTGAATACGTAAGTGGAAGATTGAGTTTTTCACATCTCCAAACACTTGCTAGTGATGAGTACTCTGAAAATGCAGGTCGTTCTATCAGAAACCTTTCGGCAAGAACAAATATTTTTGAGTTTTCACCAATGGTAGAAGTTTATCTGTTAAAGGAAAGTATTCCTATGAACAAGACTTTAGGTAGACGATATCGTCACTATGGACAGGGTGGAGACTTTTCAATTTACATGGCAACAGGATTTACGGCTCTTTATTTTAATCCACAGGCTCAGCTAAACGGAACCTGGCACGATCTTCAACCTTTAGGTACTGAAGGACAGGGATTGGAAACTGGAAATGGAAAGTACAGTAGATTTACTTTTGGATTACCTGTAGGTATTGGATTCAAATACAGCATGACGCGATACTGGTCAATTTCTCTAGAAGGTCAGGCGAGATTCACAGCTAGTGATTATCTCGATGATGTAAGTACTGATTATTACGATAATCAGGAAATTCGTGATGCTTATGGTCCTGTAGCTGCTGAACTAGCTAACCGCAGATTAGATGGTGGTGGCGGTGAAGGCGGCATTAGAGGTAATCCTGAGAATAATGATGTTTACATGTTTCTTGAATTTCACCTCAGCAGAAGATTTGATTCAAGTAAACGCAGGGGCGGAATAAGACGTTCTTTCTAAACCCTCTAGTTCTCTATATTTCTATTCATATCTTTGCGCGCTCAAAAACGAAATAAATTATGAGTGCATCAGTAAGAGTGCGTTTTGCTCCAAGTCCAACCGGACCGCTTCACATGGGTGGTGTGAGAACAGCCCTTTACAACTATCTGTTTGCGAAAAAACACAACGGTACTTTCATCCTAAGAATTGAAGATACCGATCAAACAAGGTTAGTTGGTAAGGCGGAATCTTATATTAAAGAATCACTTGAATGGTGCGGATTAAATGTGGATGAAAGCCCGTGGAAAGAAGGTGAATACGGGCCGTACAGGCAATCTGACAGAAAACACCTCTACCGCCAGTATGCTGAACAACTCATAAAAGAAGATAAAGCATATTACGCTTTTGATACTGCTGAGGAACTCGATGCTATGCGTGAAAAAGCCAAAAAGGCTAAGATGCCTAACTGGCAATACAATAGCGTTACGCGCAATTCCATGAAAAACTCGCTTACTTTATCAGAGGATGAAGTAAAAGCTAAACTGGATAACAATGAGCCTTACACGATTCGTTTAAAAGTTCCTCGCAACGAAGAAGTGCGTTTTCACGATGAAATTCGTGGATGGGTAGTTGTCAACTCTTCAAACATTGACGATAAAGTAATTTTCAAAGGTGATGGAATGCCAACTTATCACCTCGCAAACATTGTGGATGATCATTTGATGAAAATCACTCACGTAATTCGTGGTGAAGAATGGCTGCCATCAGCACCATTGCATGTTTTACTATATCGTTTCCTGGGATGGGAAGATACGATGCCAACTTTTGCTCACCTTCCACTTATCCTAAAACCAGATGGCAACGGAAAATTGAGCAAGCGCGATGGTGATCGTCTCGGTTTTCCTGTATTTCCGCTGCAATGGGAAAATGAGGAAACTGGTGAAGTATCAATGGGTTATCGCGAACAGGGATATTTTCCAGAAGCTTTCATCAATACACTCGCATTCCTGGGTTGGAATCCTGGTACAAATCAGGAGATATTTACACTGTCAGAACTCGTTGAAGCCTTCTCTCTAGAACGTGTGGGTAAAGCAGGAGCTAAGTTCGATGCAAAAAAGACAGAATGGTACAACCAACAATACCTCAGAACCAAGGACAATAAAACACTTGCTGAATTAATTGAACCTCAACTCGCTGATAATAAAATTGAAATTGATAGAGACAGATTGTACTCCATCATTGAACTAACGAAAGAGAGAGCTACATTCCCAAGAGATATATTAAAAGAAGCTGAGTTCTTTTTTGAGGCTCCATCGACTTACGATGAAAAGACAGTAAGTAAAAAATGGAAAGAAAACACTCCGGAATTACTCAATAAAGTAATAGATCGCTTTGGCGATACTGATTACAGCGCATCTGAGCTGGAAGTAGCCTTCAAAGCCATACTGGAAGATGAATCCATCGGTTTTGGTAAACTAGGCCCGCAACTACGTGTGGCTCTGACCGGAAAAGGAATGGGTCCTTCTCTCTTCCAAATTTGTGAACTCTTAGGAAAAGAAGAAACCGAAGCTCGCATTAAAAGAGCAATTGAGGAGATCGGCTAATGAATCAAATCAATATTGAAGGAATAAAAGTTTACGCCTACCACGGTTGCATTGATGAAGAAGCTAAAGTTGGCGGATATTTTACCATTGATGTAGAAGTAATAGGCGATTTTTCAAAAGCAATTGAAACTGATGATTTAAAGTATGCTTTTGATTACGTGACTGTTAGCAGGATGGTAACAATCGAAATGCAACACCGGTGTAATTTGATTGAAAAAGCCGCACAAAACATAGTGGATGCTATTAAACGCCATTACATTCATGCTAAAAGCGTAAAAGTTAAAGTAACAAAGCACAGAGCCCCAATAGAATTAGATGTTGAGCAGGTAAGTGTGATTGTACAAGGCTAAAATATTATTACATTTGCACCGCATGGTCGCGTGGCCGAGTGGCTAGGCAGAGGTCTGCAAAACCTTGTACAGCGGTTCGAATCCGCTCGCGACCTCAAAAACTGTAAACCCGATGACAAAAAATGTCCATCGGGTTTTTTCATTTTGTACCAAAAATAATGAAATATGAATAAGGCATCATTCGGTTCTGAAGATTTTGAAAAAGCATATACATTTAAATCTTACAACGAGCTCATAGAATCGCTTTTAGAGGAAAATAAAACTACCGGTACCAATCAAAGCGAAGCGATGATCAATTACACTCAAATGAACCAGAAACGCATGAAACGCTGGTTTAAAACGCTAAAGTTGAGTGATGAAATAAAGGGATTGAATATTGATGGTCAGAACCAAAAGTGGCTCATCATCACTGAAGGTTGGTGTGGCGATGCTGCTCATAACATACCGGGAATTGAAATGATAGCCAGGGAATTAGGTATAGAAACACGTTACATCTTGAGAGATGAAAATCCTGAAATAATCGATGCTTACCTCACCAATGGTGGAAGATCAATACCAAAGCTAATTGCTGTCGATAAAGACTTCAACGAATTATTCACCTGGGGACCGCGTCCTAAAGAATGCCAGGAACTATACCTTTCACTCAAAGAAAATGGATCTGACTGGAACGAAATTCTAGAAAAAGTACAACGCTGGTATAATTCCAATAAAGGTGCAATGCTCCAGCAGGAATTTACTCAGTTGCTAAAAACAGTTTAATCGGAAAAATATTGAATTTTCAACGATTTAAGCTGACTGACCAGAAGATTTAGAGAAAAAATAAGCGCCTAATCCGCCTCCAACTATTGTGAGGATAAATGTAATTAGCGTTGTTAAGTTTGGTCCCATTTTCAATAAAAAACCAATGTTAAATGGTACTATAAGCGTTATTAACCAAATAACGAGACCGATCATTTTATTCTTCTTCATTGTGCGCTTGTTTTAATCCGGGCTCCAAAAATAAAAAATCCATTTTTCAACAACACGAAGATCCTATTGATTTTTGCCCCACATTTGCTAAAAATATAATTATGGTTGTTTTTTCTGAAGCTGAATTACTGAAGTGTATCGTCCATAAAGTGGGGAATAAGTCGCGAAATGAGTCACTTTTTACAAGTGAAAGATCGCTTGAATTGACTGAAGATATTCTAGACTCGCTGCATAAATATTTCTTTAAACCATTCAGAAAACAACAGGATTTCTACAAATTCACCCATAATTCTGGTGATACATCAAGAAATGATCTCTTTCATTACTGCGATATGTTGTTTCACGATCAATCGAAGTTTGAAGAGATTTCTATGCAAATTGCCCGTCATTTATTTGAGCAGGGAACACATCCTCAAATTAAAACCGGAGAATGCTGTGTGGCTTTCTTCGATAACATGGTTATTGAAGGTGAACCGGTTGAAGCAGTCGGAATTTTTAAAAACGAGAGTAAAGATCAATTCTTAAAGATTGTTGATGGCCACAGTCAAATCAATTTAAAACCGGATGAAGGCATCAATACCAATAAACTGGATAAAGGTTGTATCATCTTCAATACAGAAAAAGACTCAGGTTTCAGATTACTCACAATCGATGCAAATGCTTACGATACTCAGTACTGGAATGAGAAGTTCCTGCAGGTAGTTCCCGATGCTACAGATAGTTTCTATACTGCAAAAACCTTTGAAATGGTGAATTCATTTGCCAATGAAGTAGTAAATGAGGAAGAAGCTCCACAAGAGCGAATTCAAATGCTCGACAGAACGGTTAAGTACTTTGAGGAAAAAGAAAAGTTTGATGTTGACGATTTTGTGGATGAAGTCATACAAACAGATGCTTACAAGGAGCAATTCAAAGACTACAAACAAAAGTTCCAGGAAGATAATCACTTTGAACCGCGCGAAGAAGAATCATTCCAAATCGATGAAAAACGCGTAAAAGAATCAAAGAAACAAATCAAGAGCACTATTAAGCTCGATGGTCAGATCCAAATCAAATTAAACTTCAACAACGAATCACAGGTTGATCACTATCTAGAACGCGGATTTGACAACGAAAAACAGATGAATTTCTACAAGGTTTACTTCAGAGAAGAGAAACACTAAAACAACCGTTTGAGCCGTTATACGTCTTAGATGTAAAGCATATATAATTCACTGTAAAGGAATTATGTTGCTTGGTTAAAAAGTTTTTCCTAAATTGTGAAAGGAAAACTTCAAGTTTAATCGTTCTAAAACGTATTGGTATGGCTACTTCAGAAACAACTCTTCACACAGAGCAAGAAAGCCTGTCGATGTGGAATTTTGCCACCGCAGGGGTGATTGCCGGTTTAGTAGCCGGTGTTCTCAACAACCTATGGATAATGATTTATCCATTGGCAACCAGTTATAAAGTACCTGGAGGAATTGATACTATGTCAGTAACAATCTTCTCCTTCTTCCCCATGTTAGTAGCTGGTATCGTTTATTACTTATTTTGCTTGTCGGGATTCAAAAAAGGAACCAGAAATTACTTAATTATTGGAGGTATTGGCTTGATCGCAAGCTTCTATTTTCCGCTATTTCCCGAAACTTTAGGTTTCATCTTTACTGAAGGTGTACCCGATGGTTTCGCAGCTTTAACCATTCCTATGCATGTTTTTGCTGGGGCAATGGCATTGATTTTAATACCGAAATTTGTGAAAGCAAATCACGGTAAGTAGTAACTTTCAAAAAAAAATTAGAAAGCCGCATTGTAAATCTTTGCGGCTTTTTTATTGTTTTATTTTTCTGCCGTCAATACGAACATTTTGTCCTCCTTCGTATTCATTTGTGAGAATCAGTATTCCATTACGATCAAAACGTTTCCAAACACCTTCTTTCAATCCAGCCTGGTATTCACCCTGCAGCATCTTTTTTCCATTATCGTAGTAATAAGTGTGCTTACCATCAGGTAAACCATCGATGAATGATCCTTCAAAAGCGAGTTCCTCAGTATCCAGGTAATAATGCTTCCATTCTCCGTAACGCATTCCTTCAATGAATTTTCCTACTTCCTTGTATTCTCCACTGATAATCGTCCATTCACCATCTTCTAATCCATTGATGTAATAACCTTTTACAACAACATTTCCTTCTTCATCGTATTCCAGAATTTCGCCATCTTCCTTACCGTTTCTAAAGTATTCTTCTCTGAGGATATCTCCATCTTCATAATACCATTTCCACATTCCGTGAGGTTTACCACCAGCCAGATAAGCACCATGCTGCTCAATACTACCATCTTTGAAGTAGAACTTCCATTTCTTGTAGCGAGCTCCATCCAGGTATTCACCTTCAGCACGTAATTCTCCAGTTTGATAGAACTCCTTCCATGGACCTTGTTTCAATCCTTCTTCATCGATTATTCCTTCTCCTAAAAGATTTCCTTTATCGTAGATCTTTCCGGATACAACTTGCCCTGAATCATTAAATTTCTTCCAAACGCCATGCGGTTTTCCATTCAAATAAGTCCGTTCCCACTCAACTTGTGCATTGTCGTGAAAAGTTCGTTTAACCTCAACATTCATCAACTCTTCAGCGTTTTTAACAACCTCTCCGTTGACATATTTAGTCGTTGAGAGAAGTTCTCCATTTCGGTCATATTCACGGAAATAACCATTTTTTAAACCATTGACATAACGACCTTCAAGCTGTTTTACTTTTTTAGTTTCTTCTATATCTTCATGATAGGTAATCCAGAGTCCTGTTTTCTTTTTCTGAGGATTGTATCGATTGATCTCATAGCGATCTTGCAAAAAGCCTTTTTCGTATTTCAAAATTGCGATTACACGGCCATCTTTACTGTATTCGTAAGCTTCACCTTCAACTTTGCCGTCAACAAATTTTTTCTCGTACTCCTTGTTTCTCCTTTCAGGAAAGTAATATGTTGCCCAACCTTGTTTTACATCATCTTCGTACGGAATTTTAGAAACGAGTAAACCTTCTTCATTGTAATTATAAGTGTATCCGTTGCGTTTTCCAGCTGTATAATTAATTTCCTGTTCAAGAGCTCCATCTTCACGATAAAAGCGCCACAGGCTATCTAATTTAAAGTTCTTCCTGTTTCCTTTTGATTTGAGGTTGCCGTTAGGGTAGTAGGTTTTCCAGTATCCATTAGGTTTGCCATCTTTAAAATAGCCTTCGCTGGAAATAATCCCGTTATCATATCGAAATACAGTGTAACCTGTAGAATCGGTTTCTTGGCTCTGACCAATATGAAAAAACAAGAAAGCAACGATTCCTAAAAAAGCTCTTTTTAACATTCCGTAGTTTTGTTCTAATTCTTCTTTTAAAATATAAGATGTTATTATTAGTCTGTTGAAAGTGTTTAAAAATAAAACGCAATTTACTTTGAATTGTGTGTTTTCAATACTTCATAACAGTGTGTTCACAATCTGTAAATATCTAAATTACTACAAATGAAATCAAACGAGGGTTTTTAACAATATGTTAGCAACGTATAATAGTTGAATAAATTTTTGGTCAGAGCCTGTTTTACCTATTGAAGGAATGTCAGGAGATTATCAGAAACTACTGGTCTAAAAATTTTTTGTTGTGCTCATTTATATCAATTCGAATTTAAAGTGACATTTGCAAAGAATAAGTTTGAACCACTTTCAACTGTTATTAACATCGTTTTTAAACATTTTGTTAAGAACCCTGCAAGAAATATAAAATCAGTAAATTAGTGTTATGAAGATAGCGATTGGCAGTGATCACGCGGGTTTTGACCTCAAAGAGTCACTTAAAAAGTACATTGAATCAATGGGGAACGAGGTTACAGACTTTGGTCCTGAAACAGATGCGAGAACGGATTATCCTGATTATGCTCATCCGGTTGCTGAAGCGGTGCAAAAAGGAGAGTTTGATTTGGCTGTTTTAATATGCGGAAGTGGAAATGGTATCAATATGTCGGCTAATAAACATCAGGGCATTCGTGCTGCTTTGTGTTGGGAACCTGAGTTAGCTGCATTGGCTCGTCAACACAACAATGCTAACGTACTATCACTTCCCGCCAGGTTTATAGAAGAACAAACAGCTAAAGATTGTGTGAAAGCCTTTTTGACTAATGAGTTTGAGGGTGGACGACACGCAGCCAGAGTTGAAAAAATTGCTCCCGGATCTGATTGAGAATTTCTTCATTATTATGGACAGCGATCAAAAAGCACAAATCGAAAAAGCTATTCGCGAAAAGTTGGAAAAGGTGACCAGCGATATTGCAATGCTCAAAGAGCAAACAAAACCAATATCGCCTGATAATGCTTATGGACGCGTATCACGAATGGATGCTATCAACAATAAAAGTGTTGCAGAAGCAAATTTGCGCCAGGCTGAGAACACCATTAAACGACTGAACATTGCGCTCGATCATTTGAAGAAAGATGATTTTGGAAAATGTATCAGTTGTGGATCTGAAATAAATCCAAAAAGACTAATGATTATGCCTGAATCGCGTAAATGTATCCGCTGTGCATCGAGAGGATAGTAATCAATGTTCGCTTTGTGATCAATGGTCAAATCACAAAGTACCCGGCCCATTCAATCGTACCTATTACCGCTGTAAAAACTGCGAACTGATTTTTGTAGATCCTTCAGATTTCATCTCTGAAAAAGAGGAATTGAGACGCTATGATTTACATGAAAATAATTCTGATGATGAAGGATATCAAACGTTTTTGAAAAAAGCAGTTGAGCCAGCTTTACTATATTTAAACGATGAAATGCAAGGATTGGATTACGGATCTGGTCTTAATAAAGTGCTTTCGTTGCTGTTAAAAGAACAGGGAATAAAGTGTGATAATTTCGATTATTACTATCATCCAGAGTTAGAAGATAAAAAATACGAGTTCATTTTTTCAACAGAAACATTCGAGCATTTCACTGATCCTAAAAAAGAACTGGAAAAAATTGATAATCTACTCGTTGAAGGAGGTTATTTAGTAGTAATGACCAAAACATGGATCAGTGAAGAACGCTTTGAAAAATGGCATTACGCGAGAGATTATACCCATGTTTCCTTCTTTAACGTAGAAACCTTTCATTACATAGCTAAAAAATGGAAATACCGTGTTCTTGAAAATATCAGGAATACAGTATTCATTCTTCAAAAAAGCAATTAAACTGTTGGTTTTGCCCGATCAGATACTACCTTGTATCGAGGATCTTCAAAGTAATTTACCTCCACAATAGCCTTTGCATTGTCCAGTAAACGGAGACAATCCTTACTCAGGTGACGTAGATGCACTTTTTTTCCTGCTTTGGCGTATCGCTCGGTTATTTTATTGAGTGCTTCGATAGCTGAGTGATCAACCACGCGAGACTCAGCAAAATCGATAATTACGTGTTCTGGATCGTTTTGAATATCGAATTTATCATTGAAAACTGATGTTGATCCAAAAAATAGCGGACCGTAAATTTCATAGTGTTTGTAACCGTTTTCATCAACGTGCTTACGAGCTCTAATGCGCTTTGCATTTTCCCATGCAAAAGCAAGAGCAGAAATCACTACACCTATTAGTACAGCGACTGCCAGGTTGTGGAAAACAATCGTAACACCAGCAACTAAAACCATTACAATTACATCAGTGATTGGAACCTTTCTAAAAATACGTAAACTCGCCCATTCAAACGTCCCGATGGCTACCATGAACATCAGTCCGGCCAGGGCAGCCAACGGAACCTGCTCGATCAAACTGGATCCGAAAAGAATAAAAATCAACAAACTGATGGCAGCTACAATTCCCGATAACCTGAATTTACCTCCTGAGCTCACGTTGATAATACTTTGACCGATCATAGCGCAACCGCCCATTCCGCCAAAAAATCCATTCACGAGATTCGCAACTCCCTGTCCGATAGCTTCTTTATTACCTGATCCGCGTGTTTCAGTCATCTCGTCAATTACTGAAAGCGTGAGCAAACTCTCGATCAATCCAACAAGAGCCATAATAATGGAATAGGGAAGCACAATTTGAATAGTCTCAAAATTTATTGGCACAGATGGAATATGAAACTCAGGAAAACCACCCGATATAGAAGCGATATCACCAACTGAGCGAGTGTCAATATTGAAATAAATAACGATTGCTGAAACCACTAAAATAGCTGCCAGTGAAGAAGGAAATGCTTTGGTGAGTTTTGGTAAAAAGTGGATTATAGCCATGGTCAGAACCGCAAACCCAATCATTATCCATAGTGGAGGTCCCTGTAGCCAGGAAGCTTCACCTGTTTCAGGAATAGTCTTAAAATGACTGAATTGAGAAGTGAAAATAATGACTGCTAATCCGTTTAGGAAACCAAAAATAACGGGATGTGGAACAAGCCTGATAAACTTACCGAGCTTAAACAAACCGATGACAATTTGAATAATTCCCATCAAAACAACTGCAGTAAACAAATATTCAACTCCGTGACGAGCAACCAAACTCACTACAACAACAGCAATAGCTCCTGTAGCACCGGAAATCATTCCCGGTCTACCACCGATTAATGAAGTAATTAATCCAATGATGAAAGCGGTGTACAGCCCAATAAGCGGGTTTACATTCGCGATAATCGAAAAAGCAACAGCTTCTGGAACGAGTGCAAGGGCAACAGTAAATCCGGATAGGATTTCGTTTTTTGGATTAAAACCCCTGGTTTTCAATTGTTCAATAAAAGTCATACCAAATAAAAATGCCTGTTAATAAGTGCGCAAAAATGAAGTCGCGAAAGTACAATTTATGCTACCAGTAAAAAGTGCTGAGTGTTATTAAAATGAGAAATACTTACTCAGCTCATCCTGAATGTTAGGATTCACAAGAATAGCGAGAGTTATAGAGATCAATAAACCGATGAATGCAAAGAATGCATCTCGCAATACAAGTCTGATTGTATCCATTGATTTGCGACCTGTTGAACTGTGTTTACTGAATTGCATCGCAATTTCTCTACCTCCAAGAAGTCCAAGGAATACCCAGGTTGTACTCATCGGTATGGTACTCATTTCTTTGAAGAAGAACAGAATGATAGCGTAAACAAGATCGATGATTGAAGCGGCTCTAACATCGGTTACTTGTGATTTTTCCTTTACAATTTGCTGGATCTTATCACCTTTCAAATAGAAGAGGAGTCCAAGACCAAAGAATATGAAACCAGTAAAAAAGATAAAGCCCCATATACTCAAGCTACGGTCCAGGAAAACAGCAATATTAGCGGCATCCTGCATAATCCACACAGACCACAAGGCACCACTGATAATCCATTGAGCAACACGCCACAATGGATGAGGTTTTCCTTTCAGCATCTTGTTGACAATTTTACCTAGTAAGAGCCAAACGATTATTGCCATTGTAAAAGAGACAAAGTAACCGAGCAAACTCTTTTGCGTAACACTGATAATCCCCGATGCACTTCCACTAAAGGCTGATAATAAAAGGAAAGTAGTTGATACAGGCATCCTGAGCCTCGTAATAATCAACAGAATTAACGGAGCAGCTAACTGCAAAAAATGGAATTCTGTTGGCGCTTCAGAGAATCCTTTTGAGGATAAACGCTGATAAGAGACATCACCATCGTAAACGATCCAACTAAACAGAACAGTCGCGATAAAAATACCACCTATGTACAGCCACAACTGCCACCAGGGCCGGTCTTCGTTACTGGCTATAAAGGTTCCGATCGTTTGAATGGAATCATTGGCAATTGCCGAATAAGCAGCGAATGTAAAACCTACCCACATCGCAATGCGGGGATAAGGATAAAAAATAGCGGCTAAAATGATAAAGAGAACGATGAGCCTAAAAAACAAACGCTCTTTGAAAAAGAACATCCGCAAGATGCGGTATCGTTTTCGGCCGATTAAAGCTGAAGTGAAATTGTAATTCAGCTCGCTACCAACCTTCGTCTCTTCTCTTTCCTTTTCTTTCTTTTTAGACATCGTAATTTTTAAATCCGCCTATTTTATTGTTCTTGATTCTTGTATCGATGTATTCTCTAACAAGATTTATCCTGATATAACCCCTGCTCACAATGAGGAAGAAAATGGGTGAGATAACGTGAATTGCGAATTCCTCTAGTGTAAAAGGAATAGCACTACCTGTTTCAAGACCGTAGAAAAACAGAGCAAAAGGATTGATGATAGAGGTGTTGGATATCCAACCTGATGCAAAGAATAATAGCATTATGAGGATGGATAAAAACAAGGTTCCTGAGAATTCAACTTCTCTGAAAACGTATCTTATAATGTAGTACATGTAGTAGATTATGGCTACAAGAATTCCGTTTGCAAACCCTGTAACCCATTGGCTTTCAATTGAGTACCGAATGGTGTTAAAATGATAAACCTCACCGATGTTTGAAAGGCAACATTCGTTGAGCATTAGGAAAATTTGAACGGCAAAGAATGCTCCCAGGATCTGAAAAGGAATGTGAAGTAATCTCCTCCATGAAAAGCCACTTTCAAATAGCTTTATCAACGTGATAAGCGGAATAACATCAACCACATACCGGTAACTGGGAGTGAACATAGCAGCTAAAAAACCCAGGCCTACATAAAAGCTGAGTTCAGCATAACTGATGTCGTATTCAGGAGAAATAAATCGATAAATGAAAATCAGGAATAAAAGAGAAAACAGGAATGACGCGAATATTTCACCACCGTAATGGGAAATGGTCATGAATTTTTGGTACCTCTTTTTACTCGTCATCATCAATGGGTGTTACCCCGTTTATTTGCGGGCAAAGATAGCGGAGCAAAAAGCACTTCATGAAATTAATGAATTGCTCAACATCAAATTTAACACAGGGTTAATATTTCATGACGAAGCAGTAATCACTTTAAAGTGGACTTGTAGGTTTCTAAAGCCCGCTCACGAGCAAACTTATGTTCTACAATTCGTTTTTGCTGATAATCGAGCTCCTGGAATTCGGGAACCCATTTATTGATGTATTTGAGATCAGGATCAAACTTTTTGGTTTGCAGCTCTGGATTGAACACCCTGAAATACGGAGCGGCATCGCAACCGCTTCCTGCTGCCCATTGCCAGCCACCATTGTTTGAAGCCAGTTCGTAATCGATTAGTTTTTTAGCAAAATACTGCTCGCCCCAGGTCCAATGTACGAGAAGGTGTTTTGTTAAAAAGCTGGCTACGATCATGCGGACTCTGTTGTGCATAAAACCGGTTTCATTCAACTCGCGCATTCCCGCATCAACAATCGGATATCCGGTTTCTCCTTTACACCACTTTTCAAATTCTTCTTCGTTGTTTCGCCAGTTAATTTTATCGTATTCTGGACGGAAAGAAGTTGTTACAATTTGCGGATTAAAGTGAAGGATCATCTGATAAAAATCTCGCCAAATAAGCTCATTGAGCCAAGATCCACTCAATGCTTTTCCCTTTTTCGCCATTTTGCGAATGCTAACTGTTCCAAACCGGAGATGGACACTCAATCTCGATGTTCCTCGAACTGATGGAATATCTCTTTTATCACTGTAGTTTTTGAGCAATTCATCGTCAACTCTGCTCGATGGAATGTGGTCATCTTTCCGCTCGAAACCCATGTCTTTCAACGAGGGCATATCCAATGGATCTGACCGATAAAGTTTATCTAAATTTTTACTGGACCAGTAAGTATCGAATTCGTTACCTTTTAACGTATTGAACCACATCCTTTTATAAGGACTGAAAACCGAGTACCAACCACCATCTTTCTTGACAACCTCATCTTTTTCAAAAATCACATGATCTTTGAATGTCTTGAATTCAACATTTTTATCCTTACAAATTTGACCAATGTTTTCATCCCTATCTTTGGCATAGGGCTCGTAATCGCGGTTTGTGTAAACAGCTTCAACGTTATATTCAGAGAGGATTTCAGGGAAAATATCTTCAGGCGTACCGTATTTCACGATGATGGAACCGCCATTATTTTCGTAAGTTTCTTTGATTTCACTGAGCGCATCGTGGATAAAAGTGACGCGCCTGTCTGCTCTATCCTCCAGTTCATCGAGGATATTGCGATCAAAAATAAAGAGAGGAAGCACATTTTCTTTTTCGGTCAGAGCCCGGTACAAGCCATGATTATCGTCAGTCCGCAAATCTCTTCGATGCCAAAAGAGCGTGATTTTATCTTTACTCATAATCAAAAGAGGTCTTTAGGAAGGTGAGTCGTTTTTTCGTTGGGTTTAGCGTAGTTGAGTCTGCCCAATTTTTGCACACTGTAATAAGCATCTAAATCGCTGTTAGCAATGACATTTGCCTTTGTGAGATCGATAAAACCATCTTTTTTGATGAATTCATTCGAAATTCTTACCTCGTTTACAGCTCCTACAATTAAAATGGTATTGTTCGCTTTTATCACATGTTCTTCCTCAAACTCCAATCCAATTTGAATTAGAGATTCTTTGACGTAAGGAGCTTTGTTGTTTCCGTATTCAGCAGTTAAACCAACTTTATCAAACTCATTTTCATCGCCTTCATATTTAGCCGCTGTTTGATGCGCTTTTTCGTAAAATGATTCGCTTACATGATTAATCGAGAAGTGCTTTGTTTTTCTGATATTCTCGAGAGTATCGCGCCTCACAGTGTGTGGCCTGAACAAAACACCCATATATGGCGGATTTGAACCAACGTGAACGAGCTGACCAAAAATCGCCAGATTTTCAACTCCAGTTTCGCTTATGGATCCGACCAATGGAGCACTTTTAAAACCGATTAATCCATTGAAAAAATGAGCTCTGTACCGAGATGGAAATTCTTCAAAATCCTTCTTTGTAAAAGTTGATTGTTCAGTCATATTAAATTTTTACGCTTCCCATACCGCCATCAAGCCCAATTACCTGACCAGTAATCCAGGAAGACTTATCAGATAATAAAAATGCAGCCATATCGGCCAATTCATCAGGTGTTCCCACTCGCTTGAGCGGATGGCGTTCATTTGAAGATTCGCGCTTTTTATCGTTGTTGAGTAGTTTTTCAGCCATCGGAGTGTCAGTCAATGAAGGAGCAATGACATTAGCCCTGATCTTTGGAGCGTATTCTGCCGCAATAGTTTTCGCCAATCCTTCAACACCGCTCTTAGCAATAGCTACGCTCGCGTGAAACGGCATTCCCAGTTTTGAAGCTACTGTTGAGAAAAATACCAAACTTCCCTTTCCGGCTTTCAACTGATCGAGAACCTGCTGCGTCAATTTTATAGCTCCCAGCACATTGATTTCAAAATCATTTTGAAAATCATCAACTTTCAATCTGTGAAAAGGTTTTAGATTTATACTTCCCGGGCAATAGGCCATTCCGTGCAATTTATCAGGTAAACCACTTATTTCAAAATCTTTCGTGACATCAATTTCGAGGTGATACACATTTTCAATTCCGTCTAAATTGTCACTTGTCCTGGAAGCAACATATACTGTATGTCCTTCACCTGCTAGTTTTTTGGTCAGAGCCAATCCAATTCCCGAACTTCCTCCTACTACTAAGTAATTCATAATTCTATTGCTTTTCTACGACAACAAGTTACTAGAGAATTAGTTTTTCTTTTCGAAAAAAGTGGATTGAAAAAATAGTGCACTCTCACAATTTAATATTCTGTTATTTAACAGGTTAACATAATATTTGAGAAAGGTAAACATCATTATTTAAAATTCGTGATTATATTGTAATATTGGGGTTTGAAAACCTAATGATTGGAGCAAGATAATTGAAGTTGAGCTCAGTTGGCCAATCCTTCGCTTTTTATGCACAGCAAAACCTTTTCTTTAAGTTCGTTAGATACTGTTAAACAGGCTAATATAGATGATCTTGTCGAGTCAAATAAAATTGCTGTGATTCATGAATGGCTGAGCACAAAAGCCGGATCAGAACAAGTTACGAGAAGAATAATTGAGCTTCTCAAATACAAAGTTGAGGTTTTTGCTACTGTTGACTTCATGAGTAAGAAGGACAGGGAGTCAATTTTTGGGAACTTAATTCCAAAAACATCATTCATTCAAAAACTCCCAATTGCTCGTAGACATTTTCGCTATTACCTTCCAATTTTTCCATTTGCTGTGAGAAGTCATGACTTAAAAGATTATGATGTACTTATTTCGAGTTCACATGCTTTTGCACATGGAATTAAAAAGAGAAAAGGGCAAATACACATTTCTTATTGCCACACTCCAATGCGCTATATATGGGATATGAGAGACTTGTATCTCAAGGCTAACAACCTCGATAAAGGAATTTTGTCAGTAGGAAGTAACCTTTTATCAAACATATTCAGAGCCTGGGATTCCAGAGTGTCAAAAAACGTTGACTATTACATTTCAAACTCAAAATTCACAGCCAGCAGGATAAAGCGTTTTTATGGTAGAAAAGCTAAAGTGATTTATCCTCCTGTAAATGTTGATAGGTTCGAATTAGGTGAAAAACGAGAGGATTATTATTTCACAGCTTCAAGGCTTGTATGCTACAAAAAAGTGGATTTAATAGTTGAAGCTTTCAGTAAAATGCCAGAGAAGAAGCTGGTTATTGTAGGAGATGGCAGTGACAAGGAAAAAATTGAAAAGATGGCTACTCCCAATGTCAAAGTTTTATCTCACTTAAAATTCGATGATTTTCATCGTTATTTGAGAAGAGCCAGGGGATTCATCTTTGCAGGTAAAGAAGACTTTGGTATCACAATGGTTGAAGCTCAGGCTTGTGGAACACCACTTATTGCTTACGGAAAGGGAGGAGCTTCTGAAATCGTAAAGCCGAATAAAACAGGAGTTCTTTTCAAAGAACAAACCGTTGATTCACTAACAAAAGCTGTTATTGATTTTGAAGAAAACCATGAACACAAACTTTCTCATGTAGAAATTAAAGAGAACGCAAACAGGTTTAGTATTTCAAGATTCAATGAGGAGATGAGCTCCTTTATAAACCAATGTGTAAATGAGAAATCTGGTTCATAAACTCAGGCTTTTTGAAGTTAGTCTCCTGTTTTTTTGTTGTTTCCCACTTGTTATAGACCTCAAAATAAAAGCATTGATTGCTATCCTTTTTGGCCTACTTCAGGTATTTCTAATTTTTTTTCAACCCTACAAAAGCAAGTCAAAAGGCGTATTACTGCCATTTATTATGGTTTTACCGTTTCTCTATTTGCTCGTAACATTATTGTATTCAAGCAATGTAGATCAGGGAATCAAGTCTTATGAACGGTATTCCATAATTCTGATTATTCCCTGGGTTTTTTACGCTAACAGGTCATATTTTAATGGAGCTACACTTAAAAAAGTTTTCGCCTTTTTTGCTGTAGTAATATCAATACTAGTCGTTTATGCTGTTTCTACTATGATATTTGCAGGGACATTCCACGAAATGTTAAACTCAAAAGCAGGATATTATATAGTCAGAACCAAATTTGAATCGGTAACAGGGTTACACCCAACTTACTTTTCTATTTATGCCGGCATAGCGATAGTTGGACTCGTTCATTTCGTCATCAACACCACTAAAAGGAAATATCACTTTCCCGTTTTTGTGTTATTGTCCATTCTCACTGTAGGGTTACTGGTAGCATCTTCCAAGATGTTGATTTTTTCAACTGTATTGAGTGTCATCTTTGTTGTTAGAAAGTATCTCAAGCAGCGTAAGTATTTAATTATATCAGGATTTTCAATTTTGATCATTGCTGTTTTATTGATTTCGCTAAAACCTACCAGGCAAAGGTTGACTGAGTTTTATTCTGCAATCACGACTAAATCTGTTGATCACAACAACCCTGACGGAATGCGAAAGATAATTTACAGTTCTTCAGTAGACGCTGTAATAAACAACTTTTGGGTTGGATCGGGGCTTGGAGATGAGCAAAATGAACTCAACAAAATATATTCAATAAAGGGATATGACTTTGCTGTAGAAAAAGAATACAACACCCATAACCAATACCTTCACTTTACTTTAGTTGGAGGTATTATCGGTCTGTTTTTGTTTGTGCTTTTGCTTTTAACCCATTTGGTAATAGCTAAAATTTCAAATAATGATCTTTATAAAGCTGTGTTGATAATATTCACTTTGAGCTTTTGTACAGAAAACATACTGAATAGGCAGGACGGAATTTTTGTCTTTGCTTTTTTTACTGCTTTACTTCCATATGCATCCTGGAAGAGTATTGAAGGACAGGTTTTTGTTAACGGGAAATTCTTAAAACAAAAACTCACAGGCGTTCAAAGGTTTGCCGGTGAGATTATCAACCAGTTTGATAAGAATAAAATCCAACACAAAATCATAAGACCCAATCAAAAAAACGCTATTTGGTTAATTCTATGGGAACAGGTTCTCTTGCCTTTTTACCTCCTTGTTTGCGGAAGACCGGTGTTGGTCAATTTATGCAATATCGCTCCGGTAGTGTATCCGGCTAATATTGTCATAATCCACGACCTGGCATTTTTGGAAAACAAAAACTGGTATTCAAAACCATTTCAACTTTGGTACAACTATGCAATTCCGCGAGTTGCTTTAAAAGCTTTGAGAATAGGGTCGGTCAGTAATTTTACAAAGAATGAATTACTGGGTCATTTCGACATCCCCAGTTACAAGGTGAAGGTTCTGTACAACGGAATTCCAACGTTTAAGAGCAGTTTAGATATTGATGAGCCTATTGTAAAAGGAAATTACGCCCTGTCTGTTGGATCAATAAACAAAAGAAAGAACCAGGAAACATTGATAAGGGCTTTTCTAGAAAACAAAGACTTGCCTGTCAAACTGGTTTTAGCTGGAAGTATTGACGAAAAGCTTTTTGGAGATTCGGATCTGACCGAAAAAATAAATACAGCAGAAAACATTGAGTTTATCGAAAGTCCGGGAGATAGTGAGTTGATCAATCTCTATAAAAATGCAGATTTGACTTTTTATATCCCTTTTTACGAGGGATTTGGACTTCCTGTACTGGAATCTTTCTATTTTAAAAAACCAACGGTTGTGTCAAATATCGAAGTGTTCAACGAGTTATACAGCGATTTTGCAGTTTTTGCAGATCCAAATGATGTAACCGATATAGCTGATAAATGCAGAGAGACTTTTAATAATCGACACAGCATTATTGAAACAATGAACGATCAAGAGGGAAGTATTACAAATAGGTTTTCATATAAAAAGACTGCTTTAGAACTGTATAAATTAATAAAACCTCTTACCTTTTGAACAACTACAGTATAGAGTGAAAGCATACACCCATGAAGTTAATGGTTAAGTATTCATGAAAATTAAAAACAACATAGAGATTGTATCACTGCACATACCCAAGACTGCAGGAACCTCTTTTAGAACAATTTTAAAAGACAAAATTGGTGATAGCAGAGTGGTACGGTTAGATATCCACAATAAAAATGATATTCGCCTCAATGAAAAGGCTTTCACTAAAGACAAACTCAGGAATAAGATCAAAGTTGTTCACGGCCATTTCAAATTTGCTGATATCAAAGAACTATTTGATCTCGATCCATCTGTAAAATATGTAACCTGGTTGAGGGATCCTGTAGATAGAGTTT
This sequence comes from Salibacter halophilus, assembly GCF_008806325.1. Lineage (GTDB taxonomy): Bacteria > Bacteroidota > Bacteroidia > Flavobacteriales_G > Salibacteraceae > Salibacter > Salibacter halophilus. The sequence goes on from NZ_WACR01000006.1 coordinate 121,578, forward strand.
TGTCTCATTATTATTATCTTATGAAAATGGCTGCTATCAAAATGGGCGAACAGGCAAAAGATGAGATATTAAGTAAGGTTGGAAAATCACTTGAAGAATATGTTGTTCACGATCAGAACCGAAATGAAATCAGTCATTTTCTAGAAGGCTCGTCCTTTGACGACTTTGATTTCATTGGCATTCAAAAAGACTTTGAGAATGAATTGAACAGGTTTAGAAAAGTGATGGGTTGGTCTAATATTGAAAACCAGCGGCACAATGTCACGGGATCCAAAAAGCCTGCGATTGATAAGAAAACGGTAGAGCTTATTAAATCCTACAACGAAAAGGATGTTGAAATCTATGAAGAAGCTCTCAAGAGACATCAAAAAATCGTCAATTCCTGATTCATGGTTTGGTTAGGAGCTTATCCACAGTCGGGAAGGGAGTTGGTTGAAGACATCTTTACAGATTGCTTTGGCTTTAGCGTTAGACACTTCACTAAAAACACCGGTGAACGCCTAAAGTATGAAGACAACACATTGTACACTACCAATAATCTACCTGATGAAGTCCCGGCTCATGGGACTAAAAAAATATTTATAGTTAGAGATGGGAGATCTGCCAACACCGGACTTGTTTTAAACGCCTTATCCAACCTGGGCTCTAAAAAAACTTTCGATGACATCTTTTACGAATCTCTTGTGGCGTCAAACAGAAGCTACTTTGGCGGATGGAAAGAACACACAAAACAATGGTCAAAAGAGTCGGGAATTATACTCAGATATGAAGATTTAATAAAAGACTTTAAAAAAGAAATAGACCGGCTTGCTGAGTATTTAGAAGTTGAAATTAAAAAGTATCCAGAAACGCTAAACGATTATAGACATCCCAAAGAAACAGATTGGCAAAATCACCTTACGGAGTACAACCACGATCTTTTTTGGGCTTATAATCGAGAGTTTATGGAGAAGTTCGGTTATGAATACAACGGTGAGCTAAGGGATCAAATAACGGGCATCGATTACGATATATTACAAAAACTAGGAGTCAGCCAAAACACCAGTCATCATCAAAAAGCTATTCTTATAGAGTCGAACAAGCTATTGATGCATCAAAATGACGGAGTTAAAAGATATCTCATCGAGTTGTTAAAAGCGTTGTACCAAACTCAAAAAACAGAGAATTCACCCTGGAAAATCGACTTATTGATTACAGGAAAAGTCGTTTCGTTACGTGAATACGGTAAAACGGCTTTTGACTCTGAAAAGCGAAAGAACAATTTCAATAAGCTCTCGAAAATACTTTTCAAGCTGAATAACGGGTTAAGAGCTGTGGTTAGCGATAAAAAATACGACAGCATAAAAGGATTGTACAAAAAAGGAGTGGTCAAAATAGGGCTTAAACCATTCAAGAATATTGCGCGAGTTATTTATGTTATTGATAGAGCATTAAAAGGGAAAAAGACAGCAAAAGACAATTACACCTCTAATATTGTCAACCTCGATTTGAGCCATTACGATTTAATTCATGTGCCCCTACCACAACACTACGAACCATTTAAGAATACCTCATCAAACTTTTTGCTCACAGTTCATGATTTAACACATAAGAAACTAAAGAACTATCACACCAGGAGAAACATCCAACTTGCAGAAAAAGGATTTAATCACTTCATTGAAAAAGAAACGAAGTTTTTATCCATTTCTAACTCTACAAAAAAGGATCTGACTGACCAGTATGATATAGATCCACAAAGAGTACATACTGTATATGAAGCAGCTAATAACGATGCATTTAAACCTGAATTAAACTCAAACAAACTCGAGTTCATATCAGGGAAGTACAACATTCCCGATAAACCGTTTTTATTCACCTTGTCAACTCTAGAGCCACGTAAAAACTTAATCAACACGATTAAGGCATTTGAGTTGCTATTGAAAAACCATCCACAGCTTGATATAAATCTTGTTATTGGAGGCAGAAAGGGGTGGAAAGTGAAAGAGTTGAGTAATCTTAAAAACCTCAGCAATATCTATTTTACAGGCTTTATCGATGAAGGAGATTTGAGTTCAATTTACAGCCGGGCACTCGGTTTTTGCTACATCTCATTCTACGAAGGGTTCGGACTACCGCCATTAGAAGCCATGTCTTGTGGAGTTCCCGTTATTTTTGGAAATAACAGCTCAATGAAAGAGTTGTACACAGGGTATGGATTAGCTGCCGATCCGTCCAATGTTGAGGAGATTAGCGAAAAGATGTACGAACTGGTAGAAAATAACCAAAAAACCAATGAGCTGAAACTTAAGTCGCTAAAAAGGTCATTTGATTTTTCCTGGAGCAAAACAGCAATAGAAACGCTCAGTGTTTACGATAAACTAACAGTTGAATAAATGGTTTTTGCGAGTTCACTATTTCTGTTAGTATTCTTGCCGCTATTCCTTGTAGCCTATCATCTGGCTCCGGTAAGCAAGCGAAACCTTGTCGCATTGATTGCCAGCTTGATTTTTTATATGTGGGGAGCACCCATGTTTTTTTGGATTTTGATCACACTGCTTATTATCAATTTTTACGTGGTCAGATCCATTGACAGCAACACTAGCCATCATAAGTTCAGCAGAAAAACACTCCTCACTATTTCACTCATCATCAACCTGGGAACACTTGCTTATTTTAAATATGCTAACTTCTTCGTTGATAATGTAAACTATCTTTTGCAAAACATCGGTTTTAGCTCTGTAGGCTGGACTGAAGTTGCACTTCCAATCGGTATATCATTCTTTACATTTCAATCGATCACCTACTCACTTGATGTTTACTGGCGAAAAAATGAAGCACTAAAAAGCATATTTGATTATCTACTTTATATCTTGCTTTTCCCACAATTGATAGCCGGACCAATAATTCGGTTCAATACCATAGCAGGAGAAATTAAAGATAGATCCAGGAACTATACACTTGAAAACAAACTCAAAGGAGTGTATATCTTTATTATTGGATTATCGAAAAAGGTTTTTATTGCCAATGAGGTTGGAGGCTTTGTGGACCTGGTTTTTGAGAACAGTGGTGAGCTGTCTTTATTCTATAGCTGGCTCGGAATAGTAGCTTATGCAATTCAAATTTACTTTGATTTTTCAGGCTATTCAGATATGGCAATAGGATTGGGTAAAATCATGGGCTTTAACTTTCCTGAAAACTTCAAAAGCCCATATACATCAAAATCTATTTCTGAGTTTTGGAGAAGGTGGCACATCACACTGGGAGCTTTTATGCGTGATTATCTTTACATTCCGTTAGGTGGGAACAGAACCACTAAAACACGAAATTTAATTAATCTCGTGGTTGTGTTTTTACTTTCAGGATTATGGCATGGAGCCTCCTGGAATTTTGTCATTTGGGGAGCCTGGCACGGTGCTTTTTTGATGCTCGAGCGATTATTTTTGGGAAAACTTATCAAGAGGTCACCAGGCGTAGTTAACTTGATTTATTGCAACATATTAGTGCTCATCGGGTGGGTGTTTTTCAGAGCCGGGGATCTGACACAAGCTACAGCATATCTCAAAAATATGGCCGGTGTTAAAAACGGTATGGCTTCTATAGAACTACCGGATAACGGGTTTTTCTTTTTTCTTCTTGCAGGAATTATCTTCTCTTTAATCACATTGACGAGTGCTGGTAAAAAAGCAGAGAACTTTTTGTTTTTCTCAGATCACACAAAAAAAGAGCACATTGTACTGAGTTCAGCGAGTGTCGTTTTATTCGTTGTTTGTGTGAGTTATATATCCGCTTCAGGCTTTAATCCATTTATTTATTTTCGGTTCTGATTATGAAAAGGGTTGACCACAAAAAAGGATTATTAATTGCGCTTTTGATCGTGCTTGCTTTTCCCCTTATAACCGGGTTATTTTCAATTCAAATAGGGACAAAGCTACACCGCTCTAAAGAGGCACAGCCACCTGATGAGATTACAATGAGCTCTTGGTTCAACGGTAGTTGGCAAGACCAGGTTGTGAGTTATGTTAATGATCACATTGGTTGTTTTCCACTTTTTGTCAAAATTCACAACCAACTTGAGTATTTCTTTTTTGGCAACATCCACACTCGCGATATCATTAAAGGGAAAGAGAACTATTTATTTGAAAACACCTATGTAAATGCACTTTACGGAAAAGACGAAATAGATGACTCAATAGTCGTCAATAATACGAGAAAGCTGAGGCAGCTTCAGGATACTTTAAATTCGCTTGGAAAACCACTGATCTTTTGCATGGCGGCTAATAAGGCCGTTTATTTCAGCGAGTTGCTACCAAAAGTTACTTCTGCTAATACGAACTACTCAAAATACCTGAGGGAGTTTGAGCGTCAAAATGTCAATCACATCGACTGCAATGGCTGGTTTTTAGACATGAAAGATTCACTTGACCACGCTTTATTTCCTCAGTTTGGAATACACTGGAGTCATTTTGCGGGTATTTTGGTGGCCGATACAGTCTCGAATAAATATGAAGAGTTAGCAGGCTGGAACCTGCCTGAGCTTGAAATATCTGAGAAGTCATACAGCACAAAACCAAAGTTTGATGATAATGATATTGCCACATCAATGAATCTGTTCACAACACCAGATCCCCGGCCTTTAATCTATCCCAGGTATTCATGGTTGAGCGATAACTCTGATAAAAAGGACAAAAAGCTTCTTATGATAGGAGATAGCTTTATGTGGGAACTATTCAAGCGTTCAGGAATTGGATCTAACTGTTTTAAAGAACAGGAATTTTGGTATTACAACCAAACGATACATAAAACACACCAGGTGGATAGTTTACCGATGTTGACAAGGCATATTAATACTATTGAAAAGATAGAAGAATTTGATGCGGTATTAATTGTTTCTAACGGTCCAAACCTGCCTCAGTTTACCTGGGACTTTGTAAAGAACACACTCAATTTGCTCAACAATTCCTCTTATGCTCCGGAAGAACGAAACAATGCATATTTGAAAAGCCAGTGTTATGGAAACGGAAAGTGGAGAGCAGTAATTGAAAATCAAGCCAATAAAAGAAATATCCCCATTGATTCAATGGTTTCTGTTTATTTGCACGACAAGCACTACAAACGACTCTAAAAATGCGTTTTAACTCTTTAGAATTCGTCATATTTTTTGCTGTTGTTTTCTTTGTTCTGTGGCGGTTTAACAAACGCCTAAGGACAAACAACATAATTTTGCTTGTTGCCAGCTATGCTTTCTATGGCTGGTGGGATTATCGTTTTCTTTTTTTAATCCTTGCCAGTTCGGTAGTAGATTATGTTGTAGGCTACAAAATTCCAGAAAGCAAAAACAAGAAAGCCTGGTTGTCAGTGAGTCTCATCGTTAACCTGGGGCTGCTGATGTTTTTCAAATATTACAACTTCTTTGTCGAGTCAGCTAATGATTTAATGGAATCGCTGGGTTATGAAGGATCTAACAACGCGTTAAATATTATTTTACCTGTTGGGATTAGTTTTTACACCTTCCAAACACTTAGCTATTCTCTCGATGTTTACAAAGGCAAGATCAAACCTCAAAAAGACCTCTTGGCATTTTTGAATTATGTTAGCTTTTTCCCCCAACTAATAGCAGGTCCAATCGAAAGAGCCTCAACATTTTTACCTCAATTCTTAAAGAAAAGAGAGTTCAATTATGATAATGCAATTATAGGTTCAAGACTATTGCTGTATGGGTTTTTCAAGAAAATGGTAATAGCCGATAATATTGGCCTTGTAGTGGATGGTGTATATGCCAACATTCAGAACCACTCATCAGCTGAATTATTGGTGGCAGCTTTGCTGTTTTTTGTACAACTGTATTGTGATTTCTCAGCATATACTGACATTGCTCGAGGTGCAGCAAAGCTTTTGGGTTTTGAGCTGATGAAAAACTTTAAAACACCACTTTTTTCAAAAAGCATCCCTGAGTTTTGGACAAGGTGGCACATATCCTTAACAACCTGGTTTAGAGATTACTTTTTTATATGGTTAGCCGGTCTTAACAAAAAAAGCACCCTATGGAGAATTTTAGCAACTATCATATTGTTTTTCGTCATAGGCCTTTGGCATGGAGCTAACTACACTTTTGCAATATTCGGTTTACTTAATGGCATCTTTTATATACCGCGAATTTTAGCTCGTAAAAACAGGGTTCTTCGTAACGGCCTCAAAACATTGAACACCAATCCTGTTTTGAGCAAGTTTGCAATAGTGTTTACTTACTTATTATTATCAATTACTGGAATACTGTTCAGATCCCCAGATATTCAAACCGCAGGAATGTACTATTCCTCAATGCTATCATTTGATACCATGTCACTGTCAGAGCCCGTTATAAATATGATTTACGTTTCTGTCGGGATATTGGCTTACGAATGGATCATGAAAGAAAAGAGCCATCCATTTGAAATTAGTAACTTCAACCCAATACTGAGAAGGTCAATTTATGTTGTACTCATAGTCTTGATATTAGTGGTTGGATACTTTGGTAAAGAACCGTTTTATTATTTTCAATTCTAAACATGAGAAAATACCTGGTTAAAATATTGCCCTATTTACTGCTTTCATTGATTTATGTGGGAGTTGGAGAGTTCTTCCTGATACGTTTTCAGGAAGTTACTCCGCTTGACACCGTTGTTGAAAAGCAAGGAGAAGAAGGTGAGGAGGAGTATTTTGGGCGAAGACTCATTTCCAACTCACTCAATCATTACAAACTCAAAATGTTTGAGAAAAAACAACCAAAAGTATTAGTAGCAGGCCAATCAATTACTCTTCAGTTTAGAGACTTCATGTTTTCGCCTTACGAGAATGATTTTTACAACAGCGGTTTAATGCTCAGGAACCTCTCTGATCTCGAGTACCTAACCAGTAAGTTTGAAAGTGGAAAGTACAGGTCACCTGATATTATGCTATTAGGGATGGATTATTCTTTTGTCCTTAAAGTAAACCCACTAGATTTAATGGAAGGCCTTAAAAACCCACCAGAAGATCAGGCTTATGACTCTAAGGCTCACTTTAAAGCTATGCAGAGTATTTTTAAATACGGCAAAACACGTAAAATCCCTGATGTGGACGTGGGCTACGGGAGAGCCGGAATGATAGGAAGAGGCTACCGAACTGGTGGAAGCTACCGCTACAAGCCAGAAGTGGAAAAATTTGTTGAAACCGGCCACCATCACGATGAAGGACATTTGGTCGAAAGACTGGCAAACAGACAGAGGCCATTTATCGAGCCAATTGAATACGATTCAGCAAAAGCTAAAAGGGTCTTTTCGGTTCTGAAACGAATTGACGAGCTCGATATCAAGCTTATTCTGTACTTCCCTCCTTATTCTGACCACTTCTTTAAAGCTGCACAAAAAGATGATCATTTCATGAGTTTTTGGAAAGACTACATGGCTTTCCAGGATCGTGTATCGTCACTTGGCTATAATGTTATTCCATTCACTACACCAAAAGAGATTGGTCTTAACGATAAGTTTATGATAGACTCAGAGCATACGGGAGAAGTGATGTGTGCTTTGCAGCTGTATGAGTTTTTTCAGTCAAATAAGGAATCATTCCCTGAGATCAACACCAAAAGAATCAAACAGGAAATACAAACAGACTACACTACTCCTATTTCATTTTTGAGAGACTCGATTAGTCGACCATTAAGAGGACAGGTCAATAGAGACTTGATGGCTCCGGCTCTGACCAAAATAGAAGAATATGCCCACGATTAATACGGATAAAGCATGGAATAAATACGGAAAAGATAATCCGTATTTTGGCGTTTTAACACATGATGAATACCTCAACGAAAACCTCAATGAGGAAAGCATTGAGAAGTTTTTCAAGACGGGATCTCAATACGTTGAAGAAACGCTTAACGATATACATCAAAAACTCAAGCCCGGGTTCAAACCCAAAACAGTCCTGGATTTTGGTTGTGGTACCGGCCGACTCGCAATTCCGTTTGCTAAAATAGCTGATGAGGTTGTGGGACTGGATGTCTCTAAAGATATGTTGAGCGAAGCTGAGAAAAATACCGCTCGATATGATGTAAAAAATTTATCGCTCCATTTATCTGATGATTCACTTTCAGCTATCAAGGGGAAAAAGTTCGACCTTATCAACTCCTACATTGTTTTGCAGCATATCAATGTCAACAGAGGGATGGCCTTTATCGATCAACTCACCAACCAGCTGAATGAAGGAGGAGCAGGCGTGTTGCATGTAACACACGGAACCCTCAAAAACAAAGTCAAACAAACGAGCGATTTTTTGCGCTATCGTGTTCCTTTTTTAAATGGATTCATCAATATCATGAAGGGGAACAGCTTTTCAAAGCCTCTAATGCAAATGAACATTTACGATATCAATAAAATCATTCAGCTTTTACAGGATAAAGGAGTGAAAAACCTATTCATGAAACTCGAGCAACACGGAGACTATACCAGCACAAAAATTTATTTTGTGATTTAGTGCAACAAATAGGTCTATTTTTGAAATAGATCGATGTAATCTTTAAAAATATATACTTTTCCTCTTTGTGAACTGGTCATCTCCTGAATCACATTCGCTTTTTCCAGGTCTTTAATTAGTTGATAGGCAGAAACCTTAGATTTATCTATTATGTTTTTTACACTTTCAGCATCTATAATTGGATTGCTGTACAATGCCTCTACTACCTTTTTTCCATCTCCTGAGCGCCCTTTCAATGTGCTTAACCTTTCATCTATAGATTTTTGGAGCTGTAAAATTCCATCAAATGAAGAAACTCCTTTTCTTGCTGTTTCTATGACACCTGTCAAAAAGAATTTAAACCACTGATTGATGTCATTTTTTGTTCTCACCCTCATTAAGTTGTCATAGTAAAGCTCCCTGTGATTCTCGAAAAAATCAGAAAGATAGAGGATGGGCTGTTTCAGGATTTCCTGACTTACCAGGTATAGCGTTATCAATAACCTTCCAATTCTTCCGTTTCCATCTAAAAAAGGGTGAATTGTTTCAAATTGATAGTGAATTAGTGCTATTTTCAATAAATCAGGCATGGGGTTTTGAAGATCGTTAGCAAATTTTTCCAAATCATTCATCAGGCCTGGAATCTCTTCATGTGGTGGCGGGATGAATAATGCATCATTGAGTGTGGCGCCACCTATCCAGTTTTGACTTCGCCTGTATTCGCCCGGTAACTTTTGCTGACCTCTCACTCCTTGTAACAATACTTTGTGCGTGAGTTTTATTAATCTACTTGAAAACGGAAGGGTGTGAAGCTGTCTTATAGCCTCATCCATTGCTGAGATATAATTTTGAACCTCTTCCCAGTCGTTTCGCTTTTCTTCTGCTATATCGCCTCGTTTGAGAAATGCTTCTTCTATATTGGTTTGAGTTCCTTCGATTTTTGTAGACTGGGTTGCCTCTTTTGTAATATGCATCCTGATGTATAAATCAATATTGATGTATTCAGAATACATATCCAGCCTGCCCAGTAATCTATCTGCCTTACTGAGCAGCTCAAGCACTTCCATGTCATCAATTTTCCAGCTCTGATTTATTCCGTTTGGAATAAAAGCGCTGTAATAACCCTGACTGATAACTTTTCCGGCACTAAAGTTTTTCATGTTAACTTTAACTAGCTCCTTTCTTAATTAAGAAAAACACATTTTTACTTAACTAATTTTTTGCTAAGTTAAGAAAAACACCAAAAAACTTAACTAAGCGGAACCTTATTTAACCATTTCGCAATAATCTTTAGCTAAGTAAGAAATGATCACATCAGCTCCGGCACGTTTGATGCTCAAGAGCATCTCGGGCATTGCGGTGTTGTAATCGAGCCAGCCTTTTTCACAGGCGGCTTTCAACATGGCAATTTCACCACTCACATTGTAAGCTGCGATTGGTATGTCATAGTTTGATTTTAGCATGTGAATGATGTCCAGATAAAAAGTGGCTGGTTTTACCATCATGAAGTCCGCTCCTTCCATGTAGTCTAGATCTGCTTCGAGGAGTGCCTCCCGCTTGTTAGCCGGGTCCATCTGATACGTCTTTTTGTCTTTTGGAATATCTTTTGAACTCTCTTTTGGAGCAGAGTCTAACGCATCGCGAAACGGACCGTAAAAGGCGCTTGCATACTTTGCCGTGTATGACATGATGGACACATCTTCAAATCCTTCTTCATCTAATGCATTGCGAATAGCTTCAATCCGGCCGTCCATCATATCGCTTGGACCAATTATATCGGCTCCGGCTCTTGCCTGTTCAACAGCCATCTTGGCTAAAACGACATTCGTTTCATCATTGACGATTTTTCCGTCTTTCACGATTCCGTCATGACCGTCAGAGCTGTATGGATCGAGCGCTACATCGGTGATGATATTGATTTCAGGGAAGTGCTTTTTTAGGGTTCTGAAAGCGTTGAGATAAAAATTATCAGGATTGTAACTGTAGCTTCCTATTTCGTCTTTGAGTTCTTCTTCAACTTTTGGGAAAAACATAAAATTGCGCAATCCCAGCTTCATGCATTCTTCCACCTCTTTCACCAGCAAATCAACACTCCAGCGGTAATTACCTTGTAAAGATGAAATTTCTTGCTTTTGGTTTTCTCCATCTACAATAAACATTGGGTAAACAAGGTTATCGGCTGTGAGGCGTGTTTCGCGCATCATCGCTCTTACCGCTTCGTTCTTTCTGTTTCTTCTGGGTCTGCGTGTCATCGTCATAAAGCTCAAACTCTTTTTGATAAACTATCTTTGTTCGTTCAAAATTATATCAATTAACGGGTATGCAGCACCTCGCTTACATAATTTGGGATTTTGATCCCCGTTTGTTTCCCTCACTATTCGAGTCAATAGGCATAGAGCCACGCTGGTATGGTGTGCTTTTCGCAACGGGATTTTTACTGGGTTTCAACCTCATGAAAAAAATGTTGAAGCACGAAAATTATCCTGAAGAATGGATGGATTCTCTGCTTATCTATGTCATGGTCGGAACCATAATAGGTGCACGCCTGGGGCACGTCTTCTTTTACGACTGGGCGTATTACTCGCAGAATCCCGGTGAAATTCTCATGACATGGAAAGGCGGACTCGCAAGTCACGGAGCAGTTGTGGGAAATATCACGGCAATTTGGTTGTGGTCAAAATTCAAAGCGAAAATGCCTGTTTTATGGTCACTCGATAGAGTTGTGATTACCATAGCTTTGGCAGGATCGCTCATCAGATTAGGTAACTTTCTCAATTCTGAGATTATTGGTGAACCGGCCGATGTACCATGGGCTGTTATTTTTACCCGCATTGATATGGTTCCGCGCCACCCGACTCAAATCTACGAATCCATCGGGTATTTGCTGATTTTCCTTTTTCTTCATCAATCGTATTGGAAAAAGAAAAAAGGCCAGTTTAAGGGCTGGATTTTCGGTTGGTTCCTTATGTTGATTTTCGGTTTCCGTTTTGCAATCGAGTTTTTCAAGGAAAATCAAGTAGCTTTTGAAGACGGAATGAGCCTGAATATGGGCCAATGGCTCAGTATTCCGCTCGTATTTATCGGGGCGTACTTTGTTTGGAAGAGCTCTGACCGAAAAATTGAACCTAAAGAGGCCGAATAAGTGCACAGGACGGTTGACATACTCGTTTCACCTCAAGAGGCGAGCAGCGATGAGCTGATCAAAAAAGTGCTCGAGAAAAAGTTGAGCACAAAGGATTTTAAATGGAAGTTGCTCAAGCGCTCGATTGACGCTCGCGGAGAAAATCCAAAATTCAGGTTGCGGTGTGAGATCACAGATGAAGGGCAGTTTCAAAAGCAATTCCAAACACAGTTTGAATACCAGGATGTTTCACGGTCAGAGCCTGTCGTGGTAATCGGTTCAGGTCCGGCCGGGTTGTTTGCATCGCTGAGGTTGATCGAATTGGGCTACAAACCAATTGTACTGGAGCGCGGGAAAGATGTGAAACTGCGCAGGAAAGACCTGAGCAAGCTACACACTCAGCACATCGTAAACCCCGATTCAAACTACTGTTTTGGCGAAGGTGGTGCCGGAACTTATTCTGACGGAAAACTCTATACCCGCTCTAAAAAACGCGGAGACCTCGAGCGCATCATGGGAATTCTCGTTCACCATGGTGCTAAGGAAGATATTTTGGTTGATGCTCATCCACACATCGGGACGAATAAATTGCCCAAGATTGTGGCAAAGATGCGGCAGAGTATTCTGGATGCCGGGGGAGAAGTACATTTCAACACGAAAGTTACAGACTTCATTATCGATAATCAGTCGATGAAAGGTGTTGTGACAGAGGCCGGAGATAAAATAGAGGGAAAAGCTGTGATTTTAGCGACCGGACACTCGGCTCGTGATATTTTTGAATTGCTGGTAAAACGCGATATTTTCGTTGAACCAAAACCTTTTGCATTGGGCGTTCGCGTTGAACACCCGCAAAGACTGATCGATGACATCCAATACAGCTGCGGATCTGACCGTGGAAGGTATTTACCGGCTGCTCCTTACAGTATTGTGCACCAGGTTCGTGATAAAGGTGTTTACTCTTTTTGTATGTGTCCCGGTGGGCAAATTGTTCCATCGGCAACAGCTCCCGGAGAGGTTGTTGTGAACGGGATGTCTACATCTACTCGCAGTTCTCGCTACGCCAATTCGGGAATTGTTGTGAGTGTGGAATGGAAAGACATAAAAGGCTTTCACTCTGCCGGACCGCTCGCTTATTTGCGTTTCCAGCAGCATCTGGAAAAAAAGGCATGTGAATGGGGAGGAGGAGATCAAACAGCACCGGCTCAGCGATTACAGGATTTTGTGAACAACACACTTTCCGATTCACTAAATGACTGTTCGTATATCCCGGGAATTCAATCTGCACCCTTGCATGAGAGCATTCCAAAATTTGTGCGCGCCAGGTTACAGGACGGATTCAGAGCCTTTGGAAAAAAAATGAAGGGCTACCTGACGAATGAGGCACAAATACTAGCTGTTGAAAGCCGTACGAGCTCACCGGTTCGTATTCCGCGCAAAGACGATACCTGTGAGCACCCTCAAATAAGCGGGCTTTTCCCCAGCGGTGAAGGAGCGGGATATGCCGGAGGAATTGTATCTGCTGCGATGGATGGTGAGCGTGTTGCTGAAGGGATTGAAAAAGTATTAACTAGTTAAATCTCTTCCAGCACCTTCATCGCTTCATCTACGTGACTTTCGGGTTTCATTTGAGAGTTATAGATCTTCTTCAAAATGCCCTCCTCATCAAAAATGTATGTGACGCGGCCGGGGATAAAGCCCAGGAGATTTGTGGGAACCTCAAATAGTTTGCGGACTTCCTTCTCCTCATCGCTCAAAAGCGTAAACGGCAAATCGTATCGTTTGGCAAACTTCTCGTGAGATTCGGGAGAATCTGAGCTGATGCCCACAACATTGGCATCTGCGTTTTTAAAATCTTCAAATGCATCGCGAAAACTGCATGCCTGGGCAGTACAGCCTTTTGTTTCATCTTTCGGGTAGAAGTAAATGACAGATTTTTTACCCAGCAAACTCTTGCTGTTGAACTCGTTTCGGTTCTGATCGAGAAGTGAAAATTCCGGTAGTTTATCGCCTTCTTTCATGGGGTTTATTTTGATAGTTTGCGTATTTTAGAAACAGAAACCAACACCCCTTGTTCAATGAGTGTGATAGAATCTGTCGTTAAAGATCAAAAAAATTATTTCTACAGCGGTGTTACCCGATCGGCAAAATTCCGGAAACAACAATTGAGAACGCTAAAGCGCGCTATTCAGAACCATGAGCAGCAACTTCACGAGGCCATGAAAGCTGATTTTCAAAAGCCAGAGTTTGAGAGTTTCGTCTCTGAAACAGGCTATCTGCTGCGCGATATCGATCACACACTCAACCATCTCGATGACTGGATGAAGCCCGAGAAAAAATCATCTTCTCTTTTGAGCGCTCCATCAAAAAGCTATGTCATGCGAGAACCTTATGGTGTTTCGTTGATCATCGCTCCGTGGAATTACCCGGTTCAGTTGGGCCTGGCTCCGGCTATTGGTGCTATTGCTGCCGGAAACACGATTGTTTTGAAACCGTCTGAAATGACACCCAACACTTCACGGGCGCTGGAAAAAATGATCGATGAGTTTTTCGACAGGCAGTTTTTCACCGTTGTGCAGGGAGCAGTTGACGAAACGAACGAACTTCTCGCTCAACCGATTGACAAAATCTTTTTCACCGGTAGTCCGGCAGTTGGGAAAATCATCATGAAGGCTGCGGCTGAGAACCTGACACCGCTGACACTCGAGCTCGGAGGTAAATCTCCCGCGATAGTTGATGAAACGGCTTCAATCAAAACTGCTGCAAAACGCATAGCCAGCGGTAAATTTTTCAATGCCGGGCAAACCTGCGTGGCACCGGATTATATCCTTGTGCACGATTCGGTTTCCCGAAAACTGATTGAGGAACTTGAAAAAGCGATTCACTCATTTTTCGGTCAGAGCCCAAAGGACAGCCCTGATCTAGCCCGCATCGTCAACGAAAAACACTTTGACAGACTCAAAGCGGGTCTGGATGGTGTAAAGGTTTTGATCGGTGGTGGATCTGACCGGGATGAAAGATACATCGAGCCAACGGTTGTCACAGATGTGCCGGAAGATCACATGTTGTGGAACGATGAAATTTTTGGTCCGATCCTTCCCATTTTCACTTATTCATCGATTAAAGAAGTAGTAGAAATTATTCGCAGCAAACCCAAGCCACTGGCATATTACCATTTCACGCGAGACAGTAAATTGAAAAAAGAATTGCTGGAAAAGCTTTCATTTGGTGGAGGCACGATCAACGATACGCTGGAACACCTTATTCAGCCCGATTTGCCATTTGGCGGAGTTGGGTTCAGCGGAATGGGAAATTACCACGGAGAAGACAGCTTTTTGGCCTTTTCTCACCGGAAAAGCATTTTGGAAAAGTCTGACAAGGTAGATGTTCCATTAAAGTATCCGCCTTACAAAGGAAAACTGAAGTGGTTGAAGCGATTGTTTAAATGGATATAAAAAAAGCCCCTGCGAGCATTCGCTGCTGGCAGGAGCTCCGAAATCCTTGTATTTGAATTCAGTTAAAAAACTAAACCCAAATTATATGATCGTTATCAGGTAACGAAAAAGCATACAAGGCTTTCGCGTTGTAGCTTAGAACGCCAATAAATTAGCGTTCAACATATTTAAATTACCTGATTTAGACGATTTCTTGACTGATGACATTACACCGCCTCCTTTCTTATTAGTGCGACTTCACTCAACAATTTTCGTCAAGTACCTTATGACTACTCTCTTGATGAGCCGCTGGATTCTCCAGCTCGAATTGTTGGTCTAAAGTAACACCTTATTACAGATTTTCAAACTTTAAATCCAACAGGTTTTCAAACGCTGGTTGGTGATATTTTGTTTTATGGATTTAAACTTTCTTCATAAAAGCACATATAGAAAGAAAAGAGCCTGTAGAGTTTAGTTAAGCAAAAAAACCTCCTAACAATTTGTTAATCCATTAACCTGTAGTAATCGAGCGCAGTTTTCTGTAGTTTTAAACAAAAATTACATCTATGCCCAGGAAAAAGAAACAGCGCAAGATTTACGTTTTTGACACTTCCGTAATTCTCTACGATCACAACGCCATCAAAAACTTTGAAGATAATGATGTAGCTATTCCCATTACGGTTTTAGAAGAGCTGGACAACTTCAAAAAGGGAAGTGACACCCGTAATTATGAAGCTCGTGAGTTTATCAGGATTATCGATAAATTATCTGAGAAGAACTCTTTGCAAAAGTGGAACCCCATCAATGGGAAGTCAAAAGGGAAATTTAAAGTTGTGATGAATGGGCAGTCGCCAACGAACAAAACCGACTCGATTTTTGGCACGAACAAGAACGATCACAAAATCCTGAATGCGGCTCTGACCATGGCACAGGAAGAGCCTGATGCAAGGGTAACGCTAGTCACAAAAGACATCAACCTCAGGCTAAAAGCAAAGTCTCTCGATCTCAATGCTGAGGATTACGAAACGGGTAAGGTCAAGGATTTGCAAAATCTTTACACCGGAAAAACGCAGGTTGATGATGTTGAACAGGAACTGATTGACGCTCTCTTTCAGGAAGGAAAGGTCCCGGCTGAGGATTTTGAAAAAATTACATTCCACCCGAATCACTACTACATTTTAAAAGGGAAGAGAAGTTCGGTTTTGGCTTATTACAATCCGGTTCTCAAGCAAATGGAGCGAGTTGAAAAACGCTCTTGCTATGGTGTGAGTCCGAGAAATGCTGAGCAGACTTTCTCTATTCACGCAATGCTGAATGAAAATGTAAAACTGGTAACCTTACAGGGTGTAGCCGGAACCGGAAAAACGTTGTTATCACTCGCTTCATCTATTGAGCAGCGAAAAGAATTCAAGCAGATTTACCTCGCCAGGCCAATCGTACCGTTGAGCAATAAAGACATCGGTTATTTACCGGGCGATGTAAAATCGAAGATCAATCCGTACATGGAGCCGCTCTGGGATAACCTCAAGTTCATCAAAAATCAATGGCCAGAGACGGATCGTCATTACAAGCGCATCGAGGACATGGTTAACAAAGAAAAGATTTTGGTGACTCCGTTGGCTTACATCAGAGGGCGCAGCTTGTCAAATGTGATTTTTATCGTTGATGAGGCTCAGAACCTTACTCCGCACGAGGTGAAGTCGATTATCACACGAGCCGGAGAAAACACGAAAATGATCTTTTCGGGGGATATTTACCAAATTGATACGCCATACCTCGATGAGCAATCAAATGGCTTGTCATACCTCATCGACAAGCTAAAAGGGCACGAGTTGTTTTCACACATCACACTGGAAAAAGGAGAACGGTCAGATCTCGCCAATTTGGCAAACGAGATGCTCTAATCTTTGTAGCCGAGTATGGTTCTGACCAAACTCACGATTGGGCTAAAAATGGCCCACGACAAAATGAATGTAGCGATGAGCTGAAAGGAGATTTGAACGATACTCCAGTAAGAGTTGTACGCGAAGTCCATGATTTGAATTGCGATGGGGATGAAGATAAATGTAATGACACTCCCTGCATCGTCAAGTGCTTTTGGAAACATATCAAAACGCACGATGATGCCCATCATTATCCCAAGGATGTTGTAGGGAATAGCAACCCGCAAACCCCAATAAAAACCCGGATATTTATCGCGTTCTAACCAGGGCATTACTCTTCTTCTTTTGGTTGTTCGTTACCAAATGCGTTCCAGCCTTGAGCAGTGAGCTCAACAACGGCATCGCCTTTTGCTACCATGCGGTAACCGGCACCTTTATCAGCAATGTGGCCGATTGGATGCAATTCGACATGGCCTTTGATTTTTTCGTAATCCTCAGGTTTTATCGTAAATAACAATTCGTAATCCTCGCCTCCGTTGAGTGCGGCAGTTGTCGGGTTGAGGTTGAACTTTTCGGCAGCGTCAACCGTGTTGTGATCGAGCGGAATACGCTCTTCGTAAATCTGGCAACCAACATCACTTTGCTTGCAAATATGAATCAGGTCAGATGCGAGCCCGTCACTCACATCAATCATTGCCGATGGTTTGATTTTCAGCTCAGCCAGCATATCAATCACATCTTTTCTGGCTTCAGGCTTGAGTTGACGCTCGAGTATATAATCGTTTCCTGATAAATCGGGCTGGGCCTGTGGGTTTTCCTTGAAAACCGCTTTTTCGCGTTCCAAAACCTGAAGCCCCATGTAAGCAGCCCCTAAGTCACCACTCACACAAATAATATCGTTTTCTTCAGCTCCGTTTCGGTAAGCGATGTCTTTTTCATTCGCAATTCCTATAGCCGTTACACTAATCATGAGTCCGGCCATTGACGAAGTAGTATCGCCACCAACCAAATCAACATTGTATTGATCGCAAGCCAGCAACATTCCCTGGTAAATTTCTTCCACCGCCTCAACAGTAAACCTGCTCGAAATAGCCATTGAAACCGTCACCTGAGAAGGCGTGGCGTTCATCGCGTAAATATCTGAAAGATTTACCACAATACTTTTGTAACCGAGGTGCTTGAGCGGAGTAAACGTCATGTCAAAATGCACGCCTTCACACAGCAAATCTGTCGACACAACTGTTTTTCCTTTGGTCAGATCCAGAACAGCCGCATCATCGCCAACACCTTTAAGCGTTGATGACCTCCTGATTTTGATGTTCTTAGTCAAATGTTCGATGAGACCAAACTCACCAAAAGCACTCAAATTTGTGGTTTCCTTATTTTCAAACATGCAAGCGAAATTTGATACAAAATTAGCGGAATTTGATGAGGTAGGAAGAATACGGAATATCTCTAATTTTGCAGGCCAATGAAACGAGTAGTCACGTTACTAATAATCGGGTTTTTTAGTTTTTCGGTCAGAGCCCAAATTATCGAGTTTGATGCCCTGGCCATTGCGAGCGATTCTGTCATCGACACAGCGCGACTATCAGGGTCTGTTTCATTGAGCTTTGATGTCAACAAACAAGACGAATTGGTTTACTACATCAAAACGGGCGGAAACCTGGCTTACGAAAAGAAGAAACACTTTTGGGTTCTGACCGCCAACAATCAGGCAACACTGGAGGGTGATGACCAGGTTCTGAATACCGGATCTTCAAATTTTCGCTACCTGTGGAATTTTCGTTCAAAACTCTTTCCTGAAGCGCTCGTCCAGTACCAATGGGATGTAACGCGCGGATTGAGAGAGCGCTACCTGGCGGGAGGTAATTTACAATCGACATTCATCAACAAAAAGAGCCATCAGTTTTCGGTTTCATTGGGGGCTTTTTATGAAAACGAGTTTTGGGGTTGGGCAGCCGTTCCCGATGACCGCAAACCAACAGAAAATCCAGCACCCGTAAGTGTGAACTTTGTCAAAGCAAACCTGCTTTTGAAATATGCCTATATCCTCAAAAACAAGAGCACATTTTCGCTCCGTTTATTCGTGCAGGCAAGGCCAGATAGCTATATCAAATATCCGCGAATTGCTCCCAATGCCACAATCAATTTCAGGCTTGTCAAAAACCTGTTTATCAGCACATCATTTAGCGGGATTTACGACTTCAGGCCAATAGTGCCTATCGATAAGTTTTACTATCAGTGGGAAAACGCGCTGATTTATTCCTTTTGAATTAGGAAGTTGCTTCTACAACCAAAAAGATGATCGTTATCAGATTGATGAGGAGCGAATAAAAACTGATGCTTTTCACATTCATCTTTCTCCATATCCATAGAGTAACAGACAAGACAGGAGCTAAGACGATAAGTAGCATCATTAGCACCCAAAGCATTTCAAAAATCACATCGGTAATTGTGAATTCAAATAGCGAGGGCCATAAAAAGACAAGCCCCCAGTATATTAGTAACAAGACACTCATAACTAGACCAAATGTCTCGACTTTTCTCATCATAATGTGGCTTGTGCTATCCATATTGCCAGAGCTTTAAAGCGGAATAAATATATAAAAACTCCCGGTATTGTTATTCATAGTCTGAATGTCACCAGCAGAGCGAGATTCAACAAAAGAGCTCAAATTCCCGTCAAGATTAATGACACCCCTTTCCATTTAAAACATTTTCTGTTTGGTGCAATACCTATAATTAGGTAATTTTGCGAACAGAAAGGCTTTAATTTAGAATTGATCTAAATTAAAGTAAACAACAAGATTGAAAAAACGTTAATTCGGAGCGATGATAAAAGTATCAAATACAGCAAAAGACGAAGTGCTCCGGCTAATAAGTGCTCAGGAAGTTGAAACTGAAGCGTTTATTAGAGTAGGAGTTAAAGGTGGCGGCTGTTCAGGTCTCACCTATGTGATGGACTTTGACACTGAAATGAAAGACGGTGACAAGGTTTTTGAAGATCAGGGAATCAAGATAGTGGTTGATAAAAAGAGCTATCTCTACCTGATCGGAACCACTTTGGAATATTCAGGTGGTTTAAACGGACAGGGGTTCACATTTGTGAATCCAAACGCCAACAGAACATGTGGTTGTGGCGAGAGTTTTTCAATTTAAAGAGAAGAGCGAATTATGGCGTATACAGAAACAGAATTAGCTGAAGAATTAGAAAATTCGAAATACAAATACGGTTTTACCTCTAAGTTCGATACTGACAGAGTTGAAAAAGGATTGAATGAAGATATCATTCGTCAAATTTCATCCAAGAAAAACGAACCGGAGTGGCTGCTCGAGTTTCGGTTAGAAGCATATCGAAACTGGAGGAAAATGAAAGAACCGAAATGGGCTCACGTGAAATACGAAAAGCCAAAGTTCGATGAGATTACTTATTTCGCTGCTCCTCAGCCTAAGAAAAAGCTCGATAGTCTGGATGAAGTAGATCCCGAATTAAAGGAGATGTACGACAAGCTGGGAATATCTATCGAGGAGCAAAAGAAACTGGCCGGAGTTGCTATGGATGTTGTAGTCGATTCGGTTTCAGTTCAAACGACATTCAAAGATAAACTCGAAGAAAAAGGAATTATCTTCTGCTCATTTAGCGAGGCTGTTCAAAATTATCCTGACCTCGTAAAAAAATACATGGGTAAGGTTGTTCCACCAAACGACAACTTTTACGCAGCACTCAACTCGGCTGTTTTTACCGATGGTTCTTTCTGCTACATTCCAAAAGGCGTTAAATGCCCGATGGAACTCTCAACATATTTCCGCATCAACGAAGCGGGAACAGGTCAGTTCGAGAGAACACTTATCGTAGCTGAAGACAACTCTTACGTGAGTTACCTCGAGGGTTGTACAGCACCAATGCGCGATGAAAACCAGCTCCACGCAGCAGTTGTAGAGATCATCGCGATGGATGATGCTGAGGTTAAATATTCAACAGTACAAAACTGGTATCCGGGCGATAAAGACGGAAAAGGTGGCGTTTACAACTTTGTTACCAAGCGCGGACTTTGCGATGGACGCAATTCCAAAATCTCCTGGACGCAGGTTGAAACCGGTTCTGCCGTAACGTGGAAATATCCGTCCTGTATTCTCAAAGGCGATAACTCTGAAGGTGAATTCTACTCTGTTGCAGTAACGAATAACTATCAGAACGCAGATACGGGAACCAAGATGATTCACCTCGGTAAAAACACACGTTCGCTGATCATTTCAAAAGGTATTTCAGCAGGATTTTCTGAAAACAGTTACCGCGGACTCGTACAAATCAACAAAAACGCGAAAAACGCGAGAAACTTCTCGCAATGCGATTCGCTGTTGATCGGAGATAAGTGTGGTGCTCACACATTCCCTTACATCGAAACGAAAAACAACTCTTCAAAAGTTGAGCACGAAGCAACGACTTCAAAAATTGGTGAAGATCAAATTTTCTACTGCCAACAACGCGGTATGGATGAAGAGCAGGCGGTTAGCCTGATTGTGAACGGATACGTAAAAGAGGTTCTGAACAAACTACCGATGGAGTTTGCGGTAGAAGCCAAAAAACTACTCGAAATCACCTTAGAAGGATCAGTAGGTTAATTTTTAAAGCACAAAAGAGAAAATCACGATATGTTATCAATAAAGAATTTAAAAGCCAGCATTGAGGATACTGAAATTTTGAAAGGTCTTGACCTCGAAGTTAAGCCGGGAGAAATTCATGCGATCATGGGGCCAAACGGTTCCGGAAAATCAACGCTCGCATCAGTGCTAGCGGGAAGAGAGGACTACGAAGTAACAGAAGGCGATGTGAAATTCAATGGCAAAGATCTTCTCGATCTCGAGCCGAATGAAAGAGCAGGCGAAGGTCTTTTCCTCGCATTTCAATATCCGGTTGAAATTCCGGGAGTCAGTAACATGAACTTCCTCAAGCAGGCGATCAACAGCATTCGCGAGTACAAAGGCGAAGATGCTATCGCGGCTAAAGAGTTTTTGAAGAAAGTGAAGGAAAAGCAGGATCTCGTTGGTTTGAGTGGCCGACTTGCCAACCGTTCAGTAAATGAAGGTTTCTCAGGTGGTGAGAAGAAACGCAACGAGATTTTCCAAATGGCGATGCTAGACCCTAAACTCGCTATTTTGGATGAAACTGATTCCGGACTCGACATCGATGCGCTCAAAACAGTTGCCGATGGCGTGAATCAACTCCGCAGAAAAGACAATGCATTCATCGTTATTACGCACTATCAGCGTTTGCTCGACTATATCGTTCCTGATGTTGTCCATGTACTGAGCGAAGGAAAAATCGTGAAGTCCGGACCAAAAGAACTGGCTCTGGAGCTGGAAGAAAAAGGATACGACTGGTTGAAAGAAGACGAAGGTGTAAACGCGTAATTGAGCATTATGAGTACAACATCAAAGAAAGATAAATTCATTGCCAACTTCATGAAAAACCCTGTTGCCGATGCAATTGGGCAGCAGCAAACAGTTCGTGAAGAGGCTTTTCAGGCGCTCCGCGAGTTGGAGTTTCCAACTCTAAAAGATGAGGCCTGGAAATACACACGCGTAGCCGGAATTCTCAACAAAGAATTCGAGGTTAAGGAAGTAGAAAATCCGGCTCTGAGCGAAAACTATCTCATACCAGATTTAAAAGTAAACAGGTTAGTTTTTATCAACGGAAAGTTTCAGTCAGAGCTCAGCGAAATTATCGACTCTGACCTCGACATTAAAACCACTGCGCAGGCCAGGTTTGAGAATCACGATGCCGTTGGCGGATACCTCGGATCGTTGACCAATCACAAAAATGAAATTTTTACGGCTCTGAACACAGCTTTTAACCAAACAGGTGCTTTCGTTCAGATCCAAAAGAATAAAAAACCTCAGTTTCCGGTTCACATCATTGATGTAACCGAAGGTGAAGGTGTAACTTATCAGCCGCGAAACCTTTTCGTTTTAGAAGAAGGAGCTGAGCTAGATGTTATTCACACAATCGAAGGTGATAACGGGCAGAGTTTTACCAACCTCGTGAATGAGTTTGTGATTAAAGAAAACGCCAAAGCATCTTATTACCAGGTGCAACGAAACGGTGAAAAAAACAATCACATTCAAACAACGCAGGTTTACCAGGCTCAAAACAGCCGATTCAGAACCGGGACTTACACGTTTGGCGGGAAGCTGATTCGAAACAATGTCAATATCGCAGTTGATGGTGAAAATTGCGAGACGATTCTCAACGGAGCATTTTTGCTAAACGGCAAGCAACACGTTGACAATCACACATTCGTTGATCATCTTCAACCGCATTGCGAGAGTCACGAGAATTACAAAGGAATTATTGGCGGTAAAGCTACAGGCGTTTTCAACGGCAAAGTTTTGGTCAGACCCGACTCGCAAAAAATCAACGCATTTCAGTCAAACCAAAACATACTGTTGACAGAGCAGGCAGAGATCAACTCAAAGCCGGAACTCGAGATATATGCCGATGACGTGAAATGTTCACACGGTTCCACAACCGGCCAAATGGATGAAGAAGCGTTGTTCTATTTAATGTCTCGCGGATTGACTAAAGCAGGCGCTATGGGCTTAATGATTCAGGCCTTTGCAGCCGAGTCGATTGAGATTGTAGAAATTGAGCCGCTTAAACAATGGATTGAGTCATTGGTTGAAGAACGTTGTAAAGAAATACAGGATTAGAGGATGAAGGAAGCAGCAATGAAGTTTGACATAGAGAAGATCAGAGCCGATTTTCCGGTTCTGACCAGGAAAGTACACGGAAAAGATCTCGTTTTTTTAGATAGTGCTGCTTCGAGCCAAAAACCGAAACAGGTTGTTGAGGCAATCTCTAATTATTATCTCTACGAGCACGCCAATATTCATCGCGGTGTGCATTTATTGAGTCAGGAAGCGACTTCAAAATATGAAGATGCGCGCAAGAAAGTTGCGAGCTTTATCAATGCCAAAAATGATCACGAATGCATCATTACCAAAGGAACAACAGATGGAATCAACCTTGTTGCTTCTTCTTTGGGAGAGCATTGTGTGAATGAAGGTGATGAAGTTATCATCTCGCACATGGAGCACCACTCAAACCTGGTTCCATGGCAAATGCTTTGCGAGCGCAAAAAAGCAAAACTCAAAGTCATCCCGATTACTGACGATGGTGAGTTAGATTTGGAGGAGTACGAAAAACTCCTATCTGAAAAGACCAAAATCGTTTCAGTAGTTCATGTTTCCAATACTTTAGGAACGATCAATCCGGTTGAGGAAATGATCGAAAAAGCACATGATGTGGGAGCTTATTTTGTCGTTGATGGAGCTCAGGCTGTTCCTCATATTCCGGTTGATGTACAGCAATTGAATTGCGATTTTTACGCATTCAGTTTGCATAAAATGTACGGACCAACCGGAATTGGAATTCTCTACGGAAAAGAGAGCATCATGAATGCTATGCCTCCTTATCAGGGTGGTGGTGACATGATCAATAAAGTAACGCTGGAGAAAACCACTTACAATGATCTCCCTCATAAGTTTGAAGCCGGAACGCCAAATATTGCCGGTGGAATTGGGATGGGAGCAACGATCGATTACATCAATGAAATAGATTGGAAAGCCGCTCACGAGTTTGAAGCTGAAGTAATGGATTATGCGCATAAAAAGCTCTCTGAGATTGAAGATTTGCGATTCATTGGAACAGCAGAGAAAAAAACAGGAGCAATCAGTTTTCTTGTCGGTCAGATCCACCCTTACGATATGGGCGTATTGCTCGATCAGTTAGGTATAGCAGTGCGAACAGGTCACCACTGTACACAGCCAATTTTAGAACGCTACAACATTCCCGGCACTGTGAGAGCCAGTTTTGGTATATATTCGACAAAACAAGAAGTTGACCAACTCGTACAAGGAGTTGAGCGAGCAAAAAGAATGTTAGGATGAGTAAAACCATCAATGAATTACAGGATGAAGTGATTGAGGATTTTAGCCTCTTTGACGACTGGATGGATAAATACGAACAAATCATTGAGTTCGGGAAGGAACTGGAACCGCTCGAAGAAGACAAAAAGGTTGAAGAAAACCTGGTTAAAGGTTGCCAGTCAAGAGTTTGGTTGATTCCTGAGGATGAAAACGGAGTTTTACGATTTAAAGCAGACTCAGATGCGCTCATTTCAAAAGGAATCATCGGGTTGTTGCTAAAAATACTGAGCGGACACAAAGCTGAGGAAATCAGCAGTGCTGAGTTATACGCGCTCGATGAAATAGGACTGAAAGAACATCTTTCTCCTAATCGCGCAAATGGACTCGCCAATATGGTGAAGAAAATTAAAATGTACGCTTTAGCTCACCAGGCAAAAGACTAAGTGAAGTTATGGATAAGAAGAAATTAGAAGAAGATATCATTGAAATGCTCAAGACGGTTTTCGATCCGGAAATACCGGTTGACATTTATGAACTAGGTCTTATTTATGAGATCAATGTTCGCGATGATGCCAATGTTGAGGTTTTGATGACTTTGACGACTCCCAATTGCCCGGTGGCTGAATCTCTTCCTCAGGAAGTTGAAGACAAAGTGGCTAAGGTTGAGGGTGTCAACAATGCTGCTGTTACCATTACGTTTGAGCCACCATGGGATCAGGAAATGATGAGCGAAGAAGCAAAACTCGAATTAGGGATGCTGTAATGGCTGAAGAAATTGTCAATAGAGTAAAGAAAAGTAGGACAAAGCTCCTCGATCTGGAAGATCACTACAGGGATTTACAGCTTGCTGAGCTTGATATTGAACCTTTTCTGTATGAAGGCCTCATATTACGAGAAAAAGAGTTTAGGAAGAGCGTTGATGAGTTTGACTGGAATAAGTTTAAAGGAAAGTTAGTACGCGTTTTCTGCTCCGCTGATGCAATTGTGCCCACCTGGGCTTACATGCTAATAGCTTCTAAGCTTGCACCCATAACTCGCGGTATCGGTTTTGGATCTGACCGTGAATTCAAGCTGACAGTATTTGAGGAGATCATTTCTTCAATTGATTTTTCTGAATACGACAATGAACGCGTCATTATCAAAGGATGTAGTAAAGTTGAAGTTCCTGAAAATATCTATTTGCGATTGACAGCCAGGCTACAGCCTTACGCTAAAGCGATCATGTTTGGTGAGCCCTGCTCAACGGTTCCCGTTTACAGAAAGCCCAGAAAATAAAAAAGCGGCTCTCGAATTGAGAAACCGCTTAGGAGAAGTTAAAAAGGAAAACTTACTTAAAGCTTAGCTGTCTTAGTGTCAGACATCTCTTCGAGCAATTTAGCAAGTGGTGTGGATACTCTTTTTTCATTGTAATACGATGCAACGAAGATGGATTGAACTCCAGCTTCTTCAATTGATCGCATTACACTGATAGCCTCTTTTTTCGTTGTGTAGTTACCAATTTGATAATAGTGCAATTTATCGCCTGAGATGTTATGTTTTACCACTGTATTAGGCGATAATGTTGGCAGGCTTAGCTTTTCGCTATGCGGGCCAATAACGACTCTATAAGTCAGGTTAACTTCACCATTCTTGTCAAAAAGGAGTTGTTCTACATCCTCTTTGTTCATTATGGTTTCCCCTATCAAAAAACCGTTATCGAAATTCATTTGATTCCCTGCAAGGATCAAGCTTTCGCTCATTGAAATAGGTAGATTTCCGCGATAAGCTTGAATTTTAGCATCGAGGTTTAAATCTGAAAGAACTTTTTGAGCCTGATGTGCATGTTCAAAAATACCGAGCAATGTAGCATTGCCCGGTATCGTTTGTGCCGTCTCAAAAGTTGACTTCAAATCGGGGTTGAATTGGTTAGCGTCAACTTTGATTCTGTAATGAGGCTCATCCTTTGTCGCAGTGTTAGCTACTGTATAAGATTGAGCCTGTACGTTGAGTGCAAAGAGGGTAACGGCTATTATCGTAAGAAGTCTGTTATTCATTTGGCGCAAAATATTATTTTGTAATTGTTAAATTACTAAAACAATAAAATGTAAAGCTTTAGCTTTTTAAAACTTGTACCAAATGTAGATTCGCTTTAAATGAACTTAAAATTTTTTACTAAATATTTTGTAAAAACATAAAAACACCAAATTTTATTCTAGTAGGCTCTTTCGTCTCTACCCTCAACAAAGTTGATAAAGGCTTTATTGACTACCTTATTTCCACCCTGAGTGGGATAGTCACCAGAGAAATACCAATCTCCGGAATTATGCGGGCATGCATCTTTGAGTCCTTCGAGCGACTGGTAAATTAACTTGACTTCAGCTTTTGTACCCTGAGGAGTTAATAGCTCACCAATTTTGTCGGATATTTCATCGGCTGTAAAAGGCTCGTAAATACGCTTAACGTGATTGATCACCTGTTCCTTTGGAGCGTTTTCCTGCTCTTTACATGAATTGTAAACATCGGTAATGAGCTTGTCGAGCTTGCGTTCTCTCAGTAACTCGATAGCTGCTCTAAACGCTGCAAAGTCTCCGAGTTTAGCCATGTCGATACCGTAACAATCGGGATAGCGGATTTGAGGAGCAGAAGAAACGATAATGATCTTTTTTGGTCCCAGCCTGTCTAAAATCCTGATGATGCTCTGTCTTAGAGTTGTACCTCTAACAATACTGTCATCGATCATTACTAGGTTGTCTTTACCTTCTTTTACAACACCGTAAGTAACATCGTAAACGTGTGCTACAAGATCATCCCTGGCTTCATCTTGCGTGATAAAAGTTCTCAGTTTAGCATCTTTAATCGCAATTTTCTCGCCTCGGGTAGTTCGGGAAAGGATCGACTGAATTTTTTCTGGGGTTGGATCTTTCAGGGATTGGATCTGATTCGTTTTCCAATCATTGAGTTGATCGTCAGCAGCCTTCATCATTCCGTAGTACGAGATTTCTGCTGTATTGGGAATGAAGCTGAAAACGGTATTTTCAAAATCATGACCCACTTCTTCAAAAACTTTGGGTGCAATGTTGCGGCCCAGGTTCAAACGTTCCTGGTATATGTCCTGGTCAGAACCGCGCGAAAAATAGATCCGTTCAAAAGAGCAGGCCCGTTTTTCTTTGGGCGCGATGATTTCTTCTTCTTTAACTGTTCCGCCTTTTTTGGTAATGAGGGCGTGGCCCGGAGTTAATTCCTGAACATCATCAGCTTTGAGGTTAAAAGCTGTTTGAATAGCCGGTCTTTCGCTTGCAACAACAACAATTTCATCATCTTTATAGTAATAAGCCGGGCGAATACCATTTGGATCGCGGAGAACAAATGCATCACCGTGACCAAAAAGTCCGCTCATGACGTAACCGCCATCCCAGTCCTCAGATGCTCTTTTAAGGATCTGACCAACATTGAGGCCTTTTGCTATTAATTCTGATATTTCTTTGTTGGAATAACCCAGACTCTTGTAATGGTCAAAAAGCTCCTGGTTTTCCATGTCGAGGAAATGACCGATTTTTTCCATTACCGTAACAGTGTCAGCTTTTTCCTTTGGGTGCTGACCAATTTCGACCATGAAGTTGAATAGTTCATCAACATTGGTGAGGTTGAAATTGCCCGCAACAACTAAATTTCTGGTTTTCCAGTTGTTTTGACGCAAGAACGGATGGCAGGCTTCTACGCTATTCTTTCCGTAAGTCCCGTAACGCAAATGACCGAGTAACAATTCACCTGTAAATGCTACATTTTCCTTGAGCCAGGCACAATCGTTGAGCTTCATCGGGTCTTCCTTCTCCAGCTTTGAGAACCGACTGTTGATATAGTCAAAAGTATCCTGAATGGGTTTGTTACTGATTGAACGGTAACGCGAAATGTAGCGCTTACCAGGCTCAACATCGAGCTTGATATTTGCCACACCAACACCATCCTGACCGCGATTGTGTTGTTTTTCCATCAACAAATAGAGCTTGTTGATTCCGTAAAAAGGCGTTCCGTATTTAGCCTGGTAATATTCAAGTGGTTTTAACAACCTGATGAATGCAATACCACATTCGTGTTTAATAGCATCACTCATATAGAAGTACTCCCTGAATTAAGGTGCAAAATTACATTAATGCGATTAAACATTACGCAACCATTAAGCAAAGGTTTTCGGCTGAATGTCAATACTTAAATCCTACGCTGATGTAAGTCCCGATAGTGGGATTGTTGCTGTTTTGATAAACGCCACAAGAAATGGGTCCAAGCGGACTCATATAGCTGAGCTTGATTCCGGCTCCCAGTGCGTCTTCAAATGTTTCTCTTTGTGATAGAAGCGGTTGCTCTTCTACAGATTTTAAAACGCGGTGAAAAGGTTCGTTCGGATGAATATAGTTTGCCTGTAGCTCCACATAGAACTTGTTGAATGGCTGATATTGCACACCTGCTTTAGCCATTGAGTAGTTTGTAGCGGCAAATTCATACACATCAGCACCCCAAAATGAAATTGAATTTTGGAGGATTGGATTAAACCCGCCAATGAAATAACGGTCAGATGCTACAACAGTATCAGTTGTGTGAATAGCTCCGGCAATTCCTAAATAGGTTGAAAAGTTTGGGTGTAGCTTAAACCGCTTTTCAATATTGTATTCTAAGGTGTGGTAATTGTTGAGTGAGAAGTTTTCTGAAAATGCGTCCTCAAGTAAGAAAAGATTGCTGGAAATACCTGCGTTAAGGTCAGAACTCAAATTATACCGATAGCGAATATCGGCTTTTACACCTTTTGTGGGGAAATAGACCCTATCCATTGAGTTTACAAGGAGAAAACCTTCAGCAGCGAGAGATCGATCACTGTAAATATCTACAAGTGAATCGCGGTTAAAAGTTGGCTTAAGGCGAGAAAGACTCAATAACATGCGGCCACCAACCGATACATTTGGGGAGTTGGTTGACATGATTCCTGAACTTATCTCGGTAAATGAGGCGTTGTACAAAACTCCAGATGCTGTTCCGAATGATGAAATATCTTTTTGATTGGAGAACTTACCGCCAATGGTGTATGCGATGTTTTGGTTCTGACCGAGATATTTGAAGTAGTTTAAGTCAACTCGTGGGTTGTCGGCAATATCCACTTCAAAAATTGTTCGTGAACCTTCAAAAATGGCGTTTCTTGTAGTGAGGTTGAGTGTTAAACCGATACCGGTTTCATTGTCGTAATGAAGTGCTGTTTTCACTGATGCTTTTGGAACCTCTTCAATATCGAGAATGAGAACTGATGTACTGTCACTGCTGAATTCGAGGTTGTAGGAAATCCGCTTAAAGTATTGTGTCCCGTACGCTACATTGATTCGTTTTTCCAGTAATTCGATACTGTAAGGGTCGTTTTCTTCAATGCCCAGCTTCCCGAGAATCAACTCGTCAGAAATGGCCTTGTTACCGCGAATTGAAATGCTGTCGATTTTTATTTCGCTGGGTAACTCTACATCGGTTGTGTCAACATTTGCCGATTCAAACGAGCTGCTGTAGAGGCTATCAGCTAATTTTTTTAGTTGGGGGAGCATGTATTTTGTCGATTCGTATCCCATTTTGATGATTGAATCGGCTTTGTTGAAGTCTCCGGCCTGGAACTCTTCAGAAATGGGTTTTACGAGATAATCTGCTTTGGTCATTTCCTCTTTTGAATCGAGAATACTGGTAACAAAAGCTGATTGCTTTAAAATATCCTGTACTCCATTTAGCTCCTCTTTTGGTTTGAATTGAGCCCCGGTATAGGATGCGATGATGATATCAGCTCCCATGTCAATTGCTTCCCTAACTGGTAAGTTATGCACGAGGCCACCGTCAACGAGTAATTTGCCGTCTATTTCAATTGGTGAAAAAACCGATGGAATCGCCATGCTGGCTCGCATAGCCTTTGCCAGGTTTCCGTTATTCAGTGTTACAGGCTCTCCGTTTGTGATGTTCGTAGCAACGCAGGCAAATGGTGTTGGGAATTTAGAAAAGTCGCTCAAACCATGAACAGGAGACGTGAGCCGTGATAGCATTAAATGCAACTGTTGCCCTTCAACAACGGCATTGGGTAAAGTTATTCGCTTGTCTTCAATCCCAAATTCAGTGATGTACCTACCGTAATAATCCTTTTCTTCGATTGCTACCTGGTTGAGTGGAATCTTGTTGCTTATGACATCGTCCCAGTTTGTTGAAATACTGATTTCCTCTAGCTGTTCAGGAGTGTAGCCTATAGCTGTTAATCCGCCCACAACAGCACCCATACTTACGCCTGTGATATAATCTGGTTTTATGCCGGCTTCTTTCAAAACTTTGAGAAAGCCAATATGAGCAAATCCTTTAGCTCCACCACCACTTAGCACAACGCCAATCTTTGGGCGTGGGATATCATCGCGGTGTCGCGTAGTATCAGATCCCAATAACTGATAACTAATAAGCAGAAGGAAAAGGAGCGACAAAAAGCGCATTATCAGTTGATTTTTAAAGCCGTTAAAGGTACGTTGAAAATCAAACTGATAATACACTCCTGTTTCAAGAAATAATTAAGAAATAAAATCACTCTTATCGAGGTTCAGCCACTCGAGAGCTGCATTGCTAAAGATGTTTTCTTTGTCTTTATCGGGTAGGTCCATTTCTTCGATGAACTTTCCTATTTCCAGATCTCCCAGAGGAAATGGATAGTCAGATCCGAGGCTGACACGGTTACTTCCCTGCAGGTCGATGATGTATTCCAATAGTTTTGGGTCGTGCGTGATACTGTCTACCCAAAACTTCCCGATGTAGTCTCGCGGGTTGATATCATTATCGATTGCCACTAAATCTGGACGGCAATTGAAGCCGTGTTCAATTCGCCCGATTGTTGGAAGAAATGATCCACCGGCATGAGAAAAGTTCACGCGCAGATTGGGGAATTTTTCAAAGACGCCACCAAAGATCATCGATGTAATCGCTCTAGATGTTTCAGCAGGCATTCCAACTAGCCACGGCAACCAGTACTTACGCATTTTGTGAAAACCCATCATATTCCACGGGTGCACCATTATGGCAAGGTCGAGTTCCTGAGCGGCTTCGAAAATTGGGAAAAACTCCGGCTCATTCAGGTTCTGATCGTTGATATTTGAACCGATTTGAATTCCTTTCAGCCCGATTTCTTTAATGCGTTCCAACTCCTGAACGGCATACTTGGCATCTTGCATCGGTACAGTTCCCAGCCCGATGTAGTTTTTTGGGTAATCGTGTACTTTTTGAGCAATGTCGTCATTGAGGAACTTTGACAGCTCTAGTGTATCCTGTGGTTTTGCCCAGTAAGAAAACATTACAGGAATAGTACAAACGACCTGAACCTGAGTGTTGTGCTCCTCGTATTCTTTCATTCTCAGCTCAGCATCCCACGTACTGGCATTGATGGTTCTGAAATACTCATCGCCTTTGTACATATCGGCAGAGCCGTCTTCATTGTGTTTGAGATGAATGAAATCTCCATAACCAAATTTATCGGCAAATTTGGGCAAGTGCTTGGGCAGGATATGCGTGTGCATATCGATTTTAAGGAACTTTTTCATTTTTTGTGCTGTTTCAATTAAACATGCACAACCCTTGATGGGAAACGATTTTGCGCGGGTGCACAATCTGCACTTCCGACTTTCGCTTCAACCTCGCCCTTAATTTGAGCTGGGCTGTGTATTTCTACTTCGAACAAAAGTACAATTTAGTCGACAAATCGTTCGTCAACTTCCATTACAGTACCGCAGTTGTCACAAGTTCGAAGGTCTTCATTGCTATAATATTCTTTAAACCTGGGTAAGAAATCTTTCTCAATATCATCGAGATGGAAATAGGTTTCGTGCAGTTTGTGGTTGCAGTTATCGCAGTACCACAGCAAACCGTCATCGTAATCAGCTTCTCTTATTCGCTCTACTACAAGGCCAACCGACCCCTCGGTTCTGATCGGTGAATGTGGAACTTCAGGAGGGAGTAAAAACATTTCACCTTCTTTGATTGGAACATCTACAGATTTTCCGTCTTCCTGAATTTTCACGGTTATTTCACCTTCAAGCTGAAAGAAAAGCTCTTCAGTTTGGTTGTAGTGATAATCTTTTCGGGCGTTTGGTCCGCCAACAATCATTACGATATAGTCAGTCCCCTCGGGGTATAAGTTTTTATTTCCAACAGGTGGCTTTAGTAAGTCCCGGTTTTCTTCGATCCACTTGAATAGATTAAAAGGTCTTTTAATTGCCATAATTGTATTTGATTTTTGCTGCTTATAAAAGTACGATTTCTCTACTTTTGGAGAAAAGGAATGACTATGGATTTGGACCTGACAGGACGTACGGCACTGGTAGCTGGTAGCACTCAGGGAATTGGGAAGTGTGCAGCTATGGAGATGGCTGAGATGGGCGCCAATATCGTGCTCATTGCGCGAAACGAGGAAAAGTTAAAACGCGTAGTGAGTGAATTGCCAACTGATAGAGACAATACGCATGAATATATCGTGGCTGATTTCACCAAACCGATGGAGGTGAAGAAAGCTGTAAATGATTTTATCGGTCAGAGCCGGGAGATCAACATTCTCGTCAATAACACTGGCGGACCTCCGGGCGGCCCAATTATCGATGCTGATATCGATGAATTTCAAAATGCTTTTGATGCACATTTAAAATGCAACCACATTTTGGTGCAGGCTTGTTATCCATCTATGAAGAGATCAGGTTACGGTCGCATTATCAATGTTATTTCCACGAGTGTAAAAGCACCATTGGCAAATCTTGGAGTTTCCAATACGATTCGCGGAGCTGTTGCAAACTGGAGTAAAACACTTGCTACAGAGCTCGGGCCGGATGGAATCACGGTGAACAATGTGTTACCGGGAGCTACAAACACTTCTCGCCTCGATGGTATTGCGAAGCGCAAATCTGAAAAGACCGGAAAACCGATCGAGGAGGTGCTCGATGAAATGGGAAATGCCGTACCACTCAAGCGCGTTGCCGAACCTGAGGAAACAGCAAATGCCATCGCCTTTTTGGCGAGTCCGGCAGCAGCTTACATCAGCGGAATCAATATTCCTGTTGACGGAGGAAGAACACCAACTTTATAAACAACTCAATCGAGCTCGATTAACTTGAATCCGCGACCGTGAACGTTTATCAGCTCGATTTTTTCGTCTTCTTTCAGGTATTTCCTCAACTTCGTGATGTACACATCCATGCTGCGTGAGTTGAAATAGCTGTCATCTCCCCAAATAGCTTTGAGTGCGCTTTCTCTTTCCAGCACATTGTTTTTGTTGAGACAAAGAAGTTTGAGAAGCTGATTTTCTTTTGAAGTCAGTTTTTTCTCAGTATTCGCAACTGTCAGAACCTGCTTGTGTGAATCGAAAGAAGAGTCGCCAATTTCAAACACACGCTTTTCCTCTTTGTCGTTTTGACCCTGTTTCGTTCTGCGTAGGATAGCATTAACACGCATCATCAATTCCTCCATGCTAAAAGGCTTGGTTACGTAATCATCAGCACCAATTTTAAAACCTTCAATAGCATCTTCTTTCATCGATTTTGCTGTGAGGAAAATGATAGGAACCTCCTTGTCGATTTTTCTCACCTCTTCAGCCATCGTGAAACCATCCTGAACCGGCATCATGACATCTAAAATGAGCAGATCGTAATTATCTTTTGCAAACTGTTCAAAGCCTTCTTTACCATTGGCTTTGAGTGTTACATCAAAATCTTTCGCCTGCAGATATTCTGTTAAGATTGTACCCAAATTTGGATCATCTTCAACTACCAGTAAATTGAGTTTATTTTTCATGTGTTCAAAGTTTATTTTTCAGGGTCATTAAGAGCTCGTCATTTAATTACGCTTCGCTTCAAAGTTTGGTAAATATATAGTGAATGTACTTCCTTTTCCTAATTGGCTTTTGAGGTTAATGGACCCACCGAGTTTTTCCAGCACGATTTTCACGTAACTGAGGCCTAGGCCAAACCCTTTAACATCGTGAATGTTTCCGGTTGGAACGCGGTAGAGCTTTTCAAAAATGCGGTTTTGGTTTTCTTTTGAAATACCAATTCCTTTATCTGAAACGCTGATTTTAGCTCTGTCACCGGTTTTTTCTAATGAAACGGTAATTTCCGGATTTTCTTTTGAGTACTTGTTCGCGTTGTCGATCAGGTTGTAGAGAACATTTGCAAGGTGAACGCGATCACCCTGAACAAAAATAGGGTCGTCAGCTATTTTCGTTGACAATTGTCCGTTTTTTTCCTTCACCTGAATTTGAATCTTATCGATCACATTTTTGAGAAGCTTATTCAACTCAATTGTCTCAATCTTGAGTTTGAACTCGCCACGATCAAATACAGCACTTTGCAATACTTCTTCAACGAGGAGACCTAGCCGCTTATTTTCATCACCAATCATGCCCACGTATCGCTTTACGGCCTGCTGGTTCTGACCGATATCAGGATCACTCATGGCTTCACAGGCAAGCGATATTGTGCTGATAGGAGTTTTGAGCTCGTGGGTCATGTTGTTGATGAAGTCGTTTTTGATCTCGCTATTTCGTTTTTGGTTGATGATGGTGTGTACGGTGTAGTAAAAGATACTCATGATAACGATGATCACGAGCAAACTGGTAGAGAGCATCAGCCAGTTAGTTTGCAAAAGAAAACCTGTTTTTCGCGGAAACGAAACATTCAAATAATAGGGGTCGCGCACCACATCGTTTGGGAATAGTTGGGCGCTAACTTTATCGTTTACCTTATCAGGATTTACTGTGTCTTCATTTGTGAGATGGATCTGACTTTGATCGTCAGTTACTGTAAAATCCGGGTCAGTGGTAATTCCTAAAGATGTGAGTTCATCGCGAAGTATGGAGTCAATTTCATTTTTTGAAACCCGCTCTTCAATAGGCTGGTAGAGATCGACTTCAATCATTCGCTTTACAATGTCTCCTACAAAAGCTTTTTTGCGGGCCAGCCTGGATTTGATCACATTATCGAGCTGTGGACTTTCTGTGGATTCCAGGATATTTGGTTGCGGATTGTTGAGAAAAGAAAGGTCAATATCCATGAGGTTAACTGAGTCCTCAGCATTCATGACATCTTTCACTTTTTTGCGTACGATTCGGGTTGACTTTTTCCCCTCTTGTTCCTCTGTGATTTTTATTTCGAGGTTTTCGCCTTCGCGCGAGACCTCCTGTAAAACGAGGAAGTCAAAAGTAGTATCTCGGCCTGCTTGTTCCAGTTTTTCCTGGGCCTGGTCATCAATGAATAGGTAGCGACCTTGCTGATGAGCTTTTAGTTTTTTTAAAATCTCATTTCGCTCGAGCTTCACAACTGTGGAGTTGACAGCGTCTTTAGCATCGCGCCAAAACTCATCTTCTTTCAGCTGAAGTGCATTTTCCACCCAGTAAATTTGGATGGCGATCAACCCTAGCGTAGCTATCGCAATGGTTGTAATAAGAAAATAGATGTACTTCTGCTTCATATGCTCTAACAAAAGTAATTTGATTGCCCTACCACTGAAGGGGTTTAACGTAATTTAACTAATGTTTTGAATTGCTTAACAGTCAGTAAGTTGAGGTTGTGACTAATTTTGAGAAAAACCTAACTATGAAAAATCTAATAATACTTTCAGCGATTGTACTGGGGCTATTTTGTGTTTCGTGTTCTGACCATGAAGAAAAGAGCACTGAGGAAAAAGCGCAATCTATTCAAACTTATCACGGTCAGAGCCAAAACCATAGCGAGCATCTATCCACACCGCTCGAACTCGATTCTTTGTTGTGGACGAGTTTCGAAAAGCAGGATAGAGATGTTTCTTCAAAACTGCGGGATGAAATGACAGAATGGATGTCAAAAGAAAAAGCCTCTTTTGAAAGAGGAAAATCAAAAGAGGCTTCGCTTTCAACTAACAGACAATCTGTTTTAGCGGATAAAAATCTTTTCTCTGAAAAGCTTCCTTTCAGTTTGTAGTGTGACGATATAAATTCCACCAGTTGAATTGACGATCGGTAAAACTGTTCGGTTAGCCTGGATATTTCTTTGAGCAACTTTTCTGCCCGATAAATCATATACAGTTGCTGTGCTGTTTTGTAAAAGTTTATCTGAAGCAATAACTACGTTTTTGTTTTGAGCAAAGATTGAAACTTCAACATCTTTTTTCGCTTTTTCAACTCCGGTTTGTAAAAAAGAAGAGTCGACACAGGTCGTGTCAACAACAAGCATGAATGAATCTTTAGCAGCGCATCCTGCATCGGTTTTAGCAGTTAAATAAATCATGCTCGATTTTACTGCTGTTAAAACACTTTGATTGGTAGAAGTGTAATGGGTTCCTTGAGGATGTTTGATCGCGTAATTTGAAGTATTGCCGGAGAATGAAATAGTATCTGGTGCATAGAGGCAAAGGGGTTGTCCTCCGCTAGATCTTGTAAACGAGAATTGCGCTAATGGAACAGCTTGTAAGGTGACGGACTCAGTGCTTTTACAAGCGCCAATGTAGCCGGTTACTGTATAGGTAGCTCCCTGGTTTAGATCTGTTGGTGAGGCGTTTACAGCAAAGCCATTAGTAGTGTCTAAAGTGTTTGTCGGATCTGACCATTCGTAGCTTGTTGCTCCGGTTGCAGTTATTTCTCGGGATGATCCCTGGCAAACATCGTAACTCTCTGTGGCAATATTCAATTCTGGTAAAGTTGTATCTACTCTAACTTCAATACTGGCACTATCAGAGCAAGAGCCATTGTATCCGATAATATCATAAGTTCTGGGCTCGGATGTAGTACCAGGGTTGAAAATAACTTCCCTGCCAGTATCTGAAGAAATGTAGTTAGTTGGTCCGCTCCATGTAAATTCTTGAGCACCCCAGGCCTTTAACGTAACCGTGTCTTCAATACATGCTCTTTTTAATGGACCATTAGAAGTTATTTGAGGTGGAAAATTAACTGTAATTGTAATCATTGCAGTATCTAGCGGCCCAGTAGAGTCATGGCTTACGACTGTGTAGGTGGTTGTATCTGTTGGAAAGGCTATCACCGATGTTCCACTATCAGATGAAAGCGAAGAATCAGGAGACCAAACAAATGCAGTTGCTGTGCTATCCTGTGCGCTTATTGTACTGGTAGTTCCAATACAAAGCTCCATTTTTGAAGCAGATAAAGTTAGTTGAGCCTTTACCTGTGAGAATGAAACCATCAGTAATAGCAGGAAAAAAGTAGTTTTGAGCGTTTTCATAGTGATTTGATTTTTAATTGCTCTAAAGCTACTATTTGTTTTAACCCGTGTCAATTTTTTGTTTTCTCGACCATCTGCTCTACAATCTTTTTCGAGTTTCCTGCCATCACATTATCTTCAAATAACATTACCGGTCTCTTTAAAAAAGTATATTCATCGAGGATGAGTTGCTTGATCTCTTTTTCGTTCAGTGGTTTTTCTTTGAGGTTGAGTTCCCTGTATTTTCTAGAGCGTTTATTGAATAATTCTTCATAAGAAGAAACATAGTTTCTCAACTCGATAAGCTCCTGTTCATTAATTGGATCAGTTTTTATTTCCCGTAATGTAAAATCAGATAAGTCGAGTTGTTTCATGATTTTTTTGCAGGTGTCACAAGTCTTTAAGTAGTAAAATTTCTTCATTTGTACATTTTTCTGGTTGAAAAGTAAACGAACAAGTTAGATTCTCGTAATGTTTCTAACTTCGCCACGCGAGCAAAAAAATGGCAAAGAAGAGAAGAAACAAAAAAAGAAGTCCAATTCGAAAAATAATGGACCCCAAGCGCATCATTATTCCAATTGTGCTTGGTCTCGGAGTTGCCGGCTACCTGCTTTATTCTGAACTCGACCCTAAAGCCTTTAGGGACATTGATTTTACGGGCAGAACTTATTTCTGGATTTTCATCGCGCTACTTGCAGCAGGAGCTCGTGAATTTGGTTACATGTACAGGCTCAGAATAT
Organism: Salibacter halophilus; assembly: GCF_008806325.1. Classification (GTDB taxonomy): domain Bacteria; phylum Bacteroidota; class Bacteroidia; order Flavobacteriales_G; family Salibacteraceae; genus Salibacter; species Salibacter halophilus. The sequence goes on from NZ_WACR01000006.1 coordinate 160,329, forward strand.
TGAGTGATAAACGAATATCATGGCGAAACGCATTTGACGACATCATGCTTTGGGAGTTCAGCTCTGCAATCACTCCTTCTGTAGTTGGAGGATCAGGAGTTGCCATCTTCATTCTCTCCAAGGAAAAGCTCTCTGTTGGGAGAAGTACAGCAATCGTCATGACAACTGCTTTTTTAGATGAATTGTTTTATGTCATTTCAGTGCCGCTTTTGTTTGTAGTGGTCGGAACCACAGCTCTCTTCCCCGATACGATTCCAAACATGGAAGTTTTTGGAATGAAGCTGGGCGTACAGCAGGTTTTTTGGATCGGATACGTATTTATACTCATTCTCATAACAGTAATTCTACTCGGTATATTTGTGAGTCCTCAGGGATTCAAAAAACTACTCATCAGGGTGTTTTCGTTGCCTTTTCTTAAAAGATGGCTAAGAGCAGCCTATCGAACAGGAGATGAAGTTGTCACAACGTCAGATGAGCTGCGTGAAAAGCCCTTTATCTTTTGGGTAAGAGCATTTTTAGCAACTTCTCTATCATGGACAGCACGTTACTTAACCGCTAATTTTTTACTTTTAGCCTTTACTTCATTTGGGTTTATGGACAATTTATTAGTTCTTTCGCGTCAGCTCGTTATGTGGGTGATCATGCTGATAAGTCCAACCCCGGGGAGTGCCGGAGTAGCTGAAATAGCCTTCGACCAGTTTTTGGCCGATTACACTCCAATTGGAATAATGGCAGCAGTAGCCTTTTTATGGCGACTATTTACTTACTACCCTTACTTATTTTTAGGAATTATTATTTTACCGCGTTGGATACAGCGCGTATACCTTGGAAGGAAACTCATAACTTTTAAAAAGCCTCAAAAATAAAGGAGACTATATGGACACAAAAAATGCCAAATTTGGAACTAAAGCAATTCATGGAGGCATAGAGCCCGATGAGTCAACAGGTGCAATCATGACACCAATTTACCAGACTTCAACTTATGTGCAGTCTGAAGTTGGAAAACACAAAGGGTATGAGTACTCACGTACTCTAAACCCAACGCGTGATGCACTGGAGAAAAACCTCGCGGCTATTGAAAACGGAAAGTATGGAGCAGCATTTGCCAGTGGCCTGGCGGCAATCGATGCAATGCTCAAAATGCTCAATCCTGGCGATGAAGTTGTTTCAACAAACGACCTTTACGGTGGAACATTCCGCATCTTCAAATCTATATTTGAGAAATTCGGTATCAAATTTCACTTTGTACCAATGCAGGATGTGAGTTCTGTTGAACAGTATATCAACGAAAACACTCGTCTCATTTGGGTAGAAACACCAACCAACCCAATGCTCAACATCATCGACATCAAAGCCATGAGCGAATTAGCGAAGAAGCATGATGTTATGCTTGGCGTTGACAACACTTTTGCAACTCCTTACCTTCAGAACCCGCTAGATTTAGGCGCTGATCTCGTTATGCACTCAGTTACCAAATACCTTGGCGGTCACTCTGATATCGTGATGGGAGCATTGGTAACAAACAGAAAAGATATTGCCGATGAAATTTACCACATTCAAAATAGTAGTGGTGGAGTTGCGGGACCAATGGACAGCTTCTTGGTTCTGAGAGGTATCAAAACACTTCACGTTCGTATTCAGCGCCACTGTGAAAATGCAGCTAAAGTGGCTAAAATGCTGAACGAGCACCCAAAAGTGGATAAAGTATATTGGCCAGGACTAGAGAGTCATCCAAATCATGACATTGCCAAAAAACAGATGAGAGACTTTGGTGGGATGATGTCATTCACACTTAAAGATGATTCTCAGGAAAATGCTCATAAAATTGTGACCAAAACAAAAGTGTTCACACTAGCTGAATCACTAGGTGGAGTAGAATCACTTTTAGGTCACCCTGCAACAATGACACACGCAGCTATTCCAAAAGAAGAGCGCGAAAAAGCAGGTGTAAAAGATTCACTAATTCGCTTGAGTATCGGTATTGAAGACGGAGATGATCTCGTTGCCGATCTCGAAGAAGCACTAAAATAAAACCATGGCTTATCGTTTTGCAGTAATCGGCCTTGGGCAATTTGGAACAGCAATTGCCAAAAAGTTGAGTGAACGCGGAGCTGAAGTTCTCGCGATTGACAACAATGAAATGAACATCCAAAATATCAAGGATGAAGTGGCATATGCTGTCACATTAGACTCAACTGATAAAAAAGCGCTCATCACGCAAGGCATCAAAGATATGGATGCTGTTGTGGTTGCCATTGGGGAGAACTTTGAAGCACTTTTGCTCACAACAGTCTACCTCAATGAGCTCAATGTTGAGCGGATTATTGCAAGGGCTAACGGACCTCAACAACGAATGATCCTTGAGAAAATGGGAGTTGACGAAATACTCTCTCCCGAGGATGAGGTTGGGACAGTTGTCGCTGAAAGGCTGATAAACCCCAATATCCTTAGCTTTTTGCAACTTCCTGATGATTACGAGGTAGTTGAAATAAAAGCTCCTAAAGGAATCATTGGCAGAACGCTCGATGAAGTTGGCTTGCGCGACAAATACAAGCTTACTGTAGTAACGATCAAGCGCCTCTTTGAAGAGGAAAAAAATGGTGAAAAAGTTATGCAGGAACACGTATTAGGTGTTCCTGCTTCTAACACCTCTATTCAAAAATCCGATACTCTCATGGTTTTTGGTAGAGTCCGCGATATCGAGAAATTCATCGACATCAATTAATTTTCATGAAGCAATATTTCATTACCGGTACTAGCAGCGGAATTGGAGAAGCACTTGCCAATGAGCTGTTACAAGATGCTGATAACCACGTAACCGGAATCAGCCGAAACCAAACAATCAAACACGATAGATACGATCACATCAGTATGGATCTGACCGAAATTGAAAAGCTCAACGATTTCAGTTTTCCGGTTCAATCAAATGCCGATCGTATTTGCCTGGTCAATAATGCTGGCTATTTGGGAGACATAAAGCGAGTGGGAACGGCATCCAATGATGCTATCAACAGAACATTTGTACTCAACACGATATCTCCCGCTATATTGATGAATATTTTTATCGGTCAGATCCAGGAACTGCACACCGAAAAAATAATACTAAACATCAGTTCTGGTGCCGGACAATACGAGATTGATTCGTGGGCATCGTATTGTGGGTCAAAAGCCGGAATCGATCATTTCAGCAAAACGGTACAACACGAACAGGAAGTAACCGGGGGAGATGTCAAAATCCTTTCAATTGGTCCTGGTGTTGTAGACACCAACATGCAAAAAGAAATTAGAGGAGCTAATCCTGATGATTTTAGCCGTCATGGAGACTTTGTTCAACTCAAAGAAAAAGGAGAGTTGGCAAACCCAACTACCGTGGCAAAAAAATACGTGTACGTACTCAACCACACACATAAATTTGATCAGGTTGTAGATTCCCTCAGGAACATTGAAGTGCCGGGTTTGTAACTGATCTTACAGAAAAAGCGTTTATAAAAAAGTTATATTCGCACTTTACTTATCACAAATTCAATGAAATATATGGCTTTTATTAGAATTAAGAATGTTATTCTAACTCTTTCAGCACTCGCTATTTCTTTTACGCAATATGCTCAGCAGCCCTGCGGTAAAAATCATGCTGAACAGCAGTTATTACAACAAAACCCATCAGCCAAACCTATTATTGAATCAGCTCAAAAAGAGCTTGAGGATTTTACACAGTCTTACATTAGCTCTAGAGCAACATCAAACAATAAGATTGTAATTCCTGTAGTTTTTCACGTTGTTCATCAAAACGGATCTGAAAACATCAGCGAAGCACAAATCAAAGACGCAATGCGTCAAATAAATGAAGATTTTAGTAAGTCAAATGCAGACCTTGCCAATGTGATACCTGCTTTTGAAAGCAGAATTGGTGATGCTAATTTCGAGTTTCGTCTTGCTAGAAAAGATCCTAATGGTAACTCAACCAATGGTATAGATCGTATTGTGTCATCAGCTACAAATGTTGGTGATCAAACAGCCAAAATCAACCAGTGGCCACCACAGAAGTACCTCAACATTTGGACTGTTGCAAACATCAATTTTGGTGCTGCAGCCTATGCTCTTCTTCCAAGTGTTGCGGCTGGAAATCCATCACAAGATGGAATCGTTTCTGAACACACATATGTTGGTACAATTGGAACTGCTGCTGGAGGTGATGGCCACACATTGCCCCACGAAATTGGACACTTTTTTAATCTTGAACACCCTTGGGGACAATCAAATAACCCAGGGCAAACACAAAATTGTGGTGATGATGATTCTGTACAAGATACACCTAATACAATTGGAACTTTTGGTTCATGTAATACCACTCAGGTATCATGCGGCTCTCTAGATAATGTTCAAAACATCATGGACTATTCAAATTGTCCAGTAATGTTTACCGAAGGTCAAATTGATCGCATGAGAGCAGCAGCAAATTCTGGTGTTGCCGGAAGAAACAATTTGTGGTCACAACAAAATTTAAACGCTACTGGTGTTGGGCAACTTTACTCTGCAGACTTCAGTGCTGAAAATGCTACTATTTGCCTGGGAGATTCTTTGAGGCTACTAGATGGATCTGAATACGATCCAACAAGTTGGAACTGGAATCTAACGGGTTCTTTACAATCATCTTCAAACAACCAAAACCCGGTAGTTTATTATCCAGAAATTGGAGTTTATGATGTTTTATTGACCTCATTCCAAAATGGAAATCAAAAATCAGAATTGAAAGATGGGTTCGTAATGGTCAACAATCCTGTTGGGGTTTCTATGCCTTATACTGAAGATTTTGAAGATGTAACTGAAACACCCAATATCAAATGGTACACATCAGATAACAATTCAAACTTTGGTTTTGAGCTCGATGAAAACAATGGAAAGCAAGGTGGAGCGTGCCTGAAAATGGCGAACTACTCAAATTCAAATAACAAGACCTATCGATTGATAAGTGAAACAATTGATCTATCTGTTTATGATCAGTTTGATATAGACTTTGAAGTAGCGTATGCTATGCTCAATGGTAGTTCAGGACAGGATAGGTTAAAGGTTTATATATCTAACGATTGCGGAGAAACATGGAATGAGGTTTTCAATGAAATTGGTCCTTTTATCCAAAGTACTTCTGGAGTGAATGGAGCCTTCACACCATCAAACTCCAATGAATGGCGCACCCTGTCCATCGATAACTTAAGCGCTCCATTAAATTCAAATAATGCTAGAATAAAGTTTGAATTTGAAGCAGAAGGAAATAACAACCTCTATATTGATAATATTAACATTACAGGTGACTGGGGTGATACACCTAGTTTAGTTTACCCATTCAATGGTCAAACTAAGTTGCCAAGTGATTTCACATTCCAGTGGCAGCCAACTGGTGAAAGTATTACAGAATACGAATTTCAATATGCTGATAATATCTCTTTCAATAGTCCTGTATCAGTTTCAAAACAAAAAATATCTGTAGATCCTGACAATGCTGACACAGAGTATGATGTTACCGGCTTAGATCCAAACGGGACTTACTTTTGGAGAGTTCGTTATGTAACAAATGGAAACCCTGGTCCATGGAGTGATGTGTGGGAATTCACAATAAGCGAAACTGGAGTTGGTTTTGAAGAAAGCCTTAAAGAAAAGTTTCATTTTACAGTATTCCCCAATCCTTCTGAATCTAAGTTTAATGTTCGCTTATTAAATGATGAGAACAGGCCTGTAGAATTTACCATATACTCAATGACAGGTCAGCGTGTGTATTATTCCAAACAAAATTTATCTTCAGGTGAAAATATTGTTCAGCTCAATGTTGATCAGCTTACAGGCGGAGTTTACATGTTGGAAACGGCAATTGGTTCTGAACGAATTACAGAACGCATTGTTATTAGATAGATAAAGGAAGAGAGCGAGATGAAAAATATATTATTGGCGGGAATATTCTTATTCTCCACTATTTTTACTGTTGGTCAGAACCAGAGTGATTGGTGTGGAACCGATTCTTACATGGAAGAGATGTTCAACGAACACCCTGAACTCCGTGAGGAATACAGGCGGATTTCTAAAATGGGTTCTGAAACTCACATTCCTGTGTTATCACAAACAGGAACGAGATCTTCAGGGCCTGCACAATATAAAGTCCCTGTAGTCGTCCATGTTGTTCATGATAATTGCATTGGGAATATCTCATTAGATCAAATTCAGGATGGAATAGATGTACTCAACGAAGATTTTAGGAGACTGAATTCAGATACGAATGCAACCAGAGCAGTCTTCCAAAATGTTGCTGCTGATGTTGAAGTGGAGTTTGAACTGGCACGGATTGATCCTAACGGAAACTGCACTGATGGTGTAGTACGAATCAACGATCCTTCCAATTCCTATGGAGCTAATAATAATGTGAAAGATGTTAGTTACTGGCCAGCAGATTCATATTTGAATATATGGATCGTGAACTCTGTCAGGGGCTCAGGAGGAGGCGGAATTGTGTTGGGGTACGCTCAATTTCCCGGAGGTAATTGGAATAATTACGGTATTGTGATGCGCCATGACCGACTCGGTCGTGTTGGCACATCTGTTTCAGATGGTCGTACTCTAACCCACGAAGTAGGTCACTGTTTTAATCTTTACCACACATTTCAAAGCGGATGTGGAGGAAGCTGTAGTAATTCAGGAGACAGAGTTTGTGATACACCGCCATCAGCAAATTCAACATTTGGGTGTAACACAGGTCAAAACACCTGCTCTAATGATACTCAGGGACAACAAAGTGCGTTTTCAACCGATGTAGTTGATCAAATTGAAAACTACATGAGCTATGACGATTGCCAAAACATGTTTACCCTTGGTCAAAAAGCGAGAATGATTTCTGTCCTTAATAATATTCCCGTTCTACAAAGTCTAACAAGTCAGTCAAATCTCGTATCCACAGGGATTGTTAATTTCAATGAATCAGTATGTAGAGCCGATTTTGAAGTAAATATTACAGGGGCACAGCCATCAGGTGCGGTTTGCGAAACTGGTAAACCTATTATTGCGTGTGTAGGTGATACGGTTTCATTTTTTGACCGTTCTTTCTTCAACCCTCAAAATTATAGCTGGTCATTTGAAGGAGCTCAGCCTGTCATGAGCAACGCTGAAAATCCAAGAGTTGTTTATTCTGAGCCGGGAACATACGATGTGGAATTGACTGTATCTGATAGTTTAGACTCGGCTTCAGTTGTAAAATCAAATGTGATTAAGATTTTACCTCAAGTTGGAAAAAATGTTCCTATTGTTGAATCGTTTGAATTTTCTGAGCCAGCGATCGACAAAGGCTGGATTCTCGATGATTTTTCTCAGCAGTTTGGATGGGAGGTAACCAATTTTGATTCATACAGCGGGTCACAATCTCTCAAGCTGAACAACTTCTTTAGTAGCGGTGCAGGAGAAGCAGCTGCTGAAAGCCCTGTATACAGCCTTGAAAATATGGATACAGCTTTTTTGACTTTCAAATCAGCTTTTGCGCAAAGAGACGGGTCATTTGATATACTGAGACTGGAGGTAAGTACGAACTGTGGAAGGTCCTGGTCTTTTATCGATTCTAAAGTTGGACCTATACTTGCTAGTACTGATCCAATTAACGGACCTTTAAATAATCTAGATGAAAGTGATTGGGCATCAAACTCAGTAGCTATTCCATCTCAGTATTTGACTTCCAACTTCAGGTTTCGTTTTAGGTTTCAGTCAAATGGGGGAAATGATTTATATCTCGATGACATCAATATCGAGGGAGCACTCAATGATTCTGTAATTCTTATATCACCTAAGCTTGCAGAAATCAATGTTAATACAAGCCCTAAGCTTAACTGGGCTGCTGCACGTGGAGATGAATATGAAATCGAAGTAGATCGTGTTCCATCTTTCAATTCTGGTTGGCTTCAATCTTATAGCCAACCAGTAGGACTGGGTTTATCAAACAGCCCAGACACTGAAAAGCAGCTAATTAATCTCGATAGCTCAACAACTTATTATTGGAGAGTTCGTGTTATTGACAACGGAGCTGCTGGTCCATGGAGTGAAACCTGGAGATTTACAACAACTCCGGGAATCAATACATCAGTTTATGAAAGCCAGGAAGACAACGAAATAAAAATGTACCCGAATCCGGCTAATAACAGAGTAGTTATTTCCGGAATTGATAACACAGGCTCAATCAGGGTTTATAATTCTGTAGGCGTTAATGTGCTCAACAAAGTAGCTAGTTCGGGATTTGACCAATACCTGAACACTTCCCGATTTGCTGAAGGAGTTTATTACGTCAGGATTAAAACAGAAAATTCGACCGTTACAAAACGGCTTGTTATTGCACGATAAAGAAGTAAATCCCAACGAAAATTTCGTTGGGATTTTTTTATTAATGAGCCTCTAACCAGTTAGAGCCAGTTTGAGCTTCAACTTCTAATTCAACATTAAGATCTAAAGCTCCAGACATTTCTTCGCTTACCATTTTGATCAGTTTCTCCTGTTCGTCTTTATGACAATCAAAAACCAATTCATCATGCACCTGTAAGAGCATTTTGGATTTGTAATTGTCTTTGTTGAGTTTTTTGTGAACATTGATCATGGCGATTTTAATCAAATCGGCTGCTGTACCCTGAATGGGGGAGTTGATAGCGTTTCGCTCAGCAAAACCGCGTACGGTTGCATTTCGTGAATTGATATCGCGTAAGTAGCGCCTTCTTCCCAAAACTGTTTCTACGTATCCGTGTTCTCGGGCAAACTCGATTTGTTTGTCCATGTAGGTTTTGATCTTTGGATACTTATCGAAATAATTATCAATGATTTCCTTTGCCTCTTTTCGTGAGATATTGATTCGTTGTGAGAGTCCGTATGCTGATATTCCGTAAATGATACCAAAGTTGACCGTTTTGGCATTGCTGCGCATTTCGCGTGTCACATCATCCAGCTCAACACCAAACACCTTTGAAGCAGTTGTAGCATGTATATCGATGCCTTTGTTGAAGGCTTCTAGCATGTTTTCTTCTTTCGCTAATGCTGCGATGATTCTCAATTCAACCTGAGAGTAGTCTGCAGCCATAAGTGTGAAGTCATCGCTCCTGGGAACAAAAGCCTGCCTGATGTATCTGCCGCGCTCGGTTCTGATCGGTATGTTTTGCAAATTGGGCTTGTCAGAACTCAACCTGCCAGTAGCCGCCCTTACCTGATTGAAGGTGGTGTGAATCCTACCACTTCGTTCGTTAATAAGATTTGGAAGCGGATCAACATATGTATTTTTCAGCTTCACAACTTCTCTGTATTCCAGTATTTGCTCAACGATTTCATGCTTGCCCGCTATAGATTGAAGAGCTTCTTCATTGGTGGCGTATTGACCGCTTTTTGTCTTCTTGGGCTTATCCGTGACTTTCAACTCATCAAATAAAACTTCGCCCACCTGTTTTGGAGAGCCGATGTTAAATTCGTGACCGGCAATTTCATAAATTCCCTTTTCAATCGAGTCGATTTCTTTTTGAAGGTTTTTAGAGTAATCGTCAAGGATGTCACGATCCATCTTGATTCCCTCGCACTCCATGTCAGAGAGCACATTTACGAGAGGCATTTCAATATCATCAAAGATATTTTGCTCTTTTCCCTTTTTCAGGTCCTTTTCCAATTCACTCTTTAGCTGTAAAGTAATATCGGCATCTTCACCGGCATATTCTGCTGCTTCCTCTACAGCAACTTCACGCATACTTTTTTGGTTCTTACCCTTTTTACCAATTAAATCAGAGATAGGTTTTGGCCTGTAACTCAAATACGTTTCTGCTAACACATCCATATTCCTTCGGTTGTTCTCAGGATCAGTTAGGTAATGCGCGATCATCGTATCAAAAAGTGGGTAAGAAACCTCCATTTCATGATGCTTGAGCACATTGAGATCGTACTTCACATTGTGCCCTATTTTTAATGCTTTCGACTTAAAAACATCATCAAACTTTTTCAATTTTTTCAGGCATTCATCCCGATCTTCAGGAAACGGAACATAATAAGCTTCACCTTTTTTAAGAGAAAAAGCCAGACCAACCAACTCAGCATTGTGAGCATCCACCGATGTCGTTTCAGTATCAAAACAAAAAACATCTGCTTTGAGTAATTTCTTGGTCAGATCCTCAATTCCTTTATCCGAATCAACAAGCTTATAGTCGTGCTCTGTATTATCGAGGTTTGAAATATCAACTTCTTTTTGGTCAGATCCTGAATCACCATTATCCTCCGTAGCGAACATATCCATTTGCCCCTCAGTAGGTGCTATTTTTTCACCTAAGATGCGTTCACTCATTCTCCTGAACTCGAGGTCGGCAAAAATTTCTTTTAAAACCTCCTTATTCCACTCAGATTTCTCGTATTCTTTGGCATCGAATTCAACCGGAGCATCGGTTAAAATTGTGGCGAGCATCTTGCTCATGAAAGCCTGCTCACGATTATTTTCCAGGTTTTCTTTCATCTTGCCTTTAAAATCTTCAAGATGCTCGTAAACCTCTTCCATACTGCCGTATTCACCAACTAGATTCTTAGCGCGCTTTTCGCCAATTCCCGGCACACCGGGGATGTTATCGACAGCATCGCCCCACATACCTAAAATATCGATAACCTGCTCGGGGCGCTCAATGCTGAACTTCTTTTTCACTTCAGGAATACCCCAAACTTCAGCAGCATTTCCCATTCTGCTCGGCTTGTACATGAAAACATTGTCAGTGACCAACTGAGCAAAATCTTTATCGGGAGTCATCATGTAAGCGATAAAGCCTTCTTTCTCTGCCTGGTGAGCAAGTGTTCCTATAACATCATCTGCTTCGTATCCATCAGCCATGACAAGCGGAATATTGAAGCCTTCGAGTAGTTTTTTGATATATGGTACACTTTGTTTGATGTCCTCAGGAGTGTCTTCGCGGTTTGCTTTGTATTCTGTGTAATCTTCAGTTCTCTTGGGAGGAGAAGGAGGGTCAATTACAACAGCGATGTGAGTTGGTTTTTCATTTGAAATGACATCGTAGAGCGTATTCACAAAACCAAATACAGCTGAGGTGTTCATTCCTTTGGAGTTTATCCGCGGGTTTTTGCTAAAAGCGAAATAAGAGCGATAAATGAGCGCGTAAGCATCGAGCAGGAATAGCTTTTTATCTGTGTCCTTTGTGAGCATAGAAAGTTGTTTTTCTAGAAAAGTGTAAAGGTAATGATGATGCGGAATTACCTCAGCTTTTTTGAAGATTTTCTAGAAACAAAAAACCCGGCAAAAAGCCGGGTAAAATGAGAAATGTGTTCAATCTACATGCATTCACAGGGCTCACTTTTTGTGGCGTTATATTTATAACCATTATAACCATTTGAATGGCAACAGTTCTCACATTGAGTGCCTGAGGACAAGTTTTTACACTGATCAACTTTTTCTCCTTTACAAGATGGAAATGAAAATGCTAGCGCTGAAAGGGCCACGCCAAAGCCTACTGTTTTTAAAAGTTTCATAGATAATAGGATTAAGTTCGCCACGAATCTAAGAGTTCAACTAAAAAACACAAAATTTTATTTTGCAGCGCTTTCTTTTCTCAAATGTTCAATATTTGATCGCTTCTCCTACATTTGCTGCAAATTTTGATTATGGCGAAAGAAACGATCTTAGTAACTGGAGCTCTCGGGCAGGTAGGGAGCGATTTAGTATCTACATTGCGTGATAAATTCGGTTCTGACCGTGTAATTGCAACAGATATTCGCGAACCACAAACTGAAAGTGAGCCTTTTGAAACGCTCGATGTTCTCGATAAAGACAAGCTTGCTGAGATCGTTAAAAAGTACAATGTCAAAACTGTCTACAACCTCGCAGCTCTTCTTTCGGCAACAGCGGAGCAACAACCGGCTTTTGGTTGGAAACTCAACATGGAAGGACATTTTAATGTGCTCAATTTAGCGAAGGAAGGACTGATCAAAAAAGTTTTTTGGCCGAGTTCAATAGCTGTTTTTGGACCTACTACTCCAAAAGATAATACGCCTCAGGATTGCATCATGGATCCTAATACTGTTTACGGAATCTCTAAGCAGGCAGGAGAAAGATGGAACGAATATTATCACAGGAAATGGGGTGTTGACGTGCGCTCTATTCGTTACCCGGGTCTAATTGGCTGGAAGACACTGCCGGGCGGGGGAACGACTGACTATGCAGTGGATATTTTTCACAAGGCCCTGAAGTCAAAAAAGTTTGAATGCTTCCTTAATGAGTCAACAGCATTGCCGATGATGTACATTGATGATGCCATAAAAGCTACTATTGATATTACTGAAGCTGATGCTGATGATGTGAGAATTCGCAGCAGTTACAATTTGTCAGCAATGAGTTTTAATCCGGCTGATTTGGCGAATGAAATCAAAAAGCACATACCGGAGTTTGAAATTTCCTATAAACCTGATTTCAGGCAGGAAATTGCCGATTCATGGCCTTCGAGTATTGATGACTCTCCTGCTCGCAAAGATTGGGGATGGCAACATCAATACGATATTCCTGAGCTCGTTGAAACGATGCTTTCTAAACTGAAGGATATTGGCTAGTAAGCCGGTCAACATTTTTGCTTAGTTTTTGTCTTCATTTAAAGGAGATTCTTTTATGAAGACAATTGTTATCACGGGAACAACATCTGGAATTGGACGGCAAACTGCTCTTAAGCTCAACGCAAAAGGTCATCATGTTATCATGCTCAACCGAAATGAGCAAAAGACTAAAGCGCTCCAAAAGGAGTTGGTTCAGCCGGCTCAAAGCACGTTTATATTTTGCGATTTAGCCGATCTCAAATCGGTGAAGAGTGCGGCTGAAAAAGTGAAAGTTGGCTTTGAAAGTGTAGATGTTGTCCTGAATAACGCTGGCGGAATTATCCCTGACAGGCAAACGACCAAAGATGGATTAGAACTAACTTTTCAAATGAATCATCTGGGTCACTTTTTGCTCACGAACGAATTGATTCCTCTGCTGGAAAAAGGCAAAGAGCCCAGGATAATCAATGTGAGTTCTGAAGCTCATAAGCAGGGAAACCCAAATTTTGACGATCTACAACTCGAAAATGGGTATTCTTCAATGAAGGCATATGGTAATGCTAAGCTTTTCAATATCTATTTTGCTCAATCGCTTCACGATAAACTAAAGGATAAGGGCATTGCAGCTAATGCTTTACATCCGGGAGTTGTTGACACAAAGTTTGGAAGTGACTTCAAAGGATTTTTAAAAGTTCTTTTGAAGCTATTCAAGCCATTCATGATCAAACCTGAAAAAGGAGCTGAAACCTCAATTTTTCTCGCTACAAGCGATGAAGGCTACGAGCAAAGTGGTTTGTACTGGAAAAAGAAAAAACCTGCTAAAACGGCTTCTATAGCTCAAAATGAAGAGAACCGCAAGAGGTTATGGAAAGAGAGCGATAAGTTGGTAAAACAGGTTCTGACCGAAAGTGATGCCGCATAAAAAGCCACACCTTCCGGTCAAAACGTGTCCAATTTGCGGCAGGCTTTTTACCTGGCGCAAAAAATGGGAAAAGAACTGGGAAAACGTTATTTACTGCAGCGAAAAGTGCCGCAGAAATAAAAATTAATCCTCATCATTTGCTGATGTTACACTGATATTCATGATGTCACGATCAAATAGATAAAGACCGCTTCCCTGCTTATCACCAATCAGTTTTAGTTTGTCGAGAACCGCTCTTGCGAGAGCCTCTTCTTCAATTTGCTCGCTCACATACCACTGCAAAAAGTTGTGAGTAGTGTAGTCTTTTTCCTCTAAGGTGATGTGAACCAGTTCGTTGATTCGGTTTGTTATTTCCTGTTCGTGCTCGAGAATATCACTAAATACCTGATGCATGTTCTCAAATTTAACAGGAGGTTTAGCCAGTTCAGGAACTTCTGCCACGCCACCGCGTTCATTGATAAACTTGAGAAGCTTGAGCATGTGCGTGCGTTCTTCTTCTGACTGCTTGTACAAAAAGCCTGAAACTCCTTCAAAACCTTCTACCTCTGCCCATGAAGCCATCGCCAGGTAGAGTTGTGATGAAGCAGCCTCTGCTGCTAATTGTTCGTTTAACTTTTTCTCTATGCTTTTCGAAATCATTGTTGACAACTTTTTATCTTGTGAACATTTAACTATACTAAGAATGCTGAATTTTGATTCAGCCTCAAAATAATAATTTTTCTTCGTTTATATGGCAAAGAATAAAAAGCCTAAGGGCAAACCCAAGAACTCGGGTAAATTTCCAAAGAAAAAACTTCAACGGGCTATAATTGATATTATCAGTCAGAACCCCAATAAACCACATAACTACAAACAAATTGCTGCTACTATGGGTGTGTCAGATCCACACACAAGATCACTCATCATGAAAACGATGAATGAAATGGCAGCGAAGGAAACGCTCAAAGAAGAGCAGCGTGGGAAATTCAAAATGGGAAAAAACAGTGCTTTCATCGAAGGCGTTGTGGATATGACTCAAAGCGGATCCGCTTACATCAAAACAGAACAACTCGATGAAGATATTTACATCCCGCCAAAGTTCGTGGGACATGCACTTCATGGCGATACTGTAAAAGTGTTTTTACTGGCTCGCAAAAAGCGGAGAAAGCCTGAGGGGCAAATCACTGAAATTGTAAAACGAGCCAAAACAGAATTTGTAGGAGTTATTGAAGTATCTAAAAACTTTGCGTTTCTCGTTCCCGATAATCGCAAAATGCTCGTTGACCTCTACATTCCGCTCGATAAATTAAAAGGAGCCGAAAACGGTCAAAAAGCAATCGCCAAAATGACCGATTGGCCAAAAGATGCCAGTAGTCCGTTTGGTGAAGTGATCGATGTATTAGGTGATCCACTCCAAAATGAAGTAGAAATGAGTTCTATTTTATTTGAATACGGATTTCCGCAAAAGTTTCCAGAGAAAGTAGAGCAGGCCGCAGCAAATATTCCGGTTGAAATTTCAGATGATGAAGTCAAAAAGCGCAGAGACATGCGCGATGTGGAAACATTCACAATCGACCCGCACGATGCTAAAGATTTTGATGATGCTATTTCATTCAGAGAACTCAAAAACGGGAACTACGAAATAGGCGTTCACATTGCTGATGTCACCCATTATGTGCAGGAAAACGATATGGTTGATAAAGAGGCTGTAGAGCGCGCAACATCAGTTTACCTGGTTGATCGCGTTGTGCCGATGTTGCCTGAAATACTCTCCAATAAAGTTTGCTCGTTGCGTCCCAACGAAGAAAAACTCACTTTTTCCTGTGTCTTTGAGCTCGATAAAAACGGCCATGTTCAGAACCATTGGATTGGCCGAACAGTTACCGAATCTGATAACCGATTCACCTACGAGGAAGCCCAGGAAGTTATCGAAAGTGGCGAGGGCAAGAACAGTGAGGCTCTGACCGTGATCAACAGCATGGCAAAGCAAATGAGAAACCGCAGGCTACAAGCCGGGGCAATTGCTTTTGATAAAGTTGAAGTGAAGTTTAAACTCAACGATAAAAATGAGCCGGATAGTGTTTTATTCAAAGTGCAAAAAGATGCTCACAAACTCATCGAAGAGTTCATGTTGCTGGCTAACCGCACGGTTGCAGAAGATATTGGAAAAATAACGAAGCAAAACCCCAAGCCCAAAACATTCGTCTACCGAATTCACGACACACCCGATCCTGAAAAGCTGGCTGATTTCAGTGCTTTCATCAAAAAATTCGGTTACAAATATTCGTTTGCAAAAGAGGATGAGGTTTCGAAAAATATCAATCAACTACTCGCTGAAGTTCAGGGAAAACGCGAAGAAACGATGGTTGAAACGCTCGCTATCCGCACGATGGCAAAAGCAGAGTACAGTACTGACAACATCGGGCACTACGGACTCGGTTTTCGCTATTACACGCACTTTACTTCACCCATCAGGCGGTATCCTGACATGATGGTACACCGTTTACTCGATCGCTATGCAAAAGGAGGAAATAACGCCAGCCAGGATCATTATCAAAACCTCTGTAACCATTCCAGCGAAAAAGAACGCGAGGCAGCGAATGCAGAACGCGACTCGATCAAATACTTCCAGGTGATGTACATGAAAGAAAGCGTTGGCGAAACGTTCAACGGTGTTATTTCAGGTGTTACCGAATGGGGACTTTACGTGGAAATAATTGAGAATAAATGCGAAGGGATGATCCGCCTGCGCGAAATCGATGGCGACTACTTTTATTTTGACGAAAAAAATCACCGAATTGTAGGCCATAATTACGGAAGAGTGTTACAATTGGGCGATGAAATTCAAATTAAGGTTAAAAATGCTGATCTGTACAACCGCAGGTTAGAGTTTGAATTAGTTGATGAAGATGATGAATAGACTTTTAGTTGCCGTTTTTTCCCTTTCGCTTTTGACATCCTGCCTCGATGAGCTGGGACCTACGGGAGATGAAAAGCCATTTGAGAACACGTATAATATCGCTCAGGATACAGCAAAACTCGTGAATCAAAATACAGATTTGTACAAGATTGCTGTGAGGGAAGGTAAAAGAGATACAGCGCTCATCGAAAAGCCTGATTGGAGCAAAGAGTTGCTCCCATTCATTGAAGCTGAAAATTTCAATACGCTGGGTAACAAACCAAAATACCAAATTGACTCAGCTTATTTACCGCTAAGTAAAATCAAAGTTTATCGCTATTATTCTGACAAAGAGAGTGCTAAAATCAAAGAAGCCGTTTACGAATATCAAAACGGCAAATTGAAACGCGCTCATTTTGAGGCGAACAAAGAAAATATCGTTTACAAATTTGATCAAAACCTCACTTACACAGCCGGCAGAGGCTACTCGATTACGTCATCTCAAAATGTGAAGAAGGTTTTGGACGAAGCTTTTTCTGTCAGATCCGTTTTCATGAACGACTCAAAACCGTTCAGGCTCACGTTTCACTTACCGGATGAGAAGAAGTTAATGGTCAGAGCCAGCCTCAAAGCAGACTCACTAGTGATTTTCAATAATCTCGAACGAATAGCTATTCCATTGACACAAAACGGAGACTCCACAATTGCGGAGTTGCCGGTTTTTCAAAGTGAACTTCACTTAAAGATAAGCGATAAACGAGTTGACGGCTATTGGCTCAACCTCGACAAAGGATCGGACTATCGAATTCCGGTTACAGGAGTTCTCGAAATGCCTGAACCATATCGAAAAGCAGAAGTTGATTTTTCCGGGAAGTGGGAATTGCAGATCATCGAAGAAGACACGACCATGCCGGCTATTGCATTGTTTGAACAATCGGGGTCTCAGCTTTACGGAACAATTAGGACAGAAGTTGGGGACTACCGCTATTTATCGGGAAGTGTAACGGGAGACTCGTTTAGGCTTTCCACTTTTGATGGCAGTCACGCCTTTTATTTTGAGGGTGCTCTTTCTGGATCTGACCAATATGAAGGCTCATTTTACAGCGGTATTCATTACAAGTCTGAACTTAAAGCCATCCGCAATGAGAATGCTGAGCTTCGTGATCCGGACGAGTTGACAAAGTCGACTGAAAAACAAATGAATTTTACTTTTCCCAATCTGGCAGGTGAAAAAGTATCGCTCGATGATGAGCGTTATAGTGGAAAAGCGGTTGTCGTAAATGTAATGGGAACATGGTGCCCGAACTGCATGGACGAAACGCGGTATTTGAAAAAGCTCTATGAGAAGTATAATGATCGCGGATTGGAAATTATCAGTCTGGCATTTGAGCGCGAGAGTTCTTTTGAGAAAGCAAAGCCGATTGTTCAAAAGGCAGTTCAGGACCTGGGAATTCCGTACGAAGTTTTGCTAACAGGATACACACCCCAAAACGCGGAGAAAGCTATTCCCGAATTAGATAAAATCATGAGTTTTCCCACGATGATTATTCTCAGCCGTGACCACAAGATTGTTCATGTACATACCGGTTTTAACGGCCCCGCTACAGGTAAAGCTTATGATAAGTTTGTAAAAGAAACAGAGGGTGTTGTTGAGAAAGCACTTAAATAATAAATCACTGCTTGTATTCAACAAGGTTTCGTAGCATTCCCCTGAAGATAAATGCATGAAAGGGTAACATAGTGTACCAGTAAAGTCTGCCGGCTAATCCGCGCGGACGAAATGTTGCTGTTTGTACGAGTTTTTCACCTTCCATATTGAATTCGAGCCAGGCTTCACCGGGTAGTTTCATTTCAGCGTAGAGTAGCAAGCGTCCTTTGTCTCTATTGGCAACGATCACACGCCAAAAATCGATTACATCGCCTTCATCTATTCGGGTTTGGTTGGTGCGGCCTCGCCTGAGTCCAACTCCGCCCACTAGTTTATCCAAAAGGCCACGAAGCTGCCACAATGAGTTTCCGTAATACCATCCGCGGTTTCCGCCAATGGCAAATACATTGTTGATCGTTTTTTTCCTGTTTGGAGCGGTTTTTTTCTTGATGTCCTTAAAGCATCCGTATTGAGGAACTTCAACAAAATCTTGAAGATCATAGGTGGCATTCCCGGCTACAAAGGAATCCTTCCAGCTGCTGGCTACAAGGTTCTGACCAATACGGGAAAAAGCTAAGTCGATACTTTCTTTGTAGGTAAGCAAGTCTGTTTGAATGATTTCTCGAATGCGGTTTTCCTCGCAAATGACCTCCACTTTCATACTGTCGACAAGATTTACTGCCAAATTGTAAGTGGTAGAGGTTACGAAATAGAGCCATTTGCTTGAAAGTCGCGGAGTCATAACTGGAACAGTAATTATTCTTCTGTTTAGTCGTCTCGATTTTGCATAGCCGAGCAACATTTCACGATAGGTGAGAACTTCAGGACCGCCAATATCGTAGCTGTTTCCCTTACACTCATCGTGCTCGATGACTCCTGTCAAATACTGAATCACATTTCGTATTGCGATTGGTTGGCAGCGAGTGTTGATCCACTTTGGCGCAACCATTACAGGGAGCTTTTCTACCAAATCCCGGATGATCTCAAATGAAGCGCTTCCGCTACCTACGATAATGCCTGCTTTTAATGTTGTGAGTGGAGTTTTTGCTTTTTTGAGAATCTGTTCCACCATTTTGCGTGACTCAAGGTGTTTAGAGAGCTTATCCTGGTTTGTGAGTCCGCTCAGGTAAATGATTTGTTTACAATTTGCTCTATCAGCTAATTCAGTGAAATTATGTGCACAGGTTCGTTCTTTTTCTTCAAATCCTCTTGTATTTCCACTCATTGAATGGAGTAGGTAGTAGGCCTTATCAAAATTGAGTGATTTGTTTTCTGGAAAGGGCTCTAAAAAATCGTGTTCTACAACCTCAATCTTTGATTCGTGCCCTGTTGGTACGATGAATCTACTTTTATCCCGCACTACACAAATCACCTCATGATCTTTTTTGAGTAGTTCGGGGAGTAATCTTTTTCCGATGTAACCGGTAGCGCCTGTTAGTAGAATCCTCATACTAATTGAAGGAGTTGGAGCATTAAAAGTTTAAAAATAGGGCATAAAAAAAGCGGGCCCTTTCACCAGCCCGCTTCAATCTGTCACAGAATATAAATTATTCTGCTGCCGCCACCTGGCGCTTTTCGATAGCCCAGGTGTGACTTCCTTTAAGTTCGTTGTTGTCGTATTCGATTTCTAACAGCGTGCTGCCGTTATCTTTCCAAACGAACCAAATACCATCCTTTTTACCGTTGTTGTAATGTGCCATTTGAGTCACATCACCATTTTCGTTATAGCTAATCCACTTTCCGTGTAGTTCGCCATTTTTTAGCGTTCCTTTTTCAGTAATGTTACCATTATCATCATGATAAGTAACTACCATTAAATCGCCATCCTGGCTCAATTCAAAATCTTCAATATCGTTGCAAACATAAAATTGGTCAGAACCATTTTGAAGGTTGTTTTCGCCAACAAATTTAGCGCTTACAACATCACAATCCTTTTGATTGTTTGGCCCTTGAGCCATTGCTTGCAATCCTACTACAACTAATAATCCTACTAAAATTCCACCTATCTTTTTCATAATCTTCCTTATTTCTCTTCAAATATACGAATAAAATTTACATTGAGTTAACATTGGGGTAACATTAGAGATGAGAAAACAACAGGCTTGGACCGTAGAGCTCTATTATACAGGCGTTTGCACCGTGTTAAGATTTGGATAATATTACATTAACAAAGGAAGTTCTTACTTTTTAAAAGGACACTCCTCTAAAGTAAGCTCGGAACCATCAAAAATGGCATAAGTGAAATCTGAGATCCAATCACCGAGGTTGATGTATCGGCTGTTTTCACCAACGGTCAGATCCAGGGGCAGATGACGATGGCCAAACACAAAATAATCGTAGTGTTTTTCCTGCAGTTTTTCTTTTGCATAGATAGCGAGCCATTCGTTTTCCTCACCCAGATAGGTTTTGTCATTGTCTCCAGTTGCAGCTCTGCTACTCTTAGAAAAGTAGTTTGCCAGCCCTATTCCAAAGTTTGGATGTAACCTCGCAAAAAGCCACTGACATAGTTTATTCCTGAAAACTTTCTTGATGAATTTATAGCCGTGATCTCCCGGTCCCAGCCCATCACCGTGACCGATGTAGAACTGCTTACCGTTGTATTCTCTTTCAATAGGTTCGTGATGTAGTTCCATCCCTATTTCTTCAGGGAGGTAATCGAAAACCCACATGTCGTGGTTACCGGTGAAAAAGTGAATTTTTATTCCGCTGTCTGACAGTTCTGCGAGCTTGCCCAATAGCCTTACATGTCCGCGTGGCACAACCGTTTTGTACTCAAACCAAAAGTCGAAGAGGTCACCAACGAGATACAGGATCTGACAGTCATTTTTGATTTTATCGAGCCACTGAATGAAGTGAGTTTCCCGCTTTTTGCTTTCGGCAGGATTTGGTGCCCCAAAATGTTGGTCTGAGGCGAAATATATTTTCTTTCCGGGCTCTAAATTCATCAGTTGTCATTGGCAAACCACTCGGCAAAACTGGTTTTGGTTTCTCTTAAACGTGCGCTGTGGAGTGAAACGTTTTTTATGCCTTTTAATTGGCTCTGAATGATTTCAACGTATTCGAGGAGCATCATTTCACAAGTTGGTTGATAATCTGTGAGGATGAGGCGTTCGTTATCATCTTCAGTTATTTTATCCAAAAAGCGAGAGTTGTTGCGGAGCACAAGTGCGTGATCAAATCGTTTTACGATGTTGTCTTTGACAATGGATTTGAGATCAGAAAAATCGATAACCATTCCGTCTTTTGGATTTCCGGGATCATCGATTGGAGTGCCCAGGAAAGTTACTGATAGCTCATATGTGTGACCGTGAATGTTGTGGCATTTTCCATCGTGCCCATCGAGGGCGTGCGCCATTTCCCAGTCGAACTGTTTGGTAACTCTAAGCCTAGCCATGAACTTTTGCTTTTTTCTCTAATGCTTCCTCTACGTAATCGAAAGTAGAAAGGATATCCGGTTTTCCGTCTACGATGGCTACATCGTGCTCAAAGTGTGCTGATGGTTGTTTATCACGCGTGATGATCGTCCAACCGTCATCGAGTTGCTTGATTGCTTTTGTTCCCATGTTGATCATCGGCTCAATGGCAACTACGAGTCCTTCTTTGAGTTTTTTGCCACGACCGCGTTTTCCGTAATTCGGAACCTGTGGTTCTTCGTGCATTTCTTTCCCGATTCCGTGACCAACGAGTTCACGCACGACTCCGTAACCGTGTTTTTCAGCATGGTTCTGAATAGCAAACCCAATGTCACCGAGGCGGCTTCCTGCTCGGCACTCTTCAATTCCCAGGTAGAGGCACTCTTTGGTGACATCTAACAATTTTTGTGTTTCATCATCTACTTCACCAACAGCAAAAGTAAATGCGTGATCTCCGTAGTATCCGTTGAGAATTGCGCCACAATCTATTGAAACGATGTCGCCTTCTTTGAGAGGTGTATTGTCAGGAATGCCGTGAACAACCTGCTCATTTTTTGAAATGCAAAGTGAGTTTGGAAAGTCATAAAGACCTAAAAATCCCGGAACAGCATTTTGCGAACGGATGTAGTCTTCAGCTAAACGATCGAGCTCTAGCGGAGTAACACCCGGCTCAATTTTTTCAGCTACTTTTCCAAGTGTGCGCGATACAACTTGTGCTGCTTTGCGGAGCAGTTCAATTTCCTCTCTTGTTTTGTATATAATCATTTCTTCTTTCGCTTCTTAAAGAGAGACATAATCCCTCTTTTTTGATTTTGTTTTTGAAGCATTTCCAATTGCTGTCCATTACCTTCAATTTCCTGGAATATCTTTCCCCATCCCGGGAAACCACCAAAGTTGCGGTCATCGATGAAAACATCAGCGTGAATCTTGCGGCTCGACTGGCTCTGATCGAAAACTTCCTCTGGAAAACTCTTGTTTACCGTGTGAAATTCGATGCCGTTTTCTCTGCAAAACTCAACTGCTTCATCGAGTCGTTTACCGTGCCTGTAAGTCCATAAAATGAGCTTGTGATGCTTTTGCTGGAGCATCTTTAGCGTATCAAAAGCAAACATTTTAGGCTTACCGATGCGCGGATAATCATCGTCAACGATGGTTCCGTCAAAATCAACAGCTATTGTTAGTTGATTCTCAAACATGGCGGCAAAGGTAATGAAGTAAGGGAAAAGAAAGGTTTTGGTAGAGGGCGAAAGATCTTCCGCCCTCTTTTATCTAAAATAAGCGATACAGTTCTTCAACTGCATCCTGAACATTATCGTGCACCTCAGTGATGGAAGCATCCATCATGTAACAGGGGGCAGTAACAATTTTGTTTTCTTTATCGGTCAGAACCTCACGGATGGTTTTCATCTCAACCGCTGCACCGGTTTTTTCCATTCCCTGCGAAATGCCGGCAATGTCGTAAGGAGATTTTTCTTTGTCGGTTCCTACTGTAAGTTTAGCGTGAACATCGCTTCCTTCAAGTGCTTTTGCGATTGTTGTTGGCCCCATGCACAATCCAAGGATCGGTTTTTTGTTTTCCACAAAATGCAGAATTGCTTTTTTTACTTCGGGTAGGATTTCACCATCAGGACCGCTAAACGCCCATTTTGTGTGGTTTTTGGCTGTTCCAAAACCACCCGGAATAGCCAATGCATCGAGTTGTGAAAGGTCAGCTTTTGCAACATCTTCTATTTCACCTCTCGCAATACGAGCAGATTCGATGAGTACGTTGCGTTTCTCATCCATTTCGTCACCATTTGTGTGATTGATGACGTGATGTTGGTCAACATCAGGAGCCAGACAAACAGTTTCTGCTCCCTTTTGAGCCAATGCCAGTAAAGTAAAACTGGATTCGTGAATTTCGCTTCCGTCAAAAACGCCATTTCCAGATAGTAGTACACCTATTTTCTTTGCCATAATTTTATTTTTTTGCGTATCCGTATGCTATGTATTTCCAGCTTTTTGGGGTGATGGAATTTAATAATAATCCATCGATTTTCCCAAATGCATTTTTCATGCTTTCGTTGAGCCCAAAAGCACCTGCAAAACCACCTCTTTTGATTTTCACTTGAGAGAATGGCTCAAAGTATTCACCTAGATCACGATGATCGAGATAGCGCCAGGTATCGCCCCATTTGCGTAATTTTTCCCGAGCTGTTAAGTGTAATTTTGAACCCATTAGGTTTTCAGCAAAAAGTAAATATCCACCGGGTTTTAAGGCTTTGTGAATCTCTTTTAAAATCTTTTTGTGTGATTCTTTGTATTCTTTATTGTCGCGATCAATTCCGCCTAAAATGGACTTGAAAATTACGACATCAAACTCATTT
The DNA here is from genome assembly GCF_008806325.1 of Salibacter halophilus. Lineage (GTDB taxonomy): Bacteria > Bacteroidota > Bacteroidia > Flavobacteriales_G > Salibacteraceae > Salibacter > Salibacter halophilus. The sequence continues at coordinate 184,120 of NZ_WACR01000006.1, forward strand.
TCATAATGAATATTGAGTGCATCAAGGCTCTCGTATTTTACCCGATCTGAGACATTTTCTTTTTCGTGAAAGGCTCTGGCTTGATCGAGAAAGTCTTTATTGATATCTGTGCAGAGAACATCAAATCCTTTTGAAGCTAAATATAACGATGGACCACCGCGTCTGCCTCCCAGCTCAAGCGCTTTTCCGGGATTGATGTTTTTAAGTGCTTCATCCCATAGCTCGAATGATTTAGACCAGGATTCAGTATCCCATTCAAAGACTTTCTTTTTTAGCTCCTTTTCTTTCATTGCACCAAAAAGTTGAGGTTTTCAGTGGATTCAATTTCATAAGGCTGTTTGCCTTTTTCAAAAATCCTTACAGAATGATCTCCAAAGATTTTGATATCGTTCCCTTTTACGATCAGAGCAGAACCTTCTCGCAAACCAACTACCGGTTGATCGTTGTAAGCGTGGAATTCTTTAATTCTCGTTTCACGTGTTTCACCCATGTGTTTGCTCCCGGGATCGGGATCGAGGTAGTGCGGATTAATATTGAACGGAACGAGTTGTAGGGCATCAAATGTTGGCGGATACATAATGGGCATGTCATTCGTTGTGCTGATTGTTGTTCCTGTAATGTTTGATCCGGCACTTGATCCCATATATGGTTTCCCTGACTCAACTGCGTTCTGAATGTGTTCAATAAAACCGAGTTTGTAGAGCTGTGTGAGGAGAACGAATGTGTTTCCGCCTCCCGTAAAAAGGCCGTCAGCCCAGTTTACAGCTTCTCGTGCAGATTCAAATGTGTGTGCACCGCGCACTTCAACACCAATTTTATCAAATGCATCTGATGCTATTTTGGTGTATTCATCGTGCGAAATGCCGCCCGGTCTTGCAAAAGGGATGAATGTTACTTTTTTGCAGTTTTTGAAGTGTTCAGCTACCTGATCCTGGATGTACTCCATGTAGCCGCTTCCGTGAACTTTTGAAGTTGATACGATAAGTAGATTTCTGTTCGTCATCATTACATTTTTTGCCATTCCCAAAGTCCGTACTTTAGGTCGTTTGATAATTTTATTCCTGATAATTTGAGTGTCAAAAGAATATTACCGCGATGGTGAGCTTCGTGGTGAATAAAATATCCAAGAAGAGGAATTAATCCGCGTTTCCACCCTTTTTTCAGTTGACCTTCATTGTGTGCAGCATCGCTGAATACTTTACACAAAAAATCGGTTGATTGTTCGTGCAGGTCAACCAGCAATTCTTTTGTTTTTTCATCACTGGCTTTTACAGTGGTCAGATCCTGAATGAGCGACTTATCGAGGTTTTCGAGCTTCCAGTAACGCACATTGTACATGTGTGCCAGTTGATGACCAATTTTACCGCCACCGCGCTTTGAGGTTGTGAGATCGAGCCACTCATCCTCTAGCTCATTGATGAGTTTGAGGTTTGTTTTGTGGTTGATCATCCACGTATCGAGGACCTGTTTTTCGAGAATTTTGTCGCCTGTCATGCGGTCTGTTTGGTTCTGACCGAAATTACAACAAGCTTACGAAACCTCCCAACTAGTTCCTTCTTTACTGTCTTTGAGCTGAACGTTCATCTCCGTTAGTCGGTCGCGAATAGCATCGGCAGTGTCGTAATCTTTAGCTTGTTTGGCGCGGGTTCTGAGGTCAATGATGAGCTCCATGAGTCCGTCAACCAAATCGCTTGAATCGTTGCTGTCGGTATCAATACGTTTTAGTCCGAGCACGGTGAAAAGCATGTCTCCAACGAAGGTTCTGAACTGATTGAGATCCTCTTCATTGAGTGTTGCATTTCCCTGATCGAGCGCATTGATATGCTTTACAGCTTCAAACAAATGGGCGATTAAAACGGGAGTGTTAAAATCATCATTGAGTGCACTTAGGCAGTTCTCTTTGAACTTTTCGAAGTTTAAATCAGACTTTGATTCCTTTCCCGGCTCAGTTTTTTCCAGAATTGAATAGGCTTTCATTAATCTGCTAAACCCTTTCTCTGCCGCCTGTAATGCTTCGTTAGAAAAGTCGAGCGTACTGCGGTAATGCGCCTGAAGCATAAAAAAGCGGACAGTCATTGGATGATATGGCTGCTCGAGTAATTTGTGATCTCCGTCAAAAAGCTCTTTTAACGTGATGAAATTGCCGAGCGATTTACCCATTTTCTTGCCCTCAATGGTGAGCATGTTGTTGTGCAACCAGTAATTGCAGGGCTCTTCACCGTAAGATCCGTTGTTTTGTGCGATTTCAGCTTCGTGGTGAGGGAATTGTAGATCCATTCCGCCACAGTGAATGTCGAAGTGATTTCCCAAATATTTTGTGCTCATTGCTGTACACTCGAGGTGCCAGCCCGGAAAGCCCTTTCCCCATGGAGAATCCCATTGCATGATATGCTCCGGCTTGGCTTTTTTCCATATTGCGAAATCTACGCTACTGTGCTTCTCGGCCTGACCTTCGAGTTCGCGAGATCCTTCGAGCATGTCTTCCAGTTTTTTACCGGATAGCTCTCCGTACTTGAAGTCTTTGGCGTATTTCTGTACATCGAAATATACTGAGCCATTTGATTCGTAAGCGTAACCGTTATCGAGTATTTTCTTGACTATATTAATCTGCTCGATTATGTGTCCGCTCGCTGATGGCTCAATAGATGGTGGGAGCGAATTGAGTTCGCGCATGCGGTCGTGATATTCGATCGTGTAGCGTTGAACGATTTCCATGGGCTCCAGTTTTTCAACGCGAGCCTTTTTTGCCACTTTGTCTTCGCCTTCATCAGCATCGCTTTCGAGGTGTCCAACATCTGTAATGTTGCGAACATAGCGAACTTTGTACCCGAGGTATTGTAAATAGCGAAAAACGATATCAAATGAAACGTTACTGCGAGCATGACCAAGGTGCGGATCTCCATAAACCGTGGGACCGCAAACATACATTCCGATGTGTTCAGGGTTTATCGGTTTAAAAGTTTCCTTTTCCCGGCTGCGCGAGTTGAACATTTGAAGTTGTGACATAAATCGAAAAATTTTGGCTCAAAGATAAACCGCATTTTACACTTTAATGTTCGTGTCAATGATGAATCCTTCAGGTTTTTGCGTCATATTGCGCGGTAACTTTTCCAGAATCGTGTTTTTGAGCGAGTCAATCAGTCGTTTTTTGAGAAATTGACGACTCACAACCAGACTGATTTCTCTGTAAGGATTGACATCGGGAATTTTCTTGAGCATATCCATTTTTCGTTTTGGAATATTGTCTGCTGCCAATTCCGGAATGAGCGTCATGCCGTTTTTGATTTCGACAATTCGTTTTAGAGACTCTATCGAATGACTCTCGTAGCGAAAATGGTTTTTGAACTCCTGTTCTTCGCGGTCGCTGCAAATATTAATGACCTGATTCCTGAAACAGTTTCCTTCTTTCAAAAGCCATAATTCATCAACACGCAAGTCGTTTCTCGATAGTTCATCCTTGTAATAAGCGGGATGACTTGGCGATACATAAGCGTAGAATTTTTCGTAATAAAGTGGAATGAAAATAACGCCTTTCGTATCTACCGGAGTTGCAATAATTCCGGCATCCAAATCACCATTTTTGATTTTTGATATTGTCTCTTCAGTAATTTCTTCGCGAACATTGATGTTGACTTTTGGATGCTTGCTATTGAAATCGTTAATGAAATGCGGAATTAGATAAGGTGAAATTGTGGGGATTATGCCCAGTGTCAAGTTTCCTTTTATATCAGTGTTGAATTCTGAAACGATATCGGGAATTTTTCTCGATTGCTGAACCACTTCTTTGGCCTGTTCAATAATTTGAGCGCCTACTTCAGTTGGGATAATGGGCTTTCGAGTTCTGTCAAACAACACTACATCGAGCTCTTTTTCCAGGTTTTTGACTTGCGTGGTCAGAGCCGGCTGTGTCACAAAGCTCCTGTTTGCAGCTTCAACGAAACTACCTGATTCAGCTATGGCGATTACATATTCTAGTTGTACTAATGTCATAATGCATAAGATAAAATAATGGTGCGATAAAACTATTCAATTTCTTTTATACTTCAAGGATGGTTACCTTTGAAGTGAAATAAAAAAAGAAATTATGAAGCAGTATATTAACTTAAATGGCGACCATTCTAAAACAATTGAAAAACTGAATGAGTTGCTTTCAACTTACCAGGTGTATTATCAAAACATAAGAGGATTTCACTGGAACATTAAAGGACAAAACTTCTTTGAGTTGCACGTGAAATTTGAAGAGTATTACACAACAGCAGCCGCAAATATTGATGAAGTTGCTGAGCGTATTTTAACAGTTGGCGGAGTGCCTCTTCACTCATTTAGCGATTACATAAATACATCAAGTATTGAGCCTATCAAAGATTTAAACGATGGTCAAAAAATGATGGAAATCGTTTGGAACATGCACAACGAGCTACTAGGGTTGATGCGCTCAACTGTTGAGGTTGCCGATGAGCAGGACGATGAAGGAACTCAGGACTTACTCGCCCCAATGATTTCAGATCTCGAAAAAACGAACTGGATGGTTGGAGCCTGGTTGAAAAAATAATTTTTTCGGTCAGAGCCGGAATTGAAAGGTTTTCGGTTCTGACCGAAACTTATTGAATGACGAGTCGCGTTTTATCGATGCCGTAATTCGATGTGGTTTTCACGATGTAAACGCCTGCCTGCCATGCTGTGGTGTTGATTGAGAAGTTGCGGAAATTGCTCAATTCGCCACTTTCAAATATTAATTTCCCCGTTAAATCGTAAACTTCTACTTCCTGAAGTCCGCCACGGGGATTTCCGATTTTTATATTCAAACTTTCATCAGCCGGATTGGGAAAAACAAATGTTTTAGAAACATCCTGTTTTTGAACGATTTCGTGATCGGCTAAAAGCACGATTTCAGGATCAAATTCAATTTTTTGAACAGCAAACGGAATGTCTATTTCAAATGACGACAGTCGGGATTCGGGCGTAATTTTTATGATGGAATCAGATTGTGAACCAATCAACTTTAATTCAACCTGAGCTTCAAAAAACTCAACAGATTCATGCGAAGTGAATTGTTCTAAATCTAAACTCAGCACACTTCCATTTTGCTCCCATTCAATAACGTAAAACGGATAGCCTTCTCCATAAACCCAGTCATTGAAAAATTCAGTTAGATCGCATGAGCAGGAGTTTTCAAAATGGCGTTTTAAATCAGATGTATTCGCATAAGAAAAAGCAAGTGCAGTATCATTGAGGTAGTTGTTGAGCGCATCGAAATAAGTTTTGTGACCAATTTTGTTGCGGAGCATATGCAAGACAAAAGAGCCTTTGTGGTAACTCAGGCGAGTGTCAAAAATGCGTGATGGATTGAGAGAGTCCTGAACAATGAGGCTGCCATCGGGCTTTCTTAAAATACTTTTTCGGGTTACATCTTTCCATTGCAACCACAGCTCGCCATCGTAAAAGCGTTCAAATAGGAGTCCCTGAAAAAAAGTAGCGATTCCTTCATTCAGCCAAATGTGCTTCCACGATGAACATGTTATGTAGTTGCCAAACCACTGGTGAGCTAACTCATGCACATAAAGAGGAAAGTCGAAGTTTCCCATAAACGAGTTTGTTGAGTGCTCCATTCCGCCACCTCGCAACATTTGGGTGTGGCCGTATTTTTCATTGAGGTAAGGATAGGGAACATTGAGTAGCGTATCAAACCAGTTGAACGATCTTAACCCGAAAGTAGCATCTTCCCTAAATTTTGAAAACTCATTTTCCAGTATATAGTTTTCAATTTTCAGCTTTCCATACGGAACATTGATTTGCTGTTCCTGTATTTGATACGGTCCAACAGCAAAAGCGATCAAATATGCTGGTATGGGGTATTTGTGTTTAAACGAGAAAACAGTTGTTGAATCGAGCTCTTTTTGGTTGATGAGCAGTCCGTTAGAAGAAGCTGTAAGTTCATTGGGAACTTCAATTTTAAATGAAACACTATCGGCCTTATCATCGAGTGGTTCGTGAGTGGGCCACCAGTTTTTAGCTACAAGTGGCTGGCTTAGTGTCCAGTAAAGAGGTTTATTGTTGTGCTCTGCAATGACGAAAGGATCCTGAAAGTTGGTAGTGGCTTTTGCGGTGTAGTAGATTGTGATTGAATCGGTATTGGTCAGATCCGGAGTTTCGCTGAGTTGTATAGCTAATGTGTCGTTGAGATGGCTGAAAGATTGGCTCTGACCGTGAAAAATTGCTGAGTCAATATTCAGCGTTTTGTTCGATGCCTGAAGAACGAAAGAATTAATGGAGCTATCAACTTTAAAGTGGTGAGTAACATTTCCCTTTAGAAGGCTATCCTGCACGCTGAGATCAAAACGCCAATACGTGTAATCGATTGTGGAAGAGGTTTGACTCAAAACTGAGGAGCAAACAACCACCAGAAAAAGTGAAGCAAGTGCTTTTTTAATACCTTCCATCGATAATAATTGATTGACGACTAAACGATTGTGTCGGTTTTTGCGTTATATAACTAAAACGCGATGATGAATAAGGAAGGTAAAATTAATGAAATTATCGCGCAGTTTTTGAAGCGGCCCAAGATTAAGCCAAAAGATATAAAAGCTGCTATTGAGAAGCAGCTTAATATCAAAATTGACACTGCGGCTTTGAAAAACCGCATTAAGTCATTGAAGCTTCATTAATTGCGTGGGATCAACTCATTAGGAGGAAATCCAAAATAGTTTTTGAACGAAAAGGAAAAGTAAGAAATGCTGTTGAAGCCTACAGAGTAGGCTACTTCAGAGATATTTCCACCTTTTTGTTCCAGTATTTGTTTTGCCTGTTCCAGTCTAAACTCGCGTAAAAGTTGGTTGAAGGTTTTATCAGTTATGTTCTTTACTCTGCGCTGAATCGTACTTTTACTCAATCCCATTTCAGAAACCACATCTTCAATAGCAAAATGTGAATTTTCAATGTTTTCGAGGAAAAAGTCTAAAAGGTTACGCATGAAAATGTCATCAGTTGATTCAACTGTTGTTTGACGAGATTCGAGAAGAGCACGGGCTTTAATCTGTTTCCTTCTTTCTATCAGGTTGTTTACTCTTGCAAGCAACTCTTTACTTTCAAATGGTTTAGTGATGTAGTCATCAGCTCCAATTTCAAGCCCTCTGATTTTGGAATCAGTCATGGTTTTTGCCGTCAGCAGGATGACAGGGATGTCTTGAAGAGCATAATCTTCACGCATTGTCTTTACTAAATCGTAACCATCCATTTCAGGCATCATAATATCTGAAATAATAAGGTCAGGATTTCTTTTCTTTGCCATGGCCAAACCTTGTTGACCGTTTTCGCTTGAAATGACATTGTAGCCTTTGAAGGAAAGAATCTCTTCCAGGTTTTCTCTTACTACAGAATCATCTTCAATGACTAAAATTGTTGACATAAGTAAAATTTTGTATTTTACAGAGTTTCAGGTTGTGACAAAGATAGTATTATGGCGGAAAAGACAGTTTCGCAAGTTTACGAAGAAGCATTAGGAGATGGGGGGTTCTTGCAATCTAATGTATTGCAAAAACTTTTACGATTCTCATCTAATGGTGTCAACTGGAAAACATTTGTTCAAAATGCTCTTCAGGCATCTGCAGATGTTCTCGAAGCAGACGTTTCTGGAGTATATACGTACACTTTTTATCGTTTTGGGGAAGTCAAAATAAAACCACTTTTAAACTATTTTAGACTTGAAGATCCGCCAACTCTTAAATGGAACGCAGAGCTGGCTCAGGATGCAAGTGTTGCAAACGAGGTAATTCAACAGTTTCAACGAAATAATCCTATTCACGGTCCTGTCAAAAACCTGAGAAGCGAAGAGTTAAAAAAACTGCTGAGCTCATTGGGTTACAAGTCAATCCTCTATGTTCCCATCTGGTCCAATGACAGGCTTTGGGGCTGTATGTGTTTTCACGACAAAACGATTGAACGAATTTGGCCTGGTAGAGATGTAGACTTTTTACAGTCTGTTGCCAGGCTTATTGGTCAAAGTGTAACATTAGATCAACTCAAAGATGAAGTAAAGCGCAAGGATAAGGTTCTCAACATGGCAATGGAAAAGAGCCTTGATGGGACCTGGGAGCTGGATTTATCGAATAACGTGCTCACCTTTTCTGACAGTTTTAAGAGGATGCTCAATTATGAGCCTGCTGAACTTCAGGAAAGTATTGGGGCCTTTGAGCGGTTGATCCATCCTGATGAACGAAAAGAAGTTCTCGAAAAATTAGATCCTTTTGAAGTTGCAGAGACCGGTTCAATTGAGCTGCAATACCGTTTGCGAAATAAGTTTGGTAAATACATTTGGGTTCTGACCAAAGCCAGTGTCCTTTTTGATAAAGCGGGAAAACCACAAACTTTCAGAGCCTCAAATATCGATATCACGTCTAAAATCCTTTATCTCGATAATCTCAAAAAGAAAGAACAGGAATACCGGAATTTGGTAAACACTGTTCATGAAGTGATCTTTAGAGTTGACGAAGACGGTGCGTTTACTTTTGTGAATCCGGCCTGGGAATTATTGACAGGATTTAGCGCAGAAAAAAGTCAGGGTCAAAAATTCATCAATTACGTTCATTCTGAGGATCGGTTTACGATTAAGGAATTGCTGTTTTCAAAGAGCGATAGAGATCGATCAGCTTATGAAAACATGGAAATTCGCTTCTTAACCACGAATGGGAATTACCGCTGGATGGAGGTTTTTACAACCATCACGTACCACCCCAATGGGAAATACAAAGGTGCGTTTGGCACGATGACCGATATTCATAAGCGGAAGGAAGCAGAGTTGGCTCAAAAGGAAACGGAGGAACGCTTCCGGTTTATGTCTGAGTCGATGAGTGACCTCGTGAGTTTACACTCTATAAACGGGGCTGTTTATTATGTGTCGCCATCGATTAATGATATTTTGAATCTCGAGACTTATGATGTGATTGGTCACAATTCTTCTGAGTTTTTGAATGCGCGTGATTTGATCAAAATCAAAAATGAAATCATTGAACCGCTCAAAAAAGGAGAAATTGAAAAAGGTGTAACTCAAATTGAGCTCAGACGCAAAGATGGTTCTGCAGTTTGGTGTGAAACGGTTATTCAGCCATTGGGGAATGGAGAAAAGATAGACTCAGTGATGGCTGTTACACGTGACATTACTGAGCGAAAAAAGGCCGAGGAAGAGATGCAAAACGCGCTCATAAAAGAAAAAGAACTCAATGAATTCAAATCGCGTTTCATTTCAATGGCTTCTCATGAATTTCGCACACCGCTAACTTCCATAAAATCCAGTGTTGATATGATGGAAATGTACGCTGATGAACTGGATGTCAATCGCAATAAACCGTTTATCAAGCATTGCGATAAAATTGGTGTGCAAATCAGCCGACTCACAAACCTGATGAATGATGTGTTGATTTTAGGTCGCACCGAGGCGAATAAAATGCCGTTTACTCCTGAGCCTATAGATCTGGTTGCCTTTATCATGCATTTTATTGAGCAAAACTACCTCAACCTTGAAGATGGAAGAACGGTAACGCTTTCAGTTGAAGGTTCAAGGCGTGATGTACGTCTTGATGAAAACCTGTTTAGTCATATTTTGGGAAATGCTATTTCCAATGCTTTCAAGTACTCAAAAGACAGACCAAACCCTGAAGTTAAAATCCATTACGATGATGACTTTTACAGCATCACGATAAAAGATCACGGGATCGGAATACCCAAAAAAGAGCAGGCAAATTTATTTGAATCGTTTTTCAGAGCCGAAAACACAACCGGAATTGAAGGAACAGGCCTCGGCCTTGTTATCATGAAGCAATTTGTTGAAATGCATCAGGGAACTATCAAAATTGAAAGTGCTAAAGGAAAGGGAACCTCAGTAATCATCACATTTCCTTATCAACCGAGTTAAGCTTTGGTCAAATCCGATAATCCCTGTAGCAACTTATCGAGATCTGACTGAACGGTATATACATTGGGTGTAATTCTCACTCCATCAAATCCGCGGTATTCAATCGCCACGCAATGAATTCGGTACTTACTGAGCAAGTGTCTTTCGATATCCCTTCCGGTTTTTCCTTCTATAGATACATGTGCCAGCGCTCCTGATAATTCTGGCTCTGAAGGTGTGTTAATTGTAACGCCCGGCATCTCTTGTGCCTGAGAAGCCCAGTAATTTTTGAGGAAATAAAGTCTCTCGGCTTTTCGGTCAGATCCTATCATGTTGTGGAAGTCGATAGCTGAACCGATGGCTATTTCAGCCGGAATTGAGCGTGTTCCGAGATTCTCGAATTTTCTAATGTCGTTTCGTTTGGGGTCATGATCAGGAGTGAGCGGCCAGGTTTTCGTAATTCTTTTTTCATTCATGTACAACATACCAGTGCCAAACGGAGCGCAAAGCCATTTGTGCAAGGAAGTGCCAAAATAATCACAGTTGAAATCAGCAACTGAAAAGTTGAGGTGGGCAAAAGTGTGAGCGCCATCCACGATGGTGATAATGCCTCTTTTATTCGCTTCTTCACACAACTCTTTAACCGGAACTACCTGTCCGATCCAGTTGATCAAATGCGTAATGTGCAACACCTTCGTTTTTGAACTTACTAGGTCGAGATATTGCTCAATTATTTTTTGTTTATTGCTCTCAGGAAGTTTTAAGTCAACCCATTTGAGTTTAATGCCATCTCGCATTTCGCGTTGTTTCCAGGCGCTCATCATATTGGGGTAATCGAAGTGTGATAAAACGACTTCATCTCCTTTTTCCAAATCTAAACCAAAAATAACTGTGTCAAGGGCTTCTGTTGTGTTGCGGTTTATGGCAATTGTCTCAGGGCTTGTTCCTGCCAAATCAGCCAGTCCGGTTCTGACTGCCTCTCTGTCTTTATCCAAAACCCGCCACATGTAATAAGAAGGAGTTTCGTTACTAAATGAAGTGTATTTCTTAACTGCTTCCTGAACGACATCTGGTTGCGGGCTCACGCCACCGTTATTTAAATTTATAAGGTTGGGCGATACGGTATAAGCTAGCTGAATCTGTTTCCAGAAAACATCCTCTTTTTCCGGGTTTGGAGACTTTTTTATTTGATCAATTGCTGAACTCAAAGTTTCGGCTCTGCTGGCTATAGCACTTGCTGAGAGGAGTAATCCACCCGATGCGGTTAGGTTCTGAATGAATTTTCTACGAGATGTCATTCGCTAAAAATAAAAAAAGCCGGATAAATACCCGGCTTTTGAATCGTTACTTGAAAAGAGTGATTACATCTTGCTCTTCCACTTTTTAATATTCTCTTTATTGATTTTGATATATGGCTCATATTCAGCTTCCTCAGCTAATTTCATGGATTTTTCAGCAGTTTTAATAGCGTCTTTATAATTACCTGCAGCTGCGTAAGCCTCTGAAAGCGTTCTCATGTTCCAAAACTTTGGATTCATCTCAACAGACTTTTTAGCATATTCTACAGCCTTATCAATATCCATGTTATTTGCAATGTAGAAATCTGCTGCGTTATCGTAAAGTCTGTATTTGTTTTCATACTTTTTAAACTCAGCTTCGATGTTTTGCATCGCCAATTTCTTGTAATCAACTGTTACAGGAATAGAAATACCGGTCTCAGCCCAGCGAAGAATTAAATTAGCACTGCCGTCTTTTAACTCATCAAAGTAGAACATCATGTTTTCCATGTGTGGCATATCCATTGATTCAACTTCAATGCGTGCAACATCATTTTCTTCACTGTAATCTCCAGCTCCCCATGATTCAGTTGTTGTGTTTAAAATGACAGTCCATTCATCTTTTGACGGAATAGTGAAAATGGCGTAACTGCCCGCTTCAACCTTTTCTCCACCAAAAGTAACTGGTGTGTCAAATGTGATTTTTGTCGCTTTGTTGGCACCCGTTCTCCATACTTTACCGAATGGGACGAGACCGCCAAAAATATCTCTTTCCTTAACTCCGGGTCTTGAATACTCAATTGAAATATTGGTCAGACCCACAGTTTGAGAAACCTCTGCATGAGGACTCGGTTTTGGAAGGTCCTGCGCTTTTACTGAAAATGTTGCCAGTGCAAATAGCAAAACTGCTGATAGTGAATAAAGTGTTTTCATGATTTTATTTATTTGATTGGATCATCAAAACAACGAAAAAATAAATTGGTTTAATTGATTTAAAGAGGAATTTAACAACGAATGTCATTACACCTTTTTGATTCTTGTTGGAAAATGATATAATCAAACGATTACTATCGCGTAATAAAAATAATTTTACCTTTACCACACGTAGGGGATATATCAACTTTATTATTGCAGGAATGAAGCGTGTATTAGTTGTTGAAGACGATAAAATCAATGCTTTTATCATAAAAAAGTTTCTCAGTGCTGACTATGATATCATTATTATGCAGGAAAGTAATGATGTTTTGAATTCGGCTGAGAAAGGAGAAAGCTATGATGCGGTCTTGATGGATATTAATCTCGGTGAAGATGATATCGATGGAACAGAGTTGCTACATAAGATTAAGGAATTTGATCAATTTGCAAATACACCTGTAATTGCGACTACTGCCTATGCCATGTCTGGAGATAGAAAGCGGTTTATTGATGAGGGCTTTACAGATTATTTGGCAAAACCAATAAGCAAGCCCGAGTTGACAAACATGCTCGAATCTGTCACATAATTCTACACCAAACATCTTTTATACCTTTGAACTCAAATTCGAAAACAAAAAAACAGAGTTCAATGGCAGATAATTTTGGAATTCAAGAAGCCTTAAAAACCCTCGGTGTTGACGAGGTGAATGATGGAACATTTTCTGGAAAAGAACACTGGGCAAGTGGCGACCCTATCACTTCAGTTTCTCCTGTAAATGCAGAAGAAATTGCAAGTGTAAAGACCACTACTCGTGAAGACTACGAAAAAGCAATAGGTCAGGCACAAGAAGCCTTTCAATACTGGAGATCACTTCCTGCTCCGCAGCGTGGTGAAATAGTACGTCAATTCGGTAATAAACTACGTGAATACAAAGCACCACTCGGTAAGCTCGTTTCTTATGAAATGGGTAAATCTTACCAGGAAGGTCTTGGTGAAGTGCAGGAAATGATCGATATCTGTGATTTTGCAGTCGGTCTTTCTCGCCAGCTTTACGGACTTACAATTAAGTCTGAACGCCCGATGCACGCAATGCAAGAGCAATGGCACCCGCTCGGAATAGTTGGAATTATTTCAGCGTTCAATTTCCCGGTTGCCGTTTGGGCATGGAATACTGCAGTAGCGCTCGTTTGTGGTGACGTTACAGTTTGGAAACCATCTGAAAAGACACCTCTTACAGGAATCGCTTCTCAAAACATTTTAGCTGATGTTCTCCGCGACAATGATATGCCTGAAGGCATTTCAACTCTTGTTACAGGAGATTACACAGTTGGGGAAATGATGACTAAAGATAATCGTGTTCCACTTGTAAGTGCTACAGGATCTATCAGAATGGGTAAAATCGTTGGACAAACTGTTGCATCACGACTCGGAAAAACGATCCTCGAGCTTGGCGGTAACAACGCAATCATCGTTACCCCTGAAGCGGATCTGAACATGACACTCATGGGAGCTGTGTTTGGAGCTGTTGGAACTGCAGGTCAGCGTTGTACTTCAACTCGCAGACTCATCGTTCACGAAGATATTTACGATAAAGTAAAAGAATCTCTCGTAAGTGCTTACAAGCAAATCAAAATCGGAAATCCACTTGATGAAAATAATCACGTAGGTCCGGTTATCGATAAAGATGCAGTCAACAACTACCTTAAAGCTCTTGACAAGGCAAAAGAAGAAGGTGGAAACATCATTGTTGAAGGTGGCGTTCTCGAAGGAGAAGGTTTTGAAAGCGGTTGCTATGTAAAACCGGCAATTGTTGAAGCTGAAAACCACTTTGAAATTGTACAGGAAGAAACTTTTGCTCCTATCCTTTACCTGATCAAGTACAAAGGTAACGTTGATGATGCACTCGCACTTCAAAACGGAGTGAAACAAGGTCTTTCATCGGCAATTATGTCTAACAACATGCGCGAAACACAAAGATTCCTTTCTGAAGCGGGATCTGACTGTGGTATTGCGAATGTCAATATCGGTACTTCTGGTGCTGAGATTGGCGGAGCCTTTGGCGGTGAAAAAGAAACCGGTGGAGGTCGCGAAAGTGGATCTGATGCCTGGAAAGCTTACATGCGAAGACAAACAAATACCATTAATTACGGTTCAGAATTACCGTTAGCACAAGGTATTAAATTCGATATTTAAAATCACAAAAGCGCTCCTCAAAGGGGCGCTTTTTTAATGAAATAATTATGATAGAATTAAAGAACGAAGCAATAGGTGGAGGGCTTATTCTCATCGGTCACAGAAACGTGGAAATCCACCATGCCGATGATGAAGCCGCTTCATATTTTAAGCGAAGAATGGATGCGGATGAGCAGGGAATAGCGAATGTTCCTCACGGTGATGAATTCACATCTTTTTCATGGTACACGAATGAAGGAAGTCAATCTGTATTGCTAGAAAAGGCGAGAAAAGCAGGTGCTAAACTTCATCAGGCTGTGAATAGCGACAAGATTTCTCAAATAACGGTCAGATCCCTTGGTGATATTACCAAAGAAGAGGTTCTCGCCTTTGTTGAAGGAATCATTTTGCAGAGCTATTCTTTTGAAAAATACAAAAAGAACAAGGTCGAATCTTCACTCAAAGAAATAGGCGTTGTTGTCGATAATGTAGATCAGCAACTGCTCGATGAAGTTCGCAACACAGCAGAGGCCGTTTTCCTCGCTCGTGATCTGGTAAATGAACCGGTTATTACGCTAAACGCTCAGGAATTTTCACAACGCATAATCAGAGCCGGAGAGGACTCAGGGTTTGCGGCTGAGGTTCTGACCGAAGCAGTGATAAAAGAGCTCGATATGGGTGGACTACTAGGTGTTAACCGGGGAAGTATAGATCCGCCAACTTTCAATGTCATGGAATGGAAGCCTGAAAATGCGAAAAATGAACAACCGATTGTTCTGGTTGGAAAAGGAGTTGTTTACGACACGGGCGGAAATAACCTAAAAGGCGGCAAAAACATGTCTTCAATGAAAAGTGATATGGGTGGCGGTGCTGCCGTAACAGGTGCAATGTATGCGATTGCGAAAAATAAACTGCCTGTTCACGTAGTTGGACTAGTACCTGCTACTGATAACAGAATCGATAAAAATGCACTTGTCCCTGATGATGTTATTACGATTAGTGACGGGACTACAGTTGAGATCCAAAACACTGATGCTGAGGGACGTTTAATTCTTTCAGACGCGTTAGTTTACGCGAAAAAATACGATCCTCAACTGGTAGTCGATTTTGCTACATTGACTGGCGCTGCTGCGGCAATTACTGGTCCGTTTGGTGTAGCAATGGTGGGAACTGCAGATGACGACATTAAAAAGACACTCAACAAAAGTGGTGAACAGGTTTACGAACGCATTGCAGAATTACCTTTCTGGGATGAATACGGTGATTTACTCAAATCTGACATCGCAGATATGAAAAATGTTGGTGGTCCCATTGGCGGAGCGGTAACAGCAGGGAAATTCCTTCATCATTTTACTGACTATCCGTGGATTCACCTCGATATTGCAGGTCCGGCATTCCTTGATTCACCTGACGAGTACAAACCTGTTGGAGGTACTGGCGTAGGTGTAAGGCTTATGTATGATTTTGTGAAATCATTAGCTTGATTTTATTAAAGGCACAGCAAATCTTTGCTGTGCCTTTTTTCAAAACATTGATAAAACCTGAGCCGTTACTCGAATATGGAAAAGCTCAAAGTCACTTTAGTTCAGTCAGAGCTCAACTGGCATGATAAAGCTTCAAACTTCATGTTGTTTGATCATTTGCTGGAGAGCAACATCAGTGAAACAGATCTCATCATTCTTCCTGAAATGTTCACTACCGGCTTTACGATGAAAGCTGAAGACTATGCTGAGAAGATGGAAGGTGATACGGTATCATGGCTGAAAGATCAGGCAAAGCGGTTTGATTCCTGCATTACGGGAAGTGCTATAATTGAGGAAAATGGAAGTTATTACAATCGCTTGCTTTGGGTAACTCCTGATGGCAATGTCCAGCATTACGATAAGCGACACCGCTTTTCTTTAGCCGGTGAGCAAAACTATTATTCGGCTGGCTGTGACCGAAAAGTTTTTGAGCTAAAAGGTTGGAGGATCTTTCCACAAATTTGTTTCGATTTGCGTTTTCCGGTTTTTAGTAGAAACGACCTGGAATACGATTTAGCTTTTTACATAGCCAACTGGCCCGAGCGCAGATCACACGCATGGCGAACCTTATTACCGGCAAGAGCGATTGAAAATCAATCTTATGTAATTGGGGTTAATCGTGTTGGTAAAGATGGAAATGATGTGCTGTATCGTGGTGATTCTGCTTTAATTGATCCGTTGGGCAAAATGGTTTCCAAAATCAAGCCGCACGAAGAAATTGTTCAAACTTTCACGCTGGATGCTGAGGAACTAAAAAAGGTACGTGAAAAATTTAAGTTTCTCAACGATCGTGATCAGTTTGAGATCAAACTTTGATCTTCAACTGTCCAGTCGAGTTCAACTTCCCAGTTTGCTCGAACATCAGCAGTTTTAGGGTAATAAAAAACAGCCTCAGGTTGTTGTTTTTCAAAGAAGTTTCCCGTGTCCCACTTTCCGTTTTTGTTTTCATCCACGATGATTTTAAACTCGTATTTTCCAGGCTCTAAGAGAGGAAAAACAATTTTTTCATCGGGTTGTACAACCATTTTTTTCGCTACATTCTGTTTGTCATCGAGAAGTAGGTAAAGGTATTGTCCTTTTGTATCTGGAAGATTCAGGTTGAGTGCCAGCTTTCCGTAATCCTCAAATTTTTTGGTCTTTATTTGTATTTCCAGCGTGTCGTGAGAAAGTTCAAAAATGTCTTTTATCGAAGAATCGGGAATTGTAATTGAATAGGATGCAGCGGGTTTCCAGTCGTAGAGCAATGAAAAACTGCGCAGGCTGTCATCCGGGCTCTGACCGAAACGAATAATATCGTTTTTCAAAAGCGAATCCCATGAAAGGGTGTCATCATTTACACTGAAAACCCAATTTTTCTTGTCGATTGATTGAATTGGATGATCAGAGTAAAACCACAGAGTGTCAAAATAGCTGAAACGGCCCAAATCGTAACTGTTTTTGAGTCTGAATTTTACTGAAGGTTCATTCGTTTTTTTGTTGATGAATTTTTCTTTTGGTTTCAGGACAACCTCGGCTGTGTCTAAAATTGTATCGGTCAGAACCTGAAACCGGATGGTGTCGTGATCAGCGTAATCAGGGAACCACATCGTGAGGCTATCCTTTGTGTCATTCCATCGAGAAATGTAGTTGACAGTCTTGCCAATTGGTTTGAGCGTGATATTCTCAGCAGTTTTTTGAAATTTTAAAAACGCCTGACCGTAGTGAATTCCGCCAGTTTTGAGCAATCGCTGTGCGGTGTCTTGTTCAGTAAAAGTTTTCATTTCCAGGTTGACAGAATCTCCCGGATTTACAATGCCTTCAAGGTATGCAAACTCTTCAGCAAATGGGTCGTATTCATAGTCTTGATCTTTATCGCCCACCGCATAAATCTTAAAAGGTTTATTGGGCAGATAGGGAATCGTGAAGTTCCCGCTTTGGTCTGTTTTACCGATGTAATCTGGCCGCGTTTTGAGAACGGCAGAGTCATTATGGTTGAGATAAAGATAGAGTGAAATGTCTTTTACAGGCTCCAGTGTCCAGCCATCTTTTAGTTGGCCGCTTATCGTGAGTGAGTCGAGGACTGGGCCTGTAGAGAAAACGAAAAGATTACTGTCTAATGGGTTGCTTTCATTCAAATCGACAATTGCCTCGCCAAAATTGAAGTTATAAGTTGTATTTGGTTTTAGCGTGTCCTCGATGGAAATAATGACCGACTTTCCTTTGATGATATGCTCAAGCGGATATTCGAGTGGTGGCGAAACGATGACGTTTTGAGTGAGGCTTTTTACCTGAATAAACTCATCAAAAGTAAGAGCGATTTTATTGCCTTTGTAGTTGGTTGAAAAATTGCGCGGACTACTTTCTTCGATTTTTGGAGGAGTCGTGTCTTTTTCTCCGCCAGTTAGCGGCATTTGTTGAGCACAGCTCCAGGCCAGCAAAACCGATGCGATTAGGAGAACGGTATATCTGTTAATTGAGCGCTTCACGTATTTCGTTGAGTAGATTTTCTAAAAATTGAGAGTCGGTTTCGTCAAATGTCTCGAGTTGGTCACTGTCTATGTCGAGGACTCCTGCTATTTGGTTCTGACCGTTGTAAAAAGGCAAAACAATTTCACTTTTTGATTGAGCACTACAGGCTATGTGACCGGGAAACTGGTCAACATCAGGAATCAACATTGTTTTATTTTCGTTCCAGGCTGTTCCGCAAACTCCTTTGCCCTTCGCTATTCTGGTGCAGGCAACAGGGCCCTGGAATGGTCCCAAAACGAGTTGATCGTTTTCAACCAAATAAAAACCGATCCAAAAGAAATCAAAGACTTCTTTCAGAGCCGCACAAACGTTTGCCATGTTGGCGATACGGTTTGTTTCACCGTCAACCAATGCTTTTACCTGCGGAATAAGCTGGTTGTATTTTTCCTCTTTGCTGAGGTTGTTGACAACTGAAATTGTTTCTGCCATGCGTGCAAATATAGCAAGATTGAATGCGCTACTTGCGTGCGTGAGCAATTGTGAAAATATTTAACTCTACATTTTTTGCCTGTAGCAGTGTTTGGCCTGCTGCTTCTAGCGTAGCCCCCGTTGTTACAACGTCATCGATGAGCAATACGCGTTTTCCTTCAATATCTTGCGGACGCTCTAAATTGAATACCGATTTTACATTGAGCCAGCGATTGAATTTTGATTTCCTCGTTTGAGAAGCGGTATCATCTGTTTTGGTCAGAGCCACTTCATTCACTCCAGCATTGAGTGGCTCAGCAATTCCCTTAGCGATAAAAGTGCATTGATTGTAGCCTCGCTTTTTGCGCTTTCTAGGATGCATGGGGATAGGAATAACCAAATCTACTCCAGAGAAACGCTTTGAGTTGGCTAGCTGAAAACCTGCAATTTTGCCTAAATCAACACCCACTTCAGTCCGATCCTTATATTTGAGTTGGTGCATCATATTTTGAATGAGTCCGCGTTTGTAAAAGTAAGCTAGACAACTCGCTGCTTCAACCGGAACGCGACCCCAAAAGATCTTTTCGATCATATTGTGAGGGTCATCGTGAAAATGAGTAAAAGGGAGTTTGGTTTTACAGTGTAAACAAATTGTATTTTCGTGTTTTAGAAGCGGGCGTGAACAGCCCGAACACACATTTGGGTAAATTAGTGAAACAAAGTCGTCAAGCATAGTGGCGGTTTAGGATATAAAGTTAATAAAAGTCATGGAAAACAAAGAAGATAACAAAGACAACAAAAAGAATAACTCCAGTATTTCGATATTGATTACGCTGTTAGTCTTTGCTCTATTGGGAGCCGGATACTTGTTTTATTCCAATATGCAGCTGAAAGATCAACTGGCAGATTGCTCTTCTATGAAGCAAGATGTTCAGCAAGAGCGCGATCGTGTTGTGGGTGATCTCGAGAATATGCTTGTGAAATACGACTCTTTGGATACAGATAATGACTCCATTAAAACACAACTCGAGGAAGAAAAAGCAAGAGTGAAAGAACTCATTACCCAGGCCAAAAATAATGAGTGGACGATTTACAAGTTGCGCAAGGAAGCTTCTACTCTCCGTGACATCATGAAAGGCTATGTAAAAACTATTGATTCTCTGAATACGGAGAACATTGAGCTCAGAGCCAAAAATGCTGAGGTAACTCAAAAACTCACTGAAACGGAAAAGCGAAATGAAAACCTTGAAACGGAAAAAACAGAACTCGAAGAAAAAGTGAAAATTGGCGCAAAACTGAATGCGCTAAACATGGTTTCATTTGCTCAGCGTAGTAATATCATGGGCACGATGAAAGAAACGAGCAGAGCGGGACGTGCTGAAAAAATCAAGACTTGCTTTACGCTTGAGAAAAACGATATTGCCAAAGAAGGCGAACGAAACGTTTACATCAGGATTATCAGTCCAAATGGGCAAGTGCTAGCTGAACGTACTGATGAGTCAAACATGTTTGAATTCGATGGTACAAAAGGGCTTTACACTGTCAAGAAGATCGTTTACTACGAAAACCGCGAACTCGATGTTTGCATGTTTTGGGATGTAAAAGACGAACTCGATGAAGGCATTTACACCATCGAAGCGTATGCCGATAAAATGAAAATCGGTTCTACGACATTTGAGCTGAAATAGTTTTTAGCTGGTATATCTCAAAAACTCATTTCTGAGCGTGTCATTCTTTTTGAAGTCACCGCTGAAGTGAGATGTAATCGTTGAGCAATCTTTGTCTTCAATGCCACGCATGCTCACACACATGTGGTGTGCATCGATTACGACAGCCACATCTTCAGTTTTGAGAATGTTTTTGAGCGCCTCGGCAATTTGCTCAGTCAACCTCTCCTGAACTTGAGGGCGTTTTGAATAATAGCGAACGATGCGGTTTATCTTGGACAAACCTATAACATGACCATTTGAAATGTAGGCCACATGTGCTTTTCCGGTAATCGGAACAAAGTGGTGTTCGCAATGAGAATTCACGGTGATATTCTTTTCAACAAGCATTTCACCGTATTTGTATTTATTCTCAAAAAGTTTGATAAGTGGCTTATTCTCTGGGTTCAAACCCTCAAAAATCTCTTTGATATACATTTTAGCTACACGATGAGGTGTGCCTTTTAGACTGTCGTCATTCAGATCCATACCCATCGTTTTCATGATCTCTGTGAAGTGGTGTTCAATTTTTTGAATTTTCTCTTCATCAGTAAGATCAAAAGCATCACTTCTCAACGGAGTTTCTTTAGACGTACTCACATGCTCGTCACCAATACTCTCGATTTCCTCTTTCTCGTGTCCGTTTTTAGTCTCCGCTGTATTCAACAAAGTTTCTTGGAGTTTCATAAAGTGTAACTTTTAACGCGAGTTCACTTTTAAGTTTGTCGCGAAGTTTATTCCAAATCACCACTACAATATTCTCAGCGGTGGGATTTAAATCTTTGAATTCTTTCGTATCGAGATTGAGGTTTTTGTGATCAAAAGGCTCCTCAACCTCTTCCTTAATCAGGTTTTTCAGCGTCTTGATATCGATAACATAACCCGTTTCTTTATCAATTTCTCCTGTTACAGAAACGACCAACTCATAATTGTGACCGTGGTAGTTTGGATTGTTGCACTTTCCAAAAACCTCTTTATTTCGGTCAGATCCCCATTCAGGGTTATGCAGCCTGTGGGCAGCATTAAAGTGAGCTTTTCTGTTTACGGTAACTTTCACTGAATTATATTTTCACTTTTCAAGGTGGTTGTACACCTTTTCAATAGCCATCTTAAACCATTCGGTGTAAGAATCAGGCTCCTTATTAACGTCTTGCAACAAAGATTGTTGATCAATCCATTTATAATTTTCAACTTCTTCAGGATTGATGTTGGGACTCCCGTTGAATCGGCCTAAAAACACATGATCGTATTCATGTTCACTCAACCCTTTATCGAGCTCTGCTTTGTAAGCAAATTCAAACGCTTTTTCTATTTCACAGTCAAATCCCATTTCCTCAATTAACCTACGATGCGCTGCTTCTTCATTCGTTTCTCCTTTTCGCGGGTGACTGCAACAAGCATTAGTCCATAAACCACCGGAGTGGTATTTATGTTTAGCTCTTTGATGGATCAACATTTCCCCTTTGTCATTGAACACAAAAACGGAAAAAGCTCTGTGGAGTAAGCCTTTTTCATGAGCCTCCATTTTTTCCATCAAACCTATCTCTTCGTCATTTTCATTGACGAGAATTACTTTTTCTTGACTCAAAGCTCGATATGCATTAGCGTTTTGTGGGAAAAATCCCAATGCAAAAGAAACAAATTCGCTTGAAATTATAGAAGGTTGAAACTGTGCTGTACGTAAGATCTCAACAGCAGGGCTAATTTTTTACTGTTTTGGATTCTAACGCGTTTATTCAGAATAGTATTGGTTGGCGTGTTTTGTATTTTTTTGAGTAGCGAATAAAAATATACGTAAGCCACATAAACACCAAAACTCGATGATTTAGGGAGCTTTTTAATCCCCTCAAACCCTACTTGAAAATCTTGCTTGATGTCTTCTTCAATCTCTCTTTTGCATTCCTCGTTAAATTCCTTCATCTCAATACCCGGAAAATAAACTCTTCCCATTTCACAGTAATCTTCGTGTAAATCGCGGAGGAAGTTGATCTTTTGGAATGCAGAACCCAGTTTCATCGCATAAGGTTTTAGCTCATCATAAAGAGCTTTATCATTATTGACAAAAACCTTTAGGCACATCAAACCCACGACTTCCGCAGATCCTAAAATATATTCTTCGTACTTATCTTTTGAATATTGCTTTTTGTGCAAATCCATCTCCATGCTCTTGAGGAATGTGTCGATAAGTTCGAGGTCTATATCATAGGCTCTGACCGTTTGCTGGAATGAGTTGAGAATTGGGTTGAGCGAAATTCCTTCTTCAATTGCCTGATGTGTATCAGCCTTGAATTTGACCAGTAGATCATTTTTGTTGTAATCATGAAACGTATCCACGATTTCATCAGCAAAGCGAACAAATCCGTAAATTGAATAGATGGGGTCACGAAAATCCTTGTTCAAAAACAAAATGCCCAGCGAGAAAGAAGTGCTGTACTTCTTAGTCACCATTCGCGAACTCCTGATGCTGATTTCGTCAAATAAGGCTTTCATAATGTGTTAATTTATGCTCTTTGCAACTTCTTTGGCAACAACCTGCCCCGAGATTAAAGATGGTGGAACACCAGGCCCGGGAACTGTAAGTTGTCCAGTGAAGAGCAGGTTTTTTAATTTTTTACTGTGCATCGCAGGTTTTAAAATAGCAGTTTGCCTCAAAGTATTTGCTAATCCGTAAGCATTTCCTTTGAAGGCGTGGTAATCATTTTTAAAATCTTTGTGCGCGTAGCTTCTTTTATAAATAACAGAGTCGGCTATTTTTTGTTTTGTCAATCGCTCTAGCCTGTTCATTACCAGTTCGTAGTAATGTTCTCTCATTTCCTCGCTGTCTTCGAGTCCGGGAGCAGTGGGTATTAATATAAAAAGATTTTCCTTTCCCTCCGGAGCAACTGTTTCATCCGTTACGCTTGGGGCGCACACATAGAAAAGCGGTTTTGATGGCCATTTTGGATCATCATAGATTTCTTTGGCATGAATCGTAAAATCTTCGTCAAAAAATAAATTGTGATGATTTAAGTTTTTGAGCTTTTTGTCAACGCCCAAATAAAATAAGAGTGAAGATGGAGCCATAGTCCTTTTGTCCCAATAATCTTCAGAGTAATTGCGGTATTGTTTATCCACGAGCTTTTGCTCTATGTGGTGGTAATCACCGGCACCAATAAAAACATCAGCATCGTAATGGTCAGAGCCGGAAACAGCGGAAGTGATTTTTCCATTTCGGTATTCAAATCGATCGATCTCAACCCCGGTTTCAATTTTCACGCCTTGTTCGCGGGCAATTTTTTCCATTGCCTCAACGATCCTGAACATTCCACCTTTAGGATACCAGGTTCCAAGCTTTAGATCGGCATAGTTCATCAAGCTGTATAAAGCAGGAGTACTTTGTGGTTTTGCTCCAAGGAAGAGTACAGGAAATTCTAGGAGTTCTATGAGTTTAGGATTTTTGAAGAGTTTTCTTATTTCACTGCTAATACTCTTGAAAAGATCCATTTTGAAAACTCCGGAGACAATCCTCCAATCTAGAAATTCTGTAAGTGATTTGCTGGGTTTGTACACCAAATCGTTAATTCCAACCTGGTATTTGTACTCAGCCTGACTGAGGAATTTTTTGAGGTTCTGACCACTACCTTCTTCAATCGATTCAAATAAATCGACTAGCTGTTCAAATTTAGCAGGAACGTCAACGTGATCGTTTTCGCCAAAGTGCACTCTATATCCGGGATCTAAACGCTCTAACTCATATAGATCACTTGTGGTGTAGCCAAATAGATTGTAGAACTTTTCAAAAACATCGGGCATCCAATACCAGCTAGGCCCCATGTCAAATGTGAATCCGTTTACTTTGAATTGACGAGCTCTACCGCCAATTGATTCGTTTTTTTCCAGTATGGTTACATCGTAACCTTCTTTCGCCAGGCAGGCTGCAGAGGAGAGGCCGGCAAAACCTCCTCCAATGACGATTACTTTCTTATTCAATGTTATCGATAGTCTTTTAATACATCCATCAATTTCTTTCTAGCTAAAAAGATACGACTTTTTACTGTTCCGATTGGAAGGTTGAGTTCATCAGCAATTTCTTTGTATTTAAATCCCTGATAATGCATTTCGAAAGGTACTCGATACTCATCTTCTAAAGCGCTGACTTTTTTCTTGATCTCTTTGTATGCATAGGTTGTCTCCGGAGCATTTTTATCGCTCTTGGGAGCCGCATTCAAATAGTAAAGATCTTCAGTTTTATCAATAATTGTATTGGCTTTTACGGCTCTCCTGTAATTATTGATAAAAGTATTTTTCATGATGGTATACGCCCATGCCTTGAGATTAGTTCTTTCCTTGAACTTGTCTTTGTAAGCAATAGCCTTAACCATTGTTTCCTGAAGCAAGTCGTTTGCATCTTCTTGATTTGATGTTAACTGTAGGGCGAAATAGTTTAGTGGTCTTCTCAAAGAAAGAAGTTCTTTATTGAAATTATACTTAGACATAATCTATATTGTTTAATGTTTCTCTCAAAAGTTTAAACAAACATAGATAAAAATATTTGTCGCTACACAAGTTTGTTTAATTATTTTTAAAAATAGTTAAACAAAAATACTAATACTGTCTATAAGCTTTGATTATAGAGCCCTAAAGGAAATTGAGATTTACTTGATTAATTCCAGGAGCTTATCGATTGAATTGAGTATAGTGAGATTTGCCGGGAGGTCAACATTCTCAAGTAACTCAGGCCGAGAGCCAACCCACAGTTTTTTTGTTCCAAAATCGCTGTGAAGTTTTTCTATATACTCTCCGGCATTGTTAGGTTGAATGCTGGTAACAAAGAAAGTGAGTAATATATCAGGATTGGCGATTTTACTAACTTTCAGCAAATCAGTGTAAGGAACATTTTGTCCAAGATAATAGGTTTTGAAACCTTCTTTACGAATAAAATACTGTGCAACAAGGAGTCCTAATTCGTGCAATTCGTCTTCTGGCAAGAATAAAACAACCTTTTCTTCTCGCTCAGGTTTAGTGGGCAAACGGTCAATTTCAACAATGACTTTTTGCCTGATGAGATTTGAAATAAAATGTTCCTGAGCGGGGTTGATCTCATTAATGCCCCACATGATTCCAACTTTTTCTAAAAACGGATAAATGATTTTAGAAAGTGTTTGATAAAAGCCAACCTCGGTCAATGCCGAGATGTAGATATTGTTGAACCGCGATTCATCCAGTTCAATCATGGAAACTGTTAAGCCGTTAACCTTGTGCTCATTGGCCAGGTCACGGGCTTTGGATTGTTCGAGTAAGTGTTTTTCTATTTCACGATTTAGTTCGTCATCTGTCATGTGGCTGATACGGGATATTTTAAACCCCAATCCCAGCAAAATCGACACATTTAAGATAAACTTTAGTTGATCATCATCGTAAAATCTGATATTTGTATCGGTGCGTTGGGGTTCTAATAAACCGTATCGCTTCTCCCATATACGAATGGTGTGAGCCTTTACGCCTGATAGTTTTTCCAGATCTTTGATCGAATATCGTGACAAAACAATTGGTTTAATTTGTTTAACTAATGGAGCTGCAAACTTAAACAACGAGATTGATTAGGAATGGTTCTGACCGAAATAAAAAATGAACAAAACGGATAAAATAAAACGAACGCTTGAAAATTTACCTCAAAAACCGGGGGTTTACCAGTTTTTTGATGCAAATGGTAAAATCATTTATGTGGGCAAAGCAAAAAAGCTGAAAAACAGAGTTTCGTCTTATTTCAATAAAAACCGCTATGACAGCGGTAAAACGCTGCTTTTGGTAAGGAAAATTGATGCAGTTGATTACATCGTGGTAGATACTGAGTACGATGCTCTTTTGCTGGAAAACTCTCTAATCAAAAAGCACCAGCCACGCTACAACATTCAATTGCGTGATGATAAAACGTATCCGTTTATTTGCATTAAAAATGAGCCTTTTCCGCGAGTTTTTGCCACACGGAACGTCATTAAAGACGGTTCTGAATATTACGGGCCATACGCATCAGTGAGGATGATGCGCACTATTTTGGATCTCATTCACCGCATGTACAAAACGCGTACTTGCTCGTTGAATCTCACTGAGGATAATATCAAGTCAGGTAAGTTTCGTATTTGTTTGGAATATCACATTGGTAATTGTCTTGGTCCTTGCGAAAACAAGCAGAGCGAAGAAGACTACAACAAAAGCATTTCACACATTAGGCAAATCATTAAAGGAGATATTAAAAATGTGATTGGTCATCTCGAAGATCAGATGGAGGAACATGCTCAAAATCTGGAATTTGAACTTGCTCAGGAAACCAAAAAACGAATCGAAATATTAGAAAAGTACCAATCGCGTTCAACGGTTGTAAACCCCAGAATTCACAATGTAGATGTTTTTTCCATCATTTCAGATGGTGACTTCGGCTATGTCAATTTCATGAAAATCAATAGTGGTGCTATTATTCAGAGCCACACGGTTGAGGTGAAACGCAAATTGGATGAGTCACCGGCAGAGATGCTGGAACTCATAATCGGTTCAATGCGTGAGCGATTCAAAAGTACTTCACGAGATATTTATGTATCTGAACCGCTAGAGCTGGAAATTCCCAATGTTCAGATCCACGTTCCGCAGCGAGGTGACAAAAAGAAACTCGTTGATTTGAGTAGGAAAAACGCGCGGTATTACATGAAGGACAGGCACAAGCAAATTGAACGCGTAGATCCTGACAGGCACGTAAAACGCCTGATGGCTCAAATGAAAAAGGATTTGCGCATGACAGAAGAGCCTCGCCACATCGAATGTTTTGATAACTCCAATTTTCAGGGCTCTTTTCCGGTATCGGCCTGTGTTGTTTTTAAAGATGGCAAACCGAGTAAAAGAGATTACAGGCATTTCAACATCAAAACAGTTGAAGGCCCTAATGACTTTGCTTCGATGGAAGAAGCTGTTTACAGGCGTTACAGGCGATTGTTAGATGAAGGCGAAAAGCTTCCGCAATTGATTGTTATTGATGGTGGAAAAGGTCAGCTAAGTGCATCTGTGAAAGCATTGAAAAGACTGGGGATTGAAAAGGAATTGACCATTGTGGGGATTGCCAAAAAACTCGAAGAAATATTTTTCCCGGGAGATTCTATTCCCATCTTTCTCGATAAGCGATCAGAGACATTAAAAGTGATTCAAAACTTGAGAAACGAAGCTCACCGTTTTGGTATCACATTCCACAGGAACAAGCGCAGTAAAGCTGCTGTTGGATCTGAGCTTGAAAGAATAAAAGGGATTGGAGAAAAAACAGCCCAGGAATTACTTCGTGAATTTAAATCAGTAAAGCAAGTGAAAAAAGCCTCTTTGAGCCAATTGCAGTTTGTAGTTGGCGAGAGCAAAGGAAAAGTAGTTTACGACTACTTCAACTCTAAAAAATGATTTTTGGCGACTGCCAGGTGAAGGAAATAATGAGTTTGTTATTTGAAATCACTGGCTCTTCAAAACTACCGCCCTGCTTGGTTGCTAACCTTTGTGCGATCGAGAGCTGAGGTATCTTTTTACCATCATCGAGTGTGCGTACCCTGGTAAGATTGTTAGTTGTATCGGTTTTCCCTGATGGTACCTCAATGATAAAACGCAACAACTCTGTTTCAACAAGGCTACATCTTATTTTGATTGATCCCGGTTCACGGTGTTCGTATTCATTCAGTATAAAATGAATGATATTCGTGAAACAGGTGTAAAACTGAACTGTTGAAATTTGAGCAGTAGGCAATTCATCAAGCACTTCAAATGAATCTATTTCGTGTTTATTCTCTTCGATGATCTCGCCCAGTATTGTTGCTAGGTAAATGTTTTCAAGCTCAGTCTCTGAAGGCTCAAGATCGAGATTTTTAAGTTTTTTCAGCGTCTCTTTCAATTGTTCAACCCGAGATTTAAAAGAAGAAATCTCTTTTCCCTTCTCATTCCCCTGAGAAATGGACTTAACTTTTTCAGAAAGAGCTTTTACAGTTGGTGTCAAAACCTGTATCACGGCATTGACATAAATTGAAGTTTCCTGTCTCGATCTCGATAACTCTTCATTTTGTTCGCTGAGGCTATTGTAAACATTCGTCAACTTTTGATCGAGGAAACGCACTCTCTTCTCCGTTTTTTTGTGAGCTTGCTTTTCATCACCCAATTCAGTTTTGAGGTGCGTAAGTTCATCCTGTATAGTTCTCAACTTATCGGTTCTGTTGCTCAATTTTCTTGAAATCCAAACAATGACGATAATCAACAACCCCAATGTAGCTATAAATGAAACAGTCAGCAGGTTCCACAATGAATCGTGCATTTTCTCGCTCTCATCCTTAAGAATAGACTTGAGCTCTTTTTGCTTGTGAATCATTGATGTTTTTTCACGTGCAATTTGATCAAGAGCAATCATTTGGTCAGATCCTGAGAGCTCTTCATTGGTCAGAACCTGAAGAGCGCTGCTCACGAGTCTCAGGTTAGTTGATAGCGTATCCAGGTTTGACAGGTAAACTTCCCTGTTCTGTTTTTCAGATATAAAGGCGAGGTTAGATGTATCAACCGATAATCGATCGGGGATGGATGCTAGAGATTGGTCATTAACGAATTGCCTGGCTAACTTTTTGATTTTTGCTGTGTCTGTGTAGTGTATTG
This sequence comes from Salibacter halophilus, assembly GCF_008806325.1. Classification (GTDB taxonomy): domain Bacteria; phylum Bacteroidota; class Bacteroidia; order Flavobacteriales_G; family Salibacteraceae; genus Salibacter; species Salibacter halophilus. The sequence continues at coordinate 213,156 of NZ_WACR01000006.1, forward strand.
TTGTTAAAGGTGTTAGAGAGTTTTGGAAATTTTCAAGAGAGTAAACATTCTCTAATTGTTGATCGAGTGAGTCATGGTTTTTTTGGAAAGTGTTCAGTCTTGTCATCACTTGCCAAAAGATGAATCCAAGGGCTATAAATGTTATAGCAATTACAAGCGTTTCCGGATTGATGTATTTTCTTTTCATAGCTAGCAGTTGGCAAATTAGCTAATTGATTGATATCTGAACACGACTAATTAAATAAACATTTCTCAAAGTAATATCACAAATCAATTCGCTACTTTCGTTTTTATGGGAAAAATTGCTGTTGTCGATAGCGGTTCAACAAAATCAGACTGGGTTGTTTTTGATGATAATACAGAGGAACGGTATGTTTCTGAGGGTATGAATCCACGCGTGAGAACGCTGATTGAGCTTCAGGATATTGGAAAAAAAGCAATTCCCCGTGAAATTGCTGAAAACGTATCTGAAATCTATTTTTACGGTACTGCCTGTAGCGCAAAAGAGAATATTAAAAAGGTTGAAAGTGCTCTTCAGTCTGTTTTTCGAAATGCCGGAAAAGTGGTAGTTGATCACGATTTGATGGGAGCTGCTCGCGCTACGTGCGGCTCTGACCGTGGAATAACAGTGATTTTGGGAACAGGTTCAAACTCCTGTTTATTTGACGGGAATCAAATTGTCGACAATGTTAAATCGCTCGGCTACTACATGGGCGATGAGGGAAGCGCCACGCATATTGCAAAGCTTCTCGTTCAGGGCTATTTTTACCGTGAAATGCCTCGAGCAGAAAAAGCAGCTTTTGAAAAGTTTACAGATACTCAGTCTTTGATAGAGCGCGTTTATGCCAGCAGTAAACCCAATTTTGAACTCGCCATGTTGGCTGGTTTTGTTGCGCAGCAAGATGGTTCTGAATATGTTCAATCAATCGTGAAAAGTAGTTTTGAGGAGTTTGTATCAAGACAGTTGGGTCATTATAAAAACTTTAGTTCATCGGTAAGAAGTATAGGATCAGTAGCATTTTACAATAGGAAAATTTTGAGTGAAGTTCTCAATGAATACGGCTTTCAGCTCGACAAAGCTGTTCAAAAACCGATTGACGAACTGGTAAAATATCACAGAAATGAAGCAAATCAATAAGATTGGTGTATTTACATCGGGCGGAGATTCTCCGGGAATGAATGCCTGTGTGAGGGCTGTAGTGCGGACAGCTCACAAGCATGATGTTGAGGTCATCGGAATAAAGGAAGGTTACCGGGGAATGGTTGCCGGTTATTTTGAAACACTTACAAGTTTGGATGTAGCCGGAATCATTCAACGCGGGGGAACAATTCTCAGATCTTCTCGATGCCCGGAGTTCAAAACAAAAGAAGGTCGTCAACAAGCTTACGATAACTGTAAAAAGCACGGCATAGATGCTTTAGTCGCGATTGGCGGAAACGGCACTTTTACAGGTGCTCTCTATTTTGAAGAAGAATTTGGGATTCCAACAATTGGTTGCCCGGGTACTATCGATAATGATTTGTTTGGAACAGATTATACAATTGGATTTGATACGGCCTGTAATACGGTGGTAAAAGCGATTGATCAAATCCGTGAAACAGCAGCTTCACATAACAGGCTTTTTTTGGTAGAAGTAATGGGGCGCGATAGTGGTTTCATCGCTTTGAACGGATGTGTGGCTGGAGGTGGAGAAGCAGTCATGCTTCCTGAGCAACGTGATGATCTTCCCAGGCTCATGCAGTTTTTAGATGAAAAATCGCAGCACAAAATTTATTCGAATATCGTTGTGGTGGCTGAAGGCGATGAAGCCGGGGGAGCTATAGAACTCGAGAAAGTGATCAGGAAAGAATATCCTCAATATGATGTTCGTTCAACGATTTTGGGTCACTTGCAGCGGGGAGGTTCTCCAACCTGCCGTGATCGCATTTTAGCGAGCCGATTGGGTCATCATGCTGTTGAAGCTTTACTCAAAGGGGAAAGGAATATGATGGCAGGAGAAATAAACAATAAAGTAGAGCTCACTTCATTCCGCGATTCCATCGAAAAAACAAAAGCTCTCAATTCTGATTTGTTACAATTGAGCGAAATTCTCGTAGCTTAAATATGGATTTATCATTTCAGGAATTTGTTTCATCAATTTCAGCTAAGCTCAGTAATCCGTTACCGGGAGAGCAGAGCCAGCTCATCATGGCTCCTTACAACCGCAGCCGAAAAGAAGAGGCACTTGCAAAAGATCCCAGTCCGAGAAAAAGTGCTGTATTAGTGCTCTTTTTTCACAAATGGTCAGAGCCACATGTACTCCTCATGAAACGTTCCTCCTACAATGGCACGCACAGTGCTCAGGTCAGCTTCCCCGGTGGAAAAGTTGAAAAAACCGATACCGATCATTTCCACACAGCACTTCGCGAAGCCAATGAAGAAGTTGGAGTAGAACATAATTCGGTTGAGATAATTGGTGAATTGAGCGAATTATATATTCCGCCAAGTCGGTTTTTGGTGAATCCCGTTGTTGGGATTTATCAAAATAAACCAACCTGGCAACTCGATCCAAGAGAAGTGGAGGAAGTTATTGAACTTCCAATTTCTTTGCTCCTCGATGACTCGTGTTGTAAAAATGGAGAAGTATTGGCTTCTTCGATTAATCAAAAAATTAAAGCTCCTTATTTTGATGTTTACGGACATCGTGTTTGGGGAGCCACAGCAATGATGCTCAGTGAACTAAAATATATTATCAATGCGTATTAAACTCATTTTTGCTTTTTTATTTGTAGCCAACTTTCTCGCGGCTCAACCTTATAAAAACATTAAAATTCATGAAGGTCCATCAGCTGGCGGACCAGAAGAACCATCTATCTTTATTTCTCCAAAAGACACGAATATCGTGGTGGCCGGAGCGAATATCAACAACGTTTATTACTCTAAAGACGGTGGCAGAACATGGGTAAATGACAAACTCGAATCGCGCTACGGAGTTTGGGGAGACCCGGTGATAATTGCCAACGAAAAAGGACATTTTTTCTTTTTCCACCTGTCAGATCCAACAGGAGAAAACTGGGACAGCGAAGAAATACTCGATCGGATTGTAGTACAGCGATCAAAGAATGGCGGAGAGTCCTGGAATCGAGGTTGGGATATTGGTGAGAATCATCCAAAAGATCAGGATAAGGAATGGGCCGATGTTCATCCAAACTCAAATAACCTCATATGCACATGGACAGAGTTTGACGATTACGGTAGCAAAGACACAGCAGATCACTCACGCATTTTATTTTCAAAATCGTGGAGCAATGGTCGTTGGTGGTCAAAGCCTGTAACTATCAGCGATAACCTGGGCGATTGCCTCGATGACGACAACACGACTGAAGGAGCTGTGCCGGCCTGGGGTTTGAACGAAGAAGTTTACGTTGCCTGGTCTTATGACAACAAAATTTGGTTTGATCGCTCCCTCGATGGCGGAAAAAACTGGCTCGAAAATGATAAAGTAATCGCGCAACAACCGGGAGGCTGGTCCCAGGAAATACCTGGTATTATGCGCTGCAACGGTTTTCCTGTAACAGTTGTAGATAGAAGCGAAGGGCCAAATCGCGGAACAGTTTACGTAACCTGGACTGACCAGCGAAACGGTGAAGACGATACCGATGTTTGGATTATCTCATCTGCCGATAGCGGCAAAACATGGTCAGATCCTGTTCGAATCAATGACGACAATGTTGCGGCCCATCAGTTTCTCACCTGGCTTGATGTAGACAACTCAACCGGCTACTTGTACAGCATTTTTTACGACAGGCGTAACCATCAGGACAACAAAACGGATGTTTACATGGCTGTTTCAAAAGATGGCGGCAAAACGTGGAAAAACCAAAAAATAAGTGAATCACCTTTTACCCCTAAAAAGGGCGTTTTCTTCGGTGACTACAATAACATTTCAGCTCAAGACGGCATGGTCAGGCCCATTTGGACGCGCTTAGAAAACAACAAAATAAGTGTGTGGACAGCCATTATTTACGGGGAAAAGTAAAAAAGAAGTGCTTTTCTTGTAAGTGACTTGTTGTGAGCGCTTTATTTTTCGTCTATGCACAAAGTGGGGGTGAATTCTAGCAAATCTTGTAACAGAGTGGGGGTTGTTTTTGTGAAAACGTGTAACAAAGTAGGGGGTGTTTGTTATTTACTTCAAATAACGAACACCTTCAGCTTTTTGTGCTAACCAGTTGAGCGAGTACTCGTTGAATTCAGCAGAACGTTCGATGTTTACCACATGTCCGCATTTTTCAATAATGTGCAAAAACTCCATTTTCCCGCGTTTAACCAACTCAGCAACCGGACCTAAAAACATGTGATCTTCGCTTCCCATGATGTAGAGAGTTGGAATATGCATGTGCTTTTCTTCCAGGTAACGCAAAATCGGGTTGACTTGTGCTGTTAGTTTGAACCAGCGTAGAAATTCTTTTTGACAGAGCTTTTTGGCTTCATTCACAAACGTGATGCGTGATTCAGTATGTGTTTTGTAAGGCATGATCACCCAGGCAAAAAGTTTGTAAAGCCACATGTAAGGGACAATACGTTTGAAGGCATTTCCCATGTTTACGAAAAACTGCGATTTGAAATTGAGTCTGCTGATGGCTCCTGTTAGGATCATCGATTTCACGAGGCTTTCACGCATATCGGCAATTTGCCTGATGATGATGGTTCCGAGTGAAACACCTACAAAGTGAGCTTTTTCAATTTGAAGATGATCCAGAACATTGATGACATCCTCAGCAATCGCACTGAAAGAATATGTTTTCTTAGCCCAGTCTTCAGTCTCGGCAGATTTTCCGTGACCGCGCAAGTCGATCAGTAACAAATTGTAAGCGCTCTTGAAAGGCTTGATTTGCTTGTGCCAAACGGCAGAGCTTCCTCCGGCACCGTGGACAAACACTACCCAATCTGCATTGGGATCTATTTCAAATTTCTTGTAAAAAAGCATAACAATAAGGCGGTTATCAAACGCCAATAATATTCTTTTTGTTTGTCACTATACCACCTTTTGATTGAAAAAGTTCGATAAATTTTTCAAAATCACCGTCATTTATCGCTTTCGTGCAGTCTTCAATCAAGATAGTTTTGAACCCTAAATCCAAACTGTCAGATGCTGTGGATTTCACGCAAACATCTGCCGCCAACCCGCAAACGTGAACTTCTTCTATTCCGAGTCCAGAAAGGTAATGACGCAAGCCTGTATCTCGTTTTCTCTTGTTGTCAAAAAAGCCACTGTAACTATCGACCAGTTCATCCATGCCTTTCCTGAAAATTGCTTTTACAGGTGCAGTATTTAAATCTGGGTGAAAGTTTGCTCCTTCAGAGTTCTGAATGCAGTGATCTGGCCAAAAAATTTGATTCTCTCCATCGAGTTTGCCATTTGAAAAAGGCTCAGCACCGTGTTGCGAGGCAAAGCTGCCGTGATTTGCAGGGTGCCAATCTTGTGTAGCAACTACAATATCGTAACTGTCAGAGCCGGCAAGCTCATTGACAGCCTGAATGATTGTATCTCCGTCTTTTACTTCGAGTGAGCCTCCCGGACAAAAATCATTTTGAATATCTACGATTAGCAAAGCGGTTTTCATGTGTCAAAATACGTGTTGTTGAACAGCTTGTTTAAATTAAAACTGACTTTCATAACGTGACTTGAGTTGATCGCGCTCACGCTTGAGTTTTTCACTCAGTCCAACTTTGTAAACATGTGGGTTTTCGAATCGTTTGTGTTCATCTGGAAGTTGCTCAAGTCTGTACTGTACAGTTTGCTTGATTTCTCTAACACTCTTTTTCTCGGCAGTTCGGCTCCCGTTTTTCACTACTAATTGGAAAAGGTGTTCTTGCCTGAAGTTTCCTGCATCGAAATGTTTTGATGGATCTGACGGGTGAACGACTTTAAAAGCAGCCGGCTCTTCGGTTTTGAGTACGACATCACCGTAAAACAAATTATCTTCACTGTAGAGGCGCATGACGTGTTTAGCTCCGGGAAGCGTCAGTTTTTCGGCATTGTCTGAGAGCTTCATTCGGTTCTGACCATCGACAGAACTCAACTTGTAAACGCCATCGAGCGCTGCATTTGGTTTTCCCGTTATCAAATTGGTGCCAACACCAAACATGTCGATTGGTGCACCCTGATCGAGCAGGCTTTTAATGAGGTGTTCATCGAGCTGGTTGGAGACTACGATTTTGACATTTTTGAGATCAGCATCATCGAGCATTTTACGCACTTTCTTGCTCAGGTAGGCCAGATCGCCACTATCGAGCCTTATCCCTACGAGGTGCTGCCCACGCAATTGCATTTCGCGTGCAACTTTAATCGCATTTTGAATTCCGGATTTTAAGGAGTCGTAGGTGTCAATAAGCATGATTGAGTTCTCAGGAAAGACATCGCTGTAAGCTTTGAATGCTTCGTGTTCGTCCTCATAGCTTTGGATAAATGAGTGAGCCATTGTTCCGGCCACAGGGAGGTTGAAAAGTTTTCCACTGTAAACATTGCTGGTTGATGATGCTCCGCCTATTATTGCGGCTCTGCTACCGTGAATACTGCCAAGTCCCTGGGCTCTTCGCATTCCAAAGTCACTAACGGCTCGGCCTTTGGCTGCTAATACAACTCTGGCCGTTTTTGTAGCGATTAGAGATTCGTAGTTGAGGATATTGAGCAATAATGTTTCGATCAGTTGAGCCTCAATTAGGTTTGCTTCAACCCGCAACACTGGTTCGTTGGGAAAGACGATTTCCCCTTCCTGCATGCTGTAGATAGAACCTGTGAATTCGAATTTTCGCAAAAAGGAAAGGAAATCTTCTTCGAATCCGTGATTTTGCAGGAACTCAATTGCCGATTCATCGAACTGAAAATTTTCAATCTCATCGATTAAGTCTTCTAGTCCGCAAAAAACCGTAAACCCCGACTCAAATGGGTTTTTCCTGAAGAAATAGTCGAAGGTTGCTGTGGCGAGATGTTTCTGCTTTTTGAAATACACCTGCGCCATAGTGAGCTGATAAAAATCAGTGTAGAGTCCGCTAAACGACTTGAGTTGTGAGGTGTTCATGAGAGCAAAGGTAAATAGTTAAGAACAGGGAATCAGGAATGAAAAACATTTCAGTAGTCGTTTAACAACACTTCAATTTGCTTTTTTAGTTCTGGAATATCTCTAGAGAGAATTCCCCAAATAATCACATTATCAACACTATCGTAACCATGAATTATCCAGTTTCTTAAATCTACAATCCTACGTGCTTGGGAAATTTCTATTTCAGGGTTGTATTTTAATACTCGATTTGTTGCTTCTCCTATATTTCAAGCTCACGCTCAACCCCTCTTCTAAGAAGTTTGTTTTGTTGATAATGAGAGAAGTCACGATTGTCTTTGAGAAATTCTTCAATAGAGTTAATTGATTCCCAAATGTCATGAAGGTATTTAGCAACTTTATGCTGCATAGAGTAGCGTTCTTGTTTTGTTGATGCTCTTAATGAAGTAAGGGTTTGATAGAGAGTTTTCAGTAATTAAATCAACTTTTCTATTAAACAGATCTTCAAGTTCATTGTGAAGGTCAAAGTAATTGTCAGTGTATTTTGCAACAGAGATGTTTGGCTTAAAGGAAATGAGTATATCTATATCGCTTGAGTCTTTAAAGTCATTTGCTGATGTTGCGGACCCAAATAGATACATAAATTCCACGTCATATTTTTGACATAGCCTTGATAACTCCTGTTTTTGGTCTTCTACTATTGGTTGCACAAGTGATATGATTTATTCAAAAATAATAGTATTTTTAAAAGGATATTGTAAAGTGAAAAACAGAAAAATTATTTCACGCCCAAAACAACACCTTTTTCTACCATCTTTTCTATGAACTCGATAGCTTTTTGCTCTATTTCATGGGTGATTTCCATTCCGAGAGATTGCCCCATTTCATTTAGGGCATGGCGGAGGGTTTTTGGGCTCTGACCAAGAGTGTCCAATAAAATAGCTGTAAAACCTGTCAGGTTCATAAATTTCACCAAATGGCTATCTAATTCGCGATAGATGAGCAGGTAATAATGTCCTTTATTGGCTTCCATTTCACTCGCACTTCTCAGGTGTACCGGATATTGAAACTGAGCGATTTCTAAATAAGGGTTGAGTACCAACGCTTCGTCAAGGTCAGATCCAAATTCCTGAGTGTTGGGTAAGGCTACATCTTGCATACCGTGAACCTGAATCTCGAGCCATTCAAAAAGCAAAAGTTCTGGTAAATATGGGAGCCCAATGGATTCCTGGTAATTTGTTTTGTCAACAAACTCAACGAGCTCTGATGGCATTTTCCAAACCTCGTTTTCCTGGCATTTGTGACGTTTGAAAAAATCAAAAACCAGGTCATCCCATCGTTCTTCACCCATGATTTCTTTCGCAATCGGGAATCCTTGATCTAAAACACCTTTTACGACATTGTAAACCAACCTGCGGTAGTGATGCAACCGGTCGTCACGTGCGCCTTCAATCTCTTTTTTAGAACCTGTGCGGGCGTACTCAGCGAGCTTGCTCTGTATGTCTTTTGTTTCATTCGTCAACGACATAAGCCTTATTCCATTTTTGGTTCATGATCTTTTTGAGGTTGGTCATTTCTCCCTGAAGCTCTTCCATCTCAGGAAAATTGAAATCGCGTTCTAACAAAACAGGAACCGGTTCGGTCAGATCCAGCGTATAGTTGAACAAATCGTAAACCGGATCGATAATCGGTTGGCCGTGGGTGTCGATAATCAAATCCTTTTCAACCTTTTCGTGACCTGCCATGTGCATGTAAGCTACCTGGTCGAGAGGAAGATTTTTGATAAAGTCTTTTGCGTTGTAGTCGTGATTGAATGCGTTGACATAAACATTGTTGACATCGAGCAGTAAATTGCAGCCGCTTTCTTTTACAATTGAAGAAATAAATTCTTCTTCGCGCATTTTGGCTGCTACGGGCGTGTAATAACTCACGTTTTCCAAAATGAGCGGGCGCTCCAAAATATCCTGTACTGTTTTGATGCGTTTGGAAATGTGCTTCACGGCATCTTCCCTGAAAGGAATAGGCAACAAGTCATAAATATGAGCATTGTCGCATTTGCTGTAGCTCAGGTGTTCAGAATAAATATCGATGTTGAATTCATCGAGGAACTTTTTGAGCTCCTTCACAAATTCAAAGTCGAGTTCGTCAGGACTGCCAATTGAAAGTGATAGCCCGTGAGCTGTAATGGGGAATCGTTCAGCTGCTTCGTGTAATTTACTGCGCCAGTAGCCTCCCATTCCCATCCAGTTTTCAGGAGCAATTTCTACAAAGTTTGGAGAACTGCCTTTCATCTGAATGGTTTCATCAGCAATAGACCGCCTGAATCCTAATCCAACTAATATGTCGTCATCGTTTGTCATAAACAGATTAAAAGGGCCACCACAAAAATGTGGTGACCCTGTATCAACTATGAAAAGGTTATCTTAATGACCACCGCATTTTCCTTCGCCACATTTATGTTCAGATGATTTACTCTCATCTGATTTTTTGGCATCTTTTTTATCACCACCACATTTGCCTTCTCCGCATTTGTGTTCTGACGATTTGCTGTCCTTGGCGCTGGCTTTTTTGCTCTTTTCGCCACACTTGTGCTCTGAAGATTTACTGTCCTTAGCATCAGCTTTTTTGCTTTTTTCGCCACCGCATTTACCTTCGCCACACTTTCCTTCTCCGCATTTTAATTCAACTTCACTATTGTTGAAAAGCGTATTGACTGAAGAATGATTTTTAGCTAAAAGCTCATTTCTCAATTCAGCACCAGAGCCCAGGTCTGATGTTTCGAACAAATTTGCCGCGTTGGCATTAAACGACCCAACAGCTACAGTTCCCACTGCTAACGCTGCAGATTTTAATACTTGTTGTTTTTTCATAACGAATTGGTTTAAAAATTTCTAAAGTAGAATTCAGCATACTTACGCTGAGGATTCTTTTTTGGATTTTGCCAGAGACGAAATTACTTTCCGATAGAGAGAATAAATGTCACCAGCATTGCAATTTACCAAAAAGATTAGCCCGTTTTATAAATGTGTTTTAAATTTAACAATTCAATTAAGAACGAAATTTACAATTCATGAAAGCGATATTAATAGCTGTAGCAGTCTTATTCTCAACTTCATTATTCGCCCAAAATGCTGATGCAGTATTAGGTAAATGGGAAACGAAGAACGGGAAATCACACGTTGAAATTTACAAAAAGGATGGTGAGTATTACGGCAAAATTGTGTGGTTAAAAGAGCCGCTCAACGAAGAAGGTAAGCCAAAAGTCGATAAAAACAACCCTGAAGAAGATATGCGCAGCAGGCCACTAAAAGGATTGGAGCTTCTCCGTGAATTTGAGTACGATGCTGATGATGAGATGTGGGAAGACGGAGAAATTTACGATCCCGAATCTGGTGATACTTACTCTTGTGAGATGAGTTTAGAAGGGGACAACAAACTCAAAGTTCGCGGGTACTTAGGGATTTCACTCCTCGGTCGCACCACTGTTTGGACCAGAGTCGAATAAAATGCCAATTCGCCTGTAAACGGTGTAGAAGTTTTCACGCAAGCGCTTTTTATCGGTCAGATCCTCGCGATAAGCTGAAATGGATAATCCAAGCAGCTCTTCGAGTTTTTCCATGTTGACGGTGACAACTGTTTTGGTTTTGCTCGTGATAGTTGGGCTCTGACCATTATCAATCAAAAAGCGGAATTCGCGTTTCGTTCGCTTGTCAAAAGCATGCTGACCAAACGAGTGTATTACAGCATTCCTAAATTGATACAACAACTCGAGCTGGCTGTTATTCAGGTTAGTGTATTTATCCCAGTACTTTTTGAGTCGCTTTGCAGATTGACCTTTTTTGAGTTCACCCCGGTAAAACTGAGCCAAAAGATCAAAGGCACTGAGCACACAAAAAGCTTTACTCATGTGAGCAGTTGAAGGAAGCGTTTCGAGTTCATTCAGGCAGGCGCTCAAGGGAGAATCGCCTTCAGAATCAAAAAACGCCTCGATTTGTTGATCGGTTTTTTCCATCAGAACATTGCTGCAACGAGATCGTCTTCGCTCACACCTTTAAAATATTCCTCAAAATTGAATTGGTTCAATATTTCACGAATCGCTTTTTCATCGTGCCTGATACCTTCCAGAGCTCTCTCGATTGGGTCGATGTCGCGGAGGTGAAAGAAATCGCCCTGTATTTTTACGTCTTTAATCGTTCCTTTTGAAACGTTCATGTTCATTTCGATGAGTCCGCCATCACTTTTCACTCCCTGCTTGAAGTTGTAATCTGGCGAATAACCAAAGTTCCACTCCCACTGGCTGTACTTTTCCTCTTTGATCTTTTCAATTGCAGCCAAATCCTCATCAGTGAATTCATACATGCGGGCATTGTCATAACTTTCGAGAATGTGCTCCATTATTTTGTCCGTGAACTCGTCTAAGCTGATTTTTTCATCGAGATGGTCGCTGATGTTGGTCACGCGTTTTGGTACTGACTTCACTGCTCTGTCTTTGTACTTGAGCGGGTTCACTTTCAGAGCGCCACTCACATCGCGCATTTCAGAGGAGAAAAGCAATGTTCCGTGGTGAAGAACCTTGTTTTTGAAGACGTGCTCCGCGTTTCCTGAAAACTTTCGCCCATCTATTGTGAGGTCATTGCGTCCCTCAAATTTCGCATTTTTCACTCCAAGATTCTGAAGAACTTCGAGAATAGGCTTTGTATAACGCCTGAAGTCTACCATATCGTGGCCGTCTTCACTTGTCCTGGTAAAAGAAAAGTTGAGATTACCCAGGTCGTGATAAACAGCTCCACCACCTGAAAGCCTGCGTACTACTTTTATGCCTTTTTCTTTGACGTATTCAGCATTAATTTCAGCGTTTGCATTTTGGTGCTTCCCGATGATAATGGCGTTATCATTTCGCCACAACATGAAGCAGTCCTCTTTAATGTGCTTGAAAATATACTCGTCTGTTGCGATGTTAAAGTACGGGTCAGTGCTATAATGTTTTATGCAGAGCATAATTGTCGTTTTTAAGTTCAATCAGGTAACAAAGGAAAGAAATTTGAGTTTACTTTCTCCGTTATTTACAATAGCTGACCTCTATCATTTTTTTACCTTTAAAGGCAATCTACTTTTGCCAAAACTCAAAGAGATGTACGAATCTGTATTACCCCAAAAAGCTGTTCAGGTAGTTAAAAGTCACGATCGTGTATTTGTTCACAGCGTTGCTGCAGCACCTGATGTTTTGCTCGATGCACTTGTTGAGCGAGCACCTGAATTGCGAGATGTTGAAATGGTTCATCTTCACATTGAAGGAAAAGCACCACATACAGCACCTGAGCTGAGAGATAGCTTTAAAACCAATAACCTTTTTGTGGGAGGTAATTCGCGATATACTCTAGTAGAAGGAAACGGATCGTATGTTCCGGTTTTTTTGAGTGAAGTTCCGCTTATGTTCAGGAGAGGAATTATGCCGTTGGATGTGGCGCTTATCCAGGTTTCTACTCCTGATAAACATGGCTATTGCTCGCTAGGTGTTTCAGTAGATGCATCAAAAGCAGCAATCGATTCGGCTAAGCACGTGATTGCACAAATCAATCCGCAAATGCCGCGGACACATGGTGATGGCCTGGTTCATATCAGTAAACTAGACAGTTTTGTAGAGGTAGATTATCCTATTCACGAGATGCCGGCTCATGAACCCAATGATGTTGAAATGCGAATCGGGCAGCATGTGGCCAGTTTGGTTGAGGACGAGTCCTGCCTTCAAATGGGAATAGGGGCTATTCCAAATGCGGCTCTGAAAGCTATGGAAAACCATCGCGACCTGGGAATTCACACAGAAATGTTCTCTGACGGAATCCTCGACCTCGTTGAAAGGGGTGTGATTACCGGAAAAGCGAAGCACCGCGACACCGGTAAAATTGTGGGTGGATTTGCAATGGGGACTCGCAGACTTTACGACTTCATGGATGACAATCCCGAGGTAAATATGCTCGATATTCAGTATGTGAACAACGTTGGGAAGATTAAACGCAATAAAAATACAGTTGCTATCAACAGTGCCATTGAAGTCGATTTCACAGGACAAGTTTGTGCCGACTCCATAGGAAACAGGATTTATAGTGGTGTTGGCGGTCAAATGGATTTCATGCGTGGAGCGAGCTTGTCTGAAGGAGGCAAGCCTATTATTGCCTTGCCCAGTCAAACGAACAAAGGGGTAAGCCGAATTTCTCCATTCCCTAAGAAAGCGGCCGGAGTTGTGACGACAAGAGCACACGCGCATTACATTATTACGGAATATGGAGTCGCAAATCTCTACGGAAAAAACATTCACCAGCGCATCAATGCCATGATCGATATCGCACATCCAAATCACCGCGAAGAACTGTTGAAAGAGGCTTTTGAGCTCTACAATTACAAGCAAAATATTTTTGGCGGATCTTGCTAAACGTACTCTGAAAGTTCGAGCCAGCGCATTTCTTTCTCTTCGAGATCACTCATGATTTCTTCGAGGCGTTCTCCCTTTTTGCGCAACTCATCGTGTTCCAGTGAGCCGCTGTTCATCGCCTCGGAGAGTTCTGCCTTTTCCGTTTCTAACTTTTCAATTTCCTCCGTCAGTTGTTCAAATTCGCGTTTTTCTTTGTAGCTCAGCTTTTTCTTTTCCTGAGGTGGCTTGTCGCGTTTTTCTTTTCGGTCAGAGCCGGTGGAACTGGCCTGCTTATTCTCTTCTTTCTTTTTTTGTGCCTCTTCGCGAGCACTCTGTTTCCGGTACTGGGAGTAATTGCCGGGGTAGTCACGGATCTGACCATTACCTTCAAACACGAACAGGTGATCCACTAATTTATCCATGAAATAGCGGTCGTGCGTCACGATGAGCAAGCAACCCTGGAAATCGACAAGGTAATCCTCTAGCACGTTGAGCGTGAGGATGTCGAGGTCGTTTGTGGGTTCATCGAGGATGAGGAAATTCGGATTTTTCATGAGCACCTGAAGGAGGTAGAGTCTGCGTTTTTCACCGCCACTCAGCTTTTCAATGTGGTTGTAGTGCATGCTGCGCGGGAAGAGGAATCGCTCGAGCAGTTGCGCTGCGCTGATATCACTTCCTTTGGGTGTTGGGATGAACTCAGCGATTTCAGTGACAGCCTCAATCACGCGCTGACCAGGCTTGAACTTTATTCCGCTTTGATGGTAATAGCCGAATTTCACTGTTTCGCCCACCACTATTTTTCCGCCTGTCGGCTTTTCAAGTCCCATGATCATGTTGAGCAAGGTGGATTTCCCGGCACCGTTTGGCCCAACAATCCCTATGCGCTCACGTCTTGCAAACTTGTGATTGAGTCCATCGATCAACACATTGTCATCATACTGCTTTTTGATGTTGTGAAGCTCCAGGATCTTACTTCCCAGGCGCTCCATATTCGTGGTGAGCTTGATCTTATCTTCCGATGCTTTTTGAGATGCTTTATCCTTGAGATCGTAAAACGAATCGATGCGTGATTTCGACTTTGTTCCGCGGGCTTTTGGCTGCCTGCGCATCCAGTCGAGTTCCTTGCGCAAAAGGTTCTGGCTTTTTTCCACTTCACTGGCCTGAACCTGGTAACGTTCATTTCGCTTTTGCAAAAAGTAAGAATAGTTTCCTTTGTATTTGTAGAGCGTTCCCTGGTCAATTTCAATGATCTCGTTGCAAATTCGGTCCAGGAAGTAGCGGTCGTGCGTAACCATGAAAAGCGTCATGTGTGATTGCCCTAAAAATTCTTCGAGCCATTCGATCATTGTTAAATCCAGGTGGTTGGTGGGCTCATCGAGGATCAGTAAATCAGGCTCGTCAATGAGTACGTGAGCAAGAGCCAAACGCTTCAACTGACCACCTGAGAGCGTATCTACTTTTTGATTGAGTTTACCGGTTTTGAGTTTCGTGAAAATTTGTCGCGCACGGACTTCAAAGTCCCAGCCATTGAGTCTGTCGAGTTTTTCAAAAGCACTTTGCATGGCTTCGGTGTCTTCCTCTTCCATGCTCCGCTGATATTCTTTGATCACTTGCACCAACTCATGATCGCTTGAAAATAAGGTGTCGAGAACGGTTTGGCCACTTTCAAACTGCGGTTCCTGGGGAAGGAATGATACGCGTAAATCGTTTCGGTAAACCACTGATCCTGTCTCGGGCGCTTCATTGCCGGCTAACACATTGAGCAAACTCGACTTTCCTGTTCCGTTACGGGCTACAAGAGCCACTTTTTGTCCCTTATCAATACCAAAGGAAATATTTTCAAAAAGCAGCTTTTCTCCATAGCGCTTGCTCAGGTTCTCAACCGATAAATAGTTCATGGGGCAAAGGTGATTATTTTAGGTGAAAATGTTGAATAAACTAAAAACGGGGAGCAAAAACTTTTGCTCCCCGTTTTTATTGTGCTCCCCTCATTAAACTAACCTACCTGATAACTACCTTTTTTGATTCAAGAACTGAATTGTTTTGAATCGTCAAAACGTACAAGCCGGGGACCATATCCTTTACAGGTAAAGTTAACCTGCCTCTATTTATATTTGTCCGTTTTACCTCTCTTCCTGAAACATCAGTTAAAATCAACTTACCGCTTTTCAATTTGTCGTTTTTAATCTGGATATTGAGGTTTTGAGATGTTGGGTTTGGGAAAACAGAAAAACCTGACTTTTTACGGCTGAGCTTTTGATAGCCTGTTGAACTGCAATTATCAGGATAAACAGCTTCAAAGTAACCGACATCACACGTGTTTTCATTGAAGCTCGCTTCAGTTGCAGATTGTACAACTTCCTGTCCGCCTTCTACAGTGTAAAGACTCCATTGTACACCTCTTCTTTGGTTTGCAGGGACTGTTTGAGTTACATCATCTTTCCACCACAATAACTCCTGTGGATCATTGACATGAGAGAGTAAATGAGCATGGCCCAGTTCGTGGGCGATTACGGCATAAAAGTCAGCTTGACCCTGCTGCTTATTTACCGTCATTGTTGTGTCGTACATCCATGAAGCTCCAGGGGAAATATGAGAGAGGTTTTCATACAGTTGAATATCCATTTCACCAGCAAACATGTAAAAAGTATCTTGCCCGGTGCAAAAAGTAGGGCTTTGGACAGTCGTCTCTGCTATTGCTACCTCACCTGGCTGCACAGTATTTGAATTAAAATAGATCATGGAAACACCATCCTGATTGCTGCTACTAATGTTAGTGTCACTTCCGATTTTGAAATTTACACCTGTTGCACAGTTCCAATCTTTTATAGCTTTTTCAATACATTTTACAGCATCGGGGTTATTGCGAACACTTGGATGAAGGTGAAATGTATATGACCCTCCATCATTAGCATTCGCGAGATCAAACTTTTTTTTATCACTGAGTTGACCAAAGGCAGGGCGTCTCAGGTTTTTAATAGCGTATTTTATTGTTAGTGGAGTTATGCTCGTTTCAGAAAACCCGTACCTGTTTTTTATAGTCACAGGTCCGCTTCCCGGATGATATGGTTTATCAGGGAGTATCGGATTAAATGATTTTAGGGTATCTACTAATTGAGGTAACATGATTTTAATTTGATTATCTGACCAACTGATATAGTCATAAGCGTCAAACGCTGTAATATCATAAGTGCCGCCTCTGTCAGAGTTTTTTAACTGGATTTGCCCGGTTCCGCGGGACTGTCCAAAAAAGTTGCCGTTTACTGTGAGGATTTTCCCGTTTCCCGCACTGATTGTGGATGGAGTAAAAGAAGTGATTTCAGGGACACAAAGTGTTTCTTTTATGCCGGGAGTATAGCTGATATTGTCATAACTCAAGAAATCTGGAGATCCTGTTTGAGAGTTTGAGTAAGATGAGACTATTTGAGTATTGTAAATACCGATTGAATCTATCTGTGAACTTTCATTGCAATTTGCTATTTGCATTTTCACAGTCATCATAAGTTTTTTCGAAGTTGTTATTTGCGTTCTGTTAAAAGGGCCATTTGACATATCTAAGCCAAAAGGTAAGATTACAACATTTTTGCCTGAAATTACTGTGTCTATAGGTCCAATTTGTGAAGAGGCACTGTAAACTCCTGGGTCAAAATCTGGCCCAAGCGTTATATTGATTTTATTATTGGCGGCAATTTGAGTACCAAAAGCATTGGAGTTGTACTCAAACCAAACAGGAGAGTTGTCGAGATAGGTGTTGTTTGAGTTTCCTTTGATCATGAGGTCAAACTCGAGATAGGATGGGTTGTTTCCTGTCATTCTCGGATTCTCGTAAGTGATGTCGAGTGATTCAGATGACCTGATAGCCCCCTGGCTTTTAACTGAGTCCAGGGCTTTTTCAATATACTCCTGCCTTTCCCTGTAATTTCTTTTTTTCTGTTCGTAATTTAATTCATTTGCTCCTTCTTCAATTGATTCTTTGACTTTTTGAAGTCTTTCAGGGTCTATTGGAGCTTTGTTTTGAATAGAAGGAGTGCAATTGGTGTGATTGAATCCTAAACTGTCAATGTAGCTATACAGTTCTTTATGATTGTCAAATACCTTGTAAAGTCCCCCAGCAGCAGGGAGGCCATTTTCTTCATACTCTTCATTTATTGTGATTGCAGAAGTCCCTGTTCCCAAATGTAAATCTATTTCGTTTTCCAAGCCGCTTCTAATACCATTGAAATCAGAAGGGTATAGCAGGAATATAGCTCTTAGGTCTGGCGATAAAGGACCACTTGGTCCAGGTGTAACGACTGCTATATCACCATCAATTTCACCGCCTTTTGTGATAACTTCAATTCTTCCACATCGAATTTCTTCTGATGGAATATCATCACCATAAAAGATTTTATCAATTTGAATGAGGTTTGAAGAAACGATAAGGTTTTCATCAGTTTTATAGCTTTCTCCTTCAATAACTGTTCCTTCAATGATATAGGGAGCATTATTCATGGCTTGTTGAGCTATATAATCTTCCCATTGCTGAAGTTGAGAAAAACCATTAAGGAAAAACAAGATTAAAACTGTTGTAAGTAATGTTAGCTTTTTCATAATGCAAGTTTTTAGTGTTAATGAAAAAATTGTGCCTAAAAATTTGTTCAGGACAAAGTTTAATAAAAATAGTTGAGGATGTGTGGTTTAAATGTTGAAAATGTAAACTGGGAGTTGTAATTCACAACTTTGTGTAATTTTGGCTGTCACGAAAGAAACAGGAAAATGACCCAAACAATAAAGGTAGGAAATAAGATCAGGAAAATAAGAGAGTTGAAAAGTCTTTCTCAAGAGCATCTTGCTGATAAGCTTGATATGACAGTGTCAGGTTACAGCAGGATTGAGCGTGATGAGGTTTCTGTATCACTTGATAAGCTTTCGGTTATAAGTGAGACGCTTGGGGTTTCGATAGAAGAACTCCTGTCTTTTGATGAGAAAACGGTATTCAATAATTTTGGAAATGCACATGATGATAGCTTTACCTACCGTTCAGATTCTGAAAAGCTAGTTGAGGCATATAAAAGCCAGATTGACTTTCTGAAAGAGGAAATAAAATACTTGAAGAGCCTTATTAATCAAGAGAAAAAGAGTGGTTAATTAACTTTTGGATGGCAATTGATGTTGCTAAATCCTAAACTATCAATGTAGTTGTACATTTCTTCATGAGTGTCAAATACCTGGTAGAGCCCACCGGCTGCTGGAAGCCCGTTTTCCTCATAGTCTGAATTAACACTTATAGTTGATTTACCCACAGGTAAACGCAAGTCTAATTCATTATCTAATCCGCTTCGTAAACCTTCAATAGTAGAAGGCCACAATAAAAAGATAGCTCTACCATCTGGAGGTAATGGTCCACTAGGGCCTGGTGTAACAACAGCTATGTTTCCGTTAACTTCACCACCTTTAGTGAGAATTTCAATTGTTCCGCAGTTTATCTTATTGAGGACAGAGTCGTTCTTAAAAAATATTTTGTCGATCTGGATTAGATTAGAAGAACTGATAAGCATATTTTTCTTGTAGCACTCGCTTTCAATGACAGTTCCCTCAATGATGTATGGAGCCTTATTCATAAACTGTACAGCTAAGTGATCTTCCCGTTCTTGCTCTGTAAAGTTTTGAGAAAAGCCGTTATAAAACAGTAAGACGAAGAACCAGGTAAGTAGTGTGTACATTCTCATAATGCGCAAAATACCAAATTTTTGGTCTTAAGAAAAGGGAGGGCTGTGAATCCTTTTTAAAATTGGTAATAACTGATTTTCTTTAATTACAAGTAGTCAAGACTTAGTTCCAAGATTTAACACGTTTAACATTTTTTCCAATTCCTGAACTTTATCTGCTTGATTACTGTTATTAAGCTTTTTTCTTAGAAATAGATACTCTCTGTTAAGCCTTTCATTTATTAGCATTTTTGAACTGTCGCAAATTGACTTTTCGCTGCTTGATAGGATCAACAAAAGAGAATATAAATTGTCGTAATAGTCTATAAGCTGTTGTTCACAGTATTCTTTAACATCTAAAAAGACTTTGCTAGCAACCAAAAACAACAAATGTAATGGCATTTGGTAGTATTCAGAATTGTCAAATTGTGAATACCTGTCTTGTTTTAAGATGTGATTAAGTAATCTTTTGAAAAATTGCTCTTTTTGAGACTTATCTTTAAAAGCTTCATCATTTTCAATTAGTAATGCGACACCACAACATACGAAAGATTCCTTTATTAACGGTGTCGTATCAATTTTTGAAGGATTCCAACCTTGATGAATCGTTTTGAAATTGTTGATTAACTCTTCTCCTTTTTGTATAGGGTTATCTTGCTTACTTAATATAAACCCTAGACCTTTAAAAGCAGAGAAATATGGTTCTGAATAGCTTTTATCCCAAAAGAATTTATCGGAAGAAATGTAGTTAGTTATAGCTTCGAGTAAGCTTGAAGCAAGTTCATTATCTTCTTTTTTTTGTGTAATTTCAATGTAGAAGTTGAATTTCTGTAAGTTAAATGATCTAAAGTCTGGCTTTAATAGGCCAGAATTTTTTCTATATGTTTTTGTTAATAGTTTTATCTCTGAATTATAAATTTTGTTTGGTTTAAATTGACGATTTGTAGTCCTTGGCTTGTAGCTAAAAATCCAGTCTTCAATCTCTGAATTTGACAGTTGTTTCTTGAGTAATTTAATTATTTTATCATAATACTGTTTTTTTTCTTTATTCCATTCTTTTTGTTGCTTAACACCCTTGTGAAAAAACTGTTTGTTTCTTTCATTTTTCCTTTCAGGACTTTCGTAAATTGAAAGTCTTTCTGTCAATCTTAATGATGCATCAAAAAAATTTTTAGCTAGAATAAATAACAGAACTTTTAATTTAGACTTGAAACTCTTTTTTTTATTGACAAGTTCATTAACTAACTCTAGATACTGATGTGGTCTAAAATCGGATAGAGAGTGAAATACAGAGTCTTGTATTATTGGAAGTTTTAGATTATCCCAAAACTCAATCCAAAGTGAAACGTCTTTTTTTATAAGGACTGAAGAAATGAAGCTAAATTCATGATTTAGCATTATATAATCAGAGTTGAGTGTTACTTCCTGAGTATAACTCCAAAGATTTTCTTTTGGTTGTATTTGAAGAGAGTCAATATAATTTTCAAAATATTCTTTACTATACACTCTCATAGATTCAAGTAGCTTTTCGGAACTAACAGTTACTTCAACCCATTTTGTTTTTTTACTTTTCACCCAATATTTAGGAATATTTAAGATAACATGATTGTAGAAAACATGGAGCATTTGGGTTTTATTCATTAAAGACCTTAATACTTCAAAAGAATTAAATCTTGAATCTTGAGTAATGTTCTGTGCCAATTTTTTCTCTAACCATGAATGAAAGTATCTTTGTATAGTATGGCTTTCATTATTATCACCATCTTGTTCAAATATTCTTTGTAGGAATTTATTAAATGTGAATCTAGATAAACTCTGTTCAGTATGATTTTTATATGATTTATAAAGTTGATTGTGAGACAAAGACCTTTCTAGTTCATCGGCAATATTTGGTAAATCAAAATCTGTAACTTTTATGGTGTTATTTTTTTTTATTGAATCATAAATTGAATTGGTCACATTATTAATGAAAGGGGTAATCAAATTATTTAACGCAGAAAATGTATCCAGAAGCTCAATGAACTCAAGTTCTGTATATTTCCACTCAAGTGTGTAAAGGTCATTTTTGTAAAAAATTTCTTTATTCATAGTTATAAGTGCAAATAAGTTACTGGTATTTCGTTTTGTCTAGAACTTCTCCAGTACTCTTGAAATATTGATATTATAAAAGCCTTTGTTTCGGTATTTGATATTTTTAAAATTCCAGTTGATTTTCTTGAATTCAAATGATAGTCAATAGAACTGCCAATCAAAAAAATATCAGCTCTGTCAATGATTAAAAATCTATCGTGAAAAAATCTTTCACCTTGATTAAAATATCACCCTCATTAATGACTCTTAATCCAAATCTACAATCTTTTGCAGGTGTTATCGTGGTTTTTAGTGCGTCTTGCACGTCTGTTAAATAAGATCGAGATCTATCTAGTCCCTTAGTAGTTAGTATTTTAATTGTAATGTTATTATTAATGTTTTGGAATATGTTTTGATCTGCATTTGGCGGCTTAACATTAAAGTAGGGATCCCATATAATTATTTCATCAGTAGCATTATTAATGAGTTTCTGATACAATAGGGGGTTTTCGTTGGGGTAAGTGCCTTTATGGTAAAACCAATATTCGTTTTGACCACATTCATGCATTCTAAGCCTAGGATTTTTAGAGTTTGTCAAAAAAGTATTAGACATTTTAAATGTTTTTAGCGTATTCAATAATGTTTTGAGAATAACTATCAGAGTTGTACCATTTCTCAATTTCTTTAATTATTAGCCTACCTGATGAGTCAGGGATTCTTGCAATACATGTAGCTCTATTGCCAAATTCGTTAAATGAGCTTCCAATAAACCAGACTTTCTCGTCTGTAATGATAAATCTATCATGAAGAATACTTTTACCTCTAAGTGAGTGTACCTCTATATCGCTAAATGGGTTGGAGTTGTATGTTTCTAATGTCTCGTTGATTTTTTGAACTTCTCCATTTATTTTCAGGATAGCTTCTTTACTATTAAGAATGTTAATTTTAATACCCGTGTTTTTGATATGAAACGCATAATCAACAATATCTATACTTCTAAAATATGGATCACATAAATAGCAAGTATCCTCAGCTTTGTTAATGATTTTTCTTATTTCAGATTTAGCTTTTTCTCTTAGCTGAGCTTTTTCATTCTCACTTTTTGCTCCTGGGAAAAAAATAAATTCGCTACGGTTGGCTAATTCAATATGTTCTCTAGTTTTATCCGCATTTTTAAAATAATGCTCAGAGTTGAAGTTTTTTGTTTCACCAATCAAGAGGGGCTTATCTCTAGAAAACTTTTCGATAACATATTTTTCACTCCCTTTTTCTGTTTCTTTATTGACTTGAAGGTCTGCTTGTTTCAGTGATATTCCTACTTTAATACTCTTTATAAAAGTTGATGGCCCCTGAAGAGCAATCAAGTTGTTGTCGCGATTATAAATCCTAAGTTCAAATGAATTTGGCTCGTGAGGGAGATTTATTAATCCTTCTTGGTCATTTATCTTAAAAGCTTTGTCTAAAGCTATCGCATCTCCATGCTTGTCGATAATTCTAAATGTTAATGGTTCAAAATGTTTTTTCCGTGTTAATATTTTATAAAAAATGCCAATTGGATTAGTTGAAAGAGATAAGTTTATTTCTCTAAAGTATGGGTTTGGAGCTGAAAGATAAACGTTCCCTATATGTTCTCTCTTTTGAATAATATCAAAGCCCAGCCAGTCTATTGTTAATTGCTGTATCGCTTGTGTTTCTTTTGATGTCGTTAAAGAAATAAATTGATTTTCAGTTTTTCGTTCATTATCAATTTGGCACCATATTAATAATCCTGATTTCCTAACAGGAACTATTGAAGCTACACCTTTTTCTGAGTAATAGTTAGAAGTGAAAACTAATGGGTATTCTCCAGATGGTTCTTTTATAAACGATTTATTAAAGAAGGATATTTCTTTCCCATCAATTTCAAAATTATTAATTGGGTTACTAAATACATTAAGGGCTCTATCAACTGATGAAAACTCATCAATAGCAAGGTAGAATGAATAACTATCTAAACCAGACTGTTTAGTTCTGACACAATTATCTTTCCATTTATTATTAGGGATATTATAAGGATATTCGTCATCAGTCTGTAATTCTATAACCGAAAATAAATGGTACCATTTTTTAGTTAGCTTGTCTTGAGCTAACAAAGTTGTTCGAAAGGCTTTTTTGTAGTGCGTTTTAAGTTTTTGTATCAATTCATTTTCTGTTTAGTGTAAGTTTCTCAAACTTAATAATTATTGTTTTACTTGATATTAAAAATATGATTTTAATATGTGTTCTACCTGCATCAAATAGCTGCTTCCAAACAGGTTGACATGTACCAAAAGCGGATATAAGTTGTAGAGTGGAAGTCTGCCACGCCATCCTTTTTCAAGCGGATTTTCTTTCATGTAAGCCTGGTAAAACGAACGGTCAAATCCACCGAATAATGTCGTCATTGCGATGTCAACTTCAGGATGGCCGTAATACACAGCCGGGTCGTAAATTGACGGATCTTCACTTGTGTTCATGGCATTGCCTCCCCAAAGATCACCGTGAACCAGCGAAGGTTTTGCAGGTGGAAAAAGCTCTTCCAGCTTGTAGTACAGTTTTTCAAATTGCCTGCTGTGCTCACTTTTCATATCGCCATTGTCACGGGCTATTTTGAGTTGAGGCTCTAACCGTTGCTCAATGAAAAATGGAGCCCATTCTGAATATTGCGTGTTAGATTGTTCGAGAGACCCCATGTAATTGTCAAAATCCAGCCCGAATTGATCAGTTTTTGTTTGATGCATTTTGGCGAGTAATCGACCCGTTTCTTCCTGGTCAGAGCCGGGGGCTTCATCGAGCCATTCGAGGATGAGATAGGCACGGTTGTTATTTTCAAAGTTGAGGATGGGTTTTGGTACAGCGAATTCAGAGTGTTTTGACAGAAGTGAAAGTCCTTTTGCTTCAGCTTCAAACATGCCGGGATGGCGGCTGGCTGAATTTACTTTGAGGAAAAAGTTTCGGTCGTCTGATTCGAGCTTGTAAGCATCATTGATACTTCCTCCACTTACGCTGTGTGTTGAGCTGATGGGATTTTGGATCTGACCGTGGTTTTGGAGTTTTTCATAGAGCAGTTTGATTTCTTGTTCGCTTACCATAAACCTTAAGGCTATTTTTGTGTTTAATTCCAAATGTAAAGAACGAAATTATGAAGACAGCAATAGCTTTTGTTTTAGTATTTGCGAGCTTTTTGTTCGCGCCAAGTACAGAGTCTGTTTACCAGTTCAATGTAAAAACGATTGATGGCGAAGAAATTTCACTATCAAAATATGAGGGAAAAGTGATGCTTATTGTGAATACGGCAAGTAAGTGTGGGTACACACCTCAATATGAAGGGCTGCAGGCTCTTTATGAGAAATATGAAGAAAAAGGCTTTGTGATTCTGGGATTCCCGGCTAATAACTTCATGGGACAGGAGCCAGGGACTGATAGCCAAATTCAAACTTTTTGTAAGAAGAATTACGGAGTCACCTTTCCCATGATGTCTAAGATATCAGTTAAAGGGAGCGACAAAGCAGCTCTTTACGAGTATTTGACAAATAAAGAAGCTAATGGCAAAGTTGGAGGAGAAGTAAAATGGAACTTTCAAAAATACCTTATCAATAGAGAGGGGAATGTCGTAGCGAAGTTTAATCCCGGCACTGAACCGATGGATGAAGAATTAATCAGCGCTATTGAAGCAGAGTTATAACCTGAGTTCGATTCATAGTTTAGGATTCAAACCACATATAAATAGTGAGTTTCGACTAAAAGCAAGGAAAGTATAGCGGGCTATATTGACGAGCTTTTAGGAAGAAAATGGCTGTTTATATGTGGGGTTTCCAAAGACGCCACTAATACTGCGTTTCTTTTGCTCAATTTAGCCCGCTAAATTTTCACAAAAGAGCCTTGTCTAATGGCTTCTTTTAATATTTGAATCTATAAATAATAATCGAAATCAGGTTTATAGTTTTTAGGTTAGAGTTGAAGTTTAGCTGAATCAAAAAAGCCCGGTGCGATCTAATCGTCCGGGCTTTTTTGCCTTAAACCTTCTATCCCTTATTTGGTTACTGACAAACGTACACTGATCTTGGTGTTATCTCGAGATTTATTGGTGTGAAGGGCACAAGTCGTAATTAAAGTGGTATAAAGGGTTGATTAACCGTTTTGAGAACCTTCTTAAAAATCAAAAAGGCCCAACGTTCTAAACGCTGAGCCTTTTTGTCCTTAAACCTTCTATCCCTTATTTGGTACTGACAAATGTACGCCTACACACCTTGAATTCTCCAGTATGCTTACCCCATTAACCACAAGAAGGAAATTTTTGGGTATAAGATGCATTTTTACGGTATGAGTAACTTTTCAGTTATGGTGTTCCCGTGTGAATTGTACTTCAGTAAATAGACACCGGTTACTTCAGGAGTTTCAATCTTATTCGCATTGCGTACAAATGAAATGTTTTTACCCTGCAAGTTGTAGAGTTGAATTTGACTGAAGTTTTTTTGCTTATCAGCTTGTAGCTTGATGAATTCTTCAGTTACGAAGACATTTACTTTCTCACTACTATTTGATTGGAGTTCTTTATTTGAAGAGAGAGGTGGAGCTTGTCCGTCAAGTTGGATGACAAACCTGAATTGGTCCTGGTTTTTGTCTAATTCAACTTCAGCTTGTGACGATGTGAGGTTGTATTTTACATCATCTTTTTTGTCGTAGAGGTAAACAGGTTGATCAATATTGCCTTTAGTGGAGAAAAGCTCAAAGCGGTAGGTACCGGAGCTATCTCCTTCAACTGACAAAGGAATGGATAGCTCTTCATAAAGTGAAGACTTTGACAATCCCTGAATAGCATATTTTGTGCTGTCATCTCCACTCATGAGTGTTCCCACTGTAATGTAGTTTTGTGCGCTGTTTTTTGGTGCGTCATAATCCGGGTCAAGTCCGTCTGTGGCATTTTCATTAAACGCGATGAGGACATCGTTTCTAACATCATTCGGATGGGTAACACGAACCCAAAATTTCGGGAAAGAGCCTTGGCCGTTGCTATTTTTATAAAACCGGTCGTTGTCTCCTACAACTCTCATCGAATTGTCAAAAGTGACATTTCCATCTTGTGATGCTGCAACCATAAAGCCTTGCCCTGCTGAAATGCTCGTGGGCGGAGTGCTGTATGTTTGATCGTTGGAATTGATAAAACCAGAGTTGTTGACTGTGACATAATCTGATTGGTTATAGCTTGCCGATTGGTTATCCCATAAATATACTGCTGAATTGCTGTCGAGAATAGAGCTGTTTGCCTCTCTAAAAGCTTCGATATATATTGCTGATGGATACGGATTACCGATCAGGTTCCAGTTTTTTCCATCCCAGCTACCTCCCGGGCTGACGTTGGGATTCAAAACACCTACTGATATTGGGCCATTGTGAACTTGCCCTTCAAAAATCCTTACGGGGTTTACAGAGTCTCCGGCAATAAAATAACCTTCCCCTGTATTGATCATGTTATCTCCACCACTGATAACATTATTGGAGTTAAATGTTACGGAGTTGCCTTTGCAGGTTGTGGAGTAGCCATCCGGAAAATCGTACTTCCAGGATTGAGAGGCAGCATCAAAATAGAGCATGTCACAGGGGTTGCTCCCCTGAAAAACACCACCTGATCCGGCAATTTGTTGGTTCTGAACGGGAGACGACCACGAATTGAAATAAGACATATTTGAGATTCCTTCTCTTTTATAGGTGTAATTACCTGATCCTGTATTCAGATCACTTTCAGAATATTGAACAAGCGCTCCATTGTTCTCAACGGTTAGCGATCCCGAATTGTCAATTCCACATTGAACGATAAGGCTCTGACTATTATTGACATTTATTGTGTTGCCGGAATTTACTGTGACAGATGAGGTTTTGAAATCTCCATCTACATTTATGTCGTGATTGATCGTTACAATTGCGCCAGCTGAGTTTGGTGCAATTCCACCAGACCAGGTGCTCCCAGCCGACCAATTTCCTGATGAGGCTGTACTGAAGTTTTGAATTTCCTGTTCAGATCCCAGCGTCATAAATGTCGATGGGTCATTTTGATTGTTGTAGTATGTGGCGATCCAATCGTCAGATTTTTTGACATTTAAAAAGTGTGCTTCATCAATTTTTCCGTCCCAATCACTTTGAGAGCTTGCTCCCAAAATGAATCGCTTGGTTTGGTTAATAGCGTTATTGAAGGTTGAACCATTGAAACAATTAAAACCGACCGGATTTCCGTTTACGTGAAGGTCTAATGGAGAGCCTGCCTGCCAACTAACGACAACATGTTGCCAGTTAATTGTTTGAATGTTGCTGTTCGATTCTCCGGTATACTTTGTTGAACCTCTGTTGATACCGTGTTTTATCACATTAGTTCCGCTGCAATTCGAACCGGTTTGATCGTAGCGCAAACTGAAGTATCGATCCATGTTTTGGTTGCGGTTGCCTCCGAAGAATACGCCTGCGTTGACACTATTTGATTGTGGCTTGAGCCAAATTGAAAAAGTGTATTCAGTTAAACCATCAATATAGTTTTCACCGTCACTATCGGTGTAGTAGTCTCCGTTTCCATCAAATAACTTGGCTCCGCCAACTTTACCGGTGGTGTTTTGAGGAGTTCCTTTAGTCATATTAAAATCGTGACTGTTGGCAGTGGCATCGAGTGTGTTTTCGAGGTGCCAAACACTTAAATATTCGCTATTCCATGCTGATGTGTTTTCCTGAGATGAGGAAATGGATGGGTTTCCGTAAATTATATAAATTGAAGTGTCTTTAATAGCACTAATTGTTGGGATTTGCACCCAGCCTGATAATTCTCCGGTGGCAGGATCATAGGATTCAATTTCGTGATGGATCTGACCACAAAAATCATTGGAAAAAACGATGTCGTAGCCGTTTGTACTTTCTACGTGTCCACCGTTTGATACGCTCCTGAGATCATTGTGAGAAAATGAAAAGTAAGCTGTAAATGGACTAATTTCCGATGAACCACTTATCTGTGAAGAGTTGATCGTTACTTTTTTAAAATAGTTGTAATTGCTGAATTGAGCACAACTAATTTGAACAATCAGCATGCTTATAAAAAGGGTGAATAACGTTGTTAGTTTTTTGGTCTGCATAAAATGATGTGTTTGCCTAATAATATATGAAATACCAGGCTAAATGTAAAACAGCTTTTATCGGGCCAACAAAGAAGAGGCTGATGAGTTCAGTTGGGGACGAGAAATGGTGCACTCTAAACTGATGAGTGAAAGTTAGATTTCCCCATATTGTTTATTGCCCGTTTTATAGACAAATCAGGTTTGAAGGATTGGTGGTAGGCTAAGAAAAAGGTTTTAAGACGGGGGTAGAAGGGTAAAAAAAGAAATAAAAACCAAATAAAGGATAAAGGTCAAAAGGGGTTTAAATCAAATTCAAGGTATTGATAAGGTTTTCCTTGTAAGTTCTGCTGAACGGAATATTGCGATCATTTACGATAACGATATTCTCAGACAACTGAACTGTGTTTACGTACTCAGTATTGATTACGTAATTGCGGTGTACACGAATAAATGTTGACTCCGGGAGTTTCTTGATGAAATCCTTGAGTGCAATTTTCACGTGAATTTGACGGTTTTCTGTAAAAATCGAGCAGTATTTTTCTTCTACTTCAATAAACTCAATTTTGTTGGTTTCAACGCGCTTGAGCTTGTTGCCGATTTTTACAAAGAAACTGTGATTCTCAACATTTCGATGAAGCGGTGCCTCGTTGATTGGGCTGCCGTTTTTCATCTTTTTGCGAAAATCCAAAACAGCTTTTTCAATGCTGTCTTTCAGCTTCTTTTTCGTCAAAGGATACTGAACGTAGTTTTTTTGAAACCCCGTTTTGTTCTTTTCAGAACCGTTGTTCAGTTCTTTGGGGTCTCTTAGGAAGAGGATTGGCACATCTGAGTGCTGACTCAGTTCGTTGGCTACATCGTAACCGGATGTACCTCCATTTTCCTTGGTGTCAATCAATACCACATCTGGTACCGATTCTTCAAAGGCGCGCAGGGCTTCCTGACCACTGCTCTCTACCGAAGTAAGGTTAATTTCATCTCCCTCGAAATAGGATTCGAGGTCCTGATTTTCATTAACCCCACTGTTCACAGCTAAAACATTGTATTTCCTCATACTATTGGGATTAAGTATTAAATTAATATGAGACAAATTTATTGACTTTCTATTTGCAAACTGTGACCCATTATTTGCATTTTATACCCAACCCGTTGTTAATTGTGCTCAAAGCCTTACAGATAGTAGGTTACAGCTGTTCATAAATATACCCAAAGCTGTATTTAAGTCTCAAAATGACACTTATTCTCTAAATCTGGTAACTCGTTCCAAAAGATTGCGAGTTATTAACAATTGTATAGACTGAAGAGGTTAAAAAGTGCAGTCTCATATTCTAAAAGACGTAAAAAGATGAAATAAAATGTGTTTTTGGTGGGTTTTTAAAATTGCTTTTCCATTTTTGCAATGCGGTATTTTTTATGTCTAAAAATAACCCGGGGCATTAGCTCAGCTGGCTAGAGCGCTACACTGGCAGTGTAGAGGTCATCGGTTCGACTCCGATATGCTCCACAAGAGGGGGTGTATCAAAACCGGAAATCAAAAGATTTTCGGTTTTAAAAGGCTGTCCTTTAAAGCATTAATACTCGAAAGAATTAGGTTGCTACGTTTTAGTCAACTTTTTTCCAAATTATTCAACGCCTTTTGATACACCCCCTTCTTCTTTCAAGCCTCCGTAGTTCAAGGGATAGAATAGGAGTTTCCTAAACTCTAGATCCAGGTTCGAGTCCTGGCGGAGGTACTTTTTATCTCAATACTTTTCCAAAAAGTACTTACCTGAACAATTATATATTTGAGTTCATTCAAAACTCAAATACCATGAAAAAACTGAAAACACTCTTAATTGTAGGAATTTTGCTCTTTGTTGGAAAAACGATGACCGCGCAAACTATTGACGGGAAGCCAATTGATGAAATCGATGCGCATTACGTAGTAATTAAAGGAGCAACAAAAGCGCTAAGTCCAAATTTTAATATTCAGATCCTAATCGGTCAGGCCCCGGAGTTTTTAAAACCTTCAAAGGAAACGGAAGTAAAAGATGAAAACGGCAAAGAGATCGAGTTTAACTCCATCACAAACGCGTTGAACTTTATGGCTGAACACGGTTACAGGTTGGTGGATGCTTATGCAGCATCAAAAGATGGATCCAGAACTGTTCATCATTACATCCTCTCAAAAAAAGAGTAACAGTTCAAACCTGACAGGTTCCCAAAGCATGTTAGGTTTTTTTAATAAACCAACCGGGACCGCCCGTTCAAGGGGTATTCACGGTTGTGGGTCTAAGCCCAGTGAACCGCTATTATTATTAGGACTTTAATATTAAAATAAAAAACTTGCTTTGAATATTAAGAACTAATGACGGATGAATAAAGTTTTGATAAAGAGGTGTTTTAAATGTGTGTAGAAATGTGTACATTTGTAGTACTATCACAATTGGGTGATAGGGATATTGTTTAAGTCTTCGGGCTCGAATAATAGTACATCGATTAATCGCTGCACAATTATTCTTATTAATGAGCAGAAGAATTGAATTAGTATTAACATATACGGATTCATTTCAATATTGTTGATTAACAGCATTCAGTTTACTTATGTAGGCTGTTGATGTTCAGTTTTTACTGGATGGGAAGAAGGTCTTATTTGGCTTTCTATAAAGTGCAAAAGGGTTGATATAAGTTTATGCTGGCTTAACCCTTTTGCTTTGCCGTTTCTTTATGATGGATGAAACTTTTGATAATTTATGGGAAGAATTTGTTAAAAAGGAGTTCTCTTCTTTAAAAAAGAGAAAGTATAAACATTTTGACTACCCAATAACTTTTTCTAAAAAGGTTTTTTCTAATTACAGTCTTTTTCGTGATCTCTTTACAGACAAGTTCAAACAAGCTTTTAAATCTAAACAGATTTTTGACAGAGGTTATTATCCATTTATTCATTATATTAAATACTCACCTAAGTTTAGGAACAAGAAAGACGGTAGTAGAGTTAAGTCTTTTAAAAAAAGGCATATATATTATTCATCACATTTGGATTCAATAAGGTTAAGTTGGTTTGCCTTAATTCTAGGTTTTTGTTACGAACAAAAGTTGTCCAGAAGTAAATTCAGCAATTCTGTTAAGGCGTACAGAAAATTTGATGATAAGTTAAATAATGTAGACTTTGCTATTGAAGCATTTCAAGAAATTGCAACCCGAGAAAATTGTGTTGCAGTGTGCCTTGATATATCAAAGTTTTTTGATAATATACCTCATAAAAAATTAAAAAAGAAATGGTTGGAGGTTATTAATTACGAATTTTCACAATATGATGAATTACCACAAAATCAGTATACAGCATTTAAGGTCATGACTAATTTCCACTTTGTTGAAAAGGATGTGATTAATGATGTTTTTTACTATAAGAATAAGTTTGGAAGTGATAATTTAAAATATTGTAGTCATAGTGACTTTAGAGATTTTGTTATTGGGACAGGAATGATTCAAAAAAACCATCTGCTTGAAAAACAAAAGGGGATTCCACAAGGTGCTCCAATTAGTGCAATTCTATCTAATATTGTGATGATTGACTTTGATAAAAGTCTTTTCGAAAAAGCTGAAGAAGTTGGTGGCAAGTATTATAGATATAGTGATGATATATTATTGATAATTAATGAAAATGATAAGGAAAAAGTTAAATCATTTGTTAGTGAAAGAATAGAGGAGTTAGGATTTAAACTTAATGATAAGAAGGAGCGTGTGGTTCACTTTAAGAAGCTAAACTCTAAAGTAAAATCATTCTCTTCTGAAAATAAAGAAAGTAGACTTCAATATCTTGGATTAGAGTTTGATGGAGAAGATGTGTTTATTAGATCTTCAACCTTGTCAAGATATCATGGTAAGATGAAAAAAGGAATTAAGCGAGCTTATAGTATCTTTAAAGGAAAGAATGGAAAGGGCGATAAGATATTTAAGTCAAAATTACATAAGCTTTACACAAATTCAACAAGTAATAATTTTATAAAATATGCACACAATATTGTAAATAATGAGACAATATTAAACACAAATAAGGCAAAGAATCAAATCTCAGCAAGGTACAAGAAATTAAATGAGAGGATCAATGATTGAAAGTTTTTTATTTTTCGTTCCCAAAACCTGTTAGGTTTTATTTTCGCCCTCTTCAATCACGAAAACCTTATCAACTTCCTTCATCAACCTGTCAGTTTCTGAAAGCGCTACAATAATTTTTTGATAGTGGCGAATATCGTCAATGGATAACTCACGGCCTTTGCGGTCTTTGAGCCATTTTTGGGCAGGTTGGTAGCCGCCTATGTGAAATTTCCACGCATTCAGCGGCACATTAGCAAAGTACTGGTTTTCATTGATGAAAACGTTTCCCTGTAAAATACCCTTGTCCTCATTTTTGGGAATTGGAACGTATTTTGGCTTTTCAACAATATTATCACCGGGTTCAGGGTACTGTGTTATAAACTCTTCAACCTTTGGGCTTTCCAGCAAGTGAATTTGACGTATTTCACCACCCAGCTTTACCAACTGCCAAAATACTTCTTTGTCTTTAGGGTACGGTACACGGGGGAAATCAATTTTGAGGAATTCCTCGTTTTTCTCGCGGTAAGTTGGGCTGTGCAATACAGCATAGATGTAATCCAAAATGTCAATGGGGGCAAAGGTGTTTTCGGTAGTTTCTTTTTCGTGGGTAAAAGTCAAACCTAAATTCGCTGCAATTTGATTTACTATTTCAGTTTTTAGATTTGGTGTTCGACCCTGCACTGAGCTTGTCGAAGTGTCTGATTGTTCAATTATTTGTTGTCCGTTGGTTTCAGGATAAAGGTAAAGAGGAAAAACACTTCCACCGCCACGATAATAAATGTTTTGGTCTGAAATCGTGTTAGTGATAAAAGATAAATTCCATTGCATACTTCCAACGGCTTGACCTTGTCTGCCTGATATTAATGCAAAATTTTTACCTTCTCGCATATTTTTCATAATGCGATTTTGGCTATATGCAAAAAAACCTTTTGGCTTGCCTGTGAAATATGTCCATCTGTTATCAAATGGACGATATGTAATCATTTTGAAATTATTTTCACTGCAACTTTCAGTTAAATCTTCCTTTGCTTTAGACAAAATCCAATCTCTACTATCGCTTTTTAAGTTATAGATTTTCCGTAATTCAGATTCTTCTAAATTTCTAAAGTTTTCAATTATTCCATTTAGGGTTGATTTTTCAAATTCGATAGTAACGCTGTCATTTTTTGACAAAACACCTAATGACGATTCTATAAACAACTCCTTTAATTGAAAACCTTTGTCATATTCGTTTTTATATTCAAAATCTTTAGGCATTAAAAAATATTCAGGAGCAGTTAGTTCAACTTCATTATAGGGTGTTGATTTCAGACTGTTTTCGGTTAGAAAATCATACTTTAAATCTCGTTTACCATAAAGGTCATAATGATAAACTTTGCCTAATTCGTTTGGTTTTTTCTTTCCTGTTTTTATAAAAAAATTGATTGAAACACCTTGTTCAATGTCAAAAACATTAACGTCAGCACTGCCATCTGGGGCAGTTTCTTTTTTCTTAGCATTACCGTGTAAATCAATCGTATAAATTTTGTCATAAGTTTTAAGCAAATACCAACGCATACCCCTGAAAGTTGGATTATCTAAGAACCCGTGTGGATTGATAAAAGCCAAAACACCACTTCCGTTTTTTTCTATGAAATGCTGACCGTATCGCAAAAACTTTACATAATCGTCATTGATGAATTTTGAATTTTGTTCTTTCAGTTTTTCTTTTCCTCCTGGTTCTTTTTTATAATCATCCATAAGGTTCATGATCCACTTGCCTTTATTTTGGCTTTCACCGCTATATGGCGGATTACCAATCACACACATTACGGGTGTGTCTCGTTTAATAAAGTTAGCTTCGTTAGCCTCGTTACTTAATGCGTTTGCGAAAAGAGATCCTGTATCAGGGTGGTGTTCTTCGAGGCTGTTGGTGAGGTAAACGCGAAAGCGTTGTTCTTTTTGGGGCTTAAAGCCAGTGGCAGAGAGGAGCAAATCGAGCTTGAGGTGTGCCATGGCGTAAGAGGCCATTAAAATCTCAAACCCGTTGAGCCTCGGTATCAGGTGGTCATCAACGTATTTACTCCAAATGCCTTCCTGTCCTTTAAACCGGCTGTGTATTTGCCTGACAACTTCTGCCAAGAAAGTACCGGTTCCTGTTGCGGGGTCCAGGATCTGAACTTTATGAACTTCTTTTTCAACTTCTTTGTAGCCCGTTTTTGAGCGCTTGTCGTCTGTGGCAACTTTGGTTTTGATTTTTGTTTTAGAGGTATCGGCAAGTCCGTCTTTTAAGCCAAACTCATCTTTGAGAATGTCGTCAACTGCTCTTACGATGAAATTGACAACCGGCTCTGGCGTGTACCAAACACCGCGGCTTTTACGCAATTTGGGATCGTACTCTGCCAGGAAGGTTTCGTAAAAATGGATGATGGGATCGTTCATGGCCGTTTTTTTGCCAAAATCTTTGAGGAGATCGGCAACGTTTGTGGCTCTGAATATGTCACTGAGATCATCTACGATCCAGGCTAAGCGATTATCGAGGTCATAACCGGCTATGTACTGGAAAAGTTTTCGCAAAAACGGGTTTGTTTGCGGGATGAGTGTAGCAGCTTCCTGCCGGCTAAAATCATCGAGGGTGGGGTCGTGGAGTCTTGCGGCAAACATGCCGTAAGCAATTGTTTGAGCATAGATATCGGCAAATCCTTTTGGTGTAATATCATAGATTAATATTTGCTTAAAGACGTTGTATTGTTCCTGCAATGAGGTGTTTGGATTGAGTTCATCGGCAATATCGGCATCCAGTGTTTTTTCAAACACTTCTTTCATGAGGCGGGCTTTGTTTGCCATCATTTTACTCAGCTTTTGGGCAGATTTAATGGTTTGGCCGTATGTTGAGATGAAATCGGCAATGAGGTTTTCAAAATCATGAAACTCATTGAGGTTTGGTTCAATGTTTTTGCCCGTAACAGTTCCAATACTGATCTTTTTTACCAGTTCACCATTTCGGTAGAGCCAAAAATCGAGATAATTGGTGATGATGAGGTTATCGAGAGAAGAGCTGTAGCGGTTAAATTGCTCTTTATAGGATTTGCTTCCCAGGTCAGCGCCAATATCTTTAGCTTCAATGTACCCGACCGGAATTTTTCCTTTAGTCAGAATGTAATCTGGTGCACCGCACTCAATACGAGCCGGCTCGTTTGTTACAACTATTTCAGGAGCGAGTTTTTCCAGTAAAGTTTGCAGGTCTCCGCGATAAGAGTGTTCACGGGAAATACCAGTTTTGTAACGTTTGTCGATGCTGGTGATGTAGTCTGTTATTGTCATGAGATATTGAGTTGATCTTTCAAATTAAAGGAAAAAGAGAGTGAATCTTTAAAATGGATTAAAATTTGTAGTTTTATATCTCTTTTAATTTTCATAATTCCCTTCTCTAAGGGAATGGAAAAAGCCGCCTTTAATGTGGCAGTTTTTTTAATTTTTTTAGATTTGAAGTATAATGAGAATAATAATTGGTTAGGTTTTTTATTGATTTGAGGCCATCCTTTACGGGTGGCTTTTTTTATAGATCATCTAAAAACTGAATAAACCCTTTGTCTCCCAAAACTTCAATGTCACTTTTTAAGCCCAAAACAAAGCGAGCCGGAGCTTTGTAACTTTGTACTTTCGTTTTAAAAAGGTATTGTTCAGAACCGAGAGGCTTGATAAAGGGGCTACTCAACGGATATTCTTCTTTGAGCAACAGGCGAGACCGCAGAGAAAGTTTTAACTCAACTTCCTTCTCCATTTTATTTCCCCTAAACCCAAAAACATCGGGCTTATAAAACTGATGCTGCTCTTCAAACTGAAAGTGCTTGTCGAGAATTTCAACTTCTGAGATGCGTTCTATGTTGAAAAACTTGTTCTTCTTAGTACCAACTTCAAACCCTGATATTGATTCGTAGTTATCTGTAAATTTTGTAGGCTCAATTAAACGGTTTGTTATTGATTGGCTGTTGGCTGAGTAATACTTTTTCAAAACAACCTGTTTCTCTTCAGCAATTGCCTGAGATAGTTTTTCAATAACCTTGCCCAGGTGAGCATTGAAAAGGTTTTCAGCGCCAACTTCCAGGTTTGACCAACTGCTGATTTTATTAAGCACACTATGAGCTAGTTTTGAACTTTTACCGGCAGTCTTCACCAGCTTTTTCAAAAAGTCAATTTCCTGTGGATTAAATTCAGGGGTATTTTCTTTATTCGGGATGAAAAATTTCCCGTACCGGTCCTTTTGCACATCAAAACCAAGTTGAATTAATAAGTCGATGTATCGATAAACTGAACGTTGGGAAATTTCTAATAGCGAAGATAAATTCCGGCAGCTCTTAGGAGGTTTAGCTTTGAGGTAATTAATCAATGAAAATACCCGGTATATGCGATTTTGATTAAACAAAACAAAAGTTTTGCGACAAATGAAGTCAATGTGAGGGTAACTTCCAACTTGTTGACTCTATTTGACAAATATGTTTTGCTGTTTTGTGAGGAATCAAAATAATCAAAACATGAAAAAAGGAATATTCATTTTATTAGTTGCTGTAATTACAGCTTGCTCATCACCACTTGACAGGACCTATACTGAAGAATCGTCAAAGGAAGATTTTAAAGTATTGAGTAAAGAACTCGATTCCAGTGACAAAAAATTATTGATCGGAACCGTAATGCGAAAGGCGTTTCAGCAGGAAAGCATTGAGGGGATGACATATCGCGAGATTTTAGAAGAAGGAAAGGAATGGAAAAGGAAGCAAGAGGAAAAAGAAGCGGAACAAAAAGCTATGGCTGAAAAAGCTGCTCGTGAAGAAGCTGAGCGTATAGAGAGACTTCAAAATGCCGTAATGGTGAGTTGTTTTGATAAAGGATTTTATGAAGCTCAGTACGAAGAATTTCTTACGTATGGTTTTGCAATTAAAAACAAGAGTGATAAAGACATAAGAGCTGTAAAAGGCGCAGTCGTTTTCAACGATGTTTTTGATGAAGAAATTTACTCACTTAATCTAACGTATGACCAGCCAATCAAATCTGGTGAGCAAATAAAATGGAATGCTCAAAGTGATTACAACCAATTTACAGATGAACACCAAAGGCTTAAAAATAAAGAACTAAAAGATATTAAAGTAGTTTGGAAGCCTGAAAAAGTCATTTTCACTGATGGCACTATACTTGAATAATAAAACAACCGCTGAAAATTAAGCCACCCCAAACCCGGCAGTTCAAGTTGATCTCTCGGGTTTCTTTTACTTAACAACTAAAATGAATAGACATGAAATTTTAAAGACAATTATAATTGTAGTAATAATCGCATTCACAAGTAATATAGGAAATGCTCAAACTGTTAATGGCTCACCAATTGATGAAATCGATGTGCAGTATGTCGAAATTGTTGGTGCATCTAAAGCATTTAGCTCCAAACTCAATATTCAAATAGATTTTGGTCAGGAAGTAAAGTTTCTCAAAGCTTCTAAAAACACCGTAATCAAAGACAAAGAAGGAAAAAATTTAGAATTTAACTCGATGGTAGATGCCTTGAACTTTATGTCTGCTAACGGATACGAGTTTGTGGATTCCTACGCTATTACTGTTTCCAATAGCAATGTATATCATTTTTTGCTTAGAAAAAGTGAATAATGTATATTCAAGCCAGTCAACCGACAGGAAGACTAAAACTCTTGCCGGGAGGTAAACGCGGCAAACCAGAAAGGTTTCCTAAACCTGTTAGGTTTTTTGTTTTATCAACTCCCTTTTTGATCTATTGAATCAATAGATAGTTTTTTAGGTGATTAGTAGATTAAAATGAAGCCGTCCATCGTGGCGGCTTTTTTTACAGCTAAAGTTTTTTTAAATTTAGGATAATGAAAAAATAGGTTTTTTCATTGTGTAAATAGTAGGTTTGAATAAGGAGCTGTCGGTAGATGGCTCCTTTTTTTGTGCCCAATTTTTTGCTTTTGAACAGTTCGATCTACGGGAAGAATAAAACTCTTGCCCGGAGGAGAAAATGGTAAACTTGTCAGGGTTTTCTTGTTATTCTGGTATTTTAGCAATAATTAAATCTAAACTATTCATTTTTGATTTTCCGCTAAAGTTTTTTAATTTTACAATGTGCTTGAGTAAAGCATAAATTGAAAAAGCTGTTATCATATACGGCTTTTTTGAAAAGTATTTTTACCTTAGTAGGTGAAAGTTAGTTTTTTTTAGTGTAGGGTTAGATTTGAAGGCCGCTCGATCAAGCGGCCTTTTTTACTGAGAATGTTATTTTATGACTGTATTTTGTTCTTGAGTGCAGCATGAGATTATATATACTATCACCTTTCCGCAATAACATACTTAATTCCCTCAATATGCGTTCATTTGCAACACTCGCCTAAACGGTGCGATGGATATGAAAAGGGAAATTCTTCGTTTACTTTTTACAGCGCTCATTGTCAGTGGCTTCCCTTTGTTGGTGAGCGGTCAGCTCTCCAATATCCGCACGGTAAAACGCCCGGTAACTGATACCATTCAAATCGATTCGTTGCCGGTGATTCCCAACTCGGTGGTCACAAAACCCAAAATTCAGTTTGAACTTTTGGCGGGCGAAAGCAAGCTCGTTCCCCAAAACGCCACAACCGATTCTATCGAAATTACGTACCGCATTTTTCCCACTGAGATGTTCAGAACCTACCAAAACAAAAACCCCAATACTTTCCGGCCCGATTACACGGGAAAGCAAAATCCGTTTTCTTACGTCAAAGCGCCCGATCCCGGTGAAGGATTCACGTTGAGCAGTCTCAACAAATCGGGCAGTATTTCGCGCGGAATCAATTTTGGTAACAATCAGAACCTGGGCGTGAACTCCAACCTCAATTTGCAGTTGAATGGAAAAATCACTGATGACGTGGGCGTTCGAGCAGCAATATCTGACGAGAATATTCCCGTTCAGCCAGAGGGGAACACGCAGCAACTCCAGGATTTTGACCAGGTGTACATCCAGGTTTATGGCGATAACAGCCAGCTCACGGCCGGAGATTACATGATCGAAGATCCCAATAGCTATTTCCTCGATTACCAAAAAAGGCTGCGAGGCGGAGCATTCGAGACCGAGTTTTCGTTCGGCTCTGACCGTGATAAAGACTACAAAAATGAAGTGGGAGCCAGTGCTGCCCTGTCTCGCGGTAAATTTGCCCGCAACATCATTCAGGGTGTGGAGGGAAACCAGGGACCTTATCGTCTCTCGGGATCAGACAATGAGCAATTCATCATCATTCTCAGTGGAACGGAAAAGGTGTACATCGATGGAAAGTTGCTCAAGCGCGGTGAGGATTACGATTACGTGATCGATTACAACAAAGCCGAAATTACGTTTACAGCTCTCCAGCCGATCACGAAGGACGAGCGTATTATCGTGGAGTTTCAGTACAGCAGCCAGGCTTATGCGCGCTCATTGCTCGAGTTTCACGACAACCTCGATTTGGGCAAGCTCAAACTCAACTTCAATGCTTATAGCGAGCAGGACAGCAAGAATCAGCCGTTTCAGCAGGATATCAACGACAACCAGCGAAATATTTTGGAAAACGTGGGCGATGACATTGAAAACGCGTTTGCGCCATCGGCCAATGCAGTTGGCTATCAACAGGGCGAAGTCCTCTACAAACGCATTCCAGATTCGGTAGAGAACAACGGAGTCGATTCCATTTACGTTTACAGCACCAATCCCGACAGCGCCATTTACCGCGTGCAATTCAGCGATGTGGGTCCCGGCAACGGAAATTACATCGAAGTACAATCCGGGGCCAATGGCCGCGTTTACGAATACATTGCGCCTGTGAATGGACAGCCCCAGGGACGGTACGAGCCAGTGATTTTGCTCGTCACACCCAAGCAGCGCCAGATGTTCACCTTTGGCGGAACGTACGATGTGAACGAACGAACATCTTCGTTTTTTGAGGTGGCCCTTTCTAAAACCGATCTCAACACGTTTAGCGATGAGGACTCGGGCGATGATTACGGTCAGGCTGTGAGAGCCGGCATTTCGACCAATCAACCTCTCGGTCAGAGCCAAAAACCGCTCACGCTCTCCGTAGGTGGTGATATTGAGTACGTAAACGACACCTTTGAACCCATCCAGCGATTCCGCTCAATTGAATTTGACCGCGATTGGAATATCCGGGACTTGGATCTGACCAAAACGCAGTTTCTACCAACTTTCAATCTTGGGCTTTTCAAAGATAGCCTGGGGAGCATGGATTACGCTTTCAAGAGTTTCATGGGCGGCTCTGAATATGAAGCGCTCCGCCATTCGGGAAAAGTAAATGTAGAGCGGAACGGATTTGACGTGGATTTTGATGCCAGCCAAACCACAACATCGGGCGAGTTGTCAAAATCAGAATATTACCGCCACAAAACGCTAGCTACAAAGGAAATCAGCTTTTTGGAAATCGGTTACCGCGATGATTTGGAAAACAATCTGCGCTACACGCCACAAACCGATTCGCTCAACAACACAGCCTACGGCTGGTGGGAGTGGGAGGCGTTTGTCCAAAAGGCAGACTCGGCCGAGAATTTTTACAAACTGGGTTACACCAACCGAACAGACAGAGGCGTGAAAAACGGTAATTTGCAAACGGCTACACTCGGGAACATGTACGCTTTCCAGTTTGCCCTCAACAAAAATCCCAACAGTACGCTCAAAGGAAAAGCCACTTACCGTACGCTTGAAGTTCAGGATACTTCCATTTACGATGGCGATCCGGAGCGCAACCTGATCAGTCGGCTCGAGTATTCGTTCAGAGCGCTTGAAGGAGCAATTTCGAGCACCAGTTTTTACGAGATTGGTGGCGGACTGGAAGAGGAGAAAGAATACGTTTACGTTGAGGTGGCTCCGGGTCAGGGAACCTACACCTGGACTGATTACAACGGGAATGATGTGCAGGAACAGGACGAGTTTGAAATTGCTCAATTTCAGGACCAGGCGAATTTTATGCGTATTTCTGTCACCACGAACGACTTTGTGAGAACGTATTCCAACCAGTTCAATCAACAGTTAAATCTAATGCCGGTCAGAGCCTGGCGTAACGAAGATGGGTTGAAGGAATTCCTGGCGAAGTTTTCCAATCAGTCATCTTACCGCATCAGCCGGAAAACGCTCCGAGATGAAGGCTTTGACCGATTCAATCCGTTTTACCGTGCTGCGAGCGACAGCGTGCTGATTTCCATGACCAACTCATTCAGGAACACGTTGTTTTTCAACAGATCAAATGAGAATTACGGAATGGAGTGGACGTACCAGGATTTGGTGAATAAAAACCTGTTGAGCAACGGCTTTGAATCGCGATCTGACCGTTACCACCTTACCGATTTGCGCCTGAACTTTATCGATAGTTGGCAAATAAACCTGATTGGCAGATTGGGGACAAAAAGTACTTCATCAGAGTTTTT
This sequence comes from Salibacter halophilus, assembly GCF_008806325.1. Taxonomy (GTDB): domain Bacteria; phylum Bacteroidota; class Bacteroidia; order Flavobacteriales_G; family Salibacteraceae; genus Salibacter; species Salibacter halophilus. The sequence continues at coordinate 254,969 of NZ_WACR01000006.1, forward strand.
TCAGAACCGCAATTACAACATCGAGTACTACCGCGCAGAGCCGGTTGTAACGTATCAACCCAGCGCTAAAGTTCAGGTTAAGTTGAGCGTTGAGTACGATGAGCAAAACAACACATTACCCGAGATAGATGGTGAAACGGCCACTACGCAAAGTGTCAACAGCGAGCTTAGGTGGAATCAGGTAGGCAAGGGAAGCGTGATTATGAAAGCCAGCTACATCGATATCGATTTTGACGGGCCCACTAATAGCCCGGTTGCTTATGAAATGCTCCAGGGGCTCAACTCGGGAGTGAATGGGACGTGGGAGGTAAGCTTCCAGCGCAGCATAGGTAAAAACCTCCAGGTCAACCTAACTTATGCCGGTCGCAAATCGACTGATGTAAAGACCATACACACTGGAAACATGCAAGTTAGAGCCTATTTTTAGGGATGGTTGCATCAAAAAAAAGAAAATCTTTCCACGTAACCGTGTTTGTAAAAAGTTAAGCTAAAAAGGGTTGTGTTGTTATTCTGCATCTATTAAAACATTACTTTTACCCCAGTTTAACCTAAAAATTAATGAATTATGAAAAGACTGAAAATTTCAATTCTGGCCCTTGCCGGAGCAGCTATAATGTTTACAAGCTGTGAAAAAGATGATCCCAAAGAAGTGAATGTTTCTACTTCTGCCACGATTACAGGAAATGTACAGGCACAACTCGACCTGCGCAATGACACAAATTTTGTGACAAATTTGGAAAACGTAGAGGGAATCAACATTTATGCACGTATCAGCACTGCAGATCTCACAACGAATGTTGATCCAAATTTCAACTACCCATCAAAAGTTTACACAGCAACAACCGATGCTGATGGAAACTACGAGCTCAACGTAAAAGCAGGCTCTAAAACGGTTGCTGTTGAAATTTATGGTGATGAGTTCAAAAGAGATGTTGTTCTCGACTCTAACAACAACACACAGAGCGTTAATTTCTCTATGATGACAGACTCAATCACAGTTACTCATCAGCAGACGAAGGTTTACGACATCATTTATCAATAAGAATCTCAAAAAGCTAAATTGATATGAAAAAGATAGCTTCATTAATAATAGCCGGGACATTTGTGCTTTCAGGTGCAATGGCTCAGAATGACGAGAGTGCAGATCAGCAAAATGATATGCAACTCAAAAGCAAAAAAGGAGTCCCTATCCTTCCTGAACAGGGCGATTGGGCACTCGGTGTAAATGCTGTTCCTTTTCTCAACTTTTTGGGAAACACGATGAACGGAACTTCAGGAAACACAACAGCCTTTGGATTCCTGAATAACAACCAAACTATTTTTGGAAAGTACTTCATGGAAGAAGACTTTGTTATTCGTGGTGCATTGCGCATTGGCGTTAACTCTACGAAGACTGACAACTTTGTTCAGGATATGGGCGCTTTATCTCCACAGGATGTGGTAGAAGATACTCGTGTTCAGAACACGGGAATCTATTTACTGAGCGGAGGTATTGAAAAACGTAAAGGGAACTCGCGTATTCAGGGTTACTACGGAGCTGAGCTCCAGTTAGGCCTTTCTACTCAGAGCACAGAGTACGAATACGGGAATGCGCTTACAGAATCAAACCCATCTGTTTTTTATACTGATGATTTTGATGCCGGTACATCAACACAGGGTTCTCAACGTCCTATCCTCTCAGAGGCAGGAACTACCTGGATGGTAGGAGCGAGAGCTTTTGTTGGAGTTGAGTATTTCGTGGCACCAAAGCTTTCAATTGGTGGTGAATTCGGCTGGGGCCCAATGTATCGCTCACAAGCTGATGGCGTATCACGCATCGAGAGAGCGAGCTTTACCGGTGTTGAAGAGGTAGAAACAGAACTCGGTGGAGAACGCGAGTTCGACATGGATACTGACAACATGCAGGGAGCACTAAAAGTGATGTTTCACTTTTAATTAGTATCCCAATAATTTAAAAAGCCCCGATAGCATTGCGCTGTTGGGGCTTTTTTGTTTGTGGGTTTAATACTCTTTGAATTTCCAGTTTTTATCAGCAAAGTCTTTAACTCAACGCTGCAATTATCACGCTACTGGGCGAACCATCAGGAAGAAAGATTTGGATTGTTTGGGGTTTGTTCATATGCTTTCTTTCAGAAGGGGATTATCATAATTATCTAAGTTATGAATTTGCAGATGGAGATGAACTTTGTTCATTTATTGATGAACGAATAAAGTCAAAGTTAAAAGAGAGGTTCTCTATTTAGAATACAATATCGCTTTTAGTAATCGTCTTTTGATATGATAAGACTCTAATATCAACTTTTCATTTTTAATGATTAGCCGAATTATAACTTAAAGCTTGGAGTAAGAAAGTAGTAGTGGCTTATATAATGTCTGTGTGTCAAAACTTATTGTTTTTCAATAAGTACAACTTGTCATTAACATGACATTTTTTTTTGCCCAAACGTATGTCAAACTGGCTGTTTTGTATTCAAAAACACATGTTTCAACGTTTGGCACTTTTCTTGTTAATTTCTGTTAACTGTGAAAAAAAGCAGTTGCCCGAAGAGAGCAACTGCTAGAATTTTTTATGAGCTGTTACAGTTTTTGCGGACAGGAACAGCTCATGAATTTTTCCAAATTTGAGATTGGAGGCTGCAAATGTAGAAATATTTTCAAATCTGCATCTCTCCCCTCATTTTTTCTCTTTCGGTATGACTAACACCGTTGTGATGTAGTCATCAGATTGCTTCCTATTCATTGTAGTAAATGGATAGCTATGTTTAAAAGTAGTTAATCAGCTGATAAAAAGGCAGAAATTATATGAACTAATGAGTTTTAAATATTATTACACAACACCGTTAATAGTAATTATACTGAGTCTTGCAGGACTCATAGATCTTATAATAGATGGTCTATTGTTTCCACTTATGAAAGATGCAAATATTGAATTTCTAAGAGCTCCTGGAAATGCTTCCTTAATTGCTTCTTTTCTGCTTTTGTATGATAGGGTATTGTGGAAACTACCCGTTTTTAACTTGTTAGTTGATGTGCCTAATATAAATGGGAGGTACGAGGGGAAAGTGAAATATGAGTTTCATGGTAGTCCTGGTGAAACTGAATGTTTTGTAGAGGTAAAACAGACTTCTTCAGCAATTAAGGTAAATTCATATTTTAAAAATGAAAATAAGCCTAGTACGAATTCAAAAAGTTTAGTTGAGAGTATAAAAAAAGAAGATGGATTTCATAGTATTTATTTATACTACTTTAATAATGGCAGTAAAGAAAATGCAGATCTTGATTGTCATGAGGGAGCAAATATGTTGAAATTCATACCAGCACATAATAATGAACCACAAAAATTGATTGGACATTATTTTACTAATAGAAAAGAACAGACACGAGGTATTATGGAAGTTGAATTTAAATCAAAAAAACTAAAAGGAATATTCTAACATTATAAATAATAATAATATGGCTAACTGTAACGAATTATTTAAACATTACAACTCTACAATTAAACTAAGTGATGATAAAAGAGAGTTATTACGACAGGTCAGGGATAATTTAAGAGATCGTATGAAAAGAAGATTTGTAGATCTTCCAGAAGACGAAATTGGCAATCATAAATTGGAGTTTCAAAGTCAAGGTTCATTTGTAATGGATACTATTATCACGCCTAAAGATGATGACTTTGATCTAGATGATGGAGTGTACTTTGTCGGGAAATTAAAGAAAGAAGAAAGGGCTACTATAGATACATTTCATAAATGGGTTGCTTTCTCTGTTGGAGAGAGTGAAAAATATGGGACTGTGAGTGATAAAGATACTTGTGTTAGAGTTATTTACAAAAAGGAGAAATTCCATATTGATCTACCAATATATTATGCGGATAATGACGAAGCAGCAGATCTTGCTCATAAAAAGAAAGGGTGGATATTAAGTAATCCTGTAGAGTTTATTGCTTGGTTTGAGGAGAAAATAGAGTCGGGGTTTCAAAAATCATATATTCTTGAGAGTAAGATGTATTCAGAATACGAACGTTGGTTAACAGATATTCGTAAAAATGATGTACAGTTGAGAAGAATAGTTCGGTATTTAAAAGGATGGGGAGATCACTTAAGAGGAGAAATGCCTCCAGGGATAATCATGACCATATTGGCAGCAGAAAATTATGTTGCAAATGAGAGAGATGACATCTCTTTGAGAGATACTTTGCAAAGGATACAGCAATATTTAAGTAACAATGAGTGCAAATGTCCTAGGCCGACTACACCGAAGGACGAGGATCTATTTATTGACTACTCAAATTCAAATAAAAATTATTTTCTTGAGAGGCTTGAAAGCTTTATAAATTCTGCTAATCAAGCTATAGCAAATAATAACCAGAAAGATGCTTGTCTTAAATGGCAGAAACATTTAGGTGATCGCTTTCCTTGTTCTTTGGCAAAGGACGGTATTGAAGGAGCGGAAAAACATTCTCAAAAGCCAATAATAGGGGATACAGCAAAAAGTGCCTAATGACTTATTTTGAGCTATTAAGAAAGCAATCTTTTGATAAACTCAGCAAAATTGAAAACGTTGAGGTTTTATCAGATAAGGAAAAAAAAGAAAGTAACAAATGGTTTGAAAAATTTGAAGAAGTATGGAGCATATCAAGGCCCGTAGAGACTCCTGAAGGTGGTCAGAAGGAACTTACATTCCTTCTTTGTTTTATGCATGATTTTCCTGTTAGCTTGCCAGATGTCTTTTTAAACGAGTCCAGTTACAAGGAAGTTAAACATATTCCTCATGTTGATACAAATCGATTTGTATGCACCATTGATAAAGCTCTAGCAACAACAAATATTGATAAACCATTTGAGATTATTGAAGAAGTTTTACTAAAAGCTAGACAAATAATTGAAAATGGTATCGCCCAAAAAAACTTCTCAGACTTTACAGAAGAGTTCCTTTCATATTGGGAAAATCAATATGGAAATGAAAATGATGTTAATACTGAGGTTTTGTCATTTATTACTGTTAATCCAAGTGAAATAAAAGTTACGTTGATTTCGCTTGAAAAGAGATTTAGAGGATTTAAACATATCTTATTTCAAAATAATAAAGAAGCACAAAGGTTTAAAGTATTTTTAGATGAACATAACATGAGGTATGTAGAAAATGATGTGTTTTATATAGATCAAGATTTATTAAATGATCGACCTCCGTATCATATTAACTGTCATGATTCAGTTGAAATTATCAAACATATTAGTGATGATATTTACCATGACTTTAAAAAGTATTTAAATAATAATTCTGCCTACAAGTTAATTTTGTTCAAAAAAAGAGTTAATAGGAAGGATCATTATTTGGGCTGGTTCTATCCTTCTCCTAAATCATCTGCTAAAGGATTTTCAGGTAAATTAAGTGCTTTAAAAGCAATGTCAACTAAGGGAATACAGGGGCATAAATATGTTTTTCGTATATCACCTAAAGATTTTACTCACGAGCGAGTTATGAGAAGGTCGAGTGGTTATACAAATGATGATCACGAGAAAAAGTTTGCAATTGCTGGTCTAGGGAGTGTTGGTTCACATTTGGTTCACTTTTTAAGTGGATTTCAAGGGTCAGAATTTATTTTGTTTGACCCGGATTTGCTTACGATCGAAAACACAGGTAGACATTTATTAGGTTTTGAACATGTAAGAGCAAACAAAGCAAAGGCGATTAAAGAATACTTAGTTAGGAAGAACCCAAAATTGAAAGTTAATTCGTATGATCAATCAGTATTAAATTATTGTAATAAAGAAACTAAACTATTGAATAATTCTGATTTCTTGTTTTTGGCTGTAGGAAAGCAAAATGTAGAAACATATATCGTTGATCTTATTAAGAAAGGAACTATTAATATACCTACATTCATATTTTGGGTGGAGCCATATTTAGCTGGCGGTCATTGTATTTATATTGATCCTGATAATGTGAGGTATGAAGAGTTTTATGAAACTACAGAAGAAAGGAAACTATTTAAATTCAATGTAATAAAAAAGAGTGAATATTTGAGAGGGAACGAACTATTTAAAATGAAGGAGGCAAGCTGTCAAAGTTCATATATGCCATATTCAGGGTCAAATGTAATTTACTTTTTGTCACAACTTTATCCATTTTTATGGAAAAAAATATCTAATAGTGATACACAAAAGAGTAAAGCATATACATGGGTAGGGGATTTTAATATGTTAGATAAAATGGGTATAGAATTATCTGATTACTATCAGGTAAAAGACAGTTTTAATATCATAGAACACAAATTGTGAGAATCTTCAAGTACAAAAAAACCAAGTTGATTATTACTAATAATGTTCAACAAATACTGGAGAACCACATTCAGGATAAATCTGCTAAAAATGAAGCTGGAGGAATTTTGTTGGGCCAAGTTATTGGCAATGAATTTTATTTGACTAAAGCTACGGAGCCTAATGACTTAGATAAGGCTACGAGATATTCATTTGAGAGAAATAAAGAAAATGCTCAGATAGTAGTTGATTATGAATATGTTAATAGTAATAAAAGAACTATCTATCTAGGAGAGTGGCATACTCATCCTGAAAAAATTCCTAGCCCATCAAAAAGAGATATAAAAATGATCAAAAGTCAATTTAAGCTTGGAGAGAATTTAGCCGCTGTGATTTTTTTACTTATTCAAGGGCAAAATGAATTCTATGTTGGAATTTGTAATGGAAAAAAAATACGTAAAATGGAAGAAGTCTAATCTTTTCTCTGTAAGAGAGTTTTTGAAATAAAAAACATCCTTACCCACTCCCATCACCACAAACCTCTTTTTGGAAACCTCCTGCATCAAAGGATGTACATTCGCCCTTCTTATTAAAATCAAAAGAATAGTAGCTACAGAAGTTTACTTTAGAAACAGAAGGATAACAAAACACTGTGAAGTAATAAAACCTTGCCACTCTTTTAGTTGACTTGTGTTTGGTTTTTACAATTTCATGAGGTGTTCCAAAAATCCTTTTAATCTCTTTTGGTTGCATACCAACTGCACAATCACTTATTCCTCCCATTCTTATTACCGAATGAAAAAGTGTAGAGTCTTCAACTAGTATGCTGTCGTGATTTGAGAATTTCCAATTCTCCTTGGCAAAATCCTTCAGCTTACGGTAGCACTGACGTTTTTCCTCCGGCATCAACAGCGCACACGAAGCGAAAATCAAAACAAGACTGAGCAGTGAAAAGCAGGTTTTTAAATTCATTTTAATGACTTTTTTCAACTGCTCCATTAACAAAGCCAATACAAGCTCCTTCTGAATTGAAATCAAAAGCATAATACTTGCAGTATTTTGCTTCGCTTATAGGATAACATGCTTCAAACATGAAGTAATAGTATTGGGTTACATTAGAGCGTGTTACCACAATTTCATGAGGCTTGCCGAATATTCGTTTAATATCCTTTTCAGACATCTTTTTAACACAGCTATCTATTTCTTTACTGTTTGCTGCTCTAAAAAGTTCGATACTTTCAACTAATAGAGTGTCTTTGAATTTCCAATGCTCATCAGCAAAATCCTTTAACGTACTGTAGCACTGCCGCTTTTCTGCTGGCATCAACAGGGTGCAGGAAGCGGAAATAAAGGCCAGCAACACCAGGAGTGCTGCCGGCCGTGGCTTGGATAGTTGTAGCTTTTTTGACATTATCGTTTGATTAGTTTCACGGGATACTCGTTGCTGCCAATGGCTAAGATAGCAATATACAGGCCACTGTGCAAATCGTTCCCGTTTATCTCGATCCGGTGTTTACCTGACGAGTACTGCTGGCCCGGTTTTGAGCGCACCAAACGTCCATCGAGGCTGTACAGTTTTAAGCCCACGTTTGCCTGTCGTTCCAGTTCAAACTCGAGTTTGGCAAAGCGCTCAAAGGGATTGGGGTAGGCCGTGAGATCGGTTTCCCGGGGTTCTTTGAGTTTGTCGGTGTACAGCGCCACGCTGCAGTTTTGTTTTTGGAGCGGAACCATTGTGTGATTTTGACCATTACAAAAACTAAAGTTTACCGATTGACTTTCATTGACAATGGCCTGACCACCATCAAGATTTGCAAGTGAAAAATATGTCATTCTTTCATTCCAGGGAAGAGAATTATTAGGGCTGTGCTTTGCTTCCCAGTACATCAGGTCATCGGTTTGGTTCACGTGCATCAACAGGTGGCCGTGACCTAGTTCGTGCAGAATAACAGAATAAAAATCAAATTTCCCTGCCGGTTGAGGCTGAGTGCCGGTACTGTCGTAAAACCAGTTGTGGTTGGGAGCATTGGAGAGAGTGATGTCAATATCAGGGTTATACCCCATTGGATTATTATTAGGGTCACTACAGTTTAAATACCACACACTTGTCTCGCCCAGAACATGTGAAGCTTCAGTTTGACCGAAGCGAATGGAAGAGTTTGTATCTCTAACATCTGGTAGAGCATAAGAACTATCATCCAGTTGCCACCTGATTTCTGTCGCGCATATCCAGTCGTCAATCGCTTTTCGCACACACCCCAGGGCGTTGCTGTTGTTGACGATGTTGGGGTTCGGAATAAGCGAATAGCCCAGTTGCTGGTTGGTGCTGTTTTCATCGTAAACACTGTCTATACCAGCTAAAAAAACTTTTGATTTACTAAAGTTAAGTGTAAATCCATTTTTCCAGGAATAATAGACTTCTAGAGTTGAGTCAGTTTGTGCACTCGAACCGGATTGGGTGATGACTTTTATTTTTCCTGAACCAGGTGTTTTTAATTGATTTGGGTTTGTTGCGTCAATCGGTAGCGTTGAAGGCACACGGATCTTGATCTCGTTGTCGGTCCACTGCGTGATGTCGTAGTCATCGAGCGGAATCCAGGATGCGCCCCCGTCATCAGTATTTCTCATCATGATTGTTCCTTTTGTGGAGCCGAAAAAATTCCCCGTGATGGTGACGATGTCGCCAGTTCCGCCATTTACCTGTAAAGGTGCCATGCCCGTGATGTTCATGGTACACAGGTCCCGGTTTTCTGTATCAGTAGCGGTGATGTTGTCAAACGAAATGAGGTTTGAACTACCCGGTGAGTTGGTGTAGAGCGAGAGCGTGAGCATCGTGGATTGATCGGTGAATTGCAAATCAGGCAGCTCGCTGCAGTCGCTGATTTCCATTTTTACATGGAGCAGTTGAGTTGGAGTAGAAGTGAGGTGGTATCTGTTGTACGTATTCAGCTCAGCTCCTACACCCACAGCAAATACATCAGTTGAAATGTCGCCCGGTGAAGGGGCGTAGTAATCGCCCATCGATGCGGTCACGGTTCCGCGCTGGGCCGTCACCTTGTTGTTGCCCACCACGTTTTGCCCGAATGCATCAGTGTTGTATTGGATGCGAACTAAACCGTTGTCAAAGTAAACATCAGTAGAAGATGAAACATAAATATCGTATTCAAAATAACTGGTGCCGTTTGATGAAGTAGTTGCGGCATTTTCAATCGTGTAGGTAATGTCAGCAGTTCCTGAGCTGGCTCCCTGCACCTTTTGATTACTGGCAGAGACGAACTCGTTGTATTTTTGGTTTTGTAGAATTCCATTGGGATACACTTGAAGACACTCGGCCACGTAACTGGAATCGATGGTTTCGTACAGCATCTCTACACACTCGAAGTTAACCTCAGAAAAGCGAGCCGAGATGTAGTGCTTGGAG